>CAZEAU010000023.1:0-320 GCA_964510515.1 uncultured Actinomycetota bacterium | reverse complement strand
CGACGGGCTGGATGACCGTGTCGTAGATTCCCGGTTCACCCCCACGCGCGTGGGGACATCTAATATCACGAGTCGCTAGGAGCAGCCTCTGTCGGTTCACCCCCACGCGCGTGGGGACATCGGGCGACGAGATCAACCGCAGGCTCCAAAGGGCGGTTCACCCCCACGCGCGTGGGGACATCCCAGGTCGCCGCGTCGTTCGAGGCCCGGATGACGGTTCACCCCCACGCGCGTGGGGACATCCTGAGTGCAATACAAAACATGAACACCCAGACCGGTTCACCCCCACGCGCGTGGGGACATCGTGATCATGAGTGCGA
>CAZEAU010000022.1:0-37268 GCA_964510515.1 uncultured Actinomycetota bacterium | reverse complement strand
CAGTGCACCACTTAAGGATCACGAAAAGCTGTCCAACGAACCCCGGCCATCTCTCTCGCCGATCTTCGCTGCCAGCTCGCGGTCGATCAGGGTCCCGTTCGTGTAAACCTGGAAGGTCACGTCCCGGTGCTTGCCGCAGATGTCCAGCAGGGGCGCATAACCGAAGGGCTCCCCGCCGGATATGACCATGAAGTAGACGCCCATCTCCCTGGCCTCGTTGAGCACGCGATCGAATACCTCCACGGGCAGTTCGTCTCGCTTCGAGTACATCCCCGCGTAACACCCTGCGCACCTGAGGTTACAGCGCATGGTGGGGCTGATAACCAGGAGCAGAGGCGGGCTGTAACCATGCTCCCTCTCGTAAGACTCGCGCACCTTCGCCTTGTAGAAAAGGGCGTCGGTGAGGAAATTCATGGCTCCGCGCCTCACGTTCCTGTGCAGCTCGGGCAGGCGGCTCTTGACCTGCAGGATCAGTGACCTGATGAACTCCTGCCCCTCGGGCCATTTGATGCCGCTCACGAACTTCTCGGAAAATGAGAGCAGCTTGTCGTCGGGGATGTTGGGAAGAACATAGATTAAGCCGTTTATCGTCTTCTTGATGGCATAGTTCCTGATCACGGATACATCCGGCATTGCTTTCACCTCCCTTCATGCCGCTACGGGTGCGCTTACGCGGCGGGGGAAGCGAAAACGCGCTACGGTCGAACGCGGAAAACGCCGCCCTCTCCCCCGCAAGAGCCCTTTCCTTCACTTTTAGCGCCCTGAAGCATGTAGAACGGCGTGCGGCGATTGCCGTCGTGATGTTCATTTTCCCCGATTCCATAATATTTAACCGAACGAAGCGAAAACGGTTACTCTTTCCCCGCCACGCTCCGCTCCGCGCTCCCGGCGTGGGGGTGCGCCTTGAGGTATTCCTCCCTCAGCCTGGACCCGCTCACGTGGGTGTAGATCTGCGTCGTGCTGATGCTGGCATGGCCCAGCAGCTCCTGGATATGCCGCAGGTCGGCGCCGTTCTCGAGCAGGTGCGTGGCATAGCTGTGGCGCAGGGTATGCGGGGTCATCTTTCCCTCCAGGCCCGCGCGCGCGGCATACTTCTTGACTATCCCCCACGCTCCCTGCCGGGACAGCCTCCCCCCCCTGTGGTTGAGGAAAGTCGCGCGCTGAGTGAAGCCGCGCGCCAGCCTCGGCCTGCCCCTGCGCAGGTACTCCCCCAGGGCCTCGGCCGCCGCGCCCCCCACGGGCAGCAGGCGCTCCTTCGCGCCCTTGCCCAGCACCCGCATCTCTCCGGCCTCAAGGTCCATGTCCTCGAGGTCCAGCCCGATCATCTCGGAGATGCGCATGCCGGTGCCGTAAAGGACCTCCAGGATGGCCCGGTCGCGCAGCCCGGGCGCGTCGCGTGCGATAGGCTGCTCCAGGAGGCCCCGCGCCTCCTCCTGGCTCAAGACCCTCGGCAGCCTGCGGGCAAAGCGCGGGGAGGGCATATCGCCTCCGGGCATGGCCCCCGCTCGGCCCTCGCGGAAGAGATAGCGCTGGAAACCCGAGAGCGCCGCCGAGACGCGTGCGCGCGAGCGCGCCGACAGCCCGCCCTCGCGCAACTCCTCCAAAAAAGCGGTGAGGTCCGCGCGCTCCACCTCCCGCGGCCCCTCCCGGCCGCGTCGGGCCGCGAAATCCACCCACTTGCGCAGGTCGCGTCCGTACGCCTCCACCGTGCGCGGCGACAGGCCTCTCTCCACCTTGATGTGGAGCAGGTATTCGTCGCTGAGCGCCCGCCATGCGGCGAGCCGCCGTTCCCTGCCGCTCAAGCGATGCCTCCTCGCGGATATCAGTAGATCAGGCCCATATCCCCGAAAAACTGCCCCTCGTTGAGGTCGATGGGAAGCACGTGCTCCAGGGGCTCGTATTCCAGCCCATGCGCCTCGGCGACCGGGCGCGAGGTGACCCTGCCCTCGACGGTATTGACGCCGCGCGCCAGACTCGGGTTGCGCCTGACCGCCTCCTTGAGCCCGAGCTCGGCTATCTCCACCGCATAGGGCAGGGTGACGTTGGCGAGGGCGTAAGTCGAGGTCCTGGGCACGGCGCCCGGCATATTGCCCACGCAGTAATGGATGACGTCGTGCTCGACATAGGAGGGATCGGAGTGGGTGGTCATGCGCGAGGTGGTGAAACAGCCCCCCTGGTCGATGGAGATATCCGCCACCACCGACCCCGGGCGCATGGCGCGCACGGTTTCCTCGTCCACTATCACCGGCGTGAGCGCCCCGGTCACCAACACGGCGCCGATGACCAGGTCGGCCCCGGCCACCATCTCCCGCACGTTCATCATGTTGGACACGAGGGTGGTCACGCGCCCGTGCAGTATATGCTCGATATAGCGCAGCTTCTCCAGGCTCTTGTCCATCACGATGACGTGGGCGTCCATCCCCGTGGCCAGGATGGCCGAGTGCGAGCCCACTATCCCCGCCCCCAGGATGACCACGTTCGCCGGCGAGACCCCGGTCGCGCCGCCCAGCAGGAGGCCGCGGCCCCCGTTCATCTTCTCCAGGTAATGCGCCCCCACCTGTGGTGCCATGCGCCCCGCGACCTCGCTCATCGGCGCCAGCAGGGGCAGGCTCCCGTCGGGCCGTTCCACCGTCTCGCAGGCCACCGCCACCACGCGGCGCCTGGCCAGCTGCATGGTCAGCTCCCGGTGCGCCGCCAGGTGCAGGAAGGCGAAGAGGACCTGGCCCTCTCGCAGCATGGCCATCTCGCCGGGCTGGGGCTCCTCCACCTTGAGCAGCAGTTCCGCCGCGGCGAAAACGTCCTCCGGCCCCGGCAGCACCGCGGCGCCCGCTCTCTCGTAATCGGCGTCACTTATGCTCGAGCCCTCGCCGCATCCCCTCTCCACCACCACGCGATGCCCCTGCATCACCAGCTCGTGTGCCCCCTGGGGAGTCAGGGCGACGCGATATTCCTGGTCCAGGACCTCCCTCGGGACCCCTACGATCATCTCTCCTCCCGTTATCGCTCTCCCGCCGGCTCCTCCCGCGGCCGGTACTCGCCCCGCAGGAAGAGGGCCGCGAGAGAAAGCCCGGCTATGGTCTTCGCGTCCTCTATCCCGCCCGCGGAGACCATGGCCAGCGCCTCCCCAAGGGGCAGGCGCACCACCTCCAGGAACTCGTCCTCGTCCGGCGCGGCCTGGACCGGGCGCAGCTCCCGGGCCAGGTAGAGATGCAGCACCTCATCGCTGAACCCCGGGGTGGTATAGAAGGAGGCGAGCCTGTCCCACGCGCCGCCGCCCAGGCCGACCTCCTCCGCGAGTTCGCGGCGGGCACAGGCCGCCGGCTCCTCGCCCTCGTCCAGCTTGCCGGCGGGTATCTCCAGCAGGTCCCTTCCCGGAGCGTGCCGGTACTGGCGCACAAGATGGACCTCGCCGTCCTCTTCCAGGGCTACGATGCCCACCGCGCCCCGGTGCTCGACCACCTCCCAGTCCGCCTCCCTGCCGTTGGGGAGTCGCACCCGGTCCAGGTAAAGGTGGAGGACCTTCCCCGCGAAGACCTCCTGCCGCTCCAGGGTCTCGTGCCCTCGCGCTTTCAACCCGAGCTCCTCAACCTGCCCGCGCAAGCGGATATCTCCCGGCACAGGCGCGTGAGCCTCTCCAGGTCCCTGACCTCCAGGTGCTCGTTTACGGTATGCGATTCCCTGGCCCCCATGCTCAGCACCAGCGCCCTGATTCCCCCGGCGTTGAGGTTATTGGCATCGCTCCCGCCCCCGGAGCTCACCACCCGCGTCTTCAAGCCCATGGCCTTCCCCGCCTCCTCCGCGAGGCGGACGAGAGGGTCCCCGGGGTCGATGCGGTATCCCGCGTAAGCGCGTTCCACCTCGATCTCCACGCCGACTCCCACCGACGCCTCCGCCTCCATGGCCGCGCGTATCATCGCTTTCTTCTGCTCCTCGAGCTTGGCCGCCTCGAGGGAGCGCGCCTCTCCACGCGCCAGCACCGTCTCGGGCACGATGTTCACCGCGCGGCCGCCCTCGATGATCCCGATGTTGGCCGTGGTCTCGGAATCGATACGGCCGAGGTGCATGAGGCTTATGGCCCAGGCCGCGCCGTAGATGGCGTTTATGCCCTTCTCCGGCTCGACGCCGGAGTGCGCCGCCCTTCCCTTGAAAGTGAAGTTCAGGTTGTCCTGCGTGGGGGAGGCATTGATGATGTCCCCCACCCCGCCCGCGCCGTCGAGGACGAAGGCGTGGCGTGCCTCTATCCTCTTGCGGTCCATATGCCGCGAGCCCTGCAGCTTCACCTCCTCGGCCACGGTGAAGAGCATCTGCAGGGGACCGTGCCGGAAGGACCCTTCGGCCGACAGGCGCATGAGCTCCAGGCACACGGCCACGCCGGCCTTGCAGTCCGCACCCAGGACGGTGTCTCCGCGCGAGACTACCCTGTCGCCCTTGAGCACCGCCTCCACCCCGATGCCCGGCGCCACCGTGTCGAGGTGGGCCGAGAAGAGGAGCGGGGGCGCATCGACTCCCGTGGCCGGCATGTTCACGTAGACGTTGCCGCTCTCGCCGCCGATGGCGGCGCCGGCCTCGTCCACGTAACAGTCGAAGGCGCATTCCCGCGCCACCTCACACACGTAGGCGGCTACCTCCGCCTCGTGACCGGACTCGCTGTCCATCCCGACCAGCCGGAGAAAGGTCTCGAGTATCCTGCCTTCCATGCTGCCTCCCTCCCCGTTTACTCTTATTCTGCCGCCGCGCCGCGCAAGGTCATCTCGCGGCCCTGCCCTCCGCCTCCATCACGGCATCTTGCCGGCGCCGCCTCCCGCCGCGCCCGGGGCTTCGCCCCCTTCGCCGCCGCCCCGCGAGCCGACGATCTCGAGGCCGCTCGGCTCCGCCCGGTCGAGGCGGAGGCGCAGGGCCGCCGCGATGAAATCCTCGAGCAGGGGGTGCGGACGGTTGGGCCTCGACTTGAACTCGGGGTGAAAGAGGCAGGCCACGAACCAGGGGTGGTCGTTGCGCTCCATGATCTCCACCAGCCGCCCGTCTGGCGAGAGGCCGGAGAAGACGATGCCCGCTTCCTCGAGCATGCTGCGATAGTGGTTGTTGACCTCGAAGCGATGGCGGTGGCGTTCGTAGATGACCTCCTCCCCGTAACAGGAAAAGGCCAGGGTCCCCTCCTCCAGCCTGCAGGGATATAAGCCCAGGCGCATGGCCCCTCCCGCCTCCTCCACATCCCGCTGGCCGGGGAGGAGGTCGATGACGGGGTGCGGCGTCGCAGGGTCGAACTCGGAGCTGCCGGCCTCGGGAAGCCCGCAGAGATTGCGGGAGGCCTCGATGACCGCGCACTGCAGGCCCAGACATATGCCGAGGAAAGGCACCTTGTTCTCGCGCGCGTGGCGGATGGCCTCGACTTTTCCGCCCACCCTGCGCACCCCTGAGCCCCCGGGTATGAGTATGCCGTCCAGGCCCGCGAGGACGCCGGCGGCGTTCTCCGCGGTGATGTCGTCGGAGGAGATCCAGCGCACATCGACCTTGGCGGAGTGGGCGAAACCTCCGTGCTTGAGGCTCTCGGTGACGGAGAGGTAGGCGTCGATGAGGTCGACGTATTCCCCCACCACGCCGACGGCCACCTCGCACTTCGCCGACTTGATGCGGCGCACCATCTCCTCCCACTCGGAGAGGTCCTCCTCGTGCCCCTCCAGTCCCAGGTGGCGGGCCACCACGTCCCCGAGGCCCTCGGCGTGCAGGAGCAGGGGCACCTCGTAAATGCACTCGGCGGTGGGGGTCGAGACCACGGCGTCGATGTCTATGTCGCAGAGCAGGGATATCTTGTCTTTGAGCTCCATGCCGATAGGCCGGGGCGAGCGGCAGACGATGGCATCGGGCTGAATGCCCATGGAGCGCAATTCCTTCACGCTATGCTGGGTGGGCTTGGTCTTGAGCTCCCGCGTGGTCTCCAGGAAGGGAACCAGGCTGACGTGTATGTACATCACGTTCTCCGGGCCTACGTCCTTTTTGAACTGCCGGATGGCCTCCAGGAAGGGGAGACTCTCGATGTCGCCCACGGTGCCGCCGATCTCGGTGATGATCACGTCCACTTCGCTGGAACGGGTGAGGCGCAGGATACGGTCCTTGATCTCGTTGGTCACGTGGGGGATGACCTGCACCGTGCCCCCCCGGAACTCCCCCTTGCGCTCGCGGGTGATTATGGACCAGTAGACGCTCCCGGTGGTGACGTTGTTCTCCCTGCCCAGGTGCTCGTCCACGAAACGCTCGTAATGCCCGAGGTCAAGGTCGGTCTCCGCGCCGTCGTCGGTCACGAATATCTCTCCGTGCTGAAAGGGGTTCATGGTCCCGGGATCGACGTTGATGTAGGGATCCATTTTCTGCATGGTCACCTTGAGGCCGCGCGACTTCAGCAGCCTCCCCAGCGAAGCGGCGGTGATGCCCTTGCCCAGAGAAGAGGCAACCCCGCCGGTCACGAAGATATATTTTACCGGCATCAACTCAGACCTCCCAACCTTCGCAGCCACCCATCCCGTCTCTCCCGCCTCTGCGTCATCTCTTCGCTTAAAAGAGAAGGAATCCCTACTTTCGCAAGGGATTCCGTTATTCGGCTGCCGCGGGATTCCTCCGGCCGGTCTATTGCCGGTCACCTCCCGATTCCTCACTCACGCTTGCCATATCGCCCCCCAGTATAGCCCATGGCCGTCACCCCCCACAATGACCTCGCTCCCCCCGGGTGGGCCTGTCCATCAACCCCCTTAAGCTCTCCCCCATCTCCCCCGAAGGCCCGCTCCAGTCCCTCGAACTCGCCCCCCCCCACGCGCGGTTGCCTCCGGGTCGAGATTCCCTTCCCTGACCCCTTCCGCGATGGCGGCGATCTCGTCGTCCGGCCGCCTGTACGCGCGGGCCCGCGGGGACCCTCGTTCAGGTAGAGAGGTCCTCCTTCCTTCTCAGCATCGAACGGGCGTGCCTGAGCGCCGTCGATTCGTCCCCCCCCAGCATCCTCGCCAGCTCTCCCTCTCGCTCCTCTCCCTCCACGCGCTTCACCCACGTCTCTATCCCCTCCTCCGCCTCCCGCTTGCTCACCACGATGTGGTTGTCCGCGCAGGCGGCGAGCTGGGGGAGATGGGTAATCGAGAACACCTGGTGGTAACGGGAGATGCGTGACAGTTTCACGGCCAGCACGTCGGCGGTGTTGCCTCCGATGCCCGCGTCCACCTCGTCGAAGACCAGGGTGGGCACGTCGTCGGCCCGGGCCAGGACAAGCTTCAGGGCCAGCATGATGCGCGACAGTTCGCCGCCCGAGGCGATCCTGGCCATGGGCCTGAAGGGCAGCCCCCTGCCCGGAGATACCTTGAACTCCACCGCCTCCCGCCCGCTCTCGCCGTATTCCCCCGCCTCTCCCGCCTCCACCGCGAAGCGCATGCCCGCCATGTTAAGCTCGGCGAGTTCCGTGTTGACATCGCGGGCCAGTTCCTCGGCCAGGCCCCTGCGCGAGGCGGCCAGCTCCTCCGCCGCGGTCTCGAGCTCCCTCCGCTGCGCCTCCTCCGCTTCCTGCAGCTCCTCCCTCCTCGTGTCCATGCCCGCGAGGACGGCGAGCCGCCTGCGCCCTTCCTCCAGGTGCTCGAGTATCGCGGCGCTGTCTCGCCCGTACTTGCGCGCCAGTTCGGAGAGCACGCTCAGGCGCTGTTCGACCTCCTCCAGGCGGCCGGGCTCGAAGTCCAGGCCCTCGAGGTAGGCGCGCATCTCCTGGGCCAGGTCGGAGAGCTGCCCCTGCGCCCCTCTCAGGCGGTCCGTCCATATCGACAGGTCCCCGTCCAGCGAACACGCCCGCTCCAGCACGGCCTCGGCCGCGCCCGCGAGGTCCACCGCCCCCTCGCCCTCTGCCCCTCCCGCGATGCGCATATAGGCCTCGCGCGCGGCGAGGAACAGCTCCTCGCTGTTCTGCATGCGCCCGCGCAGCGCGAGCAGCTCCTCGAGCTCACCCGGGCGCGGATCCGCCGCCTCTATCTCCCCGACCTGGAAGCGCAGCTCTTCCATCTCCCGCAGCCTCTCCGCCTCTCCCGAGCGCGCCCCCTCCAGCTCGGCCCTCACCCTCTTCCACTCCCGGTAGCGCTCGCGATAACTCCGCAGCAATGCCTGGTGCTGCGGGGGGCCGCTCGCGTCCAGGTAGCCGACGTGGCTTGCTGGGCGCAGCAGGCGCTGATGCTCGTGTTGGCCGTGGATGTCCACCAGGTATTCCCCCAGCCGTGACAGGGTCGAGACCGCACACATGACGCCGTTGACGTAACAGCGGCTCTTGCCGTCGGAACCCAGGACGCGGCGCAGGACGACGACTTCATCGCCCTCCAGCTCCAGGCCCTCTCTCTCCGCGGCGGCGAGCAGCGCCCGCGTCGCCACCGCGAAGCCCGCCTCCAGCTCCAGCCTCGGCGCCCCGCTGCGCACCAGCCCGCTGTCACCCCTTCCTCCCAGCAGCAGGCTCAGGGCCTCGACGAGCATGGTCTTCCCGGCCCCGGTCTCTCCCGAGAGCACGTTGAGCCCCTGACCGAACTCGACCCTTGCCTCCTCGATGAGGGCCAGGTTGCGTACGTGCAGTTCTAAGAGCATGCCACGACCTCGATCTCTCTTACCCCCTTCCGCCTTCCGCGCTCCTCCCTATTTCCCCCCGCCGGGAAAATCGAACTTGTCGCGCAGCAGGTCATAGAAGGAATAGTTGGCCAGCTTGATCACCCGCAGCCTCCGCTCCGCCCTGCGCACGAATAAGCTGCCTCCCTGGGGAATGCCTATCTCCTCCCTGCCGTCGAGGGAGAGGGTGGGAAGCACCATCTTCCTCCTCACCCGGACCTCGACGACGCTCTCGGGCGAGAGGATGACCGAGCGGTCCACGAGGGAATGGCTGCAGATGGGGGTGAGGATGATGCAGTCCAGCGTGGGATCGACGATGGGTCCGCCCGCGGAGAGCGAGTAGGCGGTCGATCCCGTGGGCGTCGCGAATATCACTCCGTCGCCGTAATAGTAGTGGAAATGGCGTCCCCCGATCTCCACCTCCAGGCCCATCATCCTCTGCAGCTCCCTCTTTCCCACCGTGACCTCGTTGAGGGCGAAACGGGGGACCGCGGGCTCCTCGCCCTGCAGGGTGCAGCAAAGCATCATGCGCTCCTGCACCAGGTATCTGCCGGCCATGATCTCCTCCAGGCCCACATGCATGTGTTCGGCCTCCATGGCGGTGAGAAAACCTTTCTTACCCAGGTTGACGCCCACCACGGGGGCACCGGCCGCGAAGGCGGCGGCCGCGGCCCTGAGCATGGCGCCGTCTCCCCCCAGCGATATCACCAGGTCGAGGCCCTCCCCGAACTCCGTGTCCTCCACGCCCCTCTGCGGGCAACCCATGGCCCGGGCGTCCTCGCGCGTCACCTTCACCCTCACTCCCCTGGCCTCCAGCCACTCGGCGAGCCGGCGTGCCATGTGTAGGGACTCCTGCTTGAAGGCGTGGGGCATGATGCCCGCCGTCCTTATTCCATTTTCCATGCTTCCTCCACCGCCGCCTCGATCATGTGTTCCATCTCGTCCCCTTCCGGAGGCGGGCCATGCGACCACCAGGAGAAAAACTCACGGTTGCCCTCGGCGCCCCGCAGCGGCGAAGGCATGACGCCGTTCAGCCCCAGCCCCTGCTTCTCCGCCTCCCACAGCACGGCGCGCAGGGTCTCGCGGTGTACCTCGGGGTCGCGCACCACCCCCTTGCGGCCCACCTTCCCCTTTCCCGCCTCGAACTGCGGCTTGACCAGGGCGATGAGATCTCCGCCCGGCGCCAACGCCCGCCCCAGTCCCTGCAGGACCAGGCGCAGGGAGATGAAAGAGAGGTCGGCCACGATGAGGTCGGGCGCGTAGGGAAGGTCGGAGGGGAGCATGAAGCGCACGTTGCGGCCCTCCATCACCGTCACCCGCTCGTCCCTCCTCAAGTCCCAGTGCAGCTGCCCGCGGCCCACATCGAGGCAGATGACCCGGGCGGCCCCTTTCTCCAGCAGGCAGTGCGTGAACCCCCCCGTGGAGGCGCCGGCGTCGAGGGCCATCCTGCCCGCGATCTCCATCCCCCAACGCTCCAGCGCCGCATGGAGCTTATCGCCGCCGCGCGAGACGTAACGCGCCCGGGTCCTTACCACCACCCTGTCGCCGGGGGCGAGCTTGTGGCCCGCCTTGAGCGCCCGCCCCCGGCCCTCGATCTCCACTTCGCCCGCCATCACCGCCAAGCGCGCCCTCTCCCGTGAGGGGAAATGCCCCTGCTCGACCAGCCAGTGATCGAGCCTCACGCCTATTCTCCGCCGCCGCGCAGGGCGGCCTTGACCGCGCGAGCCACCGCGGGCGCGTCTATTCCCGCCGCATGGAAGAGCTCCTCCACTTTGCCGTGCCCCACGAAACGGTCCGGCAGCCCGAAGGATTGCATGCGGCAGGTGAAAGCCTTCCTCTGCAGCATGGCGGCCACGGCTTCCCCGAAGCCCCCGCTCAAGGCGTTCTCCTCCATGGTCACCAGCAGGCGGCACCTTTCCGCGAGGCACCCGATGGCCTCCTCGTCCAGGGGCTTGACGAAGCGCACGTTGACCACACCCGCCTCTATCCCCTCCCCGGCGAGGAGTTCAGCCGCCTCCAGGGCCACGTCCACCATCCTGCCCACCGCGAGCAGGCAGGCGTCTCCGCCCTCCCTCAGGGTCTCGACCCTGCCGGTCTCGATGCTGCGGGGCTCCGCTCCCACCTCGCTCGAGCTCCCCGCGCCCCGCGGGTAGCGAATGGCCACGGGGCCGCCCATGTCCAGCGCCGCCCACAGCATGTCCCGCAGTTCCTCCTGATTCCTGGGGGCCATCACCTTCATGTTGGGCATCATGCGCAAATAGGTGAGGTCGAAGGCGCCGTGATGGGTGGGGCCGTCCTCCCCCACCAACCCGGCGCGGTCAAGGGTGAAGATGATGGGGAGGTTCTGCAGGCACACCTCCTGTATAAGCTGGTCCACGGCCCTCTGCAGAAAGGTGGAGTAGATGGAGACCACGGGCCGGTATCCGGACAGCGCCATCCCCGCGGCCAGGGCCACCGCATGCTGTTCCGCGATGCCCACGTCGAAGAAGCGGCGCGGGAAGAGGCGCGCGAAATCGTCGAGGCCCGTGCCCAGCTTCATGGCCGCGGTTATGGCCACCAGCCGCGGCTCGGACCTGGCCATGTCGCAGAGCACGCGCCCGAAGGTGGCGGTGTAGGAGGCCGCCCCCCGCCTCTCCGGCACGGCCCCCGTTCCCGCATCGAAGGGGCCGATGCCGTGGAAGAGGTCGGGGTCCCTCTCGGCCGGGGGGTAACCCTTGCCCTTGCTGGTTATGACGTGGATGAGCACCGGGCCCTCGGCCGCCTTGGCCAGCCTCAGGTCCCTCTCCATGGCCTGCAAGTCGTGACCGTCCACGATGCCCACGTACTGTATCCCCAGCTCCTCGAAGATGAACTCGGGTATGAGAAAACCCTTCAGCCGCTCCTTGAAGGAGCGGATGATGCGGTCGGTGTGCGCCCCCACCACGGGAACGCTCTCGATTATCTCCTTGACCTCGTCCTTCATGCGTACGTAGCGCGGGTCGAGGCGGAGCTGGGTCAGATAGGTGGACAGGGCGCCCACGTTGCGCGATATGGACATGCCGTTGTCGTTGAGGACGATGATGAGGTTCCGCTTGAGGTGGCCGGCCTGGTTCAGCGCCTCGAAGGCCATCCCCCCGGTAAGGGCGCCGTCGCCCACCACGGAGACCACGTGAAAATCTTCCCCCTCCAGGTCGCGGGCCAGCGCCATGCCCAGCCCGATGCTGATGGAGGTGCTGGAATGGCCGGGGTTGTTGGGGTCGTGCGGACTCTCCTCACGGCGGGGGAAGCCGCTGCACCCGCCGCTGCAGCGCAGATGGATGAAATCCTCTTTCCTGCCGGTGAGGAGCTTGTGGGCGTAGGCCTGATGGCCCACGTCCCAGATGATGCGGTCCCTGGGGCTGGCGAAGACGCGGTGCAGGGCAAGGGTAAGCTCCACCACCCCGAGGCTGGAGGCCAGGTGCCCGCCGCATCTGGCCGTGGTCTCCACTATGACCTCGCGCAGCTCCCGCGCCAGGCGGGCGAGCTCATCGTAGCCCAGCTCTTTGAGGTCGGCCGGGCCGGAGACCGCGTCCAGGATGGGGGTGGCGCTCATGACCCCGCTTCCTCAATCCTCTCCCCGATGCTCTCGACCTCCGTGACCGCCTCGTCCAACAGGCGCAAGGCCTCGTCCGCATCCAGGTCCTCCCTCAGGGCGTTCACCTTTTGCCGCACCGCCTCCAGCTCCTCCCCGAGGTCTTTCTTTTTTTCCTGCGCCAAGTCCCGTTCCTCCTCCGGGTATCGCCGCCACGCCGGGGAAGCGGCGTAGGCAATAGCTACCGCGCGCCCCGCAGTCCCCTCACGCCATACTCGGATTCTATCCGACGCCTTTGTGCAGCCGCAAGCGTGGCGGGTAATGTCCTTGCCCGCACTTCCTCCCTGCGCCCGCCCGCAGCCATGCGGCGTCCCGCGCGGACGCGGGCGCCGCGATGAGCCTGCAGGTAACGGGTAGGGGTCTGTGGAAATATTGTATGATATTCGCGCCGGCACCTGCCGGCGCTGGCTTGACCGGATGACGTGTACTACCGGTGATGATGGCGCCGTCTGAGGCGCAGAGGTTGGAGCCAACTTGGACGGAAGCGATCGCATCCTGCATCATACCGTCAGCGCAGACAGGGGCGAGAGGGCCGGGCAGAGGGAGAAGGGTATCGCCAGGCCCGTGCGCCGTCTGGCGAGGGATATCGGACCGCGGCCGGCGGGAAGCGGTGGCGAAAAGGCGGCGGCCGACTTCGTCGCGGCGGAGCTGAAGGCACGGGGTCTCGAGGTGGAGGTCCAGGCCTTCCGCGCACCCACAAGCACGGCATGGAGCGAACTGTTCGTCCATCTCACGGCGCTCCTGGGGGTGGTGACCTTCCCCGCCAACAGCCACCTCTCCTACGCGCTCGTCTGCCTCGGCTTCCTGCTCTTCCTGCTCGAATACTACGGGCGCAGCCCCTTCGCCCGCCTGCAGCCGCAGCGCCATTCGCAGAACGTGGTCGCGCGCCTGCAGCCGCAGCGCGCGCCGCAAAAGACGCTGGTGCTGGCCGCGCACCTGGATTCGCCCCCTTCCGCCTTCTACCGCCGCGGCGGTTTTCAGCGCTTCGCCCGCATCGCCTTCCTCGCGGACTTCGCCGCCTTTGCCGCCCTCTTCATGCTCTTCACCGTCTCCTACGCCGGGTTCCTGCTGAGCATGGAGAAGGAGGCTCTCGACCTCTTCTGGCACCTCGGCCTGGCCCTGAGCGTCCTCCCCGCCCTCGCCGCCGCCGCCCTGCTGTGCAAGGCCACGGGCTCCGCCACCCCGGGCGGCAACGATAACGCCTCCGGGGTAGCGGTGCTGCTGGAGCTTGCCCGCTCCCTATCCGCACGCCCGCCGCGCGACACCGCACTATGGCTGGTCTGCACCGGCGCCGCCTGCTCCGGGGGAGCCGGTGCCCGGCGACTGCTGCGCCGCAACCGCAGGGAGCTGGGGGGGGCCCACTACATCTTCATGGACGGCATGGGGAGGGGTTTTCCCGTGGCTTACCGGCGCGAGGGCCGCCTCATTCCCTTCCGGGCCGGCCGCAAGCTGCGTGCATGTTTCGGCCAGGTCCGCGATGCCCACCCTCACTTCGATGCCTCCTGGCGGCGCAACGCCCTGTACCTCGGAGAGGGTTTCCAGCTCCTCTCCCGCGGCCGCAAGGCCATGACCGTGAGCACGCGGGAGGATTCGCGCCCTCCCCGTCACTGGAGGAGCGCCGACGACGCTCACGACAACGTCGACCCGCGCTCGCTCAGGCGCTCCCTGGATTTCATGATCGCCCTCGTCGACGGCTTCGACCGCGGAGACATCGCCTGAATCGCCCCACCCGCTGCGCTCACGACCCGCGGCGAGCCTCTTCCGCCTCCCGGCGGCGGGAACAGTCTTTCTACCGCCTCCGGCGCCGTTTTACGCGCCTCCTGTGCGCCTCCGCGTACTTGCCACCACGCCACGACGCGAAGGCGAAGACGGCGACTAGGGCGGCGAAAGAGCCTATGCGGGCCCACGCGGCGCCTGAAGCACAAACGCCGCTCAGCGTATTCCAGCTCCCCTCGCTGAACGCCGCGAACACCGCGCCGAGCGCCAGTGAGACCAGGAGGTAGCAGGCGAAGCACTCCATCCCCCGCCACAGCGGGCGGCGGCGGCTCGACCTGGCTCGCAGGAAGGGGGGCAGGGAGCATGCGAGCAGGTATGCGAAGAGGACCGCGGTGACCGCGAGAATGTTCACGAAGCCCGGCAGCTGGCGGTCGAGCCTCGCGGCGGCGAACTCGTATGCCAGGTAGCGGTAGGCGGTCAAGAGCGCGGCGTAATAAAGGAGTCCCCAGCCCAGGGCGGGGAAGGATGACAACCTGTCCAGCCACCCGCCGCTGCCGCGCCCCACCCCGGATCGCGCGGCCGTCTTTCGAGCTATTTCTCGACTCCTTTGCTAACTTCCCATTATCTGCAGGATGAGGACGCGCCTGCGGGGGCGGCTGCCTGACTGCACGAAGGCTATCTGCTGCCCTGCCCTCAGAACGAGCTGCCGCTCCTTGAAGCTTATGTTCAGCGAGGGGCCGACGAGGGAGGAGCGCGCGCGCGCGCCGCCGTTGTCGCTCCCGCGGCCGCCGCCAGGGACGGTGCGCCTCTGCCTGGAGGCCCAGCGCTCGAAAGCCCCCTCGATGCCTCCGTCCAGCCCCGGGTCGAGATCGAGGGCGATCACGCCTCCCGTGGAACCGGGCACGAAAACGGTGACCATGCCGTCGCTGAAGGGGCAGCGGGAGACCTCCTCCTGCACCCGCCGGGTGATGTCTATGATGTCCGAGTCCCCGTGCGCCGCCAGCTCCAGGGACGTGGTATGAAGCGGCATCTCTGCCTTCCCTGCCTCCTCCTCGCTCACATGCGCAGGACTTTTTCTTCGCGCATGACCTTGTAGCCGCCCTCCGCAGGGCGCGTATCACCGCCTCGGGCCGCTTGATCTCGCCGGAGAAGAACCCGGGCGAGACCCTGCCCGGGGTCTCCACATCGAGACCCCGCGCCTTCAGCTCCGCCGCGACTCAGGGCAATTCTAGCAGGTTCGGGCGCCAATAACATGAGTTCGCGCCCCCTTATCTCCCCTCACGCCGCCGCGCGCCGTCCCGCGGAGCCGCCGATCCTACCTCCCTTTTCTTCTCACCAGCAGGGACCCGATGCTCAGCCACCCCGCTCCGAAGGCCAGCAGCGCCAGCAGGCTCCAGGCCACATCCGCCAGCGTCTCCCCCCGCAACATGACCCCGGCAAGGGCCTCGATGGCATAGGTGAGCGGGATGGCCCTCGCCACCCACTGCATGAAAACCGGCATCTGGGAGAGGGGGAACACCGCCCCGGTCATGAAGATGAGCGGAAAGCTGACCAGCACACTCAGGATGACCGCGCCCGCGACCTGGCGCGCGAAGGCCGCGATGACCAGCCCGATGCCGATGCAGGAAACGGAAGCGACCGCTATCACCAGCAGCGCCGACGCCGCGTTGGAGGCGTAAACGCCGAAGGCCCCCGTGGCAAGGGCGAGCATCACCGCCGACTGGGCAAAGACCACCGCCGTGGTCAGCAACAGCTTGGAGCCCACCAGCGCAAAAGGGCCCATCTCGCTCAACGCGAGGCGGACGCGCATCCCCTCCTCGTCCTCGATGACCATGAGGATGGCGCCGCAGAGAACGCCGGTCCACAGGATGGAGAGAGCGACGAGAGAGGGCACCACGGCGTCCCTGGCGGAGAGCGACCTGCCGGCCACGGAAGAGAGATGGAGCTCGATGGGGAGGGCGGTGCCGCGCAGGTAAGCCGCTGCCTCCTCGATATCCGCGATCACCGTGTCCGCCAGGCCGATCCCCTCCTCCACCTTCTCCGCCAGGTCGGGGCGCTCCTCGAGAGCTGCCCGCAGCTCCAGGAGGTTATCCCTGATCTGCTCCAGGCCGACCACCCTGGTGCCGAAAAAGTCCCCGCCGCCGACGAGGACGCGCAGCCCGGCGACCACCGCCTGCGTCTTGTTCTCCACCACGCCGTCCTTGATGCGGGAGAGGAAGCCCCTGATGCTCGTCTCGGCGAACTCCGCCTTCACCAGGTTGGACTGGTCGATGATCACCGGCAGTTGCGCCACCTCGTCCAGCGTCTTCAGGGAATGGACGAAGCCGCGCGGCAGCACCAGGACCGCGTCCACCCGGCCTCTCTTCAGGTCTCCCCGGGCTTCTTCCTCGCTGGCGTAGGCGCGAATATCGGCCACCTCTCCGCCATAAACGGCGATGAGGCCCTCCGCATCCAGGCTCTCCCCTCCCAGCCATATGCTCTCTCCGAGGTGGGGGTAATCGGCCTCCCGCACCGCCAGGAGCACGTCGCTCCGGCCTTGCGCCAGCGCCGCCTCGGCCTCCCCGCCTTCCGCGAACTCCCCCCAGCCCTCCGCGCCTGCCCGCATGTCCGCCAGGATGAAGGCGATGCCCTCCGGGGTCAGCTCCGCTCCCAGCCACAAAGGCGGCCCCTCCGCCACGGCGAAGGCCATGAGGGCGTTCACCTCCCCGCCGGCCAGCGCGGCCCTCGCTTCCCCTCCGCCGGCGAAGGCCCTCACGCCCACGCCGCGGCGGCGAAAGCGCCTCTCGAGCCCGGCCGCGGAAGAGGGCGAGGCGCCGCTCCATGCCTCTCCACCCACGCCGGCGCGGTCCAGGTCGACCAGGGCGATGGGCACCGGGCGTCCCACGTCGTAGAAGGCGGCCCCGATCACCCCCATGATCAGGAAGGGGTAGATGATGAGCACCACGAGGAGCAGGCGGTTGCGCGCGATGAGCTTCCAGTCCTTGGCCAGCAGGGCCTTCATCCCCCTCATGTCTCCTCCTCCCGCATGAAGCGCAGGAAGGCGTCCTCCAGGGTCACCTCGCGATAGCGCAGGTCGCGCAGTGAGCCCGCCAGCTCGGAGACGATCTCCGGGAGCCTGGCCGGAAGGTCGGGGCCGGTGAGCGTGACCAGGTCCCCCTCCATCTTCCAGGACAGCCCGAGGCGGGCGCACAGGGAATCGAGCCGGGCGGCCCCTCCCTCCTGCAGGCGCATCTCCAGGCGATCCACTCCCAGCAGGCCCTTGATGCGTTCCGGCGTCCCCTCTTCGCGCAGCTTCCCCGAGACCAGGATGGCCAGCCTGTCGCAGAGGTGATCCGCCTCCTCCATGTTGTGGGTGGTGAGAAAGACGGACCTGCCCTCCTCGGCCAGGCGCGCGATGAGCTCCCACAGGGAGACGCGGGCCTCAGGATCCAGGCCCGAGGTCGGCTCGTCGAGATAGATGATCTCCGGCTCATGCACCAGCCCCATGGCCAGGCTCAGGCGCTGCTGCATGCCGCGGGAGAAGAAACGCGCCTGCCTGTCCGCATGGCCCTCCAGGCCCGCCCAGGAGAGCAGCCGGGCCGCCCTCTCCCGGGCCTCCCGCCTCTCGACGCCGTACAGCCCGGCCAGCAGCGCCAGGTTCTCGCGGGCGCTCAGCCTCCCGTAGAGGGCAGGATCCTGGGGAACCAGGCCCACGCGCAGGCGGTAGCGCGGGTCGAGGGGATCGACGGGCGCTCCCTCCACCAGTATCTCTCCCCGGCTGGGGGCGACCTGGCCGGTGAGGATGCGGATGAGCGTGGTCTTCCCGGCGCCGTTGGGGCCGATGAGCCCGAACCTCTCCCCCTTAGCGACACTGAGCGTTACGCCGTCGAGCGCCTTGACCCCCGCATATTCCTTGCCTATGTCCACCACCGAGATCATGCGCACCCTCCGAGGATCACCGCGTTTCGTGCCTAATACTAGCAGAAGACCCGCCCGTGGGCCTGCCCGCCATTATCAACAAGCATTGACTTCAGCAACTGCAATCCATTTTAATAACAGAAGGAATGGGCAGGCGCGCAAAGCGCTAAAGGAATCGGGGTGCGCGCATGATACTATCTATATGGATGTTGTACACAGGCGACCGCTTGCGCCCCGTGGGCCCGAAGCGGACGGCAGCGGAGGTTGAGGAGTGAAGAAACGCCGCCATCCCGCCCTTCTGATTGCTGCGCTCGCGCTGCTCTGCGCGGCCGCCGTGCCCACCGCCGCCCTCTCCGCCACCCTGGTGGAAAAACAGGCGGAGGCGAACCGCGTGAGGGGGCAGATCGAGAACATGAAGGCGGAGTCGCAGCGGCTGGCGCAGGAATACAGCACGGCGCTGAGCGAATACGAGCTCACCCGCGCCGAGGTAGAGAGAAACCGCGAACAGCTGGAGAAGGCGCAGAGCGATTACAAGCGCGCCCGCACCATCCTCAACGACCGCCTGCGCTCCATTTACAAATCGGGCGAGGTCAGCTCCATAGAGGTGTTGCTTGAATCGACGAGCCTGGACGATTTCCTCAACCGTTACGACTTCTTCTCCTATATCGGCAACCGCGATTTTCGTATCTTCGACGAGGTCAAGAGCCTGCGCGAGGAGATCGGAGAGCGGCACAGGATCCTGGAGGAGAAGGAGGCGCAGCAGCGACAGCTGCTGGGCTCGGTCAACGCCAAGCGCCAGGCCATGGAGGCCTCCCTGCAGGAGCAGCAGGCCTACCTGGACTCCGTCAATCAGGAGATACTGCAGCTGCTGGCGGCGACCGGGGGCGGCGGCACCCCCTTCATGACACCGATCGGTTCCTTCATCTTTCCGGTCAGGGGTCCCCACTCCTTCACCAACGACTGGCATGCGCCGCGTACCGGACACCTGCATCAGGGCTGCGATGTCTTCGCCGCGTCGGGAACGCCGTGCGTGGCCTGCGTCTCGGGCACCATCAACCAGGGAGAGGGCAAGAACGCCGGCCTCTACGTGCGCCTGGCGGGTGACGACGGACACGTCTACTACTACATGCACCTGCTTGGCTTCTCCGCCACCGGGCATGTCGCCGCCGGCACCATCATCGGCTACGTGGGGGACACCGGCAACGCCCGGGGGGGGCCGCCCCACCTCCACTTCGAGGTCCATCCCGGCGGCGGCGCCGCCGTCAATCCCTACCCCATCCTGCTCGCGGCGGACAGGTAGCGCTCCCTCAAGCGCCCTTGCGCTCCCACCACGCCGTCCCGGGGAGCCGCATGAGCCGGTCGCGGCGGCGGCGCAATGCGGGATAGAACACCCCCGTGACCATCAGGCCCATGGCAACCCCCCCGAGGTGCGCGAAGAAGGCCGTGCCCACGGCGCTTCCGCCCAGGGAGGTTATCCCCTGCACGAACTGCACCGCGATCCAGAAGCCGATGACCACGAAGGCGGGCACGGGGATGATGGCCAGGAAGACCCATGTCCATATCCAGGCGCGGGGATAGAGGATGAGATAGGCGCCCAACACCCCCGAGATCGCCCCGCTCGCCCCCAGGAGCGGGCTGAAGCTCTGCGGGTGGACGGCGACGTGGGCAATGGTTCCGAACAGCCCGCACATGAGGTAGAAAGCCAGGTAGGGCAGATGCCCCAGGACGTCCTCGACGTTGTTCCCGAAGATCCACAGAAAAAGCATGTTCCCCAGGAGATGCAACCAGCCCTCGTGTAGAAAGAGGGAGGTGAGCAGCGCGAGATACACCTGCTTGTCGGGCATCGCCGCCATGGTGTATCCGAAAAGCTGCCGCATGGCCTCCGCGGGAAGGTGGCTGGCGTGCACGATCTCCCAGGGCACCACGGAAAAGCGGTAGATGAAGGACTCGTAGGCCATGGCGTCGAGGAAGAGCATGTAGGCGAAAACGGCGGCGTTCGCGACGATAAGGCCCAGGGTGACCAGCGGTGTCCTGCGCGTGGGGTTGCGATCGAAAAGGGGCAGCATGACCCGCTCTCTCCCCCCTGCTATCTCCTCGCCGCGGCGGCCACGATGAACCCTTTCATCCCCCGGATGCCCAGCGCGCCGACGGCCTTCTCGTAAGCGACCGCCAGGGCCCCCAGCGGCCTGGTAACGGCGCTGGCGCAGCAGTCGGCGTAGGTCTCCAGGTGCACGGGGTCAAACCCGGCCGCCAGCAGCTCGCGTCGCAGCCTCCGCGGAGTGTTGCAGCGGTAGTGTACGGGAAAGATATCGTGCGCCGCCCTGCCGCTGAAGGCCTCGACCAGGCGCATACGCCTTTCCTGGCTCATGCAGCGCGAGAGCAGGAAGTTGAGCGTGTAGGGGTAATAGAGCACATTGGGGGTCATGAGCACCAGGAGTCCGCCGGGGCGCAGGCAGCGGCGCGCCTGGAGCAGGAAAGAGGCCGGGTCCTCGAGGTGCTCGATGAGGAACTTGCAGGCGGCTACGTCCACGCTCCCGGGCCGCAGGGGGATGGCGCGGTTGAGGTCGGTGCGGAGATAACGATCATACGGCCCCTGCAGGTCCCTGTCGTCAACCCCGATTATCTCCGCCGCCCTCTCCCCCATGCAGGTGAGGTAGCATTCCTCCCCGCAGCCCAGGTCGACCAGGGTCCCCCCCGCCGGGCAATTCGACCACACCAGGTGGAGAAAGGCGGCGTATGCGTCCGGCTCGCCGGGAAGGAGGCGGCGGCAGAGCTGCGCCGTCCATTCCCTCGCCGCCTCGCGCTTCACAGCAGCTCCAGCAGGCTGTCGACGACATGGTCGGGCCGCGGCTCGAAGCCCTCCAGGTCCTCCCTGGAGGCCACGCCGCTGAGCACCAGGCAGGTATCGAGACCGGCCCGCCAGCCGCCCAGTATGTCCGTCTCCAGGCGGTCGCCGATGATCAGGGTATGGTCGGCCTTCCCCCCGGTGAGGGACAGGGCCGCCTGCATCATGTACACGTTGGGCTTCCCCACCACCAGCGCCTCGCGTCCCGCCGCGGTCTGCAGGGCGGCCACGATGGCTCCCGCGCCCGGCCACAGCCCTTCCGGCGCCGGGAAGGTGGCGTCGTCGTTGGTGGCCACGAAGGCCGCCCCGGAATAGAGTGCCAGGCAGGCGATACGCAGCTTATCGTAGGTGAGCTCGACGTCCCAGCCAACGACCACGAAGTCCGCCCTCCTCCCCTCCTCTCCCCGCAGGATGCGCAGCGGGGTCGAGGACAGCGCCTCCCGCAGGCCCCGGCCGCCGATGAGGTAAGCGCCCTTCCCCTCCAGGTCGTAGTTCTCCTCCAGGAAACCCGCGGTGGCCACCGAGGAGGTGAAGAAGTCCTCCTCGCTCGCCTCGATGCCCATGGCCGACAGCCTCTCCCTGTGCTCGCCCCTGGTATAGCGGGAGTTGTTGGTGAGAAAGAGCACCTTCTTGCCCATGCCGCGCACTCGGCCTATGAACTCCGCCGCATCCGCTATGGGCTGCCCGCCGCGGTAGACCACCCCGTCCATGTCCATGAGGAAGTCCTGGTAGGCGTTCACCACCGGCCTCTCCGCCCCCGCTTTCATGTCCGCTCTCCTCCGCGGCGCGGCGGCTCAGCCCGGTAGCGCCGCAGCGCCTCCTCGTACAATTCCTCCCCGGGGGCCATCACCGCCGCCAGCCTGGCCTGCCCTATGGCCTCGTCCGTCCTGCCCCCACGGAAAAGACACCTGCTCAAACCGTAGCGCGCGAAATGGTTGCTGGGGTCTATCTCCAGCGCCTCCTCGAACTCCCTCCGCGCCCGGGAATGGCTGCCGCCGTTGTAGTAGGCGATGCCCAGCATCTCCAGGACGGAGCCCCGCCGCGGCTCCAGACGCTTGACCCTCTCCAGGAGGGCCGCCGCCTCGCGGTGCCTGCGTTCATGCAAGAGCGCACTTGCCCTCTGGTAGAGCTCGTAGGCACAATCCGTCAATGCGGCTCACTCCCTTCCTCTCATCTCGCGGCGGCGGACGCGGCCTCGCCCCCGCGCTCGGAGAGGCGGACCAGCCCCGCGAAAGCGAGCAGCGCACCCGCCAGAACCGACAGGTAAGCGGGCCACAGGGTCTGGCGCCCGAACTGTCCCGCCGCCATGCCCGCGTCCATGCCCAGCTTCTTCGCCGCCGCTGCCAGCAGCGCGGCATTGGGCGCGATGGCGGCGTAGAGGAGCGGTATCACCACCACGCCCGCGAGGATAAAGACCACCCCGTAATCCAGCACCGCGAACGGCCCCCCCAAGATCTTCGCCGCCATCATGTAGAGGAGCGCCGCCGCCGCCAGGGCGATGCACACGAAGGGCAGGGCCCCCAGGTCCGTCCCCGCCACCTCCACCTTCCGCCCGGCGGAAGGATCTCCCCCTCCCATGGATATCCTCGCCCAGGGCCTGAAGGTGAGCACGATGATGGCCAGCGCCGCCAGCGCCGCCAGCGCCGCGGAAACCTTGTCGCCGCCGTCCATGGGGCGGTCCCTGTAGGCTATCGCCCCCTTGAGACCCCGCTTCCCGGGCGCCGCGCCGGCGCGGGTCGCCGCAACCGCCTTCAGCCTGGGGCGGCCGGAGCGGGCCCGGCCGCCTTTCCCCGCCACGGATCCCTCGCCCTCGCCCTTCCCTCTTTTCCCCCCCCTGCCCCGCATGCGATCCAGCGCGGCGTATGTTCTCTCCCCCAGGGTGATGGTGACCGTGAACCTCTTGCGTCCTCCCCTTTCCCTGCCGCCGCGCTCCAGCTGTGGCTTGATGGAGACGACCTTCTTGCCGGAAACGGGGGTGAGCGCCCCGCCGACGCCGGCTGCCGGGGCGGGGCCGGGCGCGGCGGCGGCCGCTTCCCCGGCCGTCACGCCTGCGGAGGCTTCCTGCGTCCGCCCCGCGTCCCCGTCGCGGGGAGACCCCGCGGACGGGCCGCGGCGGCCCTTCATCCTGACGTAGCAGTCCGCGCAGAAGAAGCTCCCCGCAGGGATCTCTTTTCCGCAACTTACGCATTCAGTCATGGCCTTCTCCCACCTGGGCGGCGGGGAGGCGGCACGCCCCCCCCCCTCACGATTCCTTCTCGACCCCCCTCACCCTGTCCCTGACCCAGAGGAAAACCCCCGGATACCTCCGCCGCAGGAAGTCCTTGCTCCCATTCCACAACCCCTCCGCCCGCGCGGCCACGCCGACCAGCGCGCGGTGAGGCAGGCGCTCGCTGAGAAAGAGCGCGTCCACCGCCCTCTCCAGCCCGGGCGAGAGCGGTGCCGGCAACCTCTCCAGGGCCCGGTAGATGCGCACGAAGGTGCGGAAGTAGTGGCGGGCGAAATACAGCTGCTCCCTGGGCAGGCTGGGCTGATCGACGAAACGGTCCTCGCGATAGTCGTAGGCTTCGGGCACCCATCCCTCCTTCACCGCCGTTTCGAAGAGCACCGTATCGGGATAGGGGTAATAGATGGGGCTGAGGGAATGGTCCGCCCGTATCTCCGCGTTGAGTTTTATGGTATCCAGCACCGCCGCCTTGTCCTCGTAGGGGATCCCGACCATGTTGTAGGCCACGGTCTTGATCCCCGCCTCGTGGCAGGCCTGGAAGGCCTCTACGATCTTGTCCCGGGACATGTGGCGGTTGAGGACCTGGTTGCGGATATGGTCGTTGCCGCTCTCCACCCCGAAGAACATCTGGTAGCAGCCGGCCCGGCGCAGCAGGCGCACGATCTCCGGCGTTACCAGGTTGGCGCGGTAGTTGCAGATGAAGGGAAGCGCGATCTCCTTGCGGTAGAGCTCGCTGAAGCTCTCCAGCCACCCCCCCTTCCAGGGCAGTATGTCGTCCCGGAAGTTGAGGTATTTCACGCCGGGGTAGGCGGCCTTCAGCTTGCGCAGGTATTCGATGCTGTACTCGGGACTGTGGAAACGCGAATAGCGGCTCTTGTTGGGATAGATGTCCCGCATCCTCTTGTTGGAGCAGTAGGTGCAGCTGTAGGGGCAGCCGCGCGAAAGGATGACCACCCCGGTATTGATGCGCGTGGAGAGCAGGCGGGAGAAGTCGAACACGGAGAATTCGGGCAGCGGCAGGGCGTCGATGTCCTCGATGAGGGGCCGCACGGGGTTGCGGAATACCTGGTCGCCCTGCTTGACCCATATGCTCTCGGTGGCGCTGTAATCCTCTCCTGCGTCCATGCGCCGCACCAGCTCCAGCAGGGCCTCCTCCCCCTCGCCGCGGCAGAGCATGTCCACGCCCTCCGTGGCGATGACCTCCTCGGGGATGGTGGTGGGGTGATAACTGCCCGAGATGACGGGGACGTCCACGGCGTCCTTGGCCCATAACACGTATTCCTTGACCTGCGGGTATTCCCTGGTCATGGTGACGAACCCCATGAGGTCGGGGTCGTGTCTGCGCAGGTTTTCCTGGAACTCGTCCCGCCCGACGGGGCTGGTCAGGTGATAGAGTTCTGCTGCGTGGCCCGCCCGCCTGAGCACCGCCGCCAGGCTGGCTATGCCCTCCATGTACCAGCCGCCCTCGTCAACCCCCAGCATGCTGCCCGTGGCGGGGTCGATATTCACCTTGTAGTCCGGATATATGAAAAGTACCTTCAATGGGCCCTCCGTCTCTCCACTCGATTATAGAGAACTTCCCCGCGCTCAACCACAATGGGGGACCGGTTTCGGTCCGGGCCGCGGCATGCGGGCATGCTCGGCGCTTGCGCGCCGTTCCGGAGAGCTGCGGCGTGTCCGCCCCGGCGGCTGCCGCGCATACGCCGCCTCGCCCGGAGCGGGAGCCTTCACTTGAACCTCTGCAGGGAAAAGGGCCCGACGTCCAGGCTCGACTCCCCGTCCAGCACCAGCTCGCTCACCAGCCTGCCCGTTATGGGAGCCAGGCAGATGCCGTCTCCCGCGTGACCGGTGGCGATAAAGAAGCCCTTGACCCCTTTCACCGTCCCCAGGATGGGGAGTCCGTCCGGGGAGCAGGGCCTCAGGCCGGCAAAGGAGCGAACGGCGTCGAGATCCTCTATCCAGGGCAGGAAAGCGGCGGCGTTGCGGGCGATGGCCTCGGCCGCGCCGGGGGTCGTCGCGGCGTCAAAGCCCACGAATTCGCGCGTGCTCCCGAGGAGGATGTCGCCGTTCGCCGCCTGCTCGGCGGTGAAGGCCAGGCCCAGCTTCGACGCCTCCTCGCCCTCGGGCCTGAGCGCCTCCAGGCCGGTTTTCGTCCCCAGGTACTCCGCTCCCGCGACTATGGGCTCCAGCACATGCCCCCGCCCCGCGACGACCAGCACCTGCCCGCGCTGCGGGAGCACGGGTATGTCCACGATGATCATCTTGCCTATGAGGTTGGACCCCGTCCCCGCGGCGCATACCACGCGGCGGGAATGGATGCGTCCCGCCGTGGTGTGCACCTCGCGCACGCGGTTGTTGGCGACCATTATATTCTCCACCCTGCAGCCCTCGAGTATCCTCGCGCCCATCTCCCGCGCCCTGCGCGACAGCCCGAGGGTGAGCTCGCGGGGGTTCAGGCGGGCATCGTCGGCGCAGTAGGAGGCCCCCCGGATATCGTCCCCCGCCCGCGGGAGCCTGTCCTTGAGCTCAGAGGGGGCGAGGGCCTCCACCTCCAGCCCCGCCGCCTTGAGCTTCTTGACCCTCGCCCTCAGCTCCTTCAGCTGCCGCGCGCTCCTCGCCAGCACGAGGCCCCCGCAGCGCCTGTACTCGATGTCCGGGTCGAGGTCGGCGGCGATCTCGGGCAGCATCCTCGCGCTCTCCCGCGCCAGCTCCAGGTGCGCGCCGAGCTGCATGGTCTGCAGGGAGAGGAGGCCGCTGCACGCCCCCGAGGCGCCGCCCGCCACGGCGTCGGCCTCGACCATCATCACATCCGCCCCTTCCCTGCAGAGGAAATAGGCGGCGGCGGCGCCGACGGCCCCGCCGCCGATCACCACCACCTCCGCACTGAGGATATCTGCCATCTTCTCCCCCTTAGCGTGTCATCTTTGCGTCCGCACCTGCGGGCGCTCCCGCAAGGCCCCCGCGCCCCGCGGCGCAGACTCCGCCGGCTCCTCTACCTGGAGCTTCATATCCTGGGCTGGGAGATTGCCTTGCGTCGGGCGACCGGGGCCCTGCCGCCGCGATGCGCCGTCCGCATCGAGCGGCCCCTCCACTCTCTCTAATCGGACTCAAGCTCCCCTCACCTTTAGGGCCGCGGCGGCGCAGCTTGAGGCCCGTGCCCGGGGCTCCCGCCCGCCGCGTTCCGCGCGGGCGCACCCTGTACACGCGGCCACTGCTTGGATAGTATGGTGAGGGGGTTCGGCTCGCAGCAGGTAAGGAGGCAGGAGATGCGCATCACGCCGCAACAGGTCCAGGAACTGCGCCAGGGCGCGCTGACGGCGATAGACGGTCTATGGTTTTTGGCGGTGGAGGAAAAACACGGGTTCGACGCCGCCCTGGAGGCCGACCTGGAGGTATGGAAAAAATACGGCCGGGTCATGCTCAAGCGGATAGCCAGGCTGCTCGGCCTGACCCTTGATCCCGCCGACCCACCCGACCTGGAGACCATCAACCTGCTCATGGAGACC
This sequence comes from uncultured Actinomycetota bacterium, assembly GCA_964510515.1. Lineage (GTDB taxonomy): Bacteria > Actinomycetota > Geothermincolia > Geothermincolales > RBG-13-55-18 > SURF-21. Next base: position 10,860 of record CAZEAU010000022.1, on the reverse strand, counting down.
GTGTGCCTCGTGGACGGGACGCAGTGTGCGGGGGAGGTCTCGAGCGGGCAGATAGTCTTCCGCGTCCAGCGCTGTTCCTGGTGGGACAACCTCAACCGCTCCGGGCGCGAGGACCACGTCCCCTGCGAGTTCGTGGACAACACCGTATTCCGCGACTGGCTCGAGGCCCTGGATCCCGGGATAAGCTTCGAGATAACGCGCTCCCTCCCCCGCGGCGACGAGCACTGCGAGTGGGTCATCCGCAGGGAACTCAAGGCCTGAGGGCCCGCGTCACGAACTCCACCGCCTCGCGGGTGATCTCCCGCATATTGTGCTTGAGAGGGTCCTCCATCCAGTAGTTGGCCAGGCGGACCAGCTGGCCGATGATGGCGTTGGCGGCGATATCCGGGTGGAGGCGGCGGATGGAACCCTCCTTGACCCCCCTGGCGATGGTGGTGTGCAGGTCCTTGACCGTCCAGGCGGTGAGCTGCGCCAGCTTGCGCTCGTATGATGCCTCGCTGGGCACGGATTCCTCGAGGTAGAGGGTGTATATCTCGCGGTTCTCCACGATGATCTGGAAGGCGACGGGTATGGCGATGCGTATTCGCTCCAGCATGTCGGGGACGGACGCAATCTCCCCTGAGACCCTCTTGCGGAAAACGCGCACCCCCTCCTCGGCGAGGTCGATGAGCAGGTCCTCCTTGCCGGAATAGTGTTCGTAGAACGCCCCCGCGCTCACGCCGGCGGCCTCAAACAGGTCTTCCTCGGCGGTGGCATAATAGCCCTGGCGGGAGAAAAGCCTCATTCCCGCATCCAGGATGCGGCGGCGGACGTCCCGCCCCCCCGCCCCCCCGGCGGCGTCCCCGGCGATCATATCCTCGCTGACCGGCGTCCCGGCATCGGCCATCTCCCTCCATATCCTGATCCTCTTGGCCATGATCTCCTTGATCCTCTCCAGGGGGAGGTGTTTCTGCAGCTGCAGCCTCTTGATGTGGTTGACCATCTGGATGTAGGAAGGATCGTAATAAGCCATGTTCTTGTGGGTCTTCACGGGAGGGGGGAGCAGCCCGATGCGCACGTAATAGTTGATGGCGGAGGTGGAGACCCCCGTGGCCCGGGAGACCTGGGAGACCTTGAGGAGGGTCTCGCGGTCGGAGCCCTTCCCCGCCTTCCTGTCGCGCGCCTGTGTTCTTTCCTCCATATGTTAAGTATAAGTTAACACTAGGGAGAGTGGAATAGCCGCCCCCCGCGGGGCGCCCTCAGGAAAGCGCGGTCTCGTGATCATAGAGCAGGAGCCCCGAGGCCAGCTTGGGGTAGAAATAGGAGCTCTTGTGGGGCATGCGCTCCCCGCCCTCCGCGAGCTCCCATATCTCGCGCATGGTCGTGGGACGGACGAGGAAGGCGGCCTCCGCCTCCCCCGCGGCGACCGCCGACACCGCCTCGCTTTCCCAGGGGGTGTAGCGGAGCCCGCCGCTCTCGCCCAGCGCCGCGGCGTCCAGCCCCAGCCCCTGCGCGAGCACCAGCGAGTGCAGGATGGAGACGTCGAGCCTCTTCCAGCTCGCGCTCTCCCCCCCGCCGAGCATCTCCTCCGGCTTCACTCCCTGCCGCAGCGCCAGCGCAGCCACCCCCTCGGCGGTGAGCATGATGAAGGAGGGACTTGGTTTGGAGGCGAGCAGGTCGCGGTACATCCCCGCGCGGCAGCCGGGGTCGGCGCGCATGACCTCCACGCGGAAGTGCCGCTCCAGACGGCGGTAAGCCTCCCGCGGGCTCAACGGCAAACGCCCGAGGATGCGGTGTACGGGGAGCACGCTCAGACCGGGGTCCTGCGCGCGGAAGATGGCCGCCGAGACGTAGGCCGCCGCCCGCGCGGCGGCGGCGGATGCATGCCTTTCCCGGCTGTAGGTGAGCGCGGTCTCGTAGCGGTGATGCCCGTCCGCGATGATCAGCTTCCTGCCCCCCAGCAGGTCCGCGAGCCTGCCGGCGTCATGGCCCTCCTCCAGGCGCCAGACCTGGTGAAACACGCCCTCGTCGTCGCGCGTCTCCAGGAAGGGGGGGGCGCTCGCCGCCTCCTCCATCAGCGCGAGCACCTCCTCGCCCTCGTCCCTGAGCACGGTGAAGATCTGGCTGAAGTTCGCGCGGCAGGCGCGCAGCAGGCTCAGCCTCTCCTCCATGGTGCGCGGGAAAGTCCTCTCGTGGGGGAGGATGTCGCCGCTGGAGAATTCCCTGCACCTCAGCAGGGTCACGATCCCCGTCCTGCTCGCCGCCTCCCCGCCGGGGAGGGCGAAGCCCTGGCGATAAACGTAATGGCAAGGGGCGGCGTCCGCGCTCAAGACCCCGCCTTTCTTCCAGGCGCGAAAAAGGGTTGCGGAGCCGTTCCAGAACTCCCTCTCTTCTTTCTCCTGGGGCAGTATCAGCCTGACCATGTTGTAGGGAGAGCGGGAGGCCAGGGCCGTTTTTTTCTTCTTCTCGATGACATCGTAGGGAGGGGCGATCACCCGCGAGAGGTCGTCCACCACCTGCGGATTATAAAAAGTGCCCCGAAAGGCTCTTATCTCCGCCAATTGCTGACTCCCATTTATTACCAGACCTGCAGGGCTTATCAGGGCGCCGCCGCGTACATTATATCCCCTGCCCCATTGCTTGTATACGCGCTCCACTCGCAGCACCTCCGCTCTCCCGCCGCTCTCTCCCGCGCCCCCGCCGGCATGCTCCCCGCCCCCCGGGGCCCGCGCTTCTCCGGCCTCTGTTGCTTTCGGCGGCGGCGGCGCGCACTCCTCTTTTTCCCTTCGGCAAGGCCCCGGAGGCGGCGCTTTGGCCTCCCGTTCCGCCGCCGCATGGGAAGCTCGCGGCGCGGGCGGGACAAAATAATGGGACCATTTGCCCTTTTGCTATTGAATCTTCGGGGGCGGATGTAATAAGAATAGTCTTACCGATTACTGGACGACCGCACGCACCCGTCGGTATCTTATATTCTCATCCGGGCTTCAGGGAGGACGATGTGGATTTCAACGCGGAACAGGCCGCATGCCTTTCGGGATGTTCGCAGCGGCAGCTGCGCTACTGGAGGGAGACCGGCCTCATACAACCCGGCGGTTTCACGATCGAGGGCGATGGCGCTTCCCGCGAGCGCTACGACTTCGGCAACCTGGTCGAGCTGAGGACCATCGTCGGCTTGCTCGCCAAGGGGGTCAGCCTGCAGAAGATGAGAAAGACCCTGGCTTATTTGCGCGACCACACCGACTACACCCGCCCCCTGGCGCAGTGCAAACTGGTCACGGACGGCTGCACCATATTCGAGATATGCGAGAGCGATGCCAGCGTCCTGGATACGCTGCGGCGCGGCCAGGTCGCCCTGTGCATAGCCCTCGACGGCATCAGCGAGGAGCTCTCGTCCCGCCTGCTGGAGATGAAGGGAGACCGCGAGGACTTCGTCGCCAATCTCAAGGCATGACGCTTGCCGCTGCGGCGGACAACGTCTATCATGCTCTCGACGGCAATTTCACGCGGCAGAGGTGGGACGATGATATTTGCGAAACCCGACATAGTGCTCCTGCATCCTCCCGCCCTGTACGACTTCCGGAACATCACCGTGGTGCCCAGCCCCATCAGCGACCTCATACCCTCCACCCCCGTCTTCGAGATGTACCCCATAGGCTTTACCTACCTGGGAGAGTACCTGGAGCGCAACGGCATCAACGCCAGGGTGGTGAATATCGCGCAGCTCATGCTGGAGAGCAAAAAGTTCGACGCCGCGGAGTTCCTTTCCCGCCTCCAGCCCGCGGCCTTCGGCATCGACCTGCACTGGCTCACCCACGCCCAGGGCTCCCTGGAGCTGGCGCGGCTGGTCAAGGAGGTCCACCCCTCCATCCCGGTGATATTCGGGGGCTATTCGGCCACCTACTTCCACCGCGAGCTCATGGACTATCCCCAGGTGGATTACGTGCTGCGCGGGGACTCCACCGAGGAGCCGCTGCGCATGCTGCTGGAGGCCATCATGCGCGCTGGAGAGGTCGCCGCCGTCCCCAACCTCACCTGGCGCGACCGCGACGGCGATATCGTCTCCAACCCCTTGACCTATACCCCGGCGAGCCTCGACTACCTGGGCAACAACTACAAGTACATGATCCGTTCCGCCTTCAAGTACGGAGACTGGAAGAGCCTGCGCGCCTTCTGGAACTGGTGGTACTACCCCATCACCATGGTCCTCACCTGCCGCGGCTGCTCTTACGACTGCGCCTTCTGCGGTGGTTCCCGCAGCGCCATCTCCCATTTCTGCGCCCGGGAACAGGTCGCCTACCGGGCGCCCGCGAAGATAGCCTACGACGTCGAGCTCATCAGCAAGTTCACCACCGCGCCCATCTTCATCGTCGGCGACCTGTTGCAGGCCGGGCGGGAGTTCGCCCAGGAGACGCTCGAGCATATCAGCCACATCGCGCCCAGGAACCATATCGTCATGGAGCTTTTTCAGCCGGCGCCGCGGGATTTCTTTGACCGCGCCGCCTCCAGCCTCGAGCATTTCGACCTGCAGTTCTCGCCCGAGACCCACGACGAGGGCATACGGAAGAGGATAGGCAAGCCATACGGCAACGAGGAGATGGAGCGCTGTATCGCCTGGGCCCTGGAGGCGGGCTGCGAGAAATTCGACATCTTCTTCATGATCGGGCTGCCCGGGCAAACGCGCGAATCGGTCATGGAGAGCGTGGAGTACTGCGGCGAGCTGCTGCGCAGGTTCGGACCTCGGCTCAATCCCTCCATCGGCCCCCTGGCGCCCTTCATCGACCCCGCCTGTTCCTATCACCGCGACCCGCAGAAGTACGGCTACCGCCTCATCCACAAGACCCTGGAGGACCACGTGCGCGCCTCCTCCTCCCCCCACTGGAGAGACCTTCTCGGTTACGAGACGGAGTGCATGACCCGCCAGGACATAGTCGAGGTGACCTACGAGGCCATGCTGGCCCTCAACGCCATCAAGGCCAACAGCGGCATCGTCTCCCCGCGCCATGCCTCCGCCAACGACCGCCGCATCCACGACACCATATCGCTGCTCAAGATGGTGGACGACATCCTGGACCTCCCCGACCCGCGCCTCAAGGAGATGGAGCTGACCAAGCTGCGCGGGGAATCGGAGAAGCTCTCCCGGCTGCTCTACCTGCCCAAGGAGGAACTGGCCTGGCCCCTGGTGGGCGGCCGCTTCCGGCGCCTGAACATCTTCCGCATCCTCATGGACTGGATTTAGGGGCCCGCGCCGCCTGTCGCTTCCCCGCCCCGCGGCAGCGGCCGGCTAGGGGGTGAAGTCCTCGTCCATGATCTGCTCCGCCTTCTCGCGCAGCTGCTTGAAGTCGCGCGTGCGGCGGCTGCTCTCCGGGAGCAGCTTATCGGTGGCATTGAAGCCCCAGCCCTCGTACTTGACCGCGATACGCGCGCTGAAGACTCTTTTCGCGGGAGCGCCGCACTTCTCGCAGTCGGCCACCTTCTCGGCGTCCATGGGCTGCATGAGGTCGAAGGAATGTCCGCATTTCCCGCATCTGTATTCGTATATGGGCAACTCGTTCACCTCCAGGAAGATATTATAGCAATCCACGACACTTTTCTGTGAAAGGGCGTAGAATATCGGCATGGGTGAACACGTCATCGAGACACGGGGGCTGACCAAGTACTACGGAAAACACCGTGGGGTCGAGAATCTGAGCCTCGAGGTGCACCGCGGCGAGGTCTTCGGATACCTCGGCCCCAACGGCGCCGGCAAGACCACCACCCTGCGCATGCTCGTCGGACTGCTCGCTCCCACTGCGGGCGGCGCCAGCGTTTTCGGTTTGGACCTGCGCAAGGATTCCCTCGCCATCAGGAGGGAGGTGGGATACATCCCCGACGACGTGAGGCTGTTCGAGGATCTGAGCGGCGAGGAAACGCTGCGGCTGCTGGAGTCGCTCAGGCCCGGCAAGCCCGCCGTGCTGCGGGACGAACTGGTGGAGCGTTTTGACCTCGACCTCTCTCGCAAGGTGAGGGAGTATTCTTCCGGCAACAAGCAGAAGCTGGCCATCATCCAGGCCTTCATGCACGACCCCCGCCTCCTCATCCTGGACGAGCCGACCTCGGCCCTGGACCCGCTGATGCGGCATCAGTTCTACGGGTTATGCCGCGAGTTCAGCGAACGCGGGCGCACCGTCTTCATATCCTCGCATGTCCTGCCGGAGATGGAGCAGGTATGTGAATGGGTGGGCATCATACGCGGTGGCAGGATGGTGACGGTCGAGAGCGTGGCCGAGCTCTCGCGCAAGAAGCTGCGCAAGGCGGATTTCACCCTGGCCGCGGAACCCGCTGCGGAGCTGCTTGATTTCAAGAGCGCCGGCCTGAGAAGGACGGGCGGCCTCAGCTTTCAGGCCGAGATCAAGGGGGACATGGACGCCTTCATAAAGGAACTGTCGCGGTTGCAACTTGCGGACCTGCAGATATCCCACGCCAGTCTGGAGGAGATATTCCTGGAGTTCTACAGGGAAGAGAACCATGATCAACCTTGAGCTGTTGTCCTACCAGTTGAAAGCAAGGCGAAAGAGCGGGCTTTATTTCTCCCTGGGACTGTTAGTGTGGGGTTTCCTCATCACCGCCCTCTACCCCACCGTCTCGGATATCGAGGCCTTCTCCGACTACTGGGGACAGTTCCCCGATAACCTGAAGAACCTTTTCGGCGGACACGACGTCAACATCCTCAGGCCGGAGGGTTTTATTACCCTGGAATATTACCAGATGTTTCTGCCCATTATCCTCGCCGCCTTCGCCTTCGGCTTCGCCGCCTTCTGCGTGGTCAAGGCCAGGGAGAACGGTTCCCTGGAGATCCTTCTCGCTCATCCCGTGGAAAGGTGGAAATATGCCCTGACCTCGTTCTCCGCAATATTTACCGGCCTCGCTTGCCTGAGCGTCTTCGCGGTGGGGACGGTCATGCTGGTATCCCTGATCTTCGGCGTTGGCCTCTCCTGTAGCGGCCAGCTCAAATTCATGCTGCTGGTCTTCCTCATGGTGCTCGGCCTTGGCAGCATCAGCCTCTTCGCGTCCTGTACGGCCAGAAAGAGCGGCCAGGTCTACGCCGTGGGCATAACCGTGCTGGCGACGGCTTACCTGGTGAACTTCCTGGCCAACACCTGGTCTTTATTCCACTTTATCGACTACGCGCTGCCCTATCACTATTTCGACCCCTACGGCGTCATGACCGCCGCGGGTTTCCCCTTCTCGAGCCTTGTGTATTTCCTGGCTTTGTCCGTCGCCTTCGCGGTGCTATCCATGATAGCCTTACAGAGACGGGATATCGCCGTTTGAGATGCGGCACGACGCGACCGCGGGAGGGAGGAGAGGAGATGGATTACGAGACGCTGAACGTGGAGAAAGAGGGCGGGGTCGCCGTCCTCACCCTCAACCGGCCCGAGACCCACAACGCCATGAACCAGGCCATGTTCGCCGAGCTCGACATGGCGGCAAGAGACCTGCAGGGTGACCCCGAGGTGCGTGCGGTGGTCATGACCGGCGCCGGGAAATCGTTCTCGAGCGGGCTCGATCTGGGGAGCTTCATCAGCCTGTCGCAGCTCACCGCGCTGCAGATACACACCTTTCTCAAGGGGGTGCAGGGCACCTACCTGGCCTACGAGATGATGAACAAGCCGGTCATCGCGGCCGTGAACGGACTGGCCTTCGGGGGCGCGATGGAGATCATGCTGGCCTGCGATATTCGCATCGCCTCCGACGATGCCAAGTTCAACCTCATGGAGATCAAGTTCGGCATCATCCCCGACCTGGGCGCCTGCAAGCGCCTGGCCCGCCTGGTGGGCAACGGCCGCGCCAAGGAGATAATCTTCACCGGCGACACCATCGACGCGGAGGAGGCCTACCGCATCGGCATGGTGGAGCACGTCTATCCCAAGGAGCAGGTGCTGCCGGAGGCCGTCAAGCTGGCCCGGCGCCTCGCCGACGGCCCCATACTCGGCATCGCCATGGCCAAGCAGGTCATCAGCAGGTGCTGGGACTCGGACCCGGAGACGGCGCTGGAGTTGGAGGCCATCGCCCAGACCCTGTGCCTGGTATCGGAGGACCACCAGGAGGCCGTCAAGGCCATCGCCGAGAACCGCAAGCCCCGCTTCACGGGTCGTTAGGCCACAAGGGGGCTCCGCTCGCCAAAGGCGGGCGGCGCATCCCCCGCCGCCCCCCGACCCTCAGGGCACGCAACCGTCGCGCCGGGCAGGCGGGCTCACGGCGCTCCGTGGGGGGCGGTTATCCCCGCCTCCTCTCGCCGCAGGCCCTAGCCCTTGAGCTCCTCGAGCTCGCGCCGGGCCAGGGTGCCCGCCTCCCCGTGGAGATCGAGCTGCGCCGCTTTGCCCAGTGAGAATTCGGCCTCGTCCCCTTTTCCCTGCCCGAGGAGGCTCATGCCCAGCAGGTAATAGCCCCAGGGGTCACCCGGGCACAGCTGCATGTAGCGGCGCAGGCTCCCCTCGGCCTCTTCGTACGCGCCCCGCCGTACCCGCAGCCTCCCCAGCGAGAACCATGCCAGGGGGTAGTCCTCCCTGAGGGAGAGGACGCGGGCGTACAGGCCCTCCGCCTCCTCCGCCATCTCCCGCATGGCATAGGCCGCGGCGAGGTTGCACATGGTCTCGACGTGTTCGGGGTCGATGCCCAGGGCCCTTCTCCACACCCTCACCGCGTCGTCCCACATGCCCAGGTGCATGGTGGTCACGCCGAGCAGGTTGAGCACATAGGGGTCGTGCCTGCCTTCCCCCAGGCTCGAATCCGCCCGCAGGAGCAGGCGCATGGCCTCCCCGTACCTTCCCTCCGCCAGGTGCAGCTGGGCGGCGTTGATATAGGCGAGGGTGAAGGCGGGGTCGGCGGAGGCGGCCCTGAGAAAGAGACTCAGTTTGACCTCGGGATCTTTCGCCATGCGCAGCGCGTATACGAAGCAGCCAAGGGCGCGTTGCGAGAGGGACAGGCCCTCCACCGCCCGCTCCGGGCGCAGGCGCCCGCGCTCGATCCCGGCGGCTTCCGCCACCGCGGTCATCATCTCCCGTGCCAGGCCCGCGAGCGCCCCCATGTCCAGCTCCAGGGTCCCGCGGTCGGCGTCCGCGCGCAGGGGGAGGGAGAATGCCCTCCCATGCGCCGCCCGCGCGCCCTTGTCGCAGAGCGTCTTCATGCTTATCTCCACGCCCTCCGCGAGGGATACGCCATGCGGGGCGAAGGCCAGCGACCCCCAGACGGAGATGTCCGCGCCCGCGCGCCGCGAAGCTTCCCTAATCTCCTCCTCCGTGAAGGCACGGGCGAGGGAGAGCATCTCGCCGCCGCGCATGGGGGTGGTGAAATCCAGCACCTGCATCCCCGCGCCCTTCTCCAGCGCATTGGCCAGAAAAACCGTCAGCATGTTCTCGAAAAGCGCCGCCGCCTTGCCGGGGGCGTTGGTCGCGAACTGGAACAGGGCTACCTTTATGCCCATCGCTCACCTCCGCAAACGGCCATGCTCCCCTTCCGCCTCTCCCGGCCCGCCCGTCAGCGCGGCCGCATAGGTGTATAGGTGTTCATCCCGAGCGGCGCCCTGCGCGCGGCTCCGCCGCCCTTGCGCCGCCTCCTCTCCCGAGGACGCTCCCGGCGCCCTCCCTGCTATTGTAGCAAACGCCCCCCATCGCCGGTTCCGCTGCCAAGCGCCTCGCGGACAGGCCCCCGGGCCGCCGGACGAGCGTGAGGACAGAGGATAGCAACCTCGCGCGCCGCGCGTCTTCGAGCGCGGCCCCTGCGGGCCAGCGTGGGCCCCGGTGCCTCTGCCGCACGCCTGCGCGTTACACATGCAAGGCCATGCGCCGCGGCTTTCATGCCCGCGCATATGCACGCCGGCAGGACGTGCGCCGTGCGTGGGGATAACGGCGCCTTTCCGGCGGAGCTATGCCGTCGGAAGCGGCGGCAGGGCGCGCGCCGTGCGTGGGGATAACGGCTGCATGCGCGGCTCTCCGCATGCAGAAAAGGGGGAGGGGCCGGTTTCCCAGCCCCTCCTTAAAAGTGTTCCGGCAGCGACCTACTCTCCCACACGGTCTCCCGAGCAGTACCATCGGCGCAGGAGGGCTTAACTTCTGTGTTCGGAATGGAAACAGGTGAACACCTCCGCCATGGCCACCGAGAACATTCATATGCGGTTGTCAATGGTGCAGCTCTTCCTCGTACCTTCAAAACTGCACAGCGCTCTCCGAGGTTTAAGACCAAGCCCTCGACCTATTAGTACCGGTCAGCTGCACGCGTTACCGCGCTTCCACTTCCGGCCTATCGACCTTGTGTTCTACAAGGGGTCTTACCCGGTTTCCCGGTGGGAGAACTGATCTCAGGGTCGGCTTCCCGCTTAGATGCTTTCAGCGGTTATCCGTTCCGAACGTAGCTAACCAGCCGTGCTCCTGGCGGAACAACTGGCACACCAGAGGTCCGTTCACCCCGGTCCTCTCGTACTAGGGGCAACTCCCTTCAATTCTCCTACGCCTGCAGCGGATAGGGACCGACAGTATTGTTACTCCCGGGCGGCGTTGTCTTCCGCCACGGTGGTCCGGTCATTTCTGCCGGACTCTGCATGTCGCCATGCAGCTCGGACTATATCTTCATCCCCGGCGGGGATGTTCGGCGTATAGTCTCTGAGGATTCCCGGACTTGTGGTCCGGGCCTTTCCTGCTGGTTGTCTGCAGTCATGACATTGTCACTGGCCTTGCAACGATGCGCGCATACGCGCTCTCATTGCGGCCGAGTAGTCTGACATGCTCAGGGTTTCCAGCATATAGCCGAATTTATAGACAGCAAATCCCTTACTGTCTCACGACGTTCTAAACCCAGCTCGCGTACCGCTTTAATGGGCGAACAGCCCAACCCTTGGGACCTACT
>CAZEAU010000021.1:0-40863 GCA_964510515.1 uncultured Actinomycetota bacterium | reverse complement strand
GGTGCGAACTGGGAAGATAGCGGAGCAGGCAAAGAACAAGACCTGACCCCATCCTAGAGGCCGGTGAGGAAGGGGTTGGTGCGTTTCTCCCAGCCCACCACCGTGGCGTCCATGTGCCCGGGGAGGATGCGCGTATCGCTGGGGAGGGTGAAGACCTTCTCCTTCACCGACCTGAGCAGGGTCTCCATCGAACCTCCGGGAAAGTCGGTGCGCCCTATCGAGCCGCGGAAGACGAGGTCGCCGGCGAAAAGCACGCCGTCGGTATGGAAGCATACGCTGCCGCCGGAATGGCCGGGGGTGTGCAGCACTTTGAAGGTCATCCCCGCCAGCTCCAGCTCCTGGTCGTCCTCCAGGGGCAGCAGCTCCCCGGGGAGCTCCAGCTTGTCCAGGCCCATCATGTCCAGGAGCATGGGAGGGATATGCTCGAGCAGGCGCGCGTCCTCCTCGTGCATGTAGGAGGGGGCCCCGGTGGCCTCCGCTATCTCGTGCAGGCTGAGCAGGTGGTCGGGGTGCCCGTGGGTGAGCAGGATGGCCACCAGCTTGACGTCGTTCTCCTGCAGGTAATCGAGCACCTGGGAGGCGGACACGCCCGCGTCAATGAGGACGGCCTCCCCGCGCTCCGCGTTGACCGCGAGATAGGTATTGCTGCCGAAGCCGTAGTCGGTAAAAGCTACGATATCCAATCCAAACACCTCTCTTCTTTTCGTAGTCCTGCCCGCATTATAGGCGACTCCGGCGGGGGACAGAATGATAAGCGGCGAAACCTCCTGCGCTAGCGGGAGCGTCGTGTCCGCCCCGCGCTTCCGCTGCCGAGCTGGGCAGGGCAGGCGCACCCGGTTCACTTTGTCCGCCTTGCGCCCCGCGCTTCCGCTGCCGAGCTGGGCAGGGCGGGCGCACCCGGTTCACTTTCCCCGCCTCGCGCCCCGAGCTTCCGCAAAGCGTTATGCCCACCTCGCATCCCTTCCGGGCGCCGCGCTCCATGGTGCATTATAGGCGACTCCGGCGGGGGACAGAATGATAAGTGGCGAAACCTCCTGCGCTCGCGGGAGCGTCTTCTCCGCCCCACGCCCCGCGTTTCCGCTGCCGATCCGGGCAGGGCAGGCGCGCCCGGGTCACTTTGTCCGCCTCGCGCCCCGCGCTTCCGCTGCCGAGCCGGGCAGGGCGGGCGCGCCCGGCTCACTTTCCCCGCCTCGCGCCCCGCGCTTCCGCTGCCAAGCTGGGCAAAGCGAGCGCGCCCGGGTCACCTTCTCCGCCTCCGCGCCCCTCGCTCCCTAGAGAGCCAGCCCCGCTTCGTAGCCCTCCTGTATGGCCTCGATGGCCTTGCGCGCCTGCTTGGCGTCGCCGACGAGGCAGGCCTCCACGCCCCTCTCCCTGAGCTCCTCGTAGAGCTCCGCCGCGGGGCAGGAGCCGACGGCGACGATGACCGTGTCGGCGGGTATCTCCTCCTCCACGCCGTCGACCTCGACAACGACGCGGCCGGGCTCGATACGCTTGGCGGCGGCGTTGCCGCGCGTCTCTATGCCCAGGTGTCGCATGTCCTGCAGGATGGTCCAGCGCGTGGAGATGCCCACGTCCCGGCATATCTTGCCCAGCATCTCCACCACGGTGACCTTTTTTAAGCCGCGGCTGCACAGCTCCTTGAGGGTATCCGCATCCTCGCCGTCGTTCATGAAGAGGTAGAAGAGGGTGTCGGCGGGGATGGTGCCGATGCTCGCCACGTACATGGCCGTCTCCGAGCCCACCGCGCCGCCGCCGATGACCACGATGTTCTTCCCCTCGGGGTCCCGCTTGCCTTCCAGTATGTCCCAGGCCATGGCCACGTTGGGGCCGTCGATGCCCGTTATGGGGGGGGTGACCTGGCGCGCGCCCGTAGCCACCACCACGGCGTCGTAACCCTCGGCGGCGAGCATGTCCGCGGTGGCCTCGGTCTCCAGGAAGAGCTCCACCCCGGCGTCGTCCAGCTGCACGTCCAGGTCCTCGACGGCGGTCCAGAACTCCTCCCGGCCCGGGGGTATGGCGGCCAGGTTGAGCTGACCGCCCAGGACGTTGCTCCTCTCGTAAAGGCTCACCGCGTGCCCGCGCTCGGCGGCGGTGACGGCCGCCTTCATGCCCGCGGGCCCTCCCCCCACCACCGCCACCCGCTTGACCCGGGCGGGCGGCTCGGGCTTGTACTCCAGCTCGCGGCCGGCGCGCGGGTTGAGGGTGCAGGTCACGGGCTGCAGGTAGAAGACATGGTCGAAGCACCCCTGATTGCAACCGATGCAGTGGGTGATGGACTCGTAGCGCTCGCCGTAGGCCTTCTCGGCCAGATAGGGGTCGGCGATGAGGGCCCTGGCCATGGTCACCAGGTCCGCCGCGCCCATGCGCAGGATCTCGTCGGCGACGAAGACGTCGTTGATGCGGTTGGAGGCGATGACCGGCACGCCCACCTTCGACTTGACCCCGGCCGCGAGGTAGGCGAGGCCGGCGCGCGGCACCGACATGGGCAGCTGCGGGACCCTGGTCTCGTGCCACCCCCCGGTGACGTTGATCACGTCCGCCCCATGCTTCTCGAGCTCGGCGGCGAAGAGCGACCACTCGCGGTTGGTGTTGCCGCCCTCCATGTAGTCGTGGCCGTCGATGCGGAAGCTGATGGGGAAACCAGGGCCCACTGCGGCGCGCACGGCGTCCGCCACCTCCAGCCCGAAGCGCATGCGGTTCTCCAGCGTCCCCCCGTAAGCGTCGTCGCGCAGGTTGATGGTGGGGGACATGAACTGCGGGATGAGGTAGCCGGTGCAGGCCAGCACCTCGACCAGGTCGTAGCCGGCCTCCTTGACCCGCCGCGCCGCCTCGGCGTAGTCGCGCAGGGTCTGCTCGATGTCCTCCTCCGTCATCGCCCGCGGCTCCTCGCGGGTTAGGCGCGAGGTCACCGCCGAGGGGGCCACGGCCTGCCTGCCATCCATGCCGATGGAATAGGAATAGCGCCCGGCGTGGTAGAGCTGACATGCCGCCGCGGCACCGTGCCTCTTGATGGCGTCGGCGAGAGCGGCGTGGCCTTCGATGCAGGCGTCGTCCCCCATGTTCAGCATCCAGACCGCGCCGGAAACGTCGTTTATGGTGCAGCCGCCCACGATGATCATGCCCGTGCCGCCGCGCGAGCGCTCCTCGTAGAAGGCACAGATGCGGTCGTTCACTTGCCCGTCCGGGGTGTAGTTTAGGTGCATGGCGGTCATGACAATGCGGTTGCGCAGCTCCAGCTCACCTATCTTCTGCGGCGTAAGCAGTTTCTTCAGCAATGCTCCATCCCCTCTCTTGTAGAACGATACCTGCATGTTCGGCATCCCCGCGGCGGAAGGGGCCGGGAGCCGTTTGCCCGGCGGCCCGCGCCGGTTGCCACGTGCCGCCTGCGGTCGGAGCCGTGAGCCGTCGCGGCATCCTGCATGTCCGCGCACCGCCCCCCGAAGCCCGCCATCCGCTGGCGGGAGGACGGTTTCATCGACAGCCTTTGTTCGCTTGCGCAGCGCTCTTTCCGCCCCCGGGCAGCGGATTTCCGGCGGGCGCAATGTGATATAGTATAGCAGAAATTCCGGCTGCGGCAGATGTGCGCAAATCGAGGTGGAAAGCCATGTTCGGCGTTTTTGACGGCAGGGTCGAAGACAAGCTGGAGGTGGCGGAGAGGGGAGCCGCGGAGAGCAAGGTCACGCACCTGCGGGAGGCCGTCGCCGCCCTCGTCAGGCCGGGGATGCACCTGCACGTGGCCCACGCCTACATGCGCCCCAATGCCGCCGTTTACGAGATATGCCGCCGCTTCTGGGGGCGGGACCCGGCCTTCACCATCTCCGCCCTGGGCTTCATCGCCAACATGGTCCTCCTCGTGCACGGCGGCCTGGCGCGCCGCATAATCACCACCTTCTGCGGGGACTCCTATCCCTTCCCGGGGCCCAACCGCGTCTATCAGAAGGCCTTCCGCGAGGGGCGGCTGGAGATAGAGAACTGGACCGTGCTCACCCTGCCGCAGCGCCTGCTGGCGGGGGCGATGGGGGTGGAGTGGATGCCGACCCACTCCATCGTGGGCAGCTCCATGCAGGAGGAGAACGCGCGCGATTTCTGCGTGGTGGACACCCCCGGCGGGGGCAGGACGGGCATGGTGCGGGCGCTGCGCCCCGACCTCGCCCTCGTGCACGCCTGGGCCGCCGACCCGGCCGGGAACGTGCTCCTCACCCCGCCCTATGCCGAGGGCGTGCACGCCGCCTTCGCCGCGAGGGAGGGCGTGCTGGTGACGGTGGAGAAGGTGGTGGACGCAGACTTCCTGCGCCGCTTCCCGCACCTGGTGCGCATACCGGGTTACCTGGTGCGGGCGGTATGCCCGGCTCCCTTGGGCGTGCACCCCTCCGGAGCCTCCAATCACGGCATCGAGGAATTCTGTCCCTATGCCGAGGACGAGGATTTCATGCTCGAGCTGCGCGAGGCGTGCAAGGACGGCGAGACCCTCGATGCGTGGGTGCAGGATTGGCTGCTGGGGGTCGAGGACCACGACGCCTATATGCGCAAGGTGGGCTTCGAGAAGATATGGTTCCTGAAGGGGCGTTCCGCCGCCGATTCCTGGAGGTCGGAGCTGGCCACCCGCGCGGCGGCCATGAGGACGGGCCTTGAATACACCCCCGCCGAGCTCATGGTCGTCGAGGCCGCGCGCCTGCTCGCGGAGAGGATCAGGGCCAACGGTTACCGCGCCATTCTCGCCGGCATCGGAGCCTCCAATTTGGCGGCATGGAAGGCCTGGTACGACCTGCGCCGGGAGGATTACGAGGTGGACCTCATGGCCGAGGTGGGATTTTTCGGCTATACGCCGCGCCCCGGCGACCCCTTCATCTTCAACTTCCGCAACATGCATACCTGCACCATGCACACGGATGTGTTCAGCGTCCTCGGCTCGATGGTGGGGGCGGAGAGCAACCGCGCCATCGGCGTGCTGGGCGCGGGGCAGGTGGACCGCCGGGGGAATATCAATTCCACCAAGGTGCCCGAGCTGGACCTCTTTCTGGTCGGCTCGGGCGGCGCGTGCGACGTGGCGCTGGGCGCGAGGGAGATGCTGCTCACCGTGCCCCAGGACAAGCTACGCACGCCGAGCGAGGTCTCCTATGTCACCGCGCCCGGACAGCGCGTGCGCACCCTGGTGACCACCTTGGGGGTGTTCGAGAAACCCCCGGGAGAGGACGAATTCGTGCTCACGGCGTATTTTCCCGACGCCGGCGCGGACGAGCGCGGCGCGGTGGAGAAGATAGGCTCGCTGTGCGGCTGGGAGCTGCGCACCGCGCGCAGCCTGCGGGAGGTGAAGACGCCGAGCCGGGACGAGCTCTACGATGTCAGGATCTTCGACCCCCAGGGCTACTTCCTCTCCTGACCCCGTCTTCAGCCCCCATCTTTAGCCGCCGCCGAGGGGAGTGAGGTTCATATTGATGTTGCCGATAAGCCCCTTGACCGTGGTTTCCTCCTCGTCGAGAGAGTTGATCTTCATGTAGCGGTCGAGCAGGTAGAGAAGAAACTCGAGTTCCGGCGTCTCCATTTGTCCCTCCTTTCGGAAAACAGCAGCCCCCTTGCGCACACATCCGCATATATTCTATCCCCAACCAATCACCTTAAACACGCCGGGGGGCGGGCTTGAGGCACGCGGGAATCCATGCCCTGGAGCAAGCGCGAGACCAAGCCGGTCAACGCGCAAGAAACCACTCATAAAGCCGCACTGGGACCGCGTTTGGAGCCAGGCTTGAAGCATGCCGGAAACGACGCTGCAGGCGCTCCGAGTTGCGCCTCCGGAGGGGGCATAGCGCACACCCCGCCCGGCAGGGCCGCTTGCGGCGAGGCGGGAAGGGCGGCGTTCGCGCGCCTCAAAGAGTCGGCGGTGATGCTAGAATAGCGGTATCGATGGTGAGCTTGGATAATGTCGGTTGGGTCATCGCAGGAACTTTATAAGCGTTTCGACCTGTTATGGGGTGGACCGTGATGAGAAGCCTCATAGCCATGGCGTATCGGCATAGTTATCGGAAACTCTGAAGAGACGAAAAGGAGGAGACATGGCCGACAGAGAGATGGGCATCGAGGAGAAGCTGGCGCGGAGACTGATAGTGGGCGAGCAGCTGGCGAGAAGCTCCAGGAAAACCCCCCACAAGGAAGTGCTGATATACGGGGATTTCCGGCTCACCTACGAGGAGCTGAACCGGCGCGTGAACCGCCTCGCTAACAACCTCAAAGCGAGGGGTCTGGGCAAGGGCGACAAGGTGAGCACGCTCTTTTTCAACTGCAATCAGATCATCGAGGTGTACTATGCCTGCGCGAAGATCGGCGCCGTGGCGGTCCCCCTCAACTTCCGCCTCACTCCTCCCGAGATGAAGTACATACTGGACGACTCCGACACCGTCACCCTGGTCTTCGGGGAAGCCTTCAGCGCGGCGGTGGAGAAGATAAGGGGCGAGCTGGGCGGCGTCAAGCAATACATCTGCTGCGGGAAGGAGATCCCGGATTACGCGACCTCCTACGACGAGCTGGTGGACAGCGGCGATGCGGGGGAGCCCCTGGTGGACATAGAGGAGGACGACGACGCCTTCATCGTCTATACCTCCGGAACCACCGGCAAGCCCAAGGGAGCCGTGTCCACCCATAAACAGCAGCTGGTGGGGGCCATCAACTCCATCATCGCCATGCGGATCACGAGGGATGACCGTTTCCTTTTCATGCCGCCCCTTTTCCATCAGGGAGGGGTGACCCTGGGCATAGTCTATCCCCTGATGAACGCGACCATCATTATCCCGGGCTTCCTCGCCTTTGACCCCAAGGCGGCCATGGAGATCATCGAGGCCGAGAGGATAACCGGCGCCTTCATGGTCGCGGCCATGGCCAACGCCGTCTTCATGCTCCCCGACCTCGACAAGTACGATACACCGGCCTGGAACACCTGGCTGAGCACGGGAGGGGTATTTCCGGTGGGGTTGAAGAAAAGGATACTCGAGCAGTGGCCGGATATGCGCATATACGATTTCTTCGGCATGACCGAGATGGTGCCGCTGATGACCTTCCTCTCGCCCAACGACCTGCTGGACAAGCCGGACTCGGTCGGCATGGAGTTCCCCTTCGTGGAAATGATGCTGGTGGACAACAGCGACGAGGAAGTGCCCGTGGGGCAGGTGGGAGAGGCCGTCTACCGGGGGCCCACGGTGATGAAGGAGTATTACCGCAAGCCCGAGGATACCGAGGAGAGCATGAGCGGCGGCTGGTTCCACGGCGGCGACCTGCTGCGCAAGGACGAGGAGGGCTTCTTCTACATCGTCGACCGCAAGAAGGACATGATCGTTTCCGGGGCCGAGAATGTCTATCCCGTGGAGGTAGAGAACGCCATTCTCGCCAACGACAAGGTGCTGGAATGCGCGGTCATCGGCGTGGCGGACGAGAAATGGGGCGAGGTGGTCAAGGCCATAGTGGCCCTGAAGCCGGGGGAGACCATGGATGAGAAGGAGATAAAGGAGTTCCTCGCGGACAAGCTCGCCGGCTACAAGCGCCCCCGCGAGGTGGAGTTCGTGGAGGCCCTTCCGAGGAACGCCATGGGCAAGGTCCTGAAGACGGAGCTGCGGGACAAACACGGCAAGCTGATCAGGTACTGATGCGGCAGCGGGGCGGCCTCCCGCAGGGGGCCAGAGCCCGCGCAGTTGGAGAGGACACGGGCAGCGCTCTCGCAGAAGCTCCCCCGCGGCCGGAAAGCTGCGCGGAGAGGTGAAGCCCGGGAGGGCTTGCGCCTCGGTGGAGATAAGGGCGGGCGGGACGGCCGCGCGCGCTGCCGCAGCGAGCCGCTTTGCAAGCGGTCACGCCCGCGGCGCTCCGGGCGGCGCGGAGACGATAGCATAAATGCCGTCCGCCAGGTCCAGTATCTCCTCGCGGGCCTCCACCCCTTCCCGCCAGCGCGCGGGGATGGCGTCCAGGCCGTTGTAGGCGCCGCTCACCGCCCCCGCGACCGCGCCGGTGGTGTCGGCGTCGAGCCCTCCTTCCACGGCGCGAGAGACGGTCTCCGCGAAATCCTGCGGCGTGCGCAGAAAGCAGAAGAAGGCGCTGGCCACCGTCTCGGCGACGAACCCGCTGGTGCCCAGGCGGGCAAGGGCTTCCTCCACCTCCATGCCTCTTTCCAGAAAAAGGGCGGCCAGCTCGAGGCGCTCCGAGACGGCGCAGGGGCCGATGAAGGAGGACACGTCCCGGATGAGCGAGTCCGGCACCAGGTCGCCGCCAGCCCCCCGGGCCACGGCATAGGCCACGGCCTCGCTTCCGGCGATGGCCTCGGGGTTGTCGTGGGTGACGGCGGCGGCCGCCCGCACGTGGTCGCGCAGCCCGGTCCGGTCACGGCAATCGAGCAGCCCCAGGGGCGCGATGCGCATGGCCGCGCCGTTGCCGGCGGCCATCTCGCCCCGCATGCCGCTTTGCCGCGGGGAGGCCCCCGCGATCAGCCTGCGCATCGATTCGTAGGTCGCTTTCCCGACGCCCCTCCAGTCGTTGGACTCGAACCAGGCGACGAACTCGCGGGCGGTGTCCTCGAGGTCGAAGCCCCCGCAGCGCACGATGCTGCGGGCTTGGCACAGCGCCATCATGGTGTCGTCGGTCCACTGCCCCGCCTCGAGCATCCTCCATGGGGCGTCTATGAAGTCGCGCACCCTCCCCAGGCGGCGGCGTATATCCGATGCGCGCATGCCCTCGATCGGCATACCCAGGGCGTCTCCCACGGCCAGCCCCAGGAGGGAACCGCGGAAGCGTCCGGGGTCCGCCACGCCTTCAGCAATCATCTCTGGTCACCCTTCCTGTTCGCTCATGCTTCGATTATAGGTTAATATATTCTGGGGTTTTCGACATGCCGGCCCGGAAAGAGGAAAATATGCCTGGTCCGCTTGAACTGGGGACTACTTTTGGCGAGGGGATGACGCTGGGCAAGAGGCAGGTGCGCCTCTTCGACCTGCGCGGCGACCATTACGAAATGGGGTTCCAGCAGGGCCTGCATGCGAGGGAGGCGGTTCACCACCTCCTCTCCAACCTGCACGAGGTGGAGGTCCTGCAGCTGGAAAAACCTGCCTTGGTTCCCTTCCGGGTCTTTCTGGGCATGGCCATGCGCCGGGCCGTGAGCGAGATGTGGAGAGACATCCACGCGCACTGTCCGCGCCAGGGGACGCGCATGGAGGGCATCGCCAAGGGTGCGGATATCGAGCCGTCCATGCTCTGCCTCGCCCTGGCGGGAGAATCCATGCTCGCGCAGATCAACTACCGACTGGGGGCCTGCACTGCGGCGGCGGTGAGCGAGGAGAGGAGCGCCCTGGGGGAGCCCATGGTCATCAAGAACTTCGACTACCCGCCTTTCTTCCAGCCCTATTACATCACCCGCCTGTGCATTCCGCTGGAGACGGCATCGACGCTGGACGTCACCGTGGCCCCCCTGGCGGGATGCCATGATGGAGTCAATGAGCACGGGCTGTGCATCAGCTACAATTACGGCTACGGCACCGACTTGCCCAACGTCAACGTGCCCATAAGCCTGCTGGTCCAGGAGGCCCTGGAGAACTGCACCAGCACGCGGGAGGCCATCGACTTCCTGAGCTCGGGAAAGAGGTCGGGAGGAGCGATACTGCTGGTGGCGGACGCCTCCGGCGATATCGTGACCGTCGAGCTGTCCTCGAACTTCAGCGGCATCAGGGAGCCCCAGGACGGCGTCATCATCAACACCAACCATTACCGTTGCCGGGAGATGGCCTCCTACGACATCCCGCGCAACGCCTACTATACCAGCAAGAACGTAAGGGCCCTGCGGGGGGTGCGCGTGCACGAGTCGAGCGAGCTGCGCTACACGAGGGCGGAACAGCTCTTCTCCGCCCTGGAGCTCGTGGGCATGAAGGACTTGCTCAACATCTTCTGCGACCACGGTGAGAGCGGCCGCGGCGACGACAATACCATCTGCCGCCATGGACCCTATTTCACCACCACCTCATCCATCATCATGCTGCCGCGCAGCAGGCGCCTGCTGGTGACCTACGGCAACCCCTGCGACTCGGTGTTCTCCGATTTCCTCAACCCTTTTACGGGCGGCGAGGCGGAGCAGGAGGAAGGCGAGGTCGAGTAGGAGGCGGGGGCGCGCTTGCACGACGGCGCAGCTGCGGCTCGAGCCGTGCGCCTCGGGCGCCTGAGCTGATGAGGGAAGGATGCGGCCGGGCTTGTGCGCAAGGCCTGCGTCTTCAGGGGTCCCCGATCGTCCCGCCCAAACCCTCGTCCTCGAGAAAATCCCGCAGCACGGTGTTGAAGAGCCGGGGGCGCTCAAAAAGGGGACAGTGCCCGCAAGAGGTGAGGAGGACCATATAGGGCTGGGCCAGGAGCTCGCGTTGCCGCGGGGCCTCCCTCGGGTTCACTCTGCGGTCCTTGTCCCCGAAGACGATGAGCGTGGGCCGCTCTATGGACTCGAGGTCGGGGGAGAGGTCCATCCCGCGCACCATGCGCGTGGAGAGGCTCAAGGCGCGCCGCGTGGTCAGCTCGCTCGCCTTGAGGTTGGCACGGACGAAATCGAGGTCCACCTCCTCCGGTCTGTGGACTCCGCGGTAGAATCCCCACCTCAGGGCGACCTTGCCGCGAAAACGGTAGGTGGCGGAGGCGGAATACCGTGCGCCGGGCAGCAGGGCTCGCACCCCCAGGCTCGCCGTCCGCGTCGGCGTCGATACCAGCACCAGCTTTCTTACCGCCTCCGGGCGGGCGGCGGCGTGGCGGATGGCGATGCAGCCCCCAAGGGAATGGCCGACGAGATGGAAGGAGGACAGGCGCAGGGCCTCGGCGAACGAGCGCACGAAGGCGGACATACCGTCCAGGGTGTACTCGAAGGAGCCCTCCTGCGACTCCCCGAAGCCCGGCAGGTCGGGGGCGATGGCGCGAAAACGTGGGGCCAGGGCGCGCAGGTTGAGCAGCCACTGCTTGCGCGTGCCGTTCCAGCCGTGCAGGAGGAGCACCGCCTCCCCGCGTCCCCTTTCCTCGAAGGCGATCTTCGCTCCCTCCAGGGTCACCGTCGCCACACCGCACCTCCATGCTCTCTCGCGAGCGCCCGGCCCCGGCGCGCCCCGCTGCCGCGGGGCGGCGCGCGGTCAATGTCTGCATGATAATGCACAAGCGTGCCGGCGCGCACGCCCGGCAGGCCCGGCCGTCGCGGGGGCAAAGAGGGGCCGGCGCCGTTTTCGCGGCGCCCCCTCCCCCTCCCCTTCGCATGCTTTTGCCGTCACGGCGAGAATCCCGCCGGGCGAGGGGCTCCGTTGCGCCAACAGAAAACTGCGCGAAAGCATATCCGCCGGCTCGCAAACAAATCCACTCCAGATGCGCGGGGCTTGAAGAAATCCGGCGGGAGACGCAGAATCGGGGTAATGGGCCGAGTGGAAGGGGTGAGGAGATGAGCGAAGGGCCGCGGGGGCCGGGGGGCCCCGCGGGAGGGGCGGACATGGCGGCCCAAGCCAGGTCCATCCTCAGCTCGCTGCATGCCGCCATGGTGAACTCCCGCCTTTACCCGCCCGCGTCGGACATAGTAGAGGACTCGATGCGCCGGGCCTGGGAGGAGATGCTGCAATACCTGTCAACCTGGGGCGGCATCACCTTCAGCGAGATCGAAGGCAAGTTGCTGGTCAACGGCTTCGCGCTCGACGAGAGGTATCAGTCCCGGCCCAGCACCATCGCCTTCCTCAAGGACCTTGCCCTGTGGGGGGCGAGCAGCATCACCTTCGATGACGGCCTCAGCGGCGATGAACTGCGCGTGTTCATGGAGATCCTGGGCAGGAGAAGGGGGAGCGGGGCCCCGGAGGGAAGGCTGGGTGCACGACTCGCCGCGCGGGGCGTGGAGCATATCGGGGTCGGCGAGAAGACCTACGTCCCCCCGAGCGGGGAGCGTGACGCGGCGGCGGCGCCGCCGGGGGACGAGGATGCGCTCAGGCTGACCGAGCGCATCGTGGAGGGCTTCGAGAGGCTGCAGGCACAGCGCGGGGCCATGTCCCCCCGCGATTTCGAGGACGCCCTCTCGGCGCTGGGCGAGACCGTCTCCGCGCTTTACGCGGGGAGCGAGCCCCGCTGTCACGCGCAGATGACGGGCAGGTTGCGCGATGCGGGCCTGCTCGGCGAGCTGGCGCGGAGGCGCCCGGAGACGGGCAGGGAGATGCGCGCATACGCCGTGGCGGCGGAGATACGAGCTTCGGGGTCCCTGCGGGCGCTGGAGGGACTGAGCGAGGAAGAGGTCGTGGCGGTGGCGGGCAGGCTGCTGGATATGGGAGAGAGGGGGACCGCGAGCAGGATCGTGAGCGTGACTTCGCGTAACCTGGTGAGCGAGAGGCCGGATTTCCGCCTGCGCGCCTGCTCTTTTTTGAAGCGCATCTACCTGGGCCTGAGGGAAAGGGGACACCGGGAGGAGATCCTCGACCGCTTGAGCGGGCTGCCGCAACTCCTGCTGGGCGAGTACAATCCGGGGGTGAGGGTGGCTCTCCTGGACCTGCTCGGCTCCGCGCTCAACGACCTTTTCACAACCGGGAGGCGGGTGGCCTTCATCCGCGCCTGCACGGCCCTGCTGGAGGCGGCGGAGGCAGGCGGCGGCGAGGGGGTCGGGCGTGCCGCCGCCGAGGCGTTGGCATCCCTCGACGCATGGGAAGTGGGGAGGCCGCTGACGGACTCGCTGTTCACGGGCGACGAGGAGCTGCGCAAGGTTGCCGCCCGGGTGCTCCCCTACATGGACGAGGTGTTGACCGCAAGAGAGGTCGCCGACCGGCTCAAGGGGGAGGAGGACATGGAGGTCAACCCGGAACTGGCGGCGATGTGCTCTTCGCTGGAGGGGGGGCTGCTCGCCGACATCTCGCTCGTACTCGAGGGCAACGCCCGCGAGGAGGTCTATTTCAGAACCCTGGACTTGCTCGAGCTCCTGGGGGGCAATGCGGCCCTGGCCCTGGTGAGGTCGGTGGAGACCAATCCCATACCCGCGGTGAGGGCGAGGGCGCTGCGCACCATGTCCAGGATGCCTCCTTCGGACCCCGCCCTGCTCCCCCACCTGCTCAAGGCCTTGGGCGACGAAGAGCCCGAGGTGAGGCGGGCGGCGGTAAGGGGCCTGGGGGGCATCGGCGACCCCCGTTCGGTGGAAGCGCTGCTGGGCATCATTCGCGGCAAGGGGCCTGCCGGCGGGGAGGAGCATCCGCGGGTTGAGGAAGCCGCCTGCCTGGCGCTGGCGAAGTTGGGGCCGGAGGAGGCCGTCGCCCCCCTCTCGGAACTGCTGCGAAAAAAGGTCTTCTCGCTGCGCCGTCGCGCCGCCGACCCCAGGACCAAGGCGGCGGCCTGCTACGCCCTGGGCGAGGTGGGGGGAACGGAGGTCGTGCCGCTAATCCGCCAGTACCTGGACGACCCCGACCCGGTGCTGCGCAACGAGGCGCGCAAGGCCATCGCCTCCCTGCGCAAGCGCGGCTACGCAGAATGATGGAGAACCTGACCCCAGGAGCGAGGAGGGGAAGATGTCCGAGGTATTTTTCGTAAACACCCGCTGCAAGCCGCACCGCGGCATGGTGGAGAAATTCGCGGAACTGGCGGAGAGGGTGGGGCTGGCGGAGGTGGTCGAGCGCCGCGACCTGGTGGCGCTGAAGACCCATTTCGGTGAGGCGGGAGGCACGGCCTTCGTGCCGGTGATGTTCCTGCGCCGCGCGGTATCCGCCGTCCGGGACCTCGGGGGCAAGCCCTTCGTGACGGACGCCGGCACCCTGTACGTAGGAAGCAGATCCAATGCCGTCAACCATCTGCTCAGCGCCGCCGCCCACGGCTTCACCCAGGAGACACTGGGTGCTCCCATCATCATCGCCGACGGACTCAAGGGACACGATTTCGTGGAGGTGGAGGTGGACGGCGAGATATTCGAGCGGGTGAAGGTGGCCTCCGCGGCGGTGCATGCCGACGCGCTGGTGGTGGTCTCCCACCTCACCGGGCACGAACTCACCGGCTTCGGATGCGCGCTCAAGAACGTGGGCATGGGCCTGGGCAGCAGGGGCGGAAAGCAGCAGATGCACTCGGACATCAAGCCCACGGTCAAAGAGGAGCGGTGCAAGGCCTGCGGGGACTGCATACGCTGGTGTCCCGCCGAGGCCATAACCCTGGAGGGGAAAGGAAGCGGGAGGGTCGCGGCCATAGATCACGACAAATGCATCGGCTGCGGCGAGTGCACGGTGATGTGTTTCGAGGGGGCCATCGCCGCCCGCATGGCCACCGACCTGAAACTCGCCCAGCGCAAGATAGTCGAATACTCCGCGGGGGTGATGAAGGGCAAGGAGGAGAAGTGTGCCTTCTTCAACTTCCTCATGCGCATAACCCCGGCCTGCGACTGCTGGGACTTCAGCGACGCTCCGGTGGTCGAGGATATCGGCATCGTCGCGGCGAGGGACATCGTGGCTATCGATCAGGCGAGCCTCGACCTGGTCAACCGCGCGGCGGGGCGCGATATCTTCGGCGAGCTCTACCCGGAGGCCGACTGGCCCGCGCAGCTCGCCTACGCGGAGGAGATGGGGCTGGGCAGCCGCGAGTACGAGCTGGTCCGCCTCGACTGAGCTCTCGCCTGAAGGCCTAACCCCCGTCCACGCACAGCGCGGCGCCGGTCATATACGAGGAGGCGTCGCCGGCCAGGAAGACGGCCGCGGGCGCTATCTCCTCCACCTCCGCCACCCTGCCCATGGGGATGCGGGAGAGGATGCGCCCTCCCTCGCGGGGATGTTCCAGAAGGTCGCCGGCCATGCCCGTGGTGGTGAACCCGGGGCAGAGGGCGTTGACCCGGATATTGAAGGGCGCCAGCTCCACGGCCATGGTCCGGGTGAGCTGCACCACCGCCCCAGGGGCCCTTTCCCCCATGATACTATCCGCGGCTCGCGGTCAGGAACCGGCTGCGCCGGGCGCACGGCCCAATAAAAAATCATTGACCCGCGGGACTCATGTCGCTAGATTTAGGTAAGGCTAACAAGAGCGCTGATATGAACCGAAGAAGATGGGTAAGATGCTTACAGAAAAAATGGAGGAATACCTGGAGGCTCTCTTCAAGCTGAGCTGTGACGAGGAAGCCGTCACGCCCACGCGCCTTGCCGATTACCTGGGAGTAACGCCGCCCTCCGTCCTGGACATGTTGCGCCGCCTGGAGGCGCAGGGCCTCGTGCGCTATGCCGGAGCGGGCAAAGCCGGCGCGAGGGGCAAGGGGAAGGGGCGCGCCAGACGGACCATCAGCCTGACGCCCAAGGGCGAGAGGGCGGCGAAGACGCTGATCAGGCGGCACCGCCTCTCCGAGCGCTTCCTCACCGATGTCCTGGGCCTGGACTGGGAGGCGGCCCATCGCGAGGCCTGCAAACTGGAGCACGTGCTCTCGCCGGAGGTGGAGGAGAAGCTGGCGGAGATGTTGGGCAACCCCGAGACCTGCCCCCACGGCCATCCCATCCCCGACGAGGACGGACACATCCAGGACGAAGAAGAGATAAAGCCCCTGTGCGACTTCTGCGCCGACGAGAAGGGATGCATCGACCGCGTGGAGGAGGAGGAGCCGCAATTGCTGCACTACCTGGCCTCCCTGGGGCTGCTGCCCGACGTGGACGTAGAGGTGAAAGAGGTCGCCCCCTTCGGCGGTCCCCTGCTGGTCAAGATAGGGGATACCCAGTACGCTCTGGGCAGGGAGGTCGCGTCCAAGATCTACACCCGCAAGGGCCCGGGACCGGGGCCGCACCGGCGGGGACAGCGCCGTAGGGGTGGCGGCGGTCGCCGATGAAGCGGGAAGGCCTGGAGCAGCTCGAGAAGATACGGGGCAAGGCGGAATACGTTTTCGCCCTCGCCGGTAACCCCAACGTGGGCAAATCCACCATCTTCAACCGCATCACCGGCATGGGCGTGATGACCGCCAACTACCCCGGTATGACCGTCGAGCTCAACCTGGGCCTGACGGAACTGGACGGCAATATCATAGGCATCGTGGACCTGCCTGGGACCTACGCCCTGGGGGCCATCTCCGAGGACCAGACGGCCGCCCGCCGCGGGGTGCTGCAGGGCCGCCCGGACGTGGTCGTGGTCATCCTCGACGCCAACAACCTGGCTCGCAACCTCTATCTCCTGCTGCAATTCCTCGACCTCGGCCGCCCGGTGGTCGCGAGCCTGAACCTGGTGGACCAGGCGGAGAAGGCGGGCACGCATACCGACATCGACATGCTCGCCGAATTCCTGGGCGTCCCCGTCGTCCCCACCGTGGGAGCGCGCGGGGACGGCCTCGACGAGCTTATGCAACAGGCATTGGACCTGGCACGGAGCGGAGAAGAATATCTCACCATCCCCTTTTCCTACGCCATGGACATCGAGGCGCGCGTGCGCAAGCTGGCCAGGCGCATCGAGAAGGAGCTGGGGAATATACCGTACGGCCTGCCCAGCCGCGCCCTGGCCATCCTGCTCCTGGAAGAGGACGAAGAGTTCCTGGACCTGCTGGAGGAAGAGGAGGCGGGGAAAGAACTGGTCTCGTATTCGCGCCGGGTCACGGAGGAGATCGAGAAGGAGCATGGCGAGAAAGCCCCCCTGATGATCGCCCGCGAGCGGCACGGCATAGCGGGCAGCATAGCCTCCAACGTGCAGCAGCGGCGGGAGTACGACCGGCCTCGCCTGGGGGAGAGGATGTGGGAGTACACCACCTCGTTCAAGACGGGTATCCCCATCCTGGCGGTGGTGATGGGCCTGCTCTTCCTGATCATTTTCTGGGGCGGCGGCGCCCTGGCCGACCTGTTTGGCAACTTCTGGGAGAGCGTGGTCGAAGGCCCGGTGAACCGCGGCATAGAGTCCCTGCTGGGGCCGAACACCCTCTCCCTTTCTCTGGGCTGGGCGGTGGAGGGACTGGGCGCGGTCCTGGAGATCGCCCTGCCCTATCTCCTGGTCTTCTACCTCATCCTGGGCTTCATGGAGGACAGCGGCTATCTCAACTCCGTGGCCTTTCTCACCGACCGCTTCATGCACCGGCTGGGTCTGCACGGCAGGGCGGTGATACCGCTCATCTCCGCCGTGGGCTGCAATGTGCCGGCGATCATGGGGACCAGGGTCCTATCCACGCGCCGCGAGAGGGTCATCGCCAGCGCGCTCATCGTCCTCGTGCCCTGCAGCGCGCGCGTGGCGGTGATCATGGGGGGCGTGGCGCGTTTCGTGGGCTGGCAGCAGGCCCTGCTCCTTTACGCCATCCTCTTCGTGGTCATCATCGGCGCCGGTCTGCTGCTCAACAAGATCATGCCGGGCGAGTCCGCGGGGCTGGTCATGGAGATGTTCCCCTTCCGTAGCCCAACATTGGGGAACGTGCTCAAAAAGACCTGGCTCAGGCTGAAGGACTTCTTCCTCATCGCCGCCCCGCTCATCGTGGTGGGGAGCTTCCTGCTGGGCCTGCTCTATGAGAGCGGCTGGATACTGAGCCTCACCGCTCCCCTGCGGCCGGTAGCGGAGTGGTGGCTGGGCATCCCCCCCGTGGCCCTGCTCGCCCTCATCTTCGCCTTCCTGCGCAAGGAGCTGGCGCTGGCGCTGCTCCTGGTGCTGGCGGCCCAGGCCATCCCCGGCGTCACCACGGACTCCAGCCTGACCGAGTTCATGACCGGGGGGCAGATCTTCACCTTTGCCCTGGTATGTGCGATATATATACCTTGCGTGGCCACCTTGGCCGTGCTATGGAGGGAGGTGGGACCGCGCGATTCCCTGGCCATCACCGGCTCCAGCGTGGTCCTCGCCCTGCTACTGGGCGGCCTCTCCCACCTGGTCATCATCCTTCTCTAGCGTCCCTTCCGGAGTCATGGCACTTCTGGGGTCAACCCTCCGAAGTGCCATTCGCACCGTTGCTTTTCTCTTCTTTGTCCCTTCCAAGTGGCACTTCCGGGGTCAACCCTCGCAAGTGCCATTCGCACCGTTGCTTTTCTCTTCTTTGTCTCTTCCAGGGGTTGGAATGATAAAGACCGGACGCCTCAGAACAATTAGGTGGATCTGCAATGGTGCCTAATCGAAGGAGGCGTCCCATAAATAGAGGGCACTTCTGGGGTCAACCCCCGAAAAGGACAAGCGGGGTGACGTTGTGGCACTTGCGAGGGTTGACCCCAAGTATGCCATGGCACTTGCGAGGGTCAACCCCCGGAAAGGACAAGCGGGGTGACGTTGTGGCACTTGCGAGGGTTGACCCCAAGTATGCCATGGCACTTGCGAGGGTTGACCCCAAGTATGCCACTTGCGAGGGTTGACCCCAGAAGGGACGGATGGGAATAATCGATTATGATAGGGAGTGCATGAACGATGGGGAGGTCGAGGTGAAAGAGGCGCTTTTCTACGAGAAGCTGGAGGGCGGGAAGGTGCACTGCCTGCTCTGTCCCCAGGACTGCGTCATCGCCGACGGCAGGAGGGGGTTCTGCGAGGTGCGGCGCAACTCGGGCGGCGTCCTCTACTCCGAGATATACAACCGCGTCATGGCACGGGGCATGGACCCCATCGAGAAAAAGCCCCTCTATCATTTCCACCCCGGGGCCATGATCTATTCCCTGGGCACGCGGGGGTGCAACCAGCGCTGCGACTTCTGTCAGAACTGGCACATGCTGCAGCCCGACGCCTCCACCTCCGAGATGAGCGCGCAGGAGGCGGTGAAGGAGGCCCTGTCCCTGGGCTCGCAGGGCATCGCCTACACCTACAACGAGCCCACCATCTGGTACGAGTTTGTGCTGGAATGCTCGCAGCTGGCCCGGGAGTCGGGCCTGGTCAACGTCCTGGTGACCAACGGCTCGATAAACGCTGCGCCCTTCACGCAGCTGGCCCCCTTCGTGGACGCCATGAATATAGACATCAAGAGCATGGATCCGGAGTTCTACCGCAAGATATGCAAGTCGAAGCTGGAGCCGGTCCTTGCCACCTGCCGCGCCGCCCGGGAGGCGGGCATACACATAGAGATAACCAACCTGGTTATCCCCACCCTCAACGACGGCGCCGAGCTCCTCGGGGAGCTGGTGGATTTCGTAGCCGGGCTGGGCCCGGAGGTGCCCCTGCACTTCTCCGCCTATTTCCCCAGCTACAAGATGAAGATAGAGCCAACCCCGCTCTCCTCGCTCTTGCGGGCCCGCGACATCGCGCGCGCGAAGCTGCGCTACGTTTACCTGGGGAACGTCTCCGCGCCCGAGGGCTCGAACACCGACTGCCCGCAGTGCGGCAGCACCCTCATCTCGCGCCGCGGCTACAGCACCTCCACCGAGGGCATGCGGGACGGCGGCTGCGGCAAGTGCGGTAAAAAAGCGGACGTGGTTACATGAGGCGCAGGCCCCGGCAGGATGCCGTCCCCGGGGACGGGGCGCAGCTTCCGGCGCACTCCCTGACACCGCGCAGGCCTCCCGCCCGGCCGGAGGGGGCGGCAAGCGCCGGGTCCAAACTGCTTATCGCCCTGCTGGCCCCGCTGCTTTTTATGCTGATGACCGTTCCCACCGGGTACCTGGTGGAGAGCCCCGGGCCCTCATTCGACCTGCAGGAGGGCCTCACGGTAAACGGCGCCGAGACCTATACCTCAGAGGGCGAGCTGCTGCTCACCGCGGTGTCCCTGCGGGAATCGCGGCTGCTGTATCATCTGCTGGGCCTCTTCAGCGACGACTTCGAGCTGATAAGGGTGCGCGATTACCTCGGCGAGGAAATGGACGCGCAGGGCCAGGATATCGTGGACATCGTCATCACCCTGCTCAGCCAGGACACCGCCGTGGTGGCGGGGCTGCGGGAGCTGGGTCTGCCGGCCGAGGTGCGGGAGGAAGGGATGTTCGTCGCCTCGGTGGTCCCGGGCTACCCGGCCCATGGGGAGATAAAGCGCGGAGAGGTCATCATCGCGGTCAACGGCGAGCCGGTCGGGGAAGCGGAGCGTTTCATGGCGCTCATCGGTCCCACGCCCGAGGGGGAGGCGGTTACGCTGCAGGTAAGGAGGATAGACGAGGAATATGCGGCCAGCGCCTACGAGGAGGTGCGGGAGGGCTCGGCGGCACGCCCCGACCTGAACCGCCTCCTGGAGGAGGGCTCCCGGGAGGTGCGCCTGCAGCCCGCGTATGAACCCCGCCTGGGGAGGTCCATCATCGGCGTTTCCGTGCGGGAGTTCTTCACCTATACCTCCGGCGTGGAGGTGAAATGGGACCTGGAGGCGGTAAAGGGGCCTTCCGCGGGCCTGATGATGACCCTGTCACTGGTGAACGCCCTTACTCCCGACGACCTCACCGGCGGAACCACCATAGCCGGCACTGGCGAGATCTCGCTGAGCGGCGATGTGGGGCCCATCGGGGGGCTGCCCTTCAAGATCCGTGCCGCGGAAAGCGAGGGAGCGTGCATCTTCATCTACCCCGCGGAGAACCAGGACGACCTTAAGGGTTTGTCCACCACCCTGCGGCTTTACCCCGTGGACGACCTCACCGGCGCGCTGGATCTCCTGCGCGCCCTCCCCTGAGCGATTCGACCCCCCCTGAGGCGCTCTCCCCCTGGGCAACGCACCTCCCCTGAGCGGCGCCCCTCCCTTGAATGGTGCTCTTCCCCTGGGCAACGCGCCTCTCCTGAGCGGCGCCCCTCTCTTGAACGGTGCCCCCCCTGGCCAACCCTGAACAACGTCCCCTAAGCACCGCTTCCCCCCAAGCACCGCCTCCCCCCAACAACGCCTCCCCGAGCCCGAAAACAGCCGCACGGGATCGCCCACCGTCAGCCGGCTCGCCAGGCGCTCCCTTCCCGGGAGCGAAATCGCAAAAATATGTGGCCGAGGTGAAGGAGAAAGAGGAGGCGCCAGCGAACACATAAACGACCTTGAGGCGGCGCATGAGGGCACAAATGGCGGAACAAAACCGGCGCCCTGATCGTCGTACTCTCAGAATAAGGCTGGATATGCAGGAAGAATAGTGGTAGAATGTTGGTTCGTGTATATTTAACGGAAGACTCGAGGTGGTAGCCAGCATGAAGCCGACCGGGATAGAGAACAACAACATTTCGAACATCATGGAAACCATGCGTAACCTGGTGGGTCAGGTGGTGCGCATCTCGGTGAAAGAGTCTAAGCCGAAGACGCATTGGGAGGAGAAAGAGGGCATCGTGGAGGGCGTGTACCCCACGGTTTTCCTCTTCCGTTTCAAAAACCGCCGCAACGTGGACGAGAGGGTCGCGTACAGCTATGTGGACATCGCCATCGACGACGTGAAGATACTCGAGAACTGAGGAAGAACTGAGGATATAGAGGGTAGGCATCAAGACCCCTGCCGCGGCCGCCAGCGGCGGGGGTTTTGTCGTTTCGGCACACACCGCCGGGAGGCACGCACCCCCCGGAAAGAACGAAGCCCTCGCCGGGCAACGCGCACACGCGCTGGAACGCCGCCGCATGGGGTAAGATATGCGAAAGACGGCAGGGAGGCGGCGGTGATCTACATCGGCACGGCGGGGTTCAGCTATGAGGACTGGAAGGGCCCCTTCTACCCCGAGAAGCAGGACAAGAAATACATGCTGGAGTACTATTCCGCGCGTTTTCCGGTGGTCGAGGTGAACAGCACCTGGCACGTCCTGCCCTCCCCCCGCAGCATACTCTCCATGGCGCGGCGCACCGCCCCCGGTTTCCGCTTCATCATCAAGGCTTACAAGGGCCTGACCCATGCCCGCGAGGACAATGCGCGAGAGTTCGAGCTTTTCCGAGAGGTGCTGCGCCCCATGGAGGACCACGGCAAGCTGGCCTGCGTGCTGGCGCAGTTCCCCTGGGGCTTTAAAAACACCGCGGCGAACCGCGATTACCTGCGCCTCTTTCGCCAGCGCCTGCCGCAGCAGGACGTGGTGGTCGAGTTCCGCAACGAGGAATGGATAAGCGACGAAACCCTGGACCTGCTGCGCGAGCTGGCCATGGGATTTTGCTGCGTGGACGAACCCCGCCTGAAGGGCCTGGTGAGGCCCCATGTGTTTCTGAGCGGGGACACGGGGTATGTGCGCTTCCACGGGCGCAATCACGATAAGTGGTGGAAGCGCGACGCCCAGTCCTGGGAGAGGTACGATTACCTTTACGGCGAGGAGGAGCTTGCGGAGTGGATACCCGGCCTGCTCGCCCTGGACGATGGGGCGCGGCGCACCTACGCCATCTTCAACAACCATTACCGCGGCAAGGCCCCCCGCAACGCCGCCATGCTGGCGGGCATGCTGCCCGAGGAGAGGGTGGCCCCCCTGCGGGGCGGCGGGGGCGGGGACAGGAGGGAGAGCGGGGAGGGCGAGGGGAGCGCGCCGCGCCTGTGGGCGGAGGAATAAGGGCGGGTTGCGCGCGCAGCGGGCCGCGGGGCCGCATGCTCAGGGCTTGGGCTGCTCCCGCCCGCCTTCGCTCCCAGCCCTGGGGCTCGGGTCGCGCTCTCCATCCCGGGAAGCGCCCGCGCGCCCCGGGCTCGGCCGGACTCAAACCTCGCCCAGCTCGGCCTCCCCGCGCAGCTTGTCCAGTATCTTGCGCAGCAGCCGCGATACGTGCATCTGGGAGATGCTGAGGCGGCGCGCTATCTCGATCTGGGTCATGCCGCGGAAGAAGCGCATGTAGATGACCTGCTGCTCCCGCTGCGTGAGGATGGACAGCAGCTTGGCTAGCGTGTCCCGGTCCTCGGCGAGGGCGAAGTCCTCATCCTCGTCGCCCAGGTAGTCCATGAGGCAGAAGCCGTGGTCCTCGCGGCTGTTGGCGTAAACGCTGTCCAGGCTGAGGTAATTGGCGGCGTATGAGCTCTCCAGTATCTCTACTACCTCCTCCACGCTGAGCTTCAGGTGGGCGGCCACTTCCTGCAAGGTAGGCGAGCGATGCAGTTCCTGGGTGAGACGGTCGATGGCCAGGTTGAGCTCGTGGTCCCGCATCTGCAGGCGGCGCGGGATGCGTATGGCCCATCCCTTGTCGCGGAAGTAGCGCTTGAGCTCGCCCACGATGGTGGGCGTGGCGTAGGTGCTGAACTCCACCCCGCGTTCGAGGTCGTAGCGGTTGATGGCCTTGATCAGCCCGATGTAGCCCACCTGCAGGAGGTCCTCCAAGGGCTCGCCCCGGTTGGAGAACTTGCGCGCGAGGTACTCCACGAGGTGGATGTTGAGGGAGATGAGCTCGTCCCTGACCGCCTGATCGCCGGTTTCCCTCAACTTGTGGAATAGCTTCCTGATAAGCCGCCGCCGTTCCAGGCGCCTTTCGTCGTCTCCGCTCACTTATCGTCTCCTTGCGGGCGGGCGCGCGGGATGCGGCCCGTCAATCGGGGCATCGTTTGCGCAGGGAGATGCGGCATGACGTTTCGTCTCGCTGGAGGTCGAACGCGTCCACCACGGACTCCATGATCATCCTGCTGAAGGAGTCGGGCATCACCGCACGCTTATTGCCGTTCTCAGCCAACTGCGAAGAGAGGACGATTTCAAGGTACTCCCTGAGAGGCTCTATTTCAACCAGGAGGACGGCGTCGGGCGGCGAGTGGATGACGGCGTAGTTGCTGGCCTCGTCGACGGCGATGCGCAGGTCCTCCAGTTGGGTGAGGTCGAAATCCATGCGGCTGGCAACAAGGTATACCGCCAGCCTGATGAGCTGACGCGAGAACTGACCGGCGGGCAGCCGCAGCCGCACGATATCGTTGTTGCCGCCCAATGGCCTCACCTCCCGCATGTCTTGCACCGCCGCGCCGCGCGCTCGTTCAGCCCTCTTTGCGTTGCGACGCCGCGCCGATCGAACGCTTGTCTCACTTTGCCTCACGACGCCGCGCCGATCGAACGCTTGCCTCACAACGCCGCGCTAAAACAAAGTCTATCCTATTTGTCCAATGCCGCCATACGCCTTGGACGCTTATAGATGTTCCCCCTACGCTTACTTTTAAACTATCCTCGGAGGGAGAACGGGAGTCGGCTGGGCGAGGGGCGGCGGAGAGTTGCCTGGGAGGGGGGCGGTTACGGCGGTCGGGAGTGGATTGCGAGACCGGGCTTGTTTGAATCGCGCGAGCGGACGGTTTGTCCGCGAGCCTGGTTGTTATGGCCGATAAGGCTGGTCGTGCTAAACTGTATGATGGTGCAGTGGTAAGGATGCCTCGGGGAAGGAGAGAACTTGGACGACGCAGGGGGAGTGTTCCTCAAAGCCGAGGTCAAAGAGATGGGCGGCGTTCCCGTGCTGGAACTGCACGGGGAGATTGACCTCTCCACCGCGGCGGTATTCAAAGAAGCCGCCTACAGGGCGATCGAATCGGGGAAGACAGACCTCATCATCGACCTCAACGGCCTGGAATTCATGGATTCCACCGGGCTCGGGGTGCTGGTGGCGGCGCTCAAGAAGACCAGCACGGAGGGGGGCAAGATCTGCCTCATCTGCGAGAGGCGCAACATTTTGAAGGTTTTTGCCATCACCGGTCTGGACAAAGTCTTCTCCATTTACGATAATTTGCAGCGGTGCCTCGACGACTGAACGGGGCCCCGAGTTTACGGGGGAGTACCCGAGTGGCCAAAGGGGACGGACTGTAAATCCGTTGGCACAGCCTACGGTGGTTCAAATCCACCCTCCCCCACCAGAAATATGGAAGCAGGCCAGAGGTTTTTTCCTCGGGCCTGCTCGTTGCTTGTAAGAAACACGGGCACTCCCGCAAGCCACATATTTGCCACAATGGTAAACCGAGTTGATATTCCACTCATGGACGTGATTCAGAGGTGCGCTATTGGGCGTGCTGCCCAAGCATATTACAGCTTTGCGTGTCGGTTTCTTAGTTCGGGCACCCCCACCTCGCCAGGCCGCGCTGTGTTGGGCATTGACGCGCACCCCACATAAATTTCTCCTGCCAAACCCATACCATTGCACCGCCTGCTATACTTTCTCTAGGTGGGGCTCGGGCTTTGGCGTACAGAATAAGGGGGTTGGCATGGATTGCCCGAAGTGCACCCAGGAGTATGATGATTCTTTCAGGTTTTGTCCCAACTGTGGAGAACCGAATCCCGCGGCGCTGTTGCGGGAGACCCCGCCTGACCCCCCACCAATCCAAGCATTCCCCTCAACAACACCAACCCAAGCACCACAACCAATACCGCCCCAAGCACCTTCTATGTCGGCCAAGGTTTCGCTGGGGGGGCGGGTCAAGCACATGCTTGGCTCCATTGGGGAGAGGTTTGGAAAGAAAATACTGCTGGGCAGCGTGGCTCTTCTGGTGGTCGTGGCAATAGTTGTCAGTGTTGTGTTGTTCACCAGACCCAACTATCCAGACAGAATCGAGCTTGGAGAGCATATCGAGGGTGATTTAACCGTCAACCTTACGCTTATAAAGGGCGAGCAGGACGCTGACCAGAAATATTCGTATGAGCTTACGGGAAATGCCCAAGTCAAGTGGGCGGGTACCGCTACGATAGAGCTCTCTTTGCAGACCAGCGAGGGGGAGGAGGGTATAGAAGTTCCAGTCGCCCTTGAAAGGGGTGAGTGGAGAAGTATTAGCGAAGCTTTTTCGGTTGCTGGTCCTGTAAAGAGTTGCGAGGTGTGGCGCATCAAGTATGGCGGGAAAATGCGGGCACACGATTTCATAACTATTGAGAACCTCCCCCTAGGCCGTACACTCACAACGGGGCCGAACGAGTTTGGGGGCACCGCCAAAGAGGCTTGTCAGATAATGTTCAACGCAAACCCCGTGCCCCTGGACGAGGATATGCGGTTCTCGGTAGTCGCGGAGATTGCCGAGGGTCCAAACGCCCTGGCCTTTGAGGTCGAAGTGGATGGCAAAAAAGACACCTATTCCATTTCTATTACTGGGGAACTGCCGCCAGATCAATATAAGGCATCGTGCCCCGCGGGCCCCCCGTATCCAAATCTCAACAAGAACCCTGAGGCTTTTGCTGGAACCCGCTGCCGCTATCGGGGGAAAGCGGTTCAAGTAATGGAGAGCGGCGGTAAGACCGACATACGGATGGACATAACGCCGAGGGGTTACGGGTGGTGGAAGGACACAATCTATGTGGTTTACGATGGAACAACACCAGCAGTTGAGGATAGTATTCTGGTGGTTTACGGGGAGATTACGGGAAGCCACACCTACACTTCCGTGGCTGGTTTCACTATAACGCTGCCCCAGATCAAAGCAAAATATATCGATGTACAGTAGCCCTTAAAATCTTCCTGACTGGGTGAAGCCGCGCAGTATTGCCGCTCTCTTCGAGGCTGTTGTGGTGGCGGCACCCGAGGATCCCGATGTTCTGTGTTCGACCTCCCATGCTAATTCGGCGCCACAAGGGTTTTCAGGTGGGCATCTCAGTATGCAAAGGAGCTGCACTTTACAGGAAGGCGGGAGTAACATACTATTCATAACATGAATGAAATATATTCAGTACATGAAATAGTATATAAGCAAAGAGATCTGGGGCCCAAGGTCGAATCAGCACTGGGCTCCTTTCCGGTCGTGGCGATAACCGGGCCTCGCCAGGTTGGGAAAAGCACTTTCTTAAGGAACGAACTCGGGGGATTTCACTACATAAACCTGGATGACTTCTCGCTGCTGGGGCAGGCGAGGGAGGACCCTGCATCCCTCTGGGAGGGACACGACGAGGTAATTATCGACGAGGTACAGAAAGCACCGCAGACGCTAGAAGCAGTCAAACTGGAGGTGGACCGCAGCAAACGCAAGAAGCGCTTCCTGCTATCGGGCTCATCCAACCTGCTGCTCATGAGCAAGGTGACGGAGTCCCTGGCGGGCAGGGCCATATACATGGAGATGCTGCCCTTCACCTATCGGGAGATGAAGGGGAGGGGCGGCAAACCGTCCAGGCTTGCTCGGATCATGGAGAAGGACTTCCCGTTGGACGAGAGGAACGCGAGGAAGGAAGACCCTTTGCCTTACATCCTCAGAGGATCTATGCCGCCTCTTTTTGATTTGAGCGAGCCCGGGGACGTTTTGCTGTGGTGGGAGAGCTACGTCAGGACCTACCTGGAGAGGGACTTGAGGGAGCTCTCCCAGATAGAGAACCTGGTTGATTTCCGTCGCCTCCTCGGCGCGCTGGCCCTGCGGACCGGCAGCGTTTTGAATCAGAGCGCCCTGGCGCGGGATACCGGCATAAGCCAGCCTACCGTCTACCGCTATATCAAGCTGCTCGAGGTATCGAACCTGCTGGTGAGGGTGCCCCCTTTCACCGCCAGCCGCAGCAAGCGCATCATCAAGTCTCCAAAGCTGTATTTTATCGATCCAGGGCTGAGCGCCTTTCTTGCCGGCTATCACGATATGGATTCCCTGCATACTGCCCGTGAGCTGGGCGGCCTCTTCGAATGCCTGGTCCATCTGCAACTGCGTGCGGACGCGGAATTACAGGTCCCGCGCACGCGTATCTACTTCTGGTGGACCGCTGGAGGCCGGGAGGTAGATTTCGTGCTGGAGCAAGGCAGGAACCTGGTGGCGGTTGAGGTCAAGATGACCACCCGGCCCTCCTTCAACGATATCAAGAACCTCCTTGCTTTCCTCGAGGAACACCCCAGGGCGATACGGGGCCTGCTGGTACATGCGGGGAACGCCATTCGCCATCTCCATAGCAAGGTAATCGCCGTTCCCTGGTGGTGGCTGGCTTCCTGAGGGATGACAAGAGAAGGCTTGAAATATCGGGCAACCACTTTATCTATGACTCTCGAAACAGGATATGCTAACCTCTTGTTGGCGATCCTCATCACTCATACACCACTACCGGGGACTCTAACGCGACGGATTTCGGCATCAATGGAGACTTTGGTGGACATTCGGTTCTCCAACTCGGTAAACTCGGGCGAGGATGCCTTCGGACGGCCCGTGGACAGACCCGGGCGCCCGAGGCTGGTGAAAACTGCAGGGGAATGTGGCGGGAAACGAGCATGGGGAAGCCATGTTTTGCTCGAAATGCGGCAAGGAGATTAGTGACGGTGCCGGGTTCTGCCCCTATTGCGGAGCGCGGGTGGACGCCGGAGCCGGGCAGGCCGGCACGGCCGCGCAAGCGGGGCAGGGGGCACAGCAGGGCCCGGCTGCTCAGCCCCCCGCACCACCCGGGCCTCCCATGAGCCGGCCTCACGCGGGTCAACCTCCCGCTCAGCCCGGCCCCTACCCCGCCCCCAGGCACAGGTCTCCCCTGCCCTGGGCGCTCGGAGGCCTCGGGTTTGCAGCGCTGGTCGCCGTCGTCCTGGTGCTGGTCTTCGTGGTCTTTGCCGGACCCTCCGGCGCCGAGGTCGCCGCGGCCGAAGAGGTGGCGCGCAACTTCCTTGCGTCCTGGGAGGACAAGGACGCCGACCTGCTCGTGTCCACGTTCGACCCCTCCTTCCGCGCCGAACTCGAGAGTGCCCTGGGCGAATACTACGACCTCTTCTTCGAGCACTTCTTCGAATCGGTGCCGGACGACCTGGTGATAGATATAAGGAAGATGGACACCCGCATAGACGGCGACAGTGCCGAGGTCGAGTTCGCGGACGGCACCATGACCTACACCGACGAGGACGGCGATAAGGTCAGCGAGGAGGCGCCTGAGACCGACATGTCTTACGTGCGCCTGCAGAAGGTGGACGGCGAATGGTACCTGACCGCCGACTTCCTGAAGGAGATTGGTTTCGACCTGGACGAGCTGGCGTCCCTGATGGACCTGCTCATCTCCATGCAGGACTGGGAGACCGTGGAGGACACCGTCAAGGTGGACGTGATCCTTCCCATCGACTCCGAGGAGGAGGCCTTCAGCGCGCTCCTCGAGATGCCGGAGCTGTCGTCGTGGTTCTGGGGAACCCCCTACGCCTTCTACACCGTAACGGAGGAGGACACCAGGTACGTCTTCTATCTCTTCAACCAACCCTACGGCGGCGACCAAACCCTCTACGGCTGGTTCGGGGTGGACAAGCAAACCGGCGAGGTCTATCAGATAACCAACGAGTAGCGGGCCTCTTGCCGAAGAGGAGACCCCATAAGACAATGGATTTATCGGGGGGCTTCGTTTGCGCTTTCCTGATCAACAAATGATCAATACGGCTCTGGGCTGATGCAATTTTGATAAGAACTCTTCTGCATCAAGCTGGACACCTGATTGCGGGGAAGCTGGACACTGAATTGCATCCAAGCTGGACATTTTCGGCCACAGATGCAAATAGGTGTCCACCTTCATGCAATCGCTGACGGAAACATCGTCGGCGGCAAACACCGCGGCAGAAGCCTCGCCGGATAACCCTCCAAGAGTGGATAATCCTCTTCGAGAGAAAGGAGAGGATTGTGTCGGCAGGGAGGTTATCTATGAGGAAGGCGAGAGAGATCCTGAGGCTCACCCATGAGGTGGGCCTCACCACTTGTCTTGCAGCATTGACGCCCGATCTCCTGGCCAAAGACAATCTTTTCAGCTGTGATAGATTGTAATACGATGAACCCAGGGGTGATCTACATGAGAGAGTCCGTGACCATAAGCCTTCCTGCCAGCTTGAAGAAGAAGCTCGACCAGGCGACGAAACGCGGGCATGTCAACAGGAGCGATGTAGTGCGGGAGGCCCTGCGCCAGTACTTCTCGATGAAGCGATAAGGGGAGTCATTAACCTCAGAATGCATGATGAGAAAGCTGTCTCCGGCCCGCAGGCCTTGCGCGGCGCGGGCTCTCAGGTCGGTGCGCCTGATCAGGGAGTCCCGCTCCCTGTCGATTCCAGCCTGGCGCAACAGCAAGACAGAAAACTATCACTTAGCCGTGGTATGTTAATGTCATGATTCGCGGTCGACCCTGTGTTCGCAATGCGGGCGGTGGTACGTCGTGACCAGGAGGATCAACATACCAGACCCGCAGGAACTGCTCCGCCACATAGCGGGCATGTACCAGAGCGCCACGCGGGTGATCATGGAATATATCGACAACTCGCTGGACGACGCCGAGACCTACCATAAGGAGAGTGGCTCGTATCCCTATCTCATCGAGATCACCGTGGACGTCGATGCCAAGAAGCGCGAGGTGACCATCACCGACAACTGCCGCGGGATGAACCGGGAAA
Organism: uncultured Actinomycetota bacterium; assembly: GCA_964510515.1. Classification (GTDB taxonomy): domain Bacteria; phylum Actinomycetota; class Geothermincolia; order Geothermincolales; family RBG-13-55-18; genus SURF-21. The sequence goes on along the minus strand of CAZEAU010000021.1, from coordinate 10,898 downwards.
AACTCGTGCGCGTGGTGGAATATGTGGGGAGCTCCGACAAGAAAGCGCAACCGTGGACCAACGGACAGTTCGGCTTCGGCGTGCATGCCTTCCGCGCCTGCTGCAAGAGGCTGGAGATCATCACCAAGTCGCTGGACGACGAGCTCTGGAGGATGGTCATCGACCGTGACACCAACGATATCCCCGATGAGGAAGCGCTGCCCGCGCGCGTCTTCCCCTTCCCTTCGGGAACGGTAGTCAAGCTCGGGGAGTTCGGCGGCGGGTGGTGGAAAGAGGTGAACCCCCAGGAGCTGGTCAACGAGATCGAGCTGCACTTCAATCACCTGCTGCGGCGCGAGAGGTTGAATATCCAGGTGGTGGAGGGCAACAGGGTCCATATCTGCAAACCCTACGATATCGGTGTCTTTGATGGCAGGGATTTCGAGTATGTCATCGAGAGGGTAAGAGACGGCAAACAGGACCTGGATATAATCCTTCCCCATCCCATGGAGATCCGCCTCAAGGTCTGCGAGAATCCCATACCCGACAAACCACCCCTCTTTCTGAACATGGGGCGGCGCATCGAGGAGGTGGCCAAAATGAAATCCTACTACAACTGTTCTCCATACAAGGGAAAGGTCTGGGCCCACCCCCACCTCGTCGGGTATATCGAGATGAATGGGAACCTCGAGCCCACCCTGGATCGCTCGGATTTCAAGCGCACCAAGAAGCGCAGGGCCGTCTATGAGGGAATCGCTGAAGTGGAGGAGGAGATACACTCCGCCCTGAGCAAGATCGTGCAGTCCACCAACGCGGAGAGCCTGGGGCGTCTGGGCAGCCTGCTTACCCGGCTCCTGGAGCAGATCGCCAGGGAGGACCGTATGATCCTGAGGGAGATCTTCGCCGCCGGGGGCGACGTCGGCCTGGCGGAGGCGCCGGACTCGGACCTGGAGCTGACGAGTCCGGGGGAGGGGGACGGCGAGGCGAGTCCGGGAGAGGGGGACGGCGAGGCGGGGCAGGAGACGGGGGAGCCGGAGGGCGAGAGAGCGAGCGTGCAAGAGGGAGAGGGCGATCTCTCCGGCCGCCGTCGCCGCGGCAGCGGTTTTGTGGTGCGCTTCGACGACACCGCCCTCGATGCGCTCATCCAGGAGGACGGGACCATCCCCAGGGCCAGCCTGGTCGAGGACACCATCAATGTATATGTCAATCACCCGGACTTCGCGGACCGGACGTCCCGGGCACGACACGGCAGGATGAAACTCTCAGATCGGCTTGCTTCCTACGTCGCGGCCATCATCGCCACCTACTACAAGGATACTTACTACAGCAAACACAACCTTCAGCCTGAGATAAGGAGGCTGGTGGGAAACCGCACCGCCATGTTCGACGACTTCCTCTCCTTCACCTGCCGGCTCGAGCAGATGCTGCAGGAATATGTGGGCAGCGACCTGGAAAAGATCGCGAAGGTATGAGGCGAATGACCCTGACCGGGCCCGCAGCGGAAGAACTCGTCCGCCGCTTGATCGAGGAGATAGCGCCGCTCAACAATCTTTACCGTCAGGCGGTGAAAGAACATCAGCCTTGCCATATATCCCTCGGGTACCTCTGGGATATCGGGGATATCCTTAAGGAGGCGGGGGTGGAGCAGATAACCCCGCTCGCCTCGGCCATCCACGCGCGGAGCTATATAACGGCTCAGATCGTGATGTATTCCTTCAGGATGCGCAGATATTTCTCCCAGCGCGGCACTATCAAGCGGCGATTCGGCAAGGTTGCCTCGTACGCCGCCTTCCGTGACGCTTTCCCCCTCCTGGAGAACGAGCGCTACCGTTTGACCCGGGCCAGGGAAAGGGAACTGGTGAGGCTGCTGAATTCCGGAAAGGGGAGCGCGGAGATCAGGCGGGAGATAGCGGCGATAAAGAAGGCCAGGGTGCCGGATAGGAAGAGGCGCGACATGCGCCCGCACGAACTGGATTCCTTCGTGCAGATGTTTGACGAGCGCTACAACGAGCTGCGGGGTGTGATGGCTAAGGGCTCGACGCGGAGCATATCACTATTCGGAAGGCGACTGGGGGCGGAGGTGCTGCTGTTCTGCAACCGCCTGTGCCTCTCCCTGGCAGACGAGAGCTTCGCTCCGCCGGAGGAAATGCCTCCGCTCGATGATATCGACCCACGCTGGAGTGCATTCATCAAGGGCATGTACGAGGTGACTTCCGGAGACAGGGTTGCCAGGAACCGGGCACGCCGCAGGATCAAGCCCATGCACTTCGTTACCATGGGAAGTTACATGGATATCCTGAGGGATGAGAGAAAGATCAAAGAGTATAGCGAGAAACGTTGAAGATATGCCGTGTTCTCATGCGTCTCGATCAACGGACGGCCAATATCGCAGGGCGCAGGCGGGGGTGGACCGGGAGCAGCAGGAAATCGGGCCGGCAGGACGCGCAAAGCGCGCCCGGCTTATCGATACTCTGCCCTCCATCTTGCACATCCCGCCATCAACCCCCCATCGCTTCATCGCGCTTCCCGGCCGCTTCCCACAACGCGCGTATGGTGAACCAGCTCTCCCACTGCTCCGGCACCTCGCGCACCATCTTCTCCCCGGCGCGGGCGACCTCCTGCATGATGGCGCGGACCTCTTTCCCCGGGCCCGCGCCGCCGTCCGCCGTGATGGGCGCATAGAAGATGAGGCGGTTGCCGAAGACCCCCCTGCCCCTGCGCAAGAGGAAGGGAACGATGGCCGCCCCCGTATCCAGGGAGAAGCGCGCGATGCCGTCCGCAAGGGCGGCGGGACGGCCGAAGAACTCCACCACCGTCCTGCCCGGCACATCGAAGTCGATGCCCACGCGCTTGCCGCGCCGCAGGTGCTCGCGCACCCGCCGCACCGTATCCTGTCCGGTCCAGAAGACGGGCTCCTCGGTATCGCAGCCCAGGCGGCCCCCGAACTTGAGCAGGGCGGTGTAATAGCGCGCGACGGGGGAATCGCCGGGGGTGAGATAGATGGGGGTGTAACACCTGCCCAGCCGCGCCATCACCGCGATGCGCAGCGCGTTGAGGCCCAGATGTCCCCCCGCCAGTATGACCCCCTTGCCCGCGGCATCCGCCCCCTCCAGGTGCTCGAGGCCCTCAAGCTCCAGCTCGCGCAGGAAGCAGTCGCCGTGCCTGGCGAAAAGCGCCAGGTCGAACATGGGCCAGAGCAGGGCCCCGCAGGCATTGCGGGCCATTTTCTCCAGCCGCCCGCTCCCTACGAGCTCCGGCATCGCCTCCGCGATCTTCTCCTCCAGGCGCCGCCTCACCCCCGGCAGCAGGCGTGGCACGGCGGCCTCCAGGGCCTTGCCGCAGGCGATGAACAGCGCGGGGGGGAAGAGATGCGAGAGCAGGCGGGCCAGGCGGAAGAGCGTAAGCAGGGTTTGCTCGATGAGCAGGAAGGTCAGGGGATGCCTCCCCGCCATCGCCTCGCCGGCCGGCTTGCGCGAGAGCGCGGCGCACCTTCTGGAGCCCGCGTCATGGGGCAGGGTCACGGACATGGTTCTCGGCCCTCGTATTCATTGCTCCCAAGTGCCTCTCACGTTTTCGCATCAAGTCCGGCGATTCCAAGGTCTTTGCCGGTTTTGCCCGCAGGAACACGGCCCTCTGCCCACCTCTTTTCACGCCTACGCGTTTTCTCAGGCATTTATAACATCGCACAATTCTCTCCGGCACTTGATACCAATTTCATCCATAGTCCCCAAGGCGAGAATCTGCAGGCGAGGCTGTAGATGGTCTGCATCTTGCGGGGCGGCGGGCGGCCATCCAGTCGCTGATCTCTAGCGTGAAGCTCAGGGCGCGGCGGGTAGAGCGCGAAACGGGGGGCCGGGGGGAAACGGCGAGTCGCCGGACCGGCCGTTTCCTCCAGCCCCCCGCATGTGGGCGCTTGCGCCCGGGGACGCCCGCCGCTCAGGCGAGGTCGAAGCGGTCGAGGCTCATGACCTTGTCCCAAGCGGCCACGAAGTCGCGCACGAACATCTCGGCTGCGTCCTCGCCTGCATATACCTCCGCGATGGCCCTGAGCTGGGAGTTGGAGCCGAAGATGAGGTCGACGCGGGTGGCGGTCCACCTGAGCTCGCCGCTGGCGCGGTCGCGGCCCTCGAAGACCTCGGCGTCCTCCGAGACCGCCCTCCACTCCGTGCCCATGTCGAGCAGGTTGACAAAGAAGTCGTTGCTCAGCGCCTGCGGGCGCGTGGTGAAGACCCCGTGCGGGGAGCCCTCGAAATTGGCTCCCAGGACGCGCATGCCGCCGACGAGGACCGTCATCTCGGGAGCGGTGAGCGTGAGCAGCTGGGCGCGGTCCACCAGCAGCTCCTCCGCGGATACGGCGTAGCGCTGCCTGAGGTAGTTGCGGAAGCCGTCCGCGAGCGGCTCGAGCACGGCGAAGGACGCGGCGTCGGTCTGTTCCTGCGAGGCGTCCATGCGCCCGGGCGCGAAGGGGACGCTAACCTCGTGTCCCGCTTCCTTTGCCGCCTGCTCTACGGCGGCGCAGCCGCCCAGCACGATGAGGTCGGAGAGCGAGACCTTCTTCCCGCCGCCATGCGCGGCGTTGAAGTCCTCCCGTATGCCCTCCAGGGTGCGCAGTACCGCCGCCAGCCGAGCCGGTTGATTGACCTCCCAGTCCCTCTGTGGCGCGAGGCGGATGCGCGCCCCGTTGGCGCCGCCGCGCTTATCGGAGCCGCGGAAGGTGGAGGCCGAGGCCCAGGCCGTTGCGACCAGCTCGGATACGGAAAGGCCGGAGGCGAGTATCCTGCCCTTGAGGTCGGCGATGTCCCCGTCGCCGATGAGCTCGTGGTCGAGCACGGGCACCGGATCCTGCCAGACCAGCTCCTCGCGCGGGGCCTCCGGGCCGAGATAGCGCGAGCGGGGGCCCATGTCGCGATGCGTGAGCTTGAACCAGGCCCGGGCGAAGGCGTCCGCGAACTCCTCCGGGTTCGCATAGTAGCGCCGCGCGATGGGCTCGTAGATGGGGTCGAAGCGCAGCGCGAGATCCGCGGTGGTCATCATGGTGGGCACCCGGCGCGAGGCATCGTGGGCGGCGGGAGCGAGGTCCTTTTCGGCCACGTTGACCGGCTCCCACTGCCAGGCTCCCGCGGGGCTCTTGGCCAGGTTCCAGTCGTAGTTGAAGAGCATGTGGAAGTAGCCCATGTCCCATTGCGTCGGACGCGGCGTCCAGGCGCCCTCGAGGCCGCTGCCGATGGCGTCGCCTCCCTTGCCGCTGCCGAAGCTGCTCTTCCAGCCGAGGCCCTGCTGCTCGAGGGGCGCGCCCTCGGGCTCGGGCCCCACGTGGGAGGCCGGGCCGGCACCGTGGCACTTGCCGAAGGTGTGCCCTCCGGCGATGAGCGCCACCGTTTCCTCGTCGTCCATGGCCATGCGCGCGAATGTCTCACGTATGTCGCGGGCGGAGGCGACCGCGTTGGGCACGCCGTCCGGCCCCTCGGGGTTGACGTAGATGAGGCCCATCTGCACCGCGGCGAGCGGGTTCTCCAGCTCGCGGTCGCCGCTGTAGCGCTTGTCCGCGAGCCACTCGCCCTCGGACCCCCAGTAGATGTCCTCCTCCGGCTCCCACACGTCCTCGCGCCCGCCCGCGAAACCGAAGGTCTTGAAGCCCATGGACTCCAGTGCGCAGTTGCCGGCGAGTATCATGAGGTCGGCCCAGGATATCTTTCGCCCGTACTTGCGCTTGATGGGCCAGAGCAGGCGGCGGGCCTTGTCCAGGTTCACGTTGTCCGGCCAGCTGTTGACGGGCGCCAGGCGCTGACTGCCGGACTCCGCGCCCCCGCGACCGTCGCCTATGCGGTAGGTTCCCGCGCTGTGCCAGGCCATGCGGATGAAGAGCCCGCCATAATGGCCGTAATCGGCCGGCCACCATTCCTGCGAGTCGGTCATCAGCGCGTAGAGGTCCTTCTTCAGGGCCTCGTAATCGAGCTTGGCGAACTCCTCGGCGTATTCGAAATCGCTCCCCATGGGATTGCCCAGGTCCGAGTGCTGATGCAGGACCCTGAGGTTCAACTGATGCGGCCACCAGTCGATGTTGGACATGCCGCCGGCGGCCCTGCCCGCCGCGCCCGTCGCCGGGCCCCTGTTCTCCTCGTTCACACCTATCCCTCCTTCTCCTCCTTGGGCCGCAAGCCCGGTTGTCAAGCCATCTTCACCGCGGGTCGGCGCATGCCGCGCACGCCCCCCGATCTCGACCCGCATGGCCTCGGCGCGGCCGCTGCGCCGCGCGGAGGGCGGCGTGCGCTTCATTGCAAGTCGGCCCGCCCGTCAAGGACTGTTATACCCTCATTCTCGACTCTTCTCGCGCCGGTCGCCCGAGATGAGGGGGCTACAGCCGGGAACAACCGGCTTGGGGGCGTGGCCAGCAGGGGTGTCGCGCCGGCGGTGGTCGAGGTGGGGGAGCGGGTGCCGGTGTCCATCACCGGGTCGGAGGCGGGGAGGGCTCCTCCTGTGAGCGATAACCTTCCTCCATCCCGCCGAGCTGCGAGGGTTCGCCCAACACCCTGAGGGGGCTTGGGGCGTCGGGGTCGATGCCCGGCTCGTAGCCGAGAGATTCTCTGACCGAGCTGCATGCCTGCCGGTAGAGCAGGCGCAGGGGTATGTCGGCCGGACATACCTCCTCGCACATGCCGCAATCCACGCAGCGATCCGCCATATCGACGGCCCGGACGAGGTGGAAGACGGGTATGCCGGGCGGCTTGGTATCCGGCCCGACGAGCTTGAGGTCATCGAGAGCGCAATCCTTGCAGTAGCACAAGGGGCACACGTTGCGGCAGCCCATGCACTTCAGGCAGCGCGAGAAGGCGTCCATCCAGAAGGCGAGTCGCTCCCCGGCGCTATCCGCCTGCGAGCCCCCCGGGGGCCGGGGGCGGCTTGCGGTGGCCATGGCGGGGGCCACCGCGATGTCCTCGGGCGTCGCGGGATGATCGCAGCCGCAGGACTCGCTCCGCTCCCGGGAGCATGGAATGCCCAGCAGCAGCAGCCGCCCGGAGTCGATCTGCCGGTGCTTGTGCAGCTCGACGACCATGCGCCGGTCGCATTCGCGCACCGGGAGCGCGATGTTTCCGGGGATGAGCGGCGCCACCATGACCGCGAATGAGGCCATCGGGTAGCGCAGGTCACCGGCGTAGAGGTCGTGGATGGCGGGGTCCTCGGCCTCCGTGACCACCCGCGGCCCCAAGACGCCGTCGCGGTTGACGAGGATGATCGCCGCCGCCGCTCCCCCGCCCTCCAGTGCCTCGCGCACCGATTGCGCCACCTTGTCCTCCAGGTCGCCGTGTTTCCAGCCGCGATCCTCGAAGCGGTGCGCCCGGGGCGCCTCCGCGGCTTTGAGCGCCGAGGGCTTCATCCTCTTTCCCAGCGGGGATCTGCCCAGCGCCTTGATCTGCCCGCTGAAGGAGGTGACGACCTCCTGGAACTTCCCGCCCTCCGCGGCGCTGATCCACTCCAGCCTGACGCGGCGCGGGTCCACACCAATGCTCGCCAGGAGGTCCTTGACGACGCGGAACCGCTTGGCGGCGGCGTAATTACCCTTGTCGTAGTGGCAGTCTCCTATATGGCAACCGGCGATGAGCACGCCGTCGATGCCCCCCTGGAAGGCCTTGAGAATGTAATAGGGGGAGATGGACCCCGAACACATGACCCTGATGGGCAGGATGCCGGCCGGGTACTGCATGCGCGATACCCCGGCCAGATCCGCTCCGGCGTAAGAACACCAGTTGCACAGAAAGGCGAGGATACGGACCTCTGCTTCGGGCTCCACTTCAGCTCCGTGCCTCTCTCCGGCCTCGCCCAGCGCTTTCTCCATGGGCCTTTCAACCCCTTCCTTCCGCGGCCCGTGCCGCCGCATGCCTGCGAACCTGCCCCCGCGCGCCCGCCGCCGCTGCGTTCAGCCCGCCGGGCGGGGAGCTTTCGCCGCGGAGCCGCCTGCCCCGCGCTTATTTCCCGTGCCCGTTCCTCTTGGCCTCGATCCTGGCCGCGCAGAACTTGTATTCGGGCGTCTTGGACACGGGATCCACCACGCTGCTCGTGAGCACGTTGGTGGGCGACTCCGCATAATGGAAGACCATCCACAGCATGCCCCTGGGCATCCGCTCGGTCACCGCCGCCTCGAGCTCGACGGAACCCCGGCGCGTGCTGACGATCGCATCGCGGCCGTGGCGGATGCCGTATTCCTCCGCGTCCTCGGGGCTCATCCACACCTTGCCGCGGGGATCGATCTCGTGGATGGCCCGCGATCTCCGGGTCATGGTCCCGGTGTGATATTGCCACAGCAGTCTCCCGGTGCTCAGGACGAGCGGGTATTCCTCGTCGGGAACCTCGCCCGCGGGCACGTAATCCACGGGGCAGAACCAGCCCTTGCCGCGGGTGAAAAACCGGGTGTGCAGGATGGGGGTGCCCGGGTGTTCGGAGTCCGGGCACGGCCAGTGCAGGGTGACGCCCGTGTCCAGGCGGGCATGGCTGATGCCGCCGTAAGAGGGGGTCAGGGCGGCGACCTCGTCCATCACCGCGGCCGGCTCCAGCGACGTCATCTCGTAGCCCATACGCCGGGATATCTCGCCGATGATCTCGAAGTCGGGCCTGGCCTCGCCGGGGGGCTCGACCGCCTTGCGCACGCGCTGCACGCGCCGGTCGGTGGCGGTGAAGGTGCCCTCCTTCTCGGCGAAACAGGCGGCGGGGAGGACTACGTCGGCCAGCTCGGCGGTCTCGGTGAGGAAGATGTCCTCCACGACCAGGAAGTCGAGACTGCGCAGCGACTCGATGACGTGGTTGGAGTCGGGGTCGGAGAGCACCAGGTTCTCGCCGAAGACGAACAACGCCTTGATCGGCCCCTCGCCCGTCATGCGCATCATGTCGGTGGCCGTCAGGCCCTCTTCCCGAGGCAGCTTCACCCCCCAGGCGGCCTCGAATTTCTCCCTGGCCTTCACGTCCGTCACCGCCTGATAGCCCGGATACACATTGGGAAGCGCCCCCATGTCGCAGGCTCCCTGGACGTTGTTCTGCCCGCGCAGCGGGTTCACGCCCCCTCCGGGCTTGCCGATATTGCCGGTGAGCATGGCCAGGCTTGCCAGCGAGATGACGTTGTCCACGCCGCTGATGTGTTCGGTGATGCCCAGGCAGTAGATGATCGCCGCCGGGTCGGCAGCCGCGTAGGCGCGGGCGGCCCGGCGTACCTCCTCCGGGTCCAGGCCGGTTATCCCGCCGGTGAGCTCCGGGGTGTATCTCTTGAGCAGCTCCACCTGCTCCTCGAAGCCCTCGGTCCGTTCGGCGACGAACTCCCTGTCGTAGAGGCCCTCCTCGACGATCACGCTCATCATGGCGTTGATGAAGGCTATGTCCGATGCGGGTTTCAGCTGCAGCCACTGCTCGGCGAAGTAGCACAGCCTGATGTGGCGCGGATCGACGACGATGAGCTTGCACCCGTTTTCGGTGACCGCTTTCTTGATGCGCAGGGCGATGATGGGGTGGGCCTCGGTGGTGTTGGAGCCGATGACCAGGATCAGCCTGGCGTTTTCGATATCGTCGATGGTGTTGGTCATGGCCCCGCTCCCGAACGTTTTCGCCAGACCGGCGACGGTGGGAGCGTGTCATACCCGGGCGCAGTGATCGACGTTGTTGGTGCCGATCACCGCGCGCGTGAACTTCTGGACCAGGTAGTTCTCCTCGTTGGTGAAGCGGGCGCAGGAGAAGACCCCTATGGCATCGGGGCCGTGCTCCTCCTTTATCGCGCCCAGCCTCGACGCCACGAGGTCGAGCGCCTCCTCCCAGGAGGCCTCGACCAGCGCCCCGTCTTTGCGCACCAGGGGGGCGGTGAGCCTGTCCTCGTGGGCGATGAAGTCGTAGCCGAAGCGTCCTTTGACGCAAAGATTGCCCTTTCCGCTGCCGACCATCAGCGGCCCCGTCACCTCGACCACCTTGTTGTCGACGACATGCAGGTCGAGCTGACAGCCGGAACCGCAGTAAGCGCAGGTGGTGCGGGTTACCCAGCCCTGCAGGCCGAGGGCCTCCAGCATGTCCCCCTCGGACATCTTGAAGTAGGCGCAAGCGTTGCGCAGCATGTCCCTGGCGGCGACCCTGCCGTTGCCTTCGAAGGGCTTTGCGCTGATGGCCCCGGTGGGGCAGGTGGAGATGCACGAGCCGCAGAACTCGCAGGGGGTCTCCTGCATGGGCCTGCCGTACGGAGTGCCCGGTACCGCCTTGAAGCCGCGGTTGACGAAGTCATACACCCCCACCCCCTGCACCTCGCGGCAGATGCGGATGCAGCGCCCGCACATGATGCACTTGTCGTAATCGCGGATTATGAACGGGTTCTCCTCCAACAGGTCGTAGGCATGCCGTTCTCCCTCGAAAACGCTCTCTGTCACGCCGTAGCGGTTGGCCAGCTCCTGCAGTTCACAGCGGCCGGATTTCGAGCACCCCGTGCACTCCAGGTCATGGTCGGAGACGAGCAGCTCCACCAGCGTCTTGCGCACTCGCTCTATCTGCTCGGTGGAGGTGCGTATGACCATGCCGTCATCAGCCCGGGTGTAGCAGGCGGGCAGCAGGCCCCTCGCCCCCTCCACCTCCACCAGGCAGAGGCGGCAGGCGCCGTAGGGGCTGAGGCGGGGATCGTGGCACAGCGTGGGGATGTAAATCCCGTTATCCCTCGCTATCTGCAGTATCGTCGTGCCCCTGGCGGCCTCGCAGGTGTTGCCGTCCATCTCAACCGATATCTTATCCGCCATCAGGACCTCCCTGTCATGTCCGCGTCCGCAGCCGATCGGCCTGCGCCCGAGGCGAGCGGGAGCCGCCCGGCTTTTCATTCCCCGCCCGGCTCGCCGACCCTCGCGGCGTCAAGCCCCCCACCTCACTCCGCGTAGATGGCCTCTTCCGGGCAGCGGCTGAGGCACAGT
>CAZEAU010000020.1:39681-46864 GCA_964510515.1 uncultured Actinomycetota bacterium | reverse complement strand
CGGAATCATCCGTATCGATACCGGGCCTCACCTTCCGTATGCGAACCGGCCCCTACGATGACACGTCCGGAAAAGCATGAGGGGCGTCCGGAAAAGCATGTGCCACCCCGGCACCGGAAGAGAGCCAGGAAGAACATTTACCACCCGCACCCCGAAGGGACGCCGGAAGAACACTTGCGAAGCGGCTCCTGCAAGACGCTCACTTGGAGCACGAGAGAGCCCTTTTCTCCAGGATCAGCCACCGGGAAGAGAGCATGGGGCCACGTCTTGCGAACCCGAGGTAAAGCCCCAGGTGCGAACTGGGAAGATAGCGGAGCAGGCAAAGAACAAGACCTGACCCCATCCTTATCGCGGAGCAGGCAAAGAACAAGACCTGACCCCATCCTTATCGGGGGGCGGAGGCGGCGCGGATGGAGCCCCCTCCCCGTTGCCGTCAGTAGGGGTGGATGTCGGTGCCCAGGGGGATGGTCGCGGTGCCGACGGCAAGGCTCCATTTCGATATGCGGTCCCAGGGCCGCAGCGAGATGAGCGGCAGCAGCCAGAGGAAATACCAGGGCATGTAATAGCTGGTCGTCGCCAGGTAGGCCAGGGTGACCCAGAAGAAACAGTCGGGGACGTCCTCCAAGCTGCGCATGCGCCGCGGAGCGGACCACAGGACGGCAAAGAACAGCGGCAGCAGCAGGAGCCTGCTCAGCGCGCCGCCCAGGGTCGCGGCGAGGGAGTGGGGCAGGCGCAGCACGTACTCAAACACGGCGCCGAAAACGAAGGACAGCGCCCCGCCGACGCTGGAGTAGTTGTCGAGCTGCAGGTTGCGCAGGGTGGACCCGAAGGTGCTCGCTCCCGCCCAGAAGGGAAGGAAGAGCAGCGCGGAGACGAGCAGGAACAAGGCGGCGCAGCGCGCCAGCTCGCGCGCCCGCGCCATGCGCCCCACCTGCCTCGAAACCAGGTAGATGACCAGGGCGACGACGAGTATGGCGCTGATGTACTTGATCAGCACCGAGAGGCAGAGGAAGAAGAAGCCGGCCCACTTGCGCTCCTTGAGGAGCAGGTAAACGGCGAGGAGCACCAGCGTCATCATCATCAGGTCGTTGTGGCCTCCCCCCACCCCTATGGTCAGCGCGATGGGGTTCCAGGCGTAGAGCATGGTCCCGAAGCGCTGACGCCGTGGGGCCGCGAGCCCCAGGATGAACCAGACGAGCAGGGTGTTGGCGAGGTGAAAGACGGCCATGGCGCCCTTGAAGACGAGGATGTTGGCGGTGATCCCCTCCCCGGCGACGAGGTTCAGGAGCATGGAGAAAGAGGTGTGCAGGGGGCCGTAAACGATGGCCGTGTTCTTCCAATTGAGGCTGACGTAGACCATGAGCTGATCGCTCGCGAAACGCTGCGGGGTGACGACATAGGGGTTGTCGGCATAGCGGGCGGCGATCTTGCCGTAGAAGATGTTGGAGAAGACGTCCTTGCTCGCCACGGGGGGGATGACCACCAGCAGCAGGCAGAGGGCAAGGCCGAGGGCGAGGATGGAGAGCAGCCCCTTGTCCTGGCGCCGGCGGAAGATGAGCAGCGCCCAGGCATAGGCGGCGAGGAGCAGGACCAGCACGATCACGGAGGCCGCCACCAGCTGCGAGTGCGAGGCCCGGCTTATCCCCGTCAGCCGCAGCAGCTCCGCCAGGTAGGAGTTCCTCTGCACCGCTTCATGGATTGGGGACAGCTTTCCCACGGTGCCGTCGGGGGCCAGGGCGAGCATAGCGATGACGGCATAGAGGAAGAAGGTCGTGCAGACCATGCCCAGGTAGCCCAGCTCGGAGGTGAGCGCCGAGGCCCAGGCCTCCCTCCTCGCGGCGCCCGCGGCTGGGGAGAAGCATGCGGCCCCCGCACCTCCGCCGGTCCGCCGCACCTGCCATCACATCTCTTTGGGCAGCGCGTAGGCGCGGACGAAGCCGTCGCTCGAGCCGCAATAGACGTGTCCGCCCTTGAGCAGGGGGGTCGAGGTGAACGCCCGCGGCATCCTCAGTATGGCGTCCTGCTTGCCCGTCGAGGCGTCCAGCAGATATACTCTCCCTCCTTCCTCGAAGGCGCATACGATCCCGCCGTCCTGCGTGGCCGCGCAGGCCAGCAGTTCCCCGGCGGAAAAAGCCCACAGCTCCTCCCCGCTGCTCACCGCCATGGCGGTGAGGGTGTCGCGGTGGGAACAGGCGTAGAGGTTGCCGGAGCCGTCCAGGGAGGCCAGCCACACGAACCCCGGGAGCTTCCTCGACCACAGGGGCGCCCCGCTGCCCGCGTCCAGGGCGTGCACCCAGCCGTCGATGCAGGTGAAGAGCACTCGCTCGCCCGTGATCTGGGGGGATGAAAAGACGATGTTCGGGGTCTTGAAGGACCACAGGCCGCCCCCCCCGTGCTTGTCCAGGGCGTAAACCTCGCGCCGGTACCCCCCCAGGTAAACGGCCTCTGCCCCCACGGCGGGAGGCGACGGCGTCCAGCTCTCGGTATCGTATGTCCACAACAGGCTCCCGCTGGCCGCATCCAGGGCGTAGAGGCGGTGGAGGAGGTCGTAGACGGAATCGTTGTCGGCGGTGAAGAAGATCATGTCGCCGTCGACCACCGGTTGGGCCAGTATCTCCCCTTGGGAGGTGTAATGCCAGAGAAGGGCGCCGCTGGCCGCATCCAGGGCGTAGAGCACGTGGTCGGTGGCCCCCACGTAGACCACGCCGTCCTGCACGGCGGGAGCCGCTGAGACCCATGCCCCCAGGTTCAGGCCCCAGGCGAGCCTGCCCGTAGAGGCGTCCACGGCCATCACCCGCCCCAGGTTGGAGGTGATGTAGAGGAAACCCCCCTCCTCCTCCAGGAAGACCCCGCCCGCCACCGCCAGCTCCCACTGCGGCTCGAGGTCGAAGGTGCGCGCCCCCGCCAGGCTCTCCAGGAGGGCCGCGAGCGAGGCGTGTATGGCCCCGCCGGGCGCGATGCGCGCCTCCTTCTCCGCGGCGCCGCCCTCGCCTCCGTCGCGCGCCCCCAGCGTGGCCTGCGCGGCGAAGAAGACCGCGACGGCGGCGAGAAAGAGGCACAGTGCCGGCTTGACCACCAGCGACACGCCGCTGCCGTTGCTGCCTTTCATCGCTTTCCTCGCAATCGGCCAGCGCGGCGGAGCGCGCCGGCCCTCACCTGCTCCCCCCCGCCCCTTCCTCCCATATTAGAGCGGCGAGGCGGGCGGGAGTTTCACCCCCAAGGAGGAATTTACCGCGCAGGACGTCCGCCCAGTACTCGACTCTCACCGCTCCCGGCTCCAGGCCGGGCACCTCGCGCGCGGCGGCCTCGAGGCCGTGGTCCGCGGTGAGCACCACGGTGAAGGGGCAGATGGCGTCCCCGGGCCTGCCGCCGCGCAGCCGCGACGCCGCCCTCGCCTCCGCGCCCGGGCCCTCCAGGAGACCCCTCCAGCGGGCGAGGAAATAGGTGGCCCAGAGCGAGATGAGCGCCCCCGCCATGGGGCCCGAGAACAGCTTCCAGCGCACGTCGAAGCCCACCGTGACCGCCGTGGCCGCCGCGACGCAGGCCGCGAGCACGGGCAGCCACAAGCGGAGGATGGCGCGGGAGGCCGCTTCCCTCCACGGCCTGCCGGCCGTCAGCACCTCCAGGACGTCGAGGGGGGTGTTGGAGAGCAGGGCGTCGCCGATAAAATCCCGCTCGCGCTCGGGCACGACCGGCGCCACGATAAGGGCCCTGCGCGGCTGGTAGGCGCCCAGCAGCTCCGGCGCGAGGAGCTGGAGCGCGCTGCCGCCCCACCCCAGCCCCATGAAGGCTTCGCCGCGGGCGTCTATTCCCCGTTCCCTCTCCGCCCCGGCCAGCATACCGGGCACGGCGGAGCCGATTCCGCCGTGCCCGGGACCGTCACGCGGCGGGCGGGGGTGCAGGCAGAGCATGCCGCGTCCCTCCGGCAGGCAGGTCGAAATGGCGTGCATGAGCTTCTCGCAGCCCCTGCCCGCTTCCGCCACCACCACCAGGTTCTCCCCCGGCTCACCCCACGCCGGGGAGGCCAGGAGCGTCCCCTCGGGCAGCTCCATCCTCTCCAGGCGGGAGGCAGGCCTCCCCCTCCTCCCGCGCCCGAGGCGCCGCCGCAACGCCTCCGCCAGGGAGGAGAGCAGGGCCGTGGCCGCCCCCGCGGCGAGGATGCCGAGCACCAGGCAGACCAGGCTCATGAAGGCCTCTATGTTGCGCACGTTGCGGTGCAGGGGGTCGCTGAAATACCAGGCGTAGGCGAAGACCACCGCCACGGCCCCCAGGGCGTAGTTGAGCGCGGGCTTCAACCTGCCCCCGTACACGCTCAGGCCGTGCCATCCCCTCCTCGCCACCATCGCCTGTATGATCCCGAAGCAGGCGATGAAGCAGAAGAGGAAGGTATCCAGCACGTCCTCGTAGAAAATCTCCTCCACGGCTCATTCCCTCACGCTCAGGGAGGACCGCAGGCGGCTCTCCACTCCGTTCACCACGGCCACCAGGGGGCGGCTGAGGAAGTCCACGCGGTGCACGAGCCAGGCGCTGGCGGCGGCGATGAGCATGCCGGCGATCACGTCTCCGGGGTAATGCACGCCGCAGAAGACGCGGGAGAAGGACATGAGCAGGGCGGGGGGCAGAAACCACCACCCGAAACGGCGATCCGAGAACAGGGCCGAGAAGAAGAAGGCGAAGGTGGCGGTGGCCGGGTTGCTGGGGAAAGACCAGTCGGTAGGGCGGTAGAAGAGCAGGTTCACCTCGTGGGCGACGAAAGGCCGGTCGCGATGGATGAGGGTCACGGCCAGCTGCAGCAGGGCGGAGGAGACGACCACGGCGACGAAGAGGCGCACCACCGCGGCAAGGTTATTGCGGTCCTCCTCGCGCCCGCGGCCGTGCAGGGCCATGACCACCAGCATGAACCCCAGGGTGAAGGGGACCAGGTGGTCGTTGCAGAAGATCTTCATCACCGCGTCCAACGGGCCGCAGCGGCCCGCAAGCCCGTTTATCCAGGTGAAGACGGTATAGTCCAGGTTGAGCAACCAGTTCAAACGCTTCCCTCCGCTCGCTTTTCCATCCCGCGGGTATTATATGGTGTCGGCCTCTCATTTTCCACATCGGGGGCTTCGCCGCCACGCCGGGGATCCAGGGCGGGGGCCGGCCCGGCGGTGATAAGATGTGGTGCCCGGGACCGTGTGCCGCCGCGGCGGCCCGCAGGACGCGCTCTCCGCGTTCCGGCCCGCGGGCGCCGGGTCGCGCTGCGGCGGAGGAGCACGAGGGCGGGCGGGGGCGTCCGGAGCAGCCTGAAGGACAATCGGCGCCAAGGTAAGAAAACAGTAGGGAAACGGAGGCGGCGCGAAGGGAGGTCGCTTGCGCAGAAAGACGGCGCTTCGCATGGCCATCTTCCTGGTGGCCCTGGCCTTCGCGGCCGCGAGCGCGGTCACGCTCGTCGACCCCTGGGAGTGGTTCGCGGGCGGTGCGGGGGCGGCGGCCGAGCCCGGCGCTTTCCCCGGGGTGGAGGAGCCGCCCCTGGTGCCCGCGGCGGAGCCGGTGAGCGACCGGCCCCTGAATGTGCTCATCCTGGGGCTGGACCACGGGCTCGGACGCCCCCAGGAGGGCAACGAGAGGAGCGACACCATCATCATCGCCCATATCGACGAGGCCAGGGGCAAGGCCTGTCTCCTCTCCATCCCCAGGGACAGTTACGTTGATATCCCCGGCCACGGCCGCAGCAAGGTGAACGAGGCCTATCAGCTGGGCGGCGTGGGGCTGGCGGTGCGCACGATCGAGCAGGTCGTCGGCATGGAGATACACAATCACGTGGTGGTCGATTTCGACGAGTTCACCTGGCTCTTCGACCTCTTCGGGGGGGTGCAGGTGACCCTGGACGAGGCCATCATGGACCCCAAGGTGGGGATCGTTCCGGCGGGGAGCCAGCATCTAGACGGCGCCCATGCGCTGATCATGGCCAGGTCCAGAGACTACCCCATGTCGGACCTGGAAAGGGTGCGGCAGCAGCAGAGGCTGCTCATGCAGGTCCTCTACAAGGGCAAGGAGCTGGCGGAATATCCGGGAGCGGCCTGGTTCCTCTCCGTCGCCCTGGAGCCCCTGGAGAGCGATCTCACCGCGGACGAGGTCATAAGGCTGGCGCGGTGGTTCGCCTCCTGTCCGGTGGTGGACGTACAGGGAGGGGTGGCTCCGGGGCGCACGGGCGCCGCGGGCAGCGCCAGCGTCTATTTCCTCGACGAGGCCGGGCTGAGGGAGCTGGTGTACTCCATCGAGAACGCCTGCCAGGTTCCCGTGGAATTCCGCTGAAGGGGCGACTTCCTTGAGGGTAAAGCTCGACCTCCACGTGCACACCGTCTATTCCTTCGACAGCACCATCGACCCCGAGGGCTTGAGGGAGGCATGCCGCCGCAGGGGGCTGGACGGCGTGGCGGTGACCGACCACGACTGTCTGCGCGGCGGCCTGGAGTTCGCCCGGGAGCTCCCGGAGCTGCTTATCATTGCGGGGTCGGAGATCCGTTCCGCGGAGGGGGAGATCATCGGCCTCTTTCTCAGCGAGGAGGTCCCCCCGGGCTTGAGCGCGCCCGAGACCATGCGGCGCATCCATGCCCAGGGGGGGGTGGTGCTGATCCCGCACCCCTTCGATGTGATCAAGCTCAAGCGCATGACCTCGCGCCGCCTGGAGGAACTGAAAGACGAGATCGATGCCCTGGAGGTCCTCAACGGCAAGCCCCGCTGGTGGCTCGCCAACCGCAGCGCCCGCTCCTTCGCCGCCCGCCATGAGCTGCCGGCCACGGCGGGCAGCGATGCGCATAGGGCCGATCACGTCGGCCTGCTCTACACCGAAATGGAATATTTCACTAGCCCGGCGGAGTTCGTCGCCTCGCTGCGCGGGGCCGCCCTGCATGGCAGGCGTTATGGCCCCTGGGCGGGTCAGCTGGAACGCTGGAGAGCGCGGCTGCGCGGATAGGCGGCCGCTGCGTCCCCTAGTCGAAGAACCCCTCGGGAGGCTCCAGGCCGGGCGGGAGCCCGAGGTCGTCACGGCTCTCTCCGGGCGGGAGCGGCTCCAGCCTCCCCTCGAGGTCCTCGAGGCGTGGCAGCTTCACCCCACCGCTGGGGGGCTCGCCGGGATAGGCGGGCGGCGGCATCTGGGAAGGTGCGGGCGGTATATAGGGGGGCTCCGCCTCGAAGGAAGGGG
>CAZEAU010000020.1:0-39581 GCA_964510515.1 uncultured Actinomycetota bacterium | reverse complement strand
CGGTTGGAAGCGGCGGGGCTTCCTCGAAGGAAGGGGCGGTTGGAAGCGGCGGGGCTTCCTCGAAGGAAGGGGCGGTTGGAAGCGGCGGGGCCGCCACCGGGTGCGCATATCGGGGGGGCTCCGGCACGGGCTCGAAGAAAGGCGCCGGCTCAGGAAGCGTCGGCGGCGCGGCGGCCTCCTCCGCCTCGCCCCTCATCGCCATCTTCGCTGCCTTCTTCTCCCGCTTGAGCCGCATGGCCTCCTCCTTGCGCATGCGGGCCAACTCCTTGCGGCTCGGGGCCTCCGGCTCCGGAAGCGTCGGCGGCGCGGCGGCCTCCTCCGCCTCGCCCCTCATCGCCATCTTCGCTGCCTTCTTCTCCCGCTTGAGCCGCATGGCCTCCTCCTTGCGCATGCGGGCCAACTCCTTGCGGCTCGGGGCCTCCGGCTCCGGAAGCGTCGGCGGCGCGGCGGCCTTCCTCGAGGCCAGGGGCTCTATCTCCTCCTTTTCCCACAGGGACTCCTTGGCCTCGGTGGCGAAAGCCGCCTTAGCGGCGGGCGCCGGGGCAAGCGGCTCTTTCTCCTTCTTCCCGCGCGAGGCCACGGCTTTCGCTTTTCCTCTCCGGCGCTCCTTGGCCAGGCGCGCCGATGCGCTGCCGAGTCTCGCCGCAAGCTCATCCACCCGTGCGCGATAGCAGTTAAGACAGAGAAGCACCTGATTGCTCTCCGAGGCGCAAATCGGGCAGATCGGTGTCTCACATTGTACGCAGGTGGTGATGGCTTCGTTTCCAGCGTGGAAAGGACACTCCATTAAGGCCACCTCCAAGCCTTCAGATAAGGTCGGCTTCCTCTATGGTTTCTATGGCTTCTATTATTTTCCTTCGCCGCAGGTTTCCCTCAAGCCTCAATAAACCTTAACATATGATCAGGGGGCCTCTCCAGACAGGAGGTCGCCCCCGGGCCGCGATCCGGTCATTGTAAGTTATCGGCAGGGCCGGTCGCATTTTTAACAGAGGTTTGCGGGCTGCTATAATGCGATTTGACGGGACCCGCCGCGGACCATCCACTCGAAAGGCGTCAGGGGAAATGAGCTTGAGCCGGGAAGGAAAAGCCATATTCGGGAGGTTCTGCCTCATCAGCCTGGGCATACCGACGGTCCTGCTGGTGTTCACCTCCGCCCTTTTTCTCTCCGCCTGGGCGGTCGAGAAGGCGGAGGTGAGCGCGGGGACGCTCACCGTCGCCGCCGCCTGTCTGGCCGCCGCGGGCCTGGCCGTATGGGCCTTTTTCTCCCTCTTCCTCTACCGGCGCCTGTGGAGGGTCTTTCCCCACGTGGGAGACAGCGAGAGGGGCTGGTCCTACGCCGAGGGGGTGTTCGGCCTGCTCGGCGTGGGCACGAGCATGGTCTCGGTCCTGGCCTGCCTATATTACCTCTTCAGCGGCGACTTCTCCCGGGGCGCCGTGCTTTTCGGCCTCTCCTATTTCCTGGCCGTCTTCGAGGCATTCAGGTTTCCGGTGCGCATAACCGGCGTCGAGGACATCATTGCGGAGATGAGATGAAGGGATCTTTGCGCAGGTTCGAGAAAGGCCTCGAGAGGATTTTCGAGGATTCCTTCGCCCGGGCCTTCAAGGGCGGCGTTCACCCCCTGGAGATAGCGCGCCGGCTGACGAGGGAGATCGATGACGGCAGGGTGCTGGGGGTGGGAGGGGTGCTGGCCCCCAATCATTACCAGGTGCGGTTGAGCGCGCGGGACCACGAGCGCCTTTCCGGGGCCATGGCCGGCCTGGCGGCGGAGCTGGAGTCCCTGGTCATCGCGTACACCAACCGCAGGGACTTTCGGCTCATCACGCGGCCGCGGGTGGAATTCCAGCGCGACGATTCCCTGCGCGAGGGAGAATTCCAGATAGCGGCGAGGCTGGATGAGCCGGCGCCCCCCCGGGCTCCCCGCTCCGCCGCGGCGGATGGGGGGCGGGGAGGCGTGCCGGGAGGAGAGGCGGCGCTGACCGTCATGGAGGAGGGCTCCGCGGAGAGGACCATCAGCCTGCAGCTGGTGAAGACCAGGGTGGGGAGGGCGGAGGAGAACGACCTCGTGCTCGCCGACCCGCGGGCCTCGCGCTTCCACGCGGAGATAGAGCGGACCCCGGCGGGATATATCGTGCGTGACCTCGGCAGCACCAACGGGACCATGGTGCAGGGGCGCAGGGTGCGGGAGAGGCTGCTGCGGGACGGCGACGTCCTCAACGTGGGCGGGGCGGCGTTGCGCTTCCGCCTGGCGGGGGAGAGGCCCTGAACACAGCGGCGGGGAGGGGGAGCTGTCGCCCGCTGCGCGCCGGGCGAGAGGCGGCGGCCGGGCGCGAGGAAGAAGGTGTGAGTTGCCGGAGATAGTCCATGTCGCGCTGAGGATCGCTTTTCTGGCGCTCCTCTACGCCTTCGTCCTCTTTGTCGCGAGGACCGCCTACCTGGAGATGAAGCCGCCTCCCCGGCCGGCGGTGGCCAGGGCGGAGGCGAGGCGGGCGCGCGTTGGGCGCAGGGCGAAGCTGGTGCTGACCGCGGATGCCGGCCGCAGGAAACAGGGGAGCTGGGAACTGCGCGGCGAGGTCGTCATCGGTCGCGGGGAGGGGTGCGGAGTGTGCGTGGTGGACGAGTTCGCCTCGAACCTCCACTCCAAGATATACCAGGCGGAGGGCCGCTATTACGTGGAGGACCTCGGCAGCACCAACGGGACCTATGTCAACGGCAGGCGCATCCATTATCCCACGGAGCTGAGAGGCGGCGACCGCATCAAGATAGGACGGACGGTGATGGAGTTCAGGAGGTAGGCTGTTGCTTTATGCAGCCCTCTCGGAGAGGGGCAGGGTGCGGGAGAACAACGAGGACAGCTATCACGCCGATGGCCGTCTGTTCATCGTAGCCGACGGCATGGGCGGGCACCGCGCCGGCGAGGTGGCCAGTGCCTCGGCCATCGAGGAGTTCCTGCGCTTCGTGGAGGAGAACGCGGGGGCGGCCCCGCTCGAGCGGCTGGGGGGCGGGATCGCGGCGGCGAACAGCGCCCTCCTTCGCAGGGCGGGGGAGGACCCTGACCTGGAGGGCATGGGGACCACCTTCACCGCGGTGCTGGTGGAAGCGGGCCTCTATCTGGGGCATGTCGGGGACAGCCGCGCCTACTTGTGCAGGGGGGGAGGGCTGCGACCTCTGACCCGCGACCATTCCCTGGTGGAGCGCATGGTGGGCGAGGGGCACATCTCCGCGAGCGAGGCGCGCACCCACCCGCAGAGGAACGTCATCCTGCGCGCCCTGGGCATATCCTCCCAGCTGGAGGTGGACCTGGATGTGGTGGACGCGGTGCGCGGAGACAGGCTGCTGTTGTGCAGCGACGGCCTCTCCGGCATCCTGGACGACCGGGAGATCGAGGCCATCGCCTGTGCGCGGGCGGGGCCGGAGGAGCGCTGTCGCATGCTGGTGGAGGCCGCGAACCGGCGCGGGGGCCCGGACAACATCACCGTCATAGCCGTGGACCTGGGGGCGGAGGCGGAGCCCGCGGCGCCGGAGATGCCCGCGAAAAGGCGCACCCTGCTGGGGTCGCTGTTCCGGCGCGGGGGAGCGGGGCGGCCTTGAGCCGGGGACGCGGGCAGGCGCGCTGACGATGGAGCGTGTGGGCTTGGCGCTGAAACCACGCTGGAAGGAGATGCTTTTGCTCGCCGCCGCGGCGGCGATACCCTTCCTGGGCTGGGTCTCGCTGGACCTGGCGGCGGAGGGGGGCGTCCGCGCGGGCAATGCCGTTTACCCCCTGCTCGTGGTGGGCATGTTTCTCGTGGCCCACGCGGGGCTGCGACTCTGCAGGCCCGATGCCGACCCCATCATCCTGCCGCTGGCGGCCGCCCTGTGCTTTTTGGGCCTCACCCTCCTTTTCCGCCTCAATGCGCACATGGCGCGCCTGCAGGTGATCTGGCTGGGTGTGGGACTGGCGGCGATGCTGATCGTGACCGCGGCCTTGCGGGATTATCGCGCCCTCGCGCGCTATCGCTATACCCTGGCCCTGGGGGGGCTGGCCCTGCTGCTCTCCACCATGGTGCTGGGCAAAGAGGTCAACGGGGCCCGCCTGTGGATCGTCCTGGGCCCCCTGCGCTTTCAGCCCTCGGAGCTGGCCAAGATCCTGCTCGCCGCGTTCTTCGCCGCCTACCTCGCGGACAAAAAGGAGCTCATAGCGGGAGCGGGCCGCTCCTTCGCGGGCGTCAGGCTGCCGCGCCTGCGCGACCTCGGCCCCCTGCTCACCATGTGGGGCCTCTCTCTCCTGCTGCTGGTCTTTCAAAGGGACCTCGGATCCTCGCTGCTCTTCTTCGGCATCTTCCTGGCCGTCCTCTACGCGGCCACGGCCCGCATCTCGTTCGTGCTGGTGGGGACGGTGCTCTTCATCCTGGGGGCCGCGGTCACCTTCCTCACCTTCAGCCACGTGCAGCAGAGGGTGGAGACCTGGATCGACCCCCTCAACCCCGAGACCGTCACCGCCGAGAGCTATCAGATAGCACAGGCGCTCTTCGCCTTCGCCGAGGGCGGCATGTCGGGGAGCGGACTGGGCCGGGGGGCCCCGGGCATCATCCCCTTCGTGGAGACGGATTTCATCTATGCCGCGGTGGGGGAGGAGCTGGGGCTGCTGGGGGCCGTGGCCGTGGTCCTCATCTACCTCATGCTCGTGGCGAGGGGGCTGTATATTGCCCTGCGCTGCGAGGACGATTTCGGCAAGCTGCTGGCGGTGGGGCTCACCTCCATCATCGCCCTGCAGTCGTTCATCATCATGGGGGGGGATACCCGCCTGGTCCCGCTGACCGGGATAACCCTGCCCTTCGTGAGCTATGGGGGCAGCTCGCTGGCCAGCAACTTCCTGCTCCTGGGGCTGCTGGCGTGCATCTCCGCGCCGCGTAGGGAAAGGGCGGCGAGGAGAAGGGGAAAGCGGGGGGGCGGAGCGCATGCAGGATAGCATCAGGAAACTGGGTACGGCCTTCATCATCCTGGCCCTGGTGCTGGTCCTGAACCTCAGCTACCTGCAGGTGTTCGGGCGGCAAGGGCTGGTGGAGAACCCCGCCAACACGCGCCGGCTGATAGCGGAATACGGTATCGCCCGCGGCAGGATCATCACCGCGGACGGGCTGGTGGTGGCGGAGAGCGTCAGCGCGGAGGGGCCCTTCGCATACCGCCGCAGCTATCCCGGGGGCAGCTTCCTCTCCCACGCGCTGGGGTACGACAGCCCGCAGTTCGGCAGGTCGGGGCTGGAGGCCTATTACAATGACTTCCTGCTGGGAAGGAAACCGGCGCGGGGCTGGTTGGAGGAGATGACCACGGACCTGGAGCAGGGCAACGACCTCACTCTGACCATCGATTCCGAGCTGCAGGCGGCGGCGGCCGAGGCCCTGGGCGAGCGCAAGGGGGCGGTGGTGGCCATGGACCCCAAGACGGGGGCCCTCCTGGTCATGTACTCCTGGCCCACCTACGACCCCAACGCCCTGGTCAGCCAGGCCCTCGATGCCGGGGGAAACCTGCTCGCGGAAGAGGTGATGCGCTCCTATGCCCGGGACCCCTCGGGCCCGCTCTTCAACCGCGCCAGCATGGGGCTGCTCCCTCCCGGCTCGAGCTTCAAGGTCATCACCGCGGCGGCGGGAGTGGACGCCGGGATCCCCGTGGGCAATGTCTTTGCATGCCCGGCCGAGCTGCCCGTGGGCGGCTCCCGCGTGACCAACTATCCCGGTTCGCCGTCGGGCGCCATGGACATGGCCAAGGCCATGGCCTGGTCGGTCAACACCTATTTCGCGCAGCTGGCCCTGGCCCTGGGCGCCGACCGCTTGACGGATTACGCCGAGGCCTTCGGCATGAACGGCACCCCCCCCCTGGACTATCCTGCGGTGTCCGCCGCCTTCATCCCCCGCGCGGGCGAGATGGACCAGGTCGAGCTGGCGTGGAGCGGCGTCGGGCAGGGCAGGCTGCTCATGACCCCCCTGCAGCTCTGCCTGGCGGGCTGCGCCGTCGCCAACGGCGGGAAGATGATGCTCCCCCACCTCATGAAGGACGTGCGCCGCGGGGACGCCATCCTTGAGCGTTTCGAGGCCCGGGAATGGAGATCCCCCGTCTCCGCCGGGACCGCCGGCGAGGTGCTGGCCATGATGGTGGGCGTGGTCAGGGAGGGAACGGGAAGCGCGGCGGCGCTGCCGGGCATCAGCGTGGCCGGCAAGACGGGGACCGCCGAGGTGGAGGGCGAGACGCCGCACGGCTGGTTCATCGCCGTGGCCCCGGCGGAGAACCCGACCCTGGTGGTGGCGGTGGTGGTGGAGAACGCCGGGGGCGGTGGAGCCGCCGCCGCCCCCGTCGCCCGCGAGGTCATCGCCTCCGCCCTGAAGGGGCGCTGAGGAGAAAAAGGCCGCGGGATCCCCCCGCGGCCTTGTGCGCACGGCGCCGGTCAGGAATCGGCCTGCTTGCCGAACTCCTGCTTGAGCACCGTCCTGAGTTCGCGCTTGAGGATCTTGCCCACACCGCTGGCGGGGAGCTCATCCATGAACTCGACGACCTTGGGCACCTTGTAGGCTGCCACGTGCTCGCGCAGGTAAGCCATGAGCTTCCCCTTCTCGGCCTCGCTCCTCTCCACACCGGGCTTGAGCACCACGGCGGCCGCCACGCGCTCCGAGCCCGGGCGGTTGGGGTCGGGCACGCCGATGGAAGCGGCCATCTCCACGTCGGGGTGCTTGGCCAGGATGTCGTCCAGTTCCCGGGTGAAGACCTTGAAGCCGGAGACGATGACCATGTCCTTGACGCGGTCCACGATGTAGAAATATCCGTCTTCGTCCATGCGCGCCACGTCCCCGGTGAACATCCAGCCGTCGCGGACGGCGCTGGCCGTCTCCTCTGGCTGATTGTAGTAGCCCTTCATGAGTTGCGGGCCCCGTATGGCAATCTCTCCCGGCTCGCCCGGGGCAGCGAGCTTACCCGTCTCCGGGTCCACCAACTTGAACTCGGTGTCCGGCACCGGCATGCCGATGGAGGTGGGCTTCTTCTTGCCGTAGCGGGGGTTGACGCAGGTCACGGGCGAGGTCTCGGTCATGCCGTAGAGCTCGATGAAGTTGTTGGGGCCGATGACGCTCTCCAGCTCCGCGATGTTCTCCGGCGGGAAGGGCGCCGCGGCGCTGAGGCAGAACCACAGGCTGCTCTTGTCCAGATCCTTGAACTCGGGCTGCTTGATGAGCTCGAAGAAGACGGTGGGCACGTTGACGATGATGTTCGGCTTGTACTTCTCTATGCACTCGATGAGGAAGTGGCTGTCGCGCGGGTTGGGCACGCATATCTGGGTGGAGCCGTTGGTCATGGAGAACCCGCCCAGCGCCAGCCCGGCGATGTGGAAGAGGGGGAAGGCGGACAGCGCCAGCGTCTCCGGGATGAGGTCGAGGTAGGCCAGGGTCTGCAGGCGGTTGTACATGTAGCTGCGCTGGGTGAGCATGGCCCCCTTGGGGGAGCCGGTGGTCCCGCCGGTGTACATGAGGAAGATGAGGTCGTCCATCTCGCGCTTGACGTGTATGCGCTCCTGGGGCATCCCCTCAAGGGCATCCATGAAGCGCACCACCTTCTTCCCCGGCAGGGGCTGCACCTCGGCGCTGGGGATGGCGCTGAGCTGCTGGTCAAGCTTTTTGACCTTCTTGAGCAGCTTGCCCAGGGTGGTCTGCCTGAGGTAGGCCTTGGCCAGTTTCTCCTTTATCCCGGGCAGGAAGTCGGCTATCTCGGAGTAGATGACGGTGTCGAAGTCCGCCTCCTCCGCCGCCTGGGCCACGATGCCGTAGAGCAGGTCCACGGTGATGACCACCTTGGCCCGCGAGTCTTTGAGCTGCTGCAACATCTCCGTGGGCGTGAGCAGGGGGCTGAGGCCGGTGGAGACGGCCCCGATTTTCTGCACCGCCACCACGCTGATGTAGTGCGCGGGGATGTTGGGCATGCACAGCCCCACCACGTCGTCGGGCTTGATCCCGCTCCTGATGAGATAGGCGGCGAGCTGATTGGAGAGCAGGTCCAACTTCCGGAAGGTGATTTGGTTGTCCATGTAGATGAGCGCTGCCTTGTCTGGATTCCTGTCCGCTATCTCCAGGAATTTTTCGGCGAAAGTCTTGTCCTCGTACTCCAGCGTGGGCGGTACATTCTTGTCGTAGTTCTTGAGCCATGGTTTCTCCGCGTAGATGTCGCTCATCGCTCCCCCTTTCCACGGCAGGCCCAGCCTGCCACCTCCGGAACCCTGCGAGACGGATATGGCACCCAGCATGACTAACCGACAGCACTACCCTGTATTATGAGTGCATCATGCGGCCGGGTTCAAGCGTCATTGAGCGATGCGGTGCCCGGGGGCTATGTATTAGAATAGCGGCAAGGTTCCCGCCGTCGATCCGGGGGAGGAGTGATGGAACGCTCGATGGACTGGAAGGGAAAGGTTCTGCGCAGGCGCTACCGCTTGGACGAGCGCATAGCCGTGGGGCGCACGGTCGAGGTATTCCGGGCCTTCGACATCCTCGAGGAGGAGGAGGTGGCGGTGAAGCTGCCCCTGCCCCACCTGCTCTCGGACCGTGATTTCTGCGACGCCTTCCGCTCCGCCGCCCACCGCGCCGTACGCCTGCGCCACCCCTCCCTGGTCGAGGTCATCGACTACGGCCTCGAGGAGGGGCGCCCTTTCGTGGTCATGGAAATGGTGGAGAGCAAGACCCTGCACGAATTGCTCGCCGCGGGCAGGAGGATGAAGCCGCTGGGCGGGCTCTATTTCGCCCTGGAGATGGCCAGGTTGCTCGCCTTCCTGCACGAGCAGGGCGTCGCGCACGGCTCCCTGGACGAGAGGCATGTCTTCATTTTCCCGGGGCGCAGGGCCAAGGTGAGCGGCGCGGGATTCCCGGCGGTCCTGGGGGGCGGCGCGAGCCCCCATCCCATGTCGCAGGATGCGCGGCGGGACATCCAGGATCTGGGAGTCCTGCTCTACCGCTGCCTCAGCGGCAGGGGAAAGGCCGAGGCCGCGGATGATATCAGGAGCGGGAAGCTGAAGTGGGACGCCCAGGTCCCCGCCAGGATGCAGAGGATGGTGGGGGATTGCCTGGACAGCTCAGGCGGCGGGGGCTTTTCCTCCTCCGAGCTGCTGCTGAGGGAGACCATAAGCATGCTGCGCGAGGAGCAGCCCATGGTGGAGGTCCCCCTGCAGCCCCCCGGGGACGCGGCCGCGGAGGCCGAGGGGAAGGCGGCGGTGCGCATCACCGTCCCCCGCCTCAAGGGCTGGCGGCTCTGGGTGGGAGCGGCCCTGCTGCTCGCGGCGGCGCTCTTCGTGCTCGTGGGGGTCCTGTCCTCCTCGGTGATCACCGGGAGCAAGGTCGAGGTCCCCAACCTGGTCAGCGTGAACACGGAGGAAGCCGCCAAGGTCGCGGGAGCGCGCGACCTCGGATTGCTCGTGGTGGGGAGGGAACACGACGCCGACACAAGGGCGGGCTACATCATCTCCCAGGACCCCAAGGTGGGGGTGATGGCGAAGAAAAAGACGGTGATCCGGGTGCTCGAGAGCCTGGGCCCGCTGACCGTGCCCAACCTCATCGGCCTCGGCCTCGACGATGCCCGCATGGTGCTGGAGAACCGCGGCTTCAAGGTGGGAGAGGTGGCCTATCGCGAGGCGCCCGGTTACAGCCCCAACCGCGTGGTGGAGACCGCCCCCCCTTACGGCTCCAGGCTGTCCAGCGGCGACGCCGTCAACCTGGTGGTCAGCGAGCTTTCCTCCACTCCCTGAGCCCGCCCGCGCGGGGAAGGAGTTTGAGCGCAGGGCAGAGAAGATTACGGTTGAACTTGTGTTCGTGCTGAAGGCCGATGGCGCAGATCCCGCGCACTTCATCCCGCTGGGAGGCGCTGGCCGCGATGGTGGAAACAGCACGCAGCGAAGGAAGGGATCTCATGCTGGGTAGAGTCTTCAGCGGGCGTTATCGCTTGAAGGAGAAGCTGGGCAGCGGGGGCATGGCCGATGTCTATCTCGCGGACGATCTGCAGCTGAACCGGGAAGTGGCGGCCAAGGTGTTGCACGCCCAGTTCGCGGCCGACCCCTCGTTCATCGAGAGGTTCCGCCACGAAGCCCAGTCCGCCGCCAACCTCAACCACCCCAATATCGTGAGCATCTACGATTGGGGCAACGAGGGCGACCTCTATTACATCGTCATGGAATACGTCGAGGGCAGGGACCTCAAGGAGGTCCTGCGCGGCGAGGGCCGCCTGCTCCCCGAGCGGGCGGCGGGGATCGCCGCCGAGGTCTGCGCCGCGCTGCAGCTCGCCCACCGCGCCAACCTCGTGCACCGCGACATCAAGCCGCACAACATTTTCATCACCGGTACGGGGCAGGTCAAGGTGATGGATTTCGGCATCGCCAGGGAGGGCGATGGCGGAGGCATCACGCAGACGGGCATGGTCATGGGGACGCCCCAGTACATCTCCCCCGAGCAGGCCCAGGGGCTGGCGGTGGACGCCCGCTCCGACATCTACTCCCTGGGGGTGGTCCTCTACGAGATACTCTGCGGCCAGGTGCCCTTCGACGACCCCAACCCGGTGACCATAACCTACAAGCAGGTACGGGAGGATCCCGCCCCTCCCTCGCTCATCCATCCCGAGATCCCCGCCGAGCTGGAGGCCATCGTGATGAAGGCCATGAGCAAGAACCCCGCCAACCGCTTTCAGAACGCCCAGGAGATGAAGGCGGACCTTTTGCGCTTCCTGGAGGGCATGCCGGTATCCGCGACACCCATCCTCCCCGAGGCGGCCTACGCCGGCGCGCCCGCGCCCGCCGTGACGGGCGGGGCGCCTAAATGGCCCCGGGTCGCCGCCATCGCCGCCGCCGCGGTGGCGCTCATCGCGTTGGTCGTGGTGCTGGCCCTGGTGCTGCGGGGGGGCGGAGAGAAGGTGGAGGTGCCGAATCTCCAGGGCATGAGCGAGGAGCAGGCGGCGCGCACCCTGGAGGGGCTGGGCCTGGAGCTGGGCAAGGTCGCCGACCAGTATGTCGAGGAGGAGAGCGAGAAGGCCGGGGTGATTATCTCCCAGGAGCCGGAGTGGGGCACGCTGCTGGCCAGGGGCGAGAAGGTCAACGTCACCGTGAGCCGGGAGATGAGGATGCCGGACGTCGAGGGGATGGGCCGCGCCGAGGCGCAGAACGCCCTGAAGAAGTTGGGGATATCGGTGATCGTCATCGAGAACGTGCCGGTAGGGGAGGAGGGCAAGGTGGACAAGGTCCTCTCCCAGGATCCCGCCGGGGGGCGCCTGATATCGCCGAACACCAGCGTGAAGCTGGAGGTCGGAGTGGAAGAACAGAGGGTCGCCGTGCCGGAGGTGGCGGGAAAGACCCGCGAGGCCGCGGACGCGGAACTGCGGGCCGCCGGCTTTAGCGTGGAGGTGGTCGAGGAGGCCAGCTCCGAGGTCGCGCAGGGACGCGTCATACGCCAGAGCCCCCTCGCCAACCAGAAGGCGCTGCAGGGGAGCGTGGTGACCATCTGGGTGAGCAGCGGCTCGGAGACCCTGGAGGTCCCCGAGGTGGTGGGGAAGCCGGAGGAGGTCGCCAAGGACATCCTCACCGACGCGGGCTTGAGCTTCACTTCGCTGCCCAAGGTCACCAGCAACCCCGCCGAGGTGGGCAAGGTGGTGGACCAGGTCCCCCTCCCGGGGGCCAAGGTCGAACCCGGCTACAACGTGCGCATTTTCATCGGCCAGGCGCCTTGAAGCGGGAAGCGTCCCCGCCCCGTTCCCCCCCGGTCGCCGTGCTATAATCGACGCCATGAAAGAGCGTTATGACGCCATCGTGGCCGGCGCCGGCCCGGGCGGCTGCGCGGCGGCCTGCAGCCTTGCCGAGCAGGGTTTCCACGTCCTCCTCCTCGACCGCGAGGTCTTTCCCCGCGAGAAGGTATGCGGGGACGGCATCGCGCCGCGCGCCGTGCATGCCCTCTACCGCCTCGGGGTGCGCGGCGAGATAGAGGGACGCTTCCAGCGCACGCGGGGCATCCGCTTCCATGCCTCGCGGGGCGGCATCACCGAGGTGCGCTATCCCATGGGGAGCCGCTTTCCCGACCATGGCTATGTCATCCCCCGCCGCGACCTGGATGCCATCCTGCTGGCGCGGGCACAGTCGCTGGGGGCCGAGGTCGTGCAGGCTTGCCGCGTGACCGGGGTGCTGCCGCAGCGGGGCGGGCGCATACCCGGGGTGAGGGTCGAGCGCGGCGGCGAGGAGGGGGAGCTGCACGGGCGCTTCCTGGTGGGGGCGGACGGCCCTTCCTCGCTCATCGGGAAGGAGCTGGGGCTGCTGCGCGACGACCCCCTTTACCTCGGCGTTTCGGTGCGCAGCTACATGACCGGGGTGAGAGGCATCTCCGATTTCCTGGAGATCTACCCCGAGGACGCCATCATGCCCAGCTGCGGCTGGATATTTCCCGTGGACGGCGAGACGGCCAACGTGGGCGTGGGGTTCATGCTCTACGCCAGGCGCGGGCGCAGGATAAACCTCAACCTCAACCGCGTCTTCGACGACTTCAGGATGCGCACCCGCCATGCCGCCCCCAAGCTGCGCGATGCCGAGCCGCGGGGCAGGCTGCGCGGAGCCCTGTTGCGCGTGGGCATGGGCGGGGCGGTGCCCCGCCGCCTCAACGTCCTGCTGGCAGGCGACGCCGCCTCCCTCACCAACCCCATCAGCGGGGAGGGTATCACCTATGCCCTGGAGAGCGGCCGCTGGGCGGGGGAGACTCTGGCGGCGGCCATGCACGCGGGGGACGAGGCCCTGCTGGCCGGCTACCCCCGCATCCTGGACTGGCTTTACCGCCGCTATTTCTCTCTCGGCACCCTCGCCATCCGCTACGGCAACAACCCTTATCTC
This sequence comes from uncultured Actinomycetota bacterium, assembly GCA_964510515.1. Classification (GTDB taxonomy): domain Bacteria; phylum Actinomycetota; class Geothermincolia; order Geothermincolales; family RBG-13-55-18; genus SURF-21. Next base: position 26,721 of record CAZEAU010000020.1, on the reverse strand, counting down.
GTGAACCCCCTGCTCTTCGCCACCTCCAGGCTGCCGCGGCTGGGGGACAAGATGGGGCGTTTCCTCATGAACTGCCGCCGTTCCGCCTATCCCCTGTGAAGGGAGCGCCATGGGACTAAAGGTCACCTTCCTCTACCCGGATTTCTTTGCCTACGACGAGGAGCGTTTCCTCCCCGAGGGGCGCATATACCTGGGCATCGCATGCCTCTCCGCCTACCTCAAGCGCGAGGGGCACCGCACCTCCCTCATCCACATGGTGAGGCCCATGGACAGGGAGGAGCTGCTGGCGCGCGTGCGGGCGGAGTCGCCGGACCTGCTGGCCGTCTCCAGCACCACCCACATGTTCCCCCACGTGCGCAAGTGGCTGGAGTGGATCAGGTCTTCTGAGGATATCTTTACCATATGCGGCGGAGCCCACCCCACCATCGACCCCCTCGGGGCCCTGCAGGCTCCCCTCGACGCCGTCTGCCTGGGCGAGGGGGAGGAAGCCCTGGCGGAGCTGTGTGCCGCGCTCGAGGAGGGGCGGGACCCGGCGGGGGTCCCCTCGCTCTGGGTGCGGGTGGGCGAGGAGGTCAGGCGCAACCCGGTGCGCCCCCTGGTGGAGGACCTGGATACCCTGCCCCTGCCGGACCGCGGCATCTTCGACCCGAAGGACTTCTGCGAGCAGCAGCACGAGCGCGGCACGCTCATGGCCTCGCGCGGATGTCCCTACAGCTGCAGCTACTGCTCCAACCACGTGCAGCGCAGCATCTACCCCAACCGCGGCAAGTACGTGCGTTTCCGCAGCGTGGAGAACGTCATGCGGGAGGTGCGCGAGATCATCGACGCGGACCGGAGCGGGCGCCTGCGCTACATACGTTTCGATGACGATATCCTCACCCTGGACCCGGAGTGGTTCGGGGAATTGACGGCGCGCTACCGCGACGAGGTGGACATGCCCTTTATCTGCAATTCGCGCGTGAACATCCTGGACGAGGAGACGGTGAGGCTCTTCGCTGAGGCCGGTTGCTCGGTCATCTGCATGGGCATCGAGAGCGGCAACGAGGAGCTGCGCAGAAAGGTACTCCGCCGGCACATGTCCGACGCCGACATCGTCAGCGCCTTCCGCCTCTGCCGCGAGCATGGCATCAAGACCGTCTCCACCAACATGACCTCCCTGCCGGACGAGGACCTCTCTGCCCTCCTGGACTCGGTCAGGCTCAACGCCCGCGCCCGCCCCCACTGCATGCAGGTCTCGACCTATCATCCCTACCCCAGCACCAGGCTCTACGGTTACTGCGAGGAGAAGGGATACCTCTCCGGCCGCCACGTGGACACCATCTTCGATGGGCGCAGCGCCCTGGATATCCCCGCCTTTCGCGAGCCCGCCTACCGTTTCGTCAAGGAGAGGTTCTACCCCTTGAGCGAACTCTACTCGCGCCTTTACGAGAACGGACGGGCGGGCGAGGCCGCGGCGGGTTGCCTGGACGCCCTGCTGCTTACGCGGGCCCTGCCCTGGGCCTGGCGGCGCCCCCTGCTCGAGCGCCTGTCCGGCTGGGCCGACCGCCACTCGCGCTTCGAGCAGATCCATTATTGAGCCCGCGGGCGCGGCGGCGGAAAAAGGGCGGCGGCCGTGCCCCGCGGGCGGGGGCTCTGATATAATATATTATGCCTGGACGCGGGTTTGTCTCATCCCGGGCGAGTGGCGGAATTGGTAGACGCGCTGGGTTCAGGGTCCAGTGCTCGTATGGGCATGCGGGTTCGAGTCCCGCCTCGCCCACCAGGTGTGAAGGGACGGCTTCCCAGCCGTCCCTTTTTGCTCCGCCGGTGCCGGGGTGAAGGTGGGAGGGCTGGCTTGCTTGAAGTAAGCTTTGTATAGTAGCGGGGAAATGTGGATACGAGCAAGGTGAGGCAAGCGTGTATGCGCAGGTGAGGAGCCCCAGGTTTGCGAGGAAGAGGAGGAACCCCGCCCCGGCGATCATCGTCGCCGTGGTCGTCCTCCTGTTGGGATGCTGGCTGTTCAACGTCACCTGCGGGGGCGGCGGCAAGGAGGTCGATACCTCGGCGCTGGCGGAGTACGTCAACCGCGTGCGCCCCATCGTGGACGCCTCGACCAGCGTCGGCCAGAACTGGTACGGCATCCATTCCACCCTGGCGCAACTGGTGGCCAACCCCGGGGGGCTCAACGAGCAGCTCAAGGGGGTGGAGCAGTCGTGCCTCGACCTCCTGGAGCAGGCGAAGGACCTGGAGATCCCCGCCGGGATGGAGGCGGCGCATGCCGCCCTGCTCATCTGCCTCGAACAGCGCTACCGCGCCATGAAGGGCTACCGTTCCGATCTCATCAATTCCCTCGACGCGGTCGACCTGGACGCCTATGCCCAGAGCCTGTCCGAGGACATGAAGGAGTTGATGTATTCCGACGGGACCTACCGCTTCTACCGGCGAGCGGTCAGCGAAGCCCTGGAAAAGCACAAGGCGCAGGAAGTCGCCCCCCTGGCGGACTCCATCTGGCTGGCGGACTGGGGACAGGCGGCATTGGAGAGGGTGAGGTCTTTCCTGGTCACCTTGCGCGGCACCGAGATCCACGGCGTGGCGGTGGGCACGGTCACCCTGGACCCCGAGGGAAGCATCGCCGAGGAGGGCGGGGAGGCGATACACCGCCTGCCCCAGACCGAGGAGCTGAGCCTGAACATCAGCGTAGAAAACCAGGGAAACCGGGCCGAGAACAACCTCGTCCTCACCATCAGCCTGTACACGGCGGCCAACCCCACGCCGGTGCGACAGCAGCAGACCATCGACACCATAGCTCCCGGCGAGACCCTCCAGGTCGAGGTGGGGGGCCTGAGGCCCACCGCGGGCGTGCGCAACATACTGGAGATCAAGATCGACCCCGTGCCCCATGAGACCTTCGTGGAAAACAACCAGAAGTTGATATACTTCACGGTAGGGTAACGTACGATCGGATTTTTAGGCTGGTGGCGAATCCCCATGTTCTCCGCAACGCTCGAGCTTCTGCACAGCCGTCTCGACGACATCGTCGAGGAGATAGTGCAGCGTCTGCTGGCTGCCGTCCCCTCCTTCATGCGCATGCCGCAGGAGTTTCGCTCCGTCCTCCGCCGCGGCAGCCGCAGGGGCTGCCGGGCCCTGTTGCGACAACTGCAGGAGGGGCGGGTCGGCGCGGGCCGCGTAGATTGGGTGGACCTGCAGGACTTCGAGCTCAGCGATATCCTGCGGGCCTTCCAGCTGGGGAGCGAGGTCTGCTGGAGGTGGATCAACGCCTGCTGCGATGAGGCAGGCTGCGGCGGGGAGGAGAAGGTAAGGGCGGCGGAAATAGTTTGGGAGGCCTACTTCGGAGCCGCCAACGCCCTGACGCGCGATTATATGCGGCAGCGGCAGCACGCCGTCAAGGAGTTCAACAACCTCCTCGACCGCATGCGGGTGACCCAGGACCGCAAGATGCTGCTGCGCATGCTGGCGGAGGGCGCCTGCGGCGTGCTCGGTTACCACCGGGCCGTTTTCTTCCTCTACGATCACGAGATGCTCATCCCCGTGTCGGCGGCGGACGGCCTGGATCCCACCTGGGGAGAACGGGTGCTGGAGGAGAAAAGGCAGTATCCCATCTCGCCCCTGTCGGGGAGCATGGAGGCCAAGGCCTTCTTCGGAACGGAGGCCAGGACGGCGCAAGCCCGCGAAGGCGACCGCGTGGCCTTCATCACCCCGCGCACCGGTTCCCACTATGTCCTCGTGCCCGTGAACCCGTCCGGTTCGCCTCGGGGGCTGCTCTACGTGGAGCGGGACGCGCCGGGGTCCGGGATCGGGGACAGGGACATGGAGGTCCTCGCCTCCTATGCCGATTCGGTGGGCATGGCCCTGGAGAACACGCGGCTCTACCGCGAGGTGGTAGCGAAGCGCAGGATAATGGATCACCTCATGTCGCGGGTGAACACGGCGCACGAGGAGGAGCGGGCGCGCATCGCCCGGGAACTGCACGACTCCGTGGCCCAGTCGCTGCTCAAAATAATTTACGCGGCGGGGTTCGCGCTCGATTTCCTCAAGGAAGACCCCCGCCTGGCGGTGGAGGAGATCGAGGAAGTGCAGCAACGGGCAAAGGACTGTCTGCGGGAGCTGAGGGAGATAATGGCCAACCTCAGGCCGACATCCCTTGATATCCTGGGACTCAAGGAGACGATCAGGCGTTATGCTGAACAATTCGAGGAGGAGTACGCAATAAATACCACCGTGGACCTGCGGGGCCTGGGATCCATCCCCGCCTCGGCGGAGCTGGCCATCTTCCGTATCCTGCAGGAGGAGTTGACCAACGTGGGCAAGCATTCCAACGCGGAGTCGGTGAGCATAAGGTCGGAGGCCTCTCAGGAGGATCTTATCATCGTCGTCGAGGATGACGGCATCGGTTTCGATCCGCGCATGCTGGCGGCGGCGCAGGAGAGCGGCGAGCACCTGGGCCTGATGGCCATACGCGAGCGCGTGGAGCTCCTGGGGGGCGAGCTGCGCATAGATTCTCGGCCCGGGATGGGCACGCGCATCATCGTGAGCATACCGACCATAACCGGGGGTGAGAGGAAATGAGCGTGGAGGACGGCGGCTCCATCAACGTCATGCTGGTCGACGACCACGAGGTCGTGCTGGAGGGACTGATCCGCATCCTGGAAAAACAGGGCGGGGTGAAGATCGTCACCGTGGCCCGCAGCGCGGAGGAAGCCCTGGAAAAGATCGTGAGGTTTCCGGTCGACGTCATCATCGTGGACATCCAGCTTCCGGGCATGAACGGCATCGAGCTCATCCGGCGCGTGAAGTCCGAGCACCCCCACATAGAGGCCATCACCCTCACCGTCTTCGACGACGAGGAGTTCGCCAAGCAGGCCATCAAGTCAGGGGCTATCGGGTACGTGATCAAGGACGCCGCCAAGGAGGAGCTGGTCAAGGCGGTGCGCGCGGCGGCCAAGGGAGAATCGCTCATCTCCACCTCGGTGGCGCGTAAACTCATCGACGAGATCACGGAGCCGGCGGGGCGCAGGAAAAAGAAGGAAGGGGGTTTCGAGGAGCTGTCGCAGCGGGAGGTGGACGTGATCAAGCTTATGACCCGCGGCTACAACAACCGCCAGATCGCCGACATCCTCTTCATCAGCGAGCACACGGTGAAGGTGCACATCCGCAATATCTTCCGCAAGATAGGCGTGGTCGACCGCACCAACGCGGTGCTGTGGGCGCTGGAGAGGGGCATCGTGCTCAAGGACAAGGACATCATCAAGCCGGACAAGCCCGCCATTTGAGGGGCGCCTCCCCCGCGGCCCGCCGCGGACCACTCAGCCGAACTTCTTGCGCACCAGGGCGGCGACGATCCCGGAGGCCCCGGGCCCGATGACCCTGCCGTGGCCCGGGTACATGTATTCCAGCTCCAGCGCGGCCAGCCTGCGCAGGGAGCCCTCTATCTCCTCCAGGCTGCAGCTGGCGGAGAGCACGGGCAACCCCGCGCGGCCGAAGTAGTTGGAGACGATGTCGCCCACGAAAGCCCTGCGGTTGGCGCGGTCGAGGAAGCACATGCCCCCGGGGGTATGGCCGGGGAGGGCGAGCGCCTCCAGCCCCGGCCCCTCCAGGGTCTCGCCGCCCGCGAGGGAGACGTCGACCTGCGCGGGCGCGCATCTCTGGTAAGCGGTGGTGAGCGACGCGGGCAGGCGCTTGAGCAGGCGGCCGATGCGGTTGAGGTCGCTGCCCGCCCCGGGAGGCCTCTTTCCCTCGAGGAAGGGGACGTCCCCGGCCCCCGCCATCACCTCCGCCCAGCTGAGCCGCTTCAACTCCGCCAGGTTGCCCGCGTGGTCGTAGTGGTAGTGGGTGATGAGGATATACGCCAGGTTCCGGGCGTCGACCCCGCTCTCCCGCAGGCCCGCGCTCAACCTGCGGTATGACTTGGGGCTCAGGGTGTCCACCAGGTACGGGCGCTCTCCTTTCACCAGGTAACAGTTCTCGATGGGGCCGGCGATGCGGATTATCTCGTCCATGGCTCTCTCCTCCCGCGGGCGGCACGCGTGCCGCCGGTCGAGTCGCTGTCAGAACGGCAGCACCGGGCGTCCCTCCTCGGGCAGCATGCGCTCAATCTCCAGGAAGGTGCCCTCCAGGCGGGGGCCGATGAGGTATCTCCACGACGCGCCCTCCACGCGGTGATGCTTGATGTCGGCGGGCTCGCGCTCCAGCGCCTCGAAGGCGCCGGCGATCCTCCAGGCCAGGAGCCGGGGGAAGGGCACCCCTTCGATGTGGGCCTCGATGAGGAAAGGCCTGCGGGTGACCCGCAGCGGTTTTCCCCACCCCAGGAAGGGGAGACCGAGAAAAAAGTGGCGGTAGGCGGTGCGGTAGTTGTCGCCCTTGAGGGCGCGGTATTGCGCCGCCGCCCCCGCGGCCAGCGCCGTCCCCAGGGTCGGAGGGAGGGCCCCCGCCTTGCCCCCGCCTATCTCATCTACAACATTCTGCCAGCCCGCGGCGGAAGTGATGATCAGGTGCCGGTGGGTGTCCGCCTCGTAGATAGTGCCCAGCTCGGCGTCCCAGCACAGCCGCCAGGGAAAACTGGGCAGGCGGCATTTCTCGCACACCTCCAGGGCGTAGTCGCGCTTGGGGCGGCGGGGCGGCTGTTGCGCGGCTGCGACATGGCGTTTCCTGCCCACCGCCTTCACGGTTATATCCCATTCGTATTGCGAGGACTGGCTGAGCGAGAGCAACGCCTCCACGCCGAAGAGGCCCTCCCAGAAGCCCCAGATGTCGCCGGCCATGAGGTGGGGGTGATAGGGGCGGCGCACCCGCAAGACCAGTTCCTTGCGCGGTTTGATGCGCGAGATGGTGATGTTGCCGCAGCCGAAGAAGGCCGCCTCCTCGAATGCGGACCTGACCATGCGCCTCGCCAGGGGCCAGCGGCGCATCAGGAAACGGCGCAGGCCTCCGGTCTGCGAGATGATGCCCCCGCGGATGAAGGCGCGCCTGCATTCGCGCAGGGTGTCCAGCAGTTGTTCGCCGCGCAGCCTCACCCCCTCCTCCAGCATGGCCCCGATCTCGTCCTCCCCGAGGAAGACGAGCCTTTCAGAGCGTTTGGCCTGGAAGTAGATGCCGCCGTCCGTGGTCCATACCAGCTTGCGTTTGAGGGAGCGCGGCAGCCCACAGAGAGGACAGACTTTGTTTTCAGGCATTTCCCTCCAACCTCCTGCCACCAGGTTACTCAAGGGGTTTTCGCGGCGCAAGCCGGATCTCCTCTGCGCGCTCGGGACGGAGGCGGATGAGGATGGGCCCGCCCGAGGCCGGGAGGCGGCGCGGGCGTGCGGCCGCGAGGCGGCTCCGCGGGGGGCTGTCAACCCATCGGGGGAAGCGAGCCGGAGGATGAAGGCGAGAACGGCCCCGGGCACGGATTTGCCAAACGGCATAGGAAAAGGCCCCGCAGGGGGAACGGGGCCTTCCTTTTATGCGGACTCCTGTGGGGATAAGGGGGATACCTCAGGGATGTCGTTGCCGTCTAGTTAGTGCTGCGCTGATGCTGTGTCTTCTGCTGCAAGGTTGCTGGGTTGTTGCTGCGTGCGTTGCTGTAAAGGAAAACGTCATGGGCGAGGGTCGTCCTAAGTAGTGCATTTGGGCTGCATTCGGTTGCAATTGGGGTAGATGGCTGTCTCGGCTAGTCGGCTTCGGATGGTGCTAGGGGAATGCTACTGCTCCTACTTAAAGGGTGCTGCGATTATTGCTGCTACCGGCTCACCCATGACGTCTGGGTGCTGTTTCTAAGGCACTATATCCCCGGTGTCCGCTTGGGGCCTTTTTCAATGTACTGAGTACGATTAGAAAATACATCATCCGCGCCCACGGGCGCTATTCCCCGCCGGTAGTAATTAACGCGCGGACTAATACCATGGTAGTATTGGCGCCCGGGAGCGGGCGGAGCGGGTTTTTCTGCCCAGGGGCGTAATCTCGCGGCCCGCGTTGAGCTGCGCGGGAGATGCGTCCCGCGGAGGGGGGAAGGCCGCCGGGGCCCGCCGGCCTTTATGCTAGACTGAGTGCAGCCGCGCTCGAGCCGGGCGGCACGCGGGAAGAACACGAGGCGGGAGGACGATGGCCGGGGAAGGCAGGGAGAACCTCTGGGATCGCAGCCTGCGCGGCGCCAACGCTTTCGTGGAGGGGTTTGCGAGGAAGCTGCCCATATTCCGCTCCGTCGGGGGAGCCTTCCGCGCCGGCGCGGGAGAGATGGTGGACTGGGAGAGGGCGCGGGAGATAGCGGTCATGGTGGCGCAGTCCGAGGGGACCCCTCCCCCCGCGCCCGCGGGGGTGCGCGCCGAGCTGGAGGCCATGATGAGGCGCAGCGAGGGGTTGGTGAGGGAGTATTCCCGCCTCGACCCCGGGGAGCCGGTGGGCCCGCTCCTCGTCTTCAGCCGGGTGGACTGGATAGAGACCAACCTCGCCGGCTTCCAGCTCATCTTCGAGCCCCTCGCGGAGAGCTACGGCAAGTCCCTGCACAAGTTGGAGGAAGAGCGCAAGCGCCCGCTGCGCATGGGCCGCGGCCTCACGCGGGGGCTGCTCACGGCGCAGCTGGGCATACTCATGGGGTATCTGGCGCGCGGGGTGCTGGGCCAGTTCGACCTGGGCCTGCCCCGGCCCGAGGACGGCGGCAAGCTGTACATTGTTTACCCCAACCTGCTCAAGGCCGAGGGCAAGATGCGGCTTGTCCCGCGGGACTTCCGCCTGTGGATAACCCTGCACGAGGTCACCCACGCCTTCGAGTTCGCGGCCAACCCGTGGCTGAGGCAATACCTGAGGTCGCTCATGGAGGGCTACTTCGAGAGCATCTCCCTGCGCCTGGAGGAAATGGGCATGCGTCTGCGCCCCCAGCAGCTGCGCGACCTGCGCAAACTTAACGAGATAATCAGGCAGGGAGGGCTGATCAGCGTCGTGCACACCCCGGAGCAGCGCGAACTGCTCTCCCGCATCCAGACCTTCATGTCCCTGGTGGAGGGATACAGCAACCTCATCATGGACCTGGTGGGCAGGGAGATCATACCCTCCTTCAAGGAGATGAGTGCTGCCTTTCGCCGCCGCCGCGATTCCAAGTCGGGGGCGGCGCGCCTGGTGGAGAAAATGCTTGGTTTCGATCTCAAGCTGCAGCAATACCGGGTAGGCGAGCGGTTCTGCAAGGAAGTGGCGGAGAAAAAAGGCCTGGATTTCCTCAACCTGGCCTGGGGGAGTGAGGAGAGCCTCCCTGACGGGGAGGAGATCCGCGATCCCTCCCTCTGGATCGAGCGCATGTCAAGGGGGACCGGCTGCGTTTGAGCCCGACGCCATGATCCAGGCGGCGGCGGCTACAACCCGGGTGACCTGGAGCAACCCCTCCTCGTTGATCCTCTCCGGGGTGTCGCCGGGCAGGTGAAAATGGGGGTGCTCGTTGCGCTCGAACCAGGACCAGTCGCAGGTCACGGCGGGTATGTGATGGAGAAAGAAAACGCCCGCGGAGGTCCCGGGGTCGGCCCCACCGGGCTCCACCACCACCTCCAGCAGCGCGGCGGCCTCGTCCAGCGCCTGCACCGTGGGCCGGTTCTTGCGGTAGTTGAGGTCCCACACGTCCATGTAGCCGCCGTCCCCCGCGCCTATTCCCTCGATGTTTATGATGCGTACGGCGTCGCGCAGCCCCCCGTCCTCCAGCGCTTCCGCCAGCGCCGCGGCGCCGTACCCGCCGCATTCCTCGGCGCCGAGGAATGCGAAGACGATGGAAGACGCCGGCTTTTCCTCCACGGAGGAGAGGACGCGCGCCAGCTCCAGGATGGCGCTGCTGCCGGAGGCGTTGTAATCGGCGCCCGGATATATGGCGCCGCTGCCGGTATCCGTCCCCAGCCCGTCGTAATTGGCGGCCAGGACGATCATCTCACCTGGCGATGAGCCCGGCAGCTCGGCCAATATATTGGCGCAGACGACCGGCGTATCGGGCGGCGGCTGGAGAAAGCATCTCTCCGGCGGGACCGGGAACTCCTGTCGGAAACCGTCCAGCCCCAGTCCGGCCACGGGCTGCAGCCCGAAGAGGGCCAGCTGTTCCTCGATATGCTTCTCCAGCTGCAGCGACTGGGGCGAGCCGCAGGGGCGGCCGCCCAGCTCCGCGCCGGCCATGTATTCTATGGTCTCCATCATGCGCGCGCCCTCGACCTCCTGCGCCAGGGAGAGGAGGAAGGCTTCGCGCTGCCGCACGTCCGGCGGCTCGGCGCAGCCGGCAAGAAGCGCCGGGAGCAGCAGGGAAAGGAACGCGGCGAGCAGCAGCCTCGCGGTTCTCATCTTGCGGGCTTCTTTGCCCCGCCCTTGGCGGCGGGCTTCTTTTTTTTCGCCGCCGCGGCTTTTCCCGCCTTGCCGCGCAACAGCAGCCAGGCGGCCGCCGCCGCGACGAGGAGGACGAGTGCCCCCGCGGCGATGATGATCGCGGGCACAAGGAAGCTCCCGCCGCCGTCCTCGTCCGGCGACCCCTCCTCCCCCGTCCCCGTCGCCTCTCTGGATACCCCCAGGGCTTCAAAGGCGTCGCGGGGCTGGTCGCCCATGACCTCGCCGGCGACGCTGATGCCGACATTCTGGATTTGCGCCGCCTCCTGTACCGTCCTCACTATCTGGGTGAGGGCCTTCTTTGCGGCGTCCGCCTCACCGGAGAGCTGCAGGAGCTCGTGCGAGAGGTTGACGGTGAATTCGCTGCGGTCCTGCTTGATCGTCGTGTACTGCAGCTTCACGCCCTCGGGGATATAGGTCACGTAGCCGGCCGCCTCCTCGTCCTCGTTGGGGCCTTGCAGCAGCTCGAGCAGGCTGAACTCCACCATCTGGCCCCCGCCTGCGATATCGCGCGGCACCGATGTGAGCTCGCCGCCGAGGTAGAAGAAGACGCCCCCGGGCTCCTGCGCGGCCCCCTCCTCCGCCGGCAGGGGGGTTGGCTCCTGCGCGGGGGCGGGAGAGCACAGGAGCAGGAACAGCGCCGCCGCCAAGGCGGCGGCCAAGAGTGGTTTTCTGGCCATGACCTCATCTCCCCTTCTTTGTTTTGCTCTATTGTATGGACTGGGGTGCGGTTGGGGCAAGGTTTTCAGGCAGGCTCGGAAAAGCCGATTTACCGGCTGCGCGCCTTCCGCCCGCCCGGCCACGGCCAAAGCGAGGAGGCACCCGGAGGCCCGGCTCAAGACCAGCGCGCCGCTGCTCGCGGCGGGAAGCGGAGGCCCCGGGGCGAAAGGCGTCCCCGTGGGCCTTGCGGATCGTAGCGGGAGAGCGGGTTGAGGCCTTGACGGGATGCGCCGCCGGCCTTTGCGGGCGGCATCGGCCCGCCCCCCTGATTTGCACGCATTCCGCCGCCGGGATAACCTTGAGTCACGTGGTGCCCGCGATCAAGGATCACGGGCAGGCGATCGCTCGCCGCCGGTGGGGAGGGGATCTCGATGTGCCTCGCGGAAGGCGTGGAACGAGATGCTGGAGATTATTATGGCGCGGCCGGGCGCGGCCGCGATGGCGAGGTGACATTGATTTGAGAGTAGGGATCCCGCGTGCGCTGATGTTCTACCGCTATTTCCCCTTCCTCAAGGCCTTCCTGGAGGAGTACGGGTGCGAGGTCGAGGCCTCTCCCCCCACCAACCTCAAGATGCTGGAGGCGGGGACGGACATCTGCGTGGACGACGTGTGCGTGGCGGTGAAGGTGCTCTTCGGCCACGTCGCGCAGCTGGCGGGGAGGGTGGATCGCATCCTCGTCCCGCGCCTGGTGAGCGTGGAGAGGAAGAAATACGACACCTTCACCTGCCCCAAGCTCATCGCCGCACCGGACATGATACGCTTCTCCTTCCCCCACCTGCCCGCCCCCCTGGAGTTCACCGTGGACGTCGGCAGCTTTCCCTGGTGGTGGAGCTGCGTGCGCCTGGCGAGAGACCTGGGGATGCCGCTGCGCGGGCTGCGCGCCGCTTACCGCAGGGCCATGCGGGAGCAGGGGGAGTTCGAGGCCCTGCAGCACCGGGGGCTGCTGCCGGCCGAGGCGCTGGCCGGGATGTGCTCCGGAAACGGCGGCCCCCCGCCTTCCTACCTGGAGGAGCGTGACGTCACCGTGGCCGTGGTGGGCCACCCCTACCTGCTCGGGGACCCCGTGGTCAACAAGAGGCTGGTGCGCTGGCTGGACGCGTCGGGGGCGAGGGTGCTCGGCAGCACCATGCTTCCGCAGCGCGTGCTGGAGGAGGAGGCGGCGCTGCTGCCGCCCCTGTCGTGGAGCTACGAGAAAGAGCTGCTGGCCGCGGCGGCGCATTTCCTCAAGCGTGGCGACGTCCACGGGGTCATCTACCTCACCAGCTTTGGGTGCGGCCCCGATTCCCTGGTCACGGAGATGGTGCGCCGGGAGGTCAAGCCCCGCGGCGAACAGGCCCTGCTCGAGCTGGTGCTGGACGAGCACAGCGCGGAATCGGGCGTGAGGACGCGCGCGGAGGCTTTCGTGGACATGCTGCGTCACCGCATGAAGGCGCGCTCGGCCGTGGGGCGGGCGGGATGAAGATAGCCTTCCCCCACATGGGCAACGCCTACATCCCCCTCAAGTCCCTGGTGCAACACATGGGGGTGGAGGCGGTGGTGCCGGAGAGGCCCAACCGCTCCACCCTGGAGAGGGGAGCCAGGCATGCGCCCGAATTCGTCTGCCTTCCCTTCAAGGTAACCCTGGGCGATTGCATGAACGCCCTGGAGAGGGGCGCGAACACCATGGCCATGGTCTGCGGCATGTGGGCCTGCCGTTTCGGCTATTACGCCTATGTCCAGCACCTCATCCTCAGGGATCTCGGCTACGAGTTCGAGTCCCTCCTCATCGGGCGGGAGGACCCCCGCGCGGTGCTGGAGAAGGTGCGCGCCGCCGTGGGCAGGCGCCGCCTGCTCAGGCTGCCGGGGGCCTTCGCGATGCTGCGCGCCAAGGCGGGCGCGGTGGAGGAGCTTGAGTGCCTGGCGCGGAGGATAAGGCCGCGGGAAAAGACGCCGGGCAGCGCCGACGCGCTCATGCAGCACTATCTGGGCAGGCTGGACGACGCCGATTCCCTGCGTGGGGTGCGGCAGCTGCGGGCGGAACAGCGCGAGGCCATGCAGGCCGTCCCCCTGGTGAACGGCGGCGGCGTTCTGCGCATACGCATCGTGGGCGAGCTCTACGTGCTCCTGGAGCCCTCGCTCAATTTCGACCTGGTGAAGCGCCTGGGGACGCGCTTCGGGGTGGAGGCGCAGCCGGTGCTCTCCACCTACCGCTGGCTCCTCAGCCCCCTGTGGCTGGACCCGCTGCTGCACGTCTCGTCATCGCGGGCGCGGCGCGTCAGCCGCGCCTACCTTCCCTACGTGCTGGGGGGGGAGGAGCACATGACCGTCACCGGCACCCTCGACGCCCCCGGCGACGGCTTCGACGGGGTCATACACGCCTATCCCCTAACCTGCATGCCGGAGAACATCTGCCGCACTGTGCTCCCCCACATCTCGCAGCGGAACGGCATACCCATCCTCAACCTCTGCTTCGACGAGCATACCTCTACCGTGGGCACGGTGACGCGCCTGGAGGCCTTCGTGGACATGCTGCGCTCCCGCCGGGCGCGGTCGGGCGCGGAGGCCTGAACCCCGGCGGCGGTCTCCTCGCCTCCCGGGGGTTATGCATATATATGGTGGAGATGAGCGGATTCGAACCGCCGACCCCCTGCTTGCAAGGCAGGTGCTCTCCCACTGAGCTACATCCCCACCGCAGATCGACTCGCGTCCACCTGCATTATAAACCATGGCGCCCGTGCGTTCCGGCGAGGCGCTCATGCCACGCCCTCGAGCATGGAAGCGGCGTGATAAAGGGAACCTGCAGGTGGACAAAGAATGTCTATGATACTTGAGCATCCGCGCCGGATGGGGGCATGCCGCCGTGCGGGGTGTCGCGGTCGGCCCCGAAGCGGCCGCATATCATTGGAGCGGCGGCGTCCGCATGCTAGACTTTATAGCGGCCCGGAGTGCGGGCCCCAAGGTGAAGTGACCGCGGCGAGAAGCGAGGGAGGCCATGAGCGAGAGTCCCGATGGGCCCCGGAGGGTCGCGAGGAGACGGCCGCAACCGCGAGTGAGGTTCACGCGCCGCTTCTATGTGGTGGCCGGCGTGGCGGCCCTCCTGCTGCTGATCATCATCCTCGTCGCGTCCCTTTCCTGCGGGGGGGGCGGCGGAGAAATGAAGGATGCCCTGTCCATGGTCGGGGCCCTCAACGAGGGGCAGCTCAATCAGCTCAAGGTGAACGAGCTGGGCGCGGTAATGGTGCTCGAATACCACAGGATCGGCGAGGAGGGCAGGTGGTCGCGCACCCCGGAGAACTTCCGTGACGACCTGGAGTTCCTCTACCGGGAGGGATATCGCTGCGTGAGCCTCGCCGACTTCGTCGCCAACAACATCGATGTGGAGGCGGGCTACACGCCGGTCATCCTCACCTTCGACGACGCCGACCCCAGCCAGTTCCGCTACGTCGAGGAGGAGGGAAAGAGGATCATAGACCCGCGCTGTGCCGTGGGCGTGATGGAGCAGTTCGGCAGGGAACACCCGGACTTTAACATTACCGCCACCTTCTACGTGCTGCCCACCCTTTTCGGGCCGGAGGAGCACGTGCAGGAGAAGCTGGACTACCTGGTGGCCAACGGCTACGACATCGGGAACCATACCATCAACCACCCCTCCCTGGGCGAGGTGGACGATGAGACCGTGCTCAAGGAGTTGGCCGGCAATATCAGCCTGGTGCGGGAATACCTCCCCGCATACGAGCAGAAGAGCCTGGCTTTCCCCAACGGCTCCGAGCCCCGGAACCTCTCCCTGCTGACCACGGGTTCCTACGACGGCGTCGAGATCAGGCTCGAGGCTTCTTTGCTGGTGGGGGCCAATCCGGCGCCCGCACCCTGCGATTATTCCTTCGACCCCCTGCGCCTGCCGCGCGTGCAGGCCCTCGACCCCTCGCTCGATACCGGCGACTCCGGCATCTATGCCTGGATACAGTATTTCATGGAGAATCCCGAGCGGCGCTATTGCAGCGACGGCAACCCCGACGTGGTAACCGTGCCCAGGCACATGCTGGACAGGATAGACCATGGCAAACTCGGCGATAAGGAGCTGAGGGCTTACTAGGAGAGGAGGAGCGGGGGGCCTGGCCCGCCCGCGCGAAGTCAGAAGTGCCCTATTCCTCGCGGAGCGAAAAACGGATATTTTCCCGCCGCCGCCGGACGCGGACGGTGCCGCGTGCCAGGACGAGCGGCTCGCGCGCCCAGCCGCGCATGCGGCGGCGCAAGGTGAAGCTGACCTCTCGCGCCCTGTGGGCTATGGCCGGGCTGGGCAGCGCCGTCTTCCTCGTCATCATGCTCATCGTCCTCCTCCGCTCTCCCGCCGCCAGCGCCATCCAGCCGCAGGACGGCTCCCAGGTGGCGGGCATGCCGGTGCGCATCGAGGCCTCCCTCAAGGGCAACGTGGATGCGGCCGCGGTGAAAGTCCTCATCGACGGCGAGGACCGCACCGAGCAGGCCGTGATCGCCGAATCGATGCTCGTCCTGGACGCCGACCTCGCCGACGGCGAACACCTGGTGGAGGTGATGATCGGGGACAAGGTGGAGATAGCGTCACGCTTCGTCGTGGACAACACCCCCCCCATAGTGCAGGTCGACGACTGGGAGCTGCGCGACGACGGTATCACCGTGATCACGGGCCGCGTGGAGGGCGCCGACGTCCTCATGGTGGACGATAAAAGGCTCTCCGCCAACCCCGACGGGACCTTTCGGGTGGAGGTGGACCGCTATCAGCGCGCGACCGTCACCTTGACCGCGCTGGACGCGGCCGGCAACCGCCGCGAACTGCTGCTGGACACCTCCCCGCCCCCGCGCATCAAGGGCATACACATCTCCCTGTGGGTCGCGGCCGACCGCGGCCTGTTCAAGAAGATGGCCGACCTGGTGGGGCGGACCGAGCTCAACGGCATGCAGATAGACATCAAGGATGAGAGCGGCAGGGTCGCCTACTCCAGCCAGGTCCCCCTGGGGGTCGAGGTGGGAAGCGCCCTCACCCAGGGCGGCATGGATATCGGCAGGGTGATGGACAAGTGCTGGTACAATGACATCTACCCCATAGCGCGCCTCGTCTGTTTCAAGGACCCGGTGGTGGCCAGGGCGCGCCCCGACCTGGCGGTGCACAGCACGGGCGGAGGGCGGTGGGGGGACGGCGCGTGGCTCGACCCCTACAGCCAGGAGAACTGGGATTACATGCTGGGCCTGGCGGTGGAGGCCGCGCGCAAGGGCTTCAAGGAGATACAGCTCGACTACGTGCGTTTCCCCTCCGACGGCAACACGACGACCTGCGTTTTCCCCGCACAGGGGTCCGATACCCGCAACAAGTCACAGGTCATCCAGGACTTCCTGCAGTTCATGCGCGACGGCCTCAAGCCCATGGGGACCGTGCTCTCCGCGGACGTCTTCGGCCTCACCGCCTCAGGGCAGGGGGACATGGGTATCGGGCAGGACGTGAGCGCCATGGGCCTTTACCTGGACTACATCTGCCCCATGGTCTACCCCTCCCATTACAACCGGGGGGAGTACAACATCGACGACCCCGAGGCCAACCCCCACGACACCGTGTACATGAGCCTGGTGGACTTCCAGGAGAAGCTGGAGGGGACGCCCTGCAAGCTGCGGCCATGGCTGCAGGACTTCTCGCTGCGCGTGACCTACGGCGTCACCGAGGTGCAGGCGCAGATGCGGGCCTGCTACGAGCTGGGGATAGACGAGTGGCTCCTCTGGGACCCTAACTGCACCTTCACCGAAGGCGCCCTGCAGCCGGCCGGATCCTAAGCCCGGGAGCGCCCGCCCGCGCGCAGTATCACCTTGACCCTGTCGATGAGGATTATGGGCAGGAGCGAGCACGCCAGGACCAGCCCCCAGCCGGAAAGGTCCAGGTATGCGGTGCCGAAGAGGCGCATGAACGAAGGCACCAGGATGACCGCCAGGTGCAGGGCCAGCGAGCCCCCCAGGGCGGCCAGGAGGGCGCGGTTGGCGGTGAAGGACATCTCCATGAAGGACAGGCGCTCGGAGCGGGAATTGAAGGCGTGCATGAGCTGCGCCAGCACCAGGGTGGTGAAGACCGCCGTCCGCACCTTGTCCAGGCTGGCTTCGCAGCCGCCGGGATAAAGGGCGTAGTAGGAGACGAAGAACGAGCTGAGGGCCCCCAGGGAGAGCAGCATCCCCTGCCAGGAGACCAGCAGCAGCTTGCTCCCCGAGAGTATTCCCTCGGAGGGGTCGCGGGGCGGGCGCAACATGATATCCGGCGCGGGCGTATCCACTCCCAGGGCGATGGCCGGGAGACCGTCGGTGACCAGGTTCATCCACAGCACCTGCACCGCCCGCAGGGGGGTTATGGACGCGAAGAGCATGCCCAAGAACATGGTGGAGACCTCGCTCAAATTGCACGAGAGCAGGAAGTAGATGAACTTCTTGAGATTTTCGTAGATGACGCGGCCTTCCTCCACCGCCCCCACGATGGTGGCGAAGTTGTCGTCCGCGAGCACCATGTCGGAGGCCTCCTTGCTCACGTCGGTGCCGGTGATGCCCATGGCCACGCCGATATCCGCGTTCTTGAGGGCGGGGGCGTCGTTCACGCCGTCCCCGGTCATGGCCACCGTCCTGCCCAAGTGCTTCCAGGCACGCACGATCTTCACCTTGTCCGCGGGCGACACCCGCGCATAAACGGAGATGCTCTCCACCCTGCGCGCCAGCTCCTCGTCGCCCATGCGCGCCAGCTCGGCGCCGGTGACCATCTCCTCGCCGGGAGCGAGGATGGAGAGCTGCTCGGCTATGGCGCGGGCGGTGGCGGCGTGGTCCCCGGTGATCATCACCACCCGGATGTGGGCGCGGCGGCATTTCTCCAGCGCCGTGAAGACCTCGGGGCGCGGGGGGTCCATGAGGCCGGTCATGCCCAGGTAGATGAGGCCTCGCTCCACTGCGCCGGGCTCGAGGCTGCGCGGCATCTCCTCCAGGGGGCGGCAGGCGAAGGCCAGGGTGCGCAGCGCGCGCTCGGCCATGCCCTCGGCCTCGGAGGTGAGGCGGCCGCGCCCGCCGCCGTCCAGTTCCTCCAGGCCGCGCGGCGTGAGCACGTGGCTGCAGTGGTCGAGCACCGCCTCCGGCGCCCCCTTGGTCAGCAGCATATAGGGGGCCGCCGCGAAGGAGAAATGGCCGCCTCCGGGGCCGCCTTGCGGGACGGCGTTGACGGTGCTCATCATCTTGCGTTCGCTCTCGAAGGGGAGTTCCTCCACCCGCGGCATCTCCCGCGCCGCATCCTCCAGGGGATAGCCGAGCTCGCGGGCGGCGCGCAGCAGGCCCACCTCGGTCCCCTCGCCCACGAACCCGCCTTCCTGCGCGCGGGCATCGTTGCACAGCGCCGCCACGGCCAGCAGCGGGCGCAGCGCGGCCTCCCACCCCGCCTCCCCCTCCGGCGGGCCGGAGAGGGCGGCGGGAGGGAAGCCCGGGAGGCGGATCTCCACCACCTCCATGATGTTGCGGGTGAGGGTGCCCGTCTTGTCGGTGCAGATGACGTCGGCGCACCCCAGGGTCTCCACCGCGGGCAGGCGGCGCAGGAGGGCGTTTCTGCCCGCCATGCGCCTTACCCCCAGGGAGAGGGCGATGGTCACGATGGCCGGGAGGCCCTCGGGTATGGCCGCCACCGCCAGGCTCACCGAGAAGAGGAACATCTCCGCCCACTCCAGGCGGCGCAGGATGCCGATGGCGAAGATGACCGCGCAGACGGCCAGGCAGAGCAGGGCGATTCTCTTGCCCGTCCTCCCCAGCTCCGCCTGCAGGGGGGTCTTCTCCTCCACCGCCTCCCCGATCATCTCGGCGATACGGCCCAGCTCGGTGCCGCTCCCCGTCTCCACCACCAGGGCGGAGCCGCGCCCGTGCACGATATGGGTGCCGGTGAAGAGCATGTTCCTGCGGTCTCCCAGGGGCAGGTCGTCGTCCTGCAGGGCGGCGGGGCTTTTATCCACGGCATGGGACTCCCCGGTGAGGGAGGACTCCTCGGCCCGCAGGCTGTGGGCCGCGAGCAGGCGGGCGTCGGCGGGTATCCTGTCCCCGGCCTCGAGCAGGATGAGGTCCCCGGGCACGAGTTCGCTGGAGGGGACGACCTTCTCCGCCGCGTCCCGCAGGACGCGCGCTGAGGGCGCGCTGAGGGCGCGCAGGCTCTCCAGGGCTTTTTCCGCGCGGTATTCCTGCGCGAAACCCAGCACGGCGTTCGCCACCACGATGAACACGATCACCGCCGCGTCCACGTATTCCCGCAGCGGCGGCAGGGCCGATATCAGCGCGGCGGCGAGGAGGACGTAGATCATGAAGTCGCGGAATTGATTGAGGAAGAGCAGGGCGGGATGCGGGCGCTTTTCATCGCGGATGGCGTTGGGGCCGTGCTCGAGCAGCCGGGAGGAGGCTTGCGGCCCGGACAAGCCGGTCTGCATCGAGGTCTCAAGCCTGCTCGCGACCTCCGCCGCCTCCAGGCGATACCAGGATGTTTCCTGGGCCTCGATGGGCAAGTTTCTTACCTCCCGCTTTTGGGTAGCATAGAAATCGACTGGTATCCGATGCGGCCGCCGTGCGCGGGCCGACTTTGAAATGATACTGCATAGATATTATAATGGCGAGTGTTGTGGCTGTTGTCCGCCGTGGGCGTATGGCGGTCAGAAAAGATATATCGGAAGCGCGGAGGATGCGTTTCGGAGCGCAAGCAAGGAGGTTGGAGGATGAAGGTCACATTCAGCATAATCAAGGCTGATGTGGGCGGTTATGTAGGCCATTCGGACGTGCATCCGGCGATGCTCAGCCGCACGCGGGAGCTCCTGGGCGAGGCCAGGGATAAAGGCCTGATCATAGACTACTGCCAGGCCAAGTGCGGCGACGATATCGCCATGATTATGACCCACACCAAGGGCCCGGACAACGAGGATATCCACCACTTCGCGTGGGATACCTTCGAGGCGGTGACCGAGGTGGCCAAGGAGCTCGGGCAGTACGGTGCGGGCCAGGACCTGCTCACCGACGCCTTCTCCGGGAACCTGCGGGGCATGGGGCCCGGTTTCGCGGAGATGGAGATCGAGGAGCGCAAGAGCGAGCCCATCATCGTCTTTCTGGCGGATAAGACGGAGCCGGGGGCATGGAACTACCCTCTCTACAAGATGTTCGCCGACCCCTTCAACACCGCCGGGCTGGTCATCGACCCCTCCATGCACGATGGCTTCCGCTTCGAGGTTCACGACCTCATCGAGGAGAAAAAGGTCATCTTCAACACCCCCGAGGAGATCTACGACATGCTGGTCTTCATCGGCGCACCCTCGCGCTACGTGATCAAGCACGTCTTCCGCAAGGGGGGCGACGACGAGCCGGTGGCGGTGACCTCCACCCAGCGCCTCTTCCTCATGGCCGGGCGTTACGTGGGCAAGGACGACCCGGTGATGGCGGTGCGCTGCCAGAGCGGGCTCCCCGCCGTGGGCGAGGTGCTCGAGCCCTTCTCCTTCCCTTACACCGTGGCCGGCTGGATGCGCGGCAGCCATCACGGCCCCTTCATGCCCGTGGGCACCGACGAGGATAAGCCCACGCGTTTCGACGGGCCGCCGCGGGTGGTGGCCCTGGGGTTCCAGCTCACCGAGGGCAAGCTGGTGGGCCCGCGCGACATGTTCGCGGACCCCAGCTACGACAACGCCCGCCGCAAGGCGCTGGATATCGCCGACTACCTGCGCGCCCACGGTCCCTTCGAGCCGCACCGCCTGCCGCTGGACGAGATGGAGTACACCACCATGCCTGCGGTGCTGGATAAGCTGGCCGACCGCTTCGTCCCCCTCGAGGGCAGCGAGCGCGACCACTGAGAACGGACGGATGAGTTCGGGGGGCGCCCGCCGCGGCGCCCCCCGCTGCTTGCGGGGCGCGCAGCCGGATCGCCTCAGGCGTGCGCGCAGCCTTCCCGGCAGTCGATCACCCTGGCCTCGGTGACCACCTTGTGTATGGGGGCGTCGTGGTCGGCGCAGGGGACGCGGTCCACGATCTGCAGCTCGAAAGCCACGGCGATGAGGGCGCATGCGGGCCCGCATCTTTCCAGGAAGCGGTCGTAATAGCCCCCTCCGTATCCCAGGCGTCCGCCGCCGGGGTCGAAGGCCACGCCGGGCATGAGGATGACGTCGATGTCCCGCGGGGGCACGGGGCGCATGCACTCTTTCCTCGGCTCGAGGATGTCGTAATGGCCCATCTCCAGGTCGGCCTCCAGGTCCTCGATGCGGCACGCCGCCATGGATTTGTTCTCGGCGTCCGTGCAGGGCACGCAGGCCACCCTGCCCTCGTCCAGGGCGCGCTGGATTATGGGCACGGTGTCCACCTCGCTGCGAAAGGAGATGAAGAAGAGCATCGTCCGCGCCGCGGCGAACTCCGGCACCGCCCAGAGCCTGTCGGCCACGTGGGCGGAGAGAAGCTTCCTCTGCTCGGGATCGATGGCGTCGCGCAGCTCCTGGACCTTCTTGCGCAGCTCCTTCTTTTTCTTATGGATCATCTCATGCTCCCATGGTCCTCATCGCCTATATAATATATCAGGATGGCGCCGGGTACGGGTAGCGGAGAAGAGGGGAGGGGGACGCATGGCAAGGGTGGTGCTCATATCCGATACGCATCTCCCCCGGGCGGGAGAGGCGCTGCGGGCCGAGGTCCTGGAGGCGGCGCGGCAGGCCGACCTGGTGATGCACGCGGGCGACCTGGTGGAGATGGCGGTGCTGGAGGAGCTGCGCGCGCTCGCGCCGGTGCGGGCGGTGGCCGGAAACATGGACGCCCCGGAGGTGAAGGCGGTCCTGCCCTCGCAGCTCACCGTGGAGGTGGAGGGCAAGCGCATCGGCCTCATCCACGGCTGGGGGCCGCCGCTGGGGATAGAGGGCAGGGTGCTGCGCCGCTTCCGCGGCGTGGACGCCGTCGTCTTCGGGCACACCCACAAGGCGCGGGTGGAGGAGAGGAAGGGCGTGCTGCTCATCAACCCCGGCAGCGCCGGCGACCGCCGTTTCTCGCCGCGGCTTTCCTACGCCGTCCTGGAGATAGAGGGCGGGGAGATGAGGCCCCGCATCGTGTGGATGGACTGAGGGGGGCGCGCAGCGAGCGGGGGGGGAAGCGGGGCGGGCGGCGCTGCCGGCATCGACCTCCGCGCGGCCGTCAGGAGCCGGGTTCCCCGCCCCAGGCCTTGTCCTCCGAGAGGTCCAGGCCTCCGACGATGACCCAGCGCCCCTTGCCGGCGATGTCCTCGAAACCCGGGATGTACTGCAGGGGGTCATTGGCGGGGTCGTCGTAGAAGAGCAGGAAGACCCGGCCCTTCTTGTCCCCGAAGCTGTCCTGGCGGTACTCGGGGCTGTCGAAGAAGTCGCTCCCGATATAGCGTATGTCGCCGCCGACGAGATCGACCCTCGCCTCCCCCTTCTCCTCGCTGCCCGGCTCCATCTTGACGCCGAGGAACTCCACCTCCCAGGAGGTCTCGTTCCATATCTCCCGCAGCTCCTCCACCTGCTCCATGCCGATGAAGTGCCCCTCGGGGTCCAGGAGCACCTCCGGCTTGACCACGGAGAGCCAGAGGTTGAAGTCCCTGCCCCGCTCCCTGTCGGGTACCTTAACCCCCTTGTCGTTCTCGCTCCTCACGAACTCCATGGAGGAGAACCAGGCCTGCACGGCGCTCACCGGCGAGGCGTCCGCGGGGTCATAGGCCTCGGGGTCGAAGTCGGCGTAATCGCCGGCGAAGGGTTTGCCGCTGCTCCAGCCGCAGCCCGCACAGAGCAGGAGGGCGAGCGCACCGGCCACATAGATGAGGAGACGATGTTTTATCAAGGCGTTTCCCTCTCTCGCGTTGACGTCCGTATAAGTATAGAGTAAGGCGCTTTCCCTGTCAGCCCGACTCCTCCGCCTCGGGGAACTCCGGCTCGTCGGGGAGCACCTCCGCTATGGGGTAGGGAAGCTTCATCATCTGATAGTCCTGCACCATCCAGACGTTCTCGATCCTCACCAGCCTCACCAGGCGCGGGTAGCGCGCGAAGTCCACGCCGGTGGTGCCGGCCCCGTCGCTGAAGATGCCCTCGAAATAGCCCCCGACCACCTCTACCTCCGCGTAGTCGCCTTCCTCCCTGACCAGGCGCATGGCCAGGCCCTCCAGGACGTAGGTGTCGTATTCTATGCCCTCGGTATAGGGGTCGGGCTCGTATTCGCCGCGCTCGGCCATCTTGTAGAGCTCGAGTTCCGTATGCTTGAGATAGGCCGTGGCGTCGCGGTTCTTGATGGCGTTGAAGAACTCCCTCACCGCTTTCTCCGGGCCGCTCTCCCCGCCGCCCCCGACGAGGATGATGATCAGCACCACGGCGGCGATGACGGCGAGGAGGAGGGCGATGCCCACCCAGGGCTTGAGCTGTTTGCGCGAACGCCTGCGCCGGCGTTCCGCCTCCTCCGTATCCAGGCCTTCCTTGAGCGCCTCGCGGCGGTAAAGGGCCGCCTCGCGCCCGGAGCGCCTGCGTGCGCGCGCCTTCAGGGCTTCGATATCGATGAGCTTCTCGCCGCATCCCTCGCAATAGCGGCGGCCTTCAGGATTCTCGTGACCGCAGTTGGGACAGCGCAATGCAACCCCCTTACTCCTCGCCCCGGGAAAGCCCGGCGGGAGGGCGTCCCCCGCGCGGGTTTACGGGTCCATACCAGCGTAACCGCATTACGGCAGCCTGCCTTTCATTTCCGGGCCGCGTTTTCCAAGCCGAAGACCACGTACAGGTCCAGCGCCTCCAGGTACCAGCGGCCGTCCCTGCTGGAGAGGTACAGGGGCGCGAACCCCTGCGTGGAGAAATCGATCTCGCCCTCGGCGGTCCATCTGCCTTCCTTCAGTCTGTACAACTCGCATCTGCCTCCCGCCAGCCTCACCAGGGCGCGCCCCCCGTCCAGGCACGAGCTCTCCAGGCGTATCCCCTCGAAGGCCATGCGCCAGTTCACCGGCTCGGCGAAATACCTGCGGTTGAGCTCGTCCCACTGCCTGGCCATCTGCCCGCTCCCCCGCGCCGCCTTCTCCAGCGCGTCCGGGCTCACGCAGGAGCGCATGCCCTCGCGGTCGCGCGCCTGCACAGCGCCGAGGAATTTGTAAACCGCCTGCTCCGGGGTCGACTGCCCGCATCCGGCGCTGGCAAGGCACAGGAGCGCCGCCACCAGGGGCAGGAAAGCCCCCCGCGCCCATGTCCTCCTCGTGCCCCGCATCCCCCGCGCCGCCTTCACGGAGCGCGCTCAGGCCCTGGCCTCGCAGCCGGGGCGGAAGGCCGACCCCGCGGGCGTTTCGCCCCCGCAGGAGGGGCAGGCAGCCGTGTCGGCGGCCTGCGCCCGGGGGGTCGCCGGAGGAGCCGCCGCCGCGATCGCCGCCGCCTGCTCCGTGAGCCTGCCGATGAAGCCCATTCCCTCACCTCGTTTACAGCCGGGCGCTTTCTGTCATTATAGAACACCGCCGTGGGAGCGGATATGCCGCCGGGCCGCTTCCCCCCCCACGCCCGGCACGGGCGCCGGGCGGAGCGGGACAGGCTGCCCTTTCCGCCCGCGCTCGGGGTCCGCTATAGAGACGAATGCCGCCGCGGGGGGGTTCCTGGCCTTCCCACCGCGCGCGGGGCGCTCAGGGAGGCGTTTCCCCGCCGGTGAGCATGTCGTGTATGGCGCGGGCCGCGTTCTTTCCCGCGCCCATAGCCTCGATCACCGTGGCCGACCCGGTGGCGATGTCTCCGCCGGCGAAGATATTGGCTATGGAGGTCTGGCCCGTCTCCGGGTCCGTCTCGATATACCCCCACTGGTTGCGCTTCAGTTCGGGCAGGGTGGCGGGCAGGAGGGGATTGGCCCTGGTGCCGATGGCCATGACCACCAGGTCCGCCTCCAGCTCGAACTGCGAGCCCCTGATGGGCACGGGGCGGCGTCTCCCGCTTTCGTCCGGCTCACCCAGCTCCATCTCCAGGCACTCCATCCCGCGTACCCAGTCCTCCCCCAGGATGCGCACCGGCAGGGTGAGGAACTTGAACACCACCCCCTCCTCCACGGCGTGCTCGATCTCCTCGGCGCGCGCGGGCATCTCCGCGCGAGAGCGGCGATAGACTATGGTCACCTCCTCCGCCCCCAGGCGCAGGGCGGTGCGTGCGCTGTCCAGGGCCACGTTGCCGCCGCCGACGACGGCGACCTTTTCCCCTCTCTTGATGGGGGTGTCGTATTGGGGAAAGAGATAGGCCTTCATGAGGTTGGAGCGGGTGAGGTATTCGTTGGCGGAATAGACGCCGTTGAGGTTCTCGCCCGGGATGTCCATGAACATGGGCAGCCCGGCGCCGATGGCGATGAAGGCGGCCTCGTAGCCCTGCGCGAAGAGTTCCTGTACGGTGTGGCTGCAGCCGATGACCTGGTCCAGCCTGATCTCCACCCCCAGGCTGCGCACGTACTCGACCTCGCGCATCACCACCGCCTTGGGGAGGCGGAACTCCGGGATGCCGTAGGTGAGGACGCCTCCGGGGGCGTTCAGGGCCTCGAAGACGGTGACGTCGTGCCCCATGCGCGCCAGGTCGGCGGCGCAGGTGAGCCCCCCGGGGCCGGCGCCGATGACCGCGACCTTCCTGCCCGTGCGCTCCCGGGGAGCCGGGGTGGCCTGTCCGCCATGTGCGGCCTCGTAGTCGGAGGCGAAGCGCTCCAGCCTGCCGATGGCCACGGGCTCGCCCTTCTTGCCCAGGGTGCATACCTGTTCGCACTGTGTCTCCTGGGGGCACACCCTGCCGCAGATGGCGGGGAGGTTGTTCTGTTCCTTGAGGCTGGCCGCGGCGCCCATGAAATCGCCCTCGGCGATGGATTTGACGAAGGCGGGGATGTCGATCCCCACCGGGCATCCGGCGACGCAGGGCTTCTTCTTGCACTGCAGGCAGCGCGAGGCCTCGATCATCGCCTCCCTCTCCCCCAGGCCCAGGGCGACCTCGTCGAAATTCTTACTGCGGGTCTCGGCATCCTGCTGCGGCATGACCGCACGCGGCGCGCGGGATCTTTCCTTGCGGCTTTTTTCCTCCATCCCTTATCTCTCCTCGCGAATGGGCCCGTGTATGTAACGGATGTGAAGAATATACGCGCCTTTCGCGGCGGCGTGCAAGCGCCGCGTGACGCATATGCGCGCCCCCGCGTGCTTTTCTCCCCGCTCTTCTGCCCAGCCCGGCTCTCTTGTCCCACCCGCCGCATGGGCTCGCGTTTTGCCTCCGAGCCGCGAGGCGAGGATGCCAAGACCTGAAAGCAAGTGCTGCATATGGAACGGGATCCGGGGGCACGGCCCTCGCTCCGCACTCGCAGGTCTTATAGCTCCAACCGGCGGCCTTCTCTCGCGCACACTGCTCGCGAAGGTCGCTTCGGGCAGGCCCCCGGCTCCCGGGGATTGCTTGTGGCGTAACCGGGGGCACGGCCCTCGCTCCGCACTCGCAGGTCTTAAAGGACCGTCGTCTGCCCACTTAGCCCTTGCCAACATCCGCAACGTCTGGCCACCTGACCCTTGCCACCATCCGCAACGTCTGCCCTCCCCCCACCATCTCTATAGACCTCAGCGTCTGCCCTCACCGGCTCTCTCTTCAGCCCGCCGCATGGGCTCGCGTTTTGCCTCCGAGCCGCGAGGCGAGGATGCTTGTGGTGGGATCCGGGGACGCGGCCCTCGCTCCGCACTCGCAGGTCTTAAAGGAC
>CAZEAU010000019.1:0-52619 GCA_964510515.1 uncultured Actinomycetota bacterium | reverse complement strand
CCGGAAGAGCCCGTACCGGTACCGGGCCTCACCTTCCGTATGCGAACCGGCCCCTACGATGACACGTCCGGAAAAGCATGAGGGGCGTCCGGAAAAGCATGTGCCACCCCGGCACCGGAAGAGAGCCAGGAAGAACATTTACCACCCACGCCACGAAGGGACGCCGGAAGAGCACCTGCGACCCGTCTCCTGTAAGGGCCGACGCAGAGAAACACACCTTCATTCCGTATGCGAACCGGCTCCTGCAAGGCGCTGGCTCGAAGCATAAGAGAGCCCCTTTCCCCAGGATCAGCCACCGGGAAGAGAGCATGGAGCAGGCGTGGGGAGGAAAGCATGGTGCCACGTCTTGCGAACCCGAGGCAAAAGCCCAGGTGCGAACAGGGAAGATAGCGGAGCAGGCAAAGAACAAGACCTGACCCCATCCGGTTGGGGGGGGGCTCAAGGGTTTGCTGCGATTTGGCCGAAATAGATAACGCCAGGATGAGGAAGGAGGGTAATGCCGGCATGGGAATGAGGCCTGTACGCGCCGCGGCGTTCATCCTGGTGTGCGCATGCCTGTCCGCTGCACCCATTCTCCCCACCATGCCGCAGAAGGCCGTGGCCGCCACGCTCTCGGGATGGCGCTTCTGCGTGGACGCAGGTCACGGAGGGGCCGACACCGGGGCGGTGGGCCCCACCGGCCTGCGGGAAAAGGACGTGAACCTGCAGGTGGCCTACCGCCTGAAGGGCATGCTGGAGGCGGCGGGCGCGGAGGTGCTCATGACCCGCACCGACGACTCCTATGTGGGCATAAGCGAGAGATATCAGATGGCCAACGCCTGGGGGGCTAACCGCTTCATCAGCATCCACCACAACGCCATGCTCAATCAGCCGGGCGTGAACGGGACGGAGACCCTCGTCTGCAACGGCGCAAGCAATGAGTCGGTTCTGCTCGCCAACGCCGTGCAGGCGGAGCTGGTGGGGGAGCTCGGGCTGCCCAACCGCGGCATCAAGTACCGTTCGGACGTGGGGGTGCTGAAGAACACTGCCATGCCCGCCATCCTCACCGAGGCGTCATTTATATCCAACCCCCAGGAAGAGCAGAGGCTGAGGGATCCCGCCTACCTCGAGCGCGAGGCCGCGGCCATCATGCGCGGCATCCACATGCCCTCGAGCATCAGCTTCATACAGCCCCAGGGCAACCGCATAACCGTGGGGGAGGTGGACGTCTGCCTGCAGATGCTTGGCCAGGACGGCATCAACTGCGTGGACCTCCTGGTGAACGGGGGCCTCTTCCAGAGCAGCTCCTCCCGGCCGCCCTCCTTCCGCGTGGACACCTCGGGCTTCGACGACGGCACCTATACCCTGCAGGCGGTGGCCCACTATGGCAACGGCGGCAGCGCCTCGGTGTCGCGGGACCTCATCGTGGCCAATGCCGCCCGGGAGTGGCACTTTGCCGAGGGCACCACCCGCGAGGGCTTCGAGGAGTGGCTGACCGTGCTCAACCCCAACACCGTGGAGGTGGAGGTGGGGGTCGTCTACGCTTTTCCCGGCAGCGAGTCCCTGCGGCGTGCCTACCGCGTGGAGGCGGAGAGCCGCCTCTCCATAGAGGTAG
This sequence comes from uncultured Actinomycetota bacterium, assembly GCA_964510515.1. Classification (GTDB taxonomy): domain Bacteria; phylum Actinomycetota; class Geothermincolia; order Geothermincolales; family RBG-13-55-18; genus SURF-21. The sequence goes on along the minus strand of CAZEAU010000019.1, from coordinate 51,025 downwards.
CGGGCGAGGTGGGGAAAGGGCGCGACGTCAGCGTCAGCGTCATCTCCCCGCTGCCGGTCATGGTGGAGCGCCCGATGTATTTCCTCTACGGCGGGAGCTGGGAGGGCGGGCACGTCTCCACCGGGGCCAACCAGCCCTCCACCACCTGGTACTTCGCCGAGGGCTATACCGGCCCCGGTTTCGAGGAATGGCTGTGTTTGCTCAATCCCGGGGATCAGCCGGCCAGGGTGAGCATAGAATGCTTCTCCCAGGGGGGCCTGCTGGCGCGAGAGGAGCGCGTCCTGCAGCCGTCGCGGCGCGATACCGTCCTCATCAACGACGTGGCGGGCGCGGGGGAGGACGTATCCCTGGTGGTGACCTCGGACCGGCCTATCGTGGCCGAGCGCCCGATGTATTTCCTCTACGGCCAGCGCTGGGCGGGCGGGCACGTATCCTCCGGGAGCAACCGGCCCTCCACCACCTGGTACTTCGCCGAGGGCTATACCGGCCCCGGTTTCGAGGAATGGCTGTGTTTGCTCAACCCCGGGCCCGAGCCCAACCTGGTGAGCATCACCTATCAGACCCTGGCGGGGACGGTTATCGAGGATCAGGAGCTGCTCCCGCCCATGTCGCGGCGCACGGTGGACGTGAACGCGCGAGTGGGAGCGGATAAGCAGCTCTCCCTGGTGGTGCGGGGCGAGAAGCCACTGCTCGCCGAGCGCCCCATCTACCACGATTATCACGGCTGGTGCCAGGGGGGGGACGTGGGCGCGGGCGTCCGCGAGCCGTCGCGCCACTGGTACTTCGCCGAGGGCTATACCGGCCCCGGGTTCGAGAACTGGCTGTGCCTGCAGAACCCCGGCGAGACCCGGCTGGAGGCCGAGATCAGGTTCCACTTCGAGAACGGAGAGGTGTCCTGGGAAAGCGTTTTCCTCCCCCCCCACAGCCGCACTACCCTCTTCGCCAACGTCATGACGCCCTATCAGGAGGGCATGGCCTTCTCGGTGCATGCCGACGGCGAGATCATCGTGGAGAGACCGGTTTATTTCACCTATCGCGGCAAGTGGACGGGGGGGCATGTCTCCGGCGGCTACGCGCCCGGCGTGGAGCGCTGACCGCCGCCTTCGCCGCGGCAAGCCTCGCAGGAGAAGGCGGCCCGGGGATAGAATACATCTTGCGAGAGGGAGTTACGGGTTATGGCAAAGGAGGTAAGGATGAAGGGTTTGACCAGCAAGATCCTCATAGCGCTGGGCATCATACTCATACTGGGAGCCATACTGTGGTGGGCTATCGCCGTCAACGCCATGGTCAAGCTGCCGGACGACCTCGACTCCAGCAGCGCCTATGAGGGCGAGATGACCTTTTTCGTCAACCCCGTTACCCAGGAGCCCCTGGCGCCGGGGGAGGAGATCAAGGTGCCGATGAGCGTGAAGCGCGACATCGCCGCCGTGACGGAGGAGTTCGATTCCTCGCGGGGGGTCATCGGGGAAACGCTGATCATCGAGGTGGCGGGCAAGCAGGAACCGCCCGGCGGCGCCGCCTCCCGCTTCGTGCTGGACCGCAAGAACTCCGAGAACGTGGCCGATGAAAGGGCCTACGATTTCGCGCCGGGCAACCGGGTTGACCGCGAGGGCAGCTTCTATCCCCTCCTGCCCTTCGACATCTCCAAGGACGAGAGATATCCCATCTGGAAGGCCGAGATAGGCGAGAGCGTCGAGGCGGAGTTCGTGGACGAGGCGGAGAGGGAGGGGGTGACCGTCTACAACTTCAAGGGGTCCAGGTCTCTCGAGGACAGGAAGGAGGCGACCGCGACATACGTCGAGATCCTCGGCCTGCCGGCGGAGGTCTCCTTCGAGGAAATAAAGCCCAGGCTGGCGGCGTTGGGGGTGGACGCGGACGCGCTCATGGCCCTGGCCGCCAGGGTCATCGGCCCCAAGTCTTCCGAGGACCTGCAGGCGTTGAACGAAGCGCTGCGGCAGGGCGTGCCGGTCAGGTACTACTGGACCTTCGAGACCGAGACCTCGGTGGAGCCGAAAACCGGTATTCCGGTGGACGTGTACAAGGACGTGGAGAGCATATACATGGAGCTGGACATGTCCGGGCTGACCGGCATCTTCACCCTCCTCGGCAAATATGCGAGCGATCCAGCCCTGGGGCCGGAGCTCGCCAAGCTCGTCGCCCTGCAGGACCAGCTCCGCGAGGTCGAACCGAGCAAGGTCTTCGAGTACAGCATCGCGCAGACCGCCGATTCGGTCAAAGAGGCGGTGGAGCAGGCCAAGGACGGGGCGGGCATGATCAACCTGGTCAAGGTGTATGTCCCCTGGGCGCTGCTCATCGTCGGCGCCCTGGTGCTCATCATAGGCCTGCTGGTCGGCGGGGGGCAGGCGCCGCCCCTGCAGGAGGAGGAGGAGTAGGGGGCAGTAGCGTTATCAGGTCCGGGAAGGGGGGGCGTGCGGCCCCCCCTTCTTTGTGTGCCGGGCGGCGTTAAGGGCGACCGGGCGCGGGGAATACTGGAAGCGAGGACGGCGGTGACCGGGATCATTACGCCGCGCCGCCAGGCACGGGAATAATCTCTTTGAGCAGAGGTGAGAGCGTTTGCGGCAGAGCGAGGAAGAGCGTCGCTGCCCCCTGTGCGACGGGCTCCTGGAGGCCTGCGCCGGGGAGGGATCGTTTTTGTGCGCGCGCTGCGGTTCCACGTCCCTTTTCGACGGCGCCGACCTGCTGGCCATGCATATCCCGGGCTATGAGCTCCGCCTGGAGGAGCTGCGCAGGAGGCACGCCGAGCTGCTCGCCCTCATCGAGGGCGAGAGCGGCAGGGGCGCCGCGAGGGACATGATGACGCTGCGCTCCCTGCACGAGGAGCGGCAGGGGGTGCTGTCGGAGTACGCTTTTCTCGGCCATTTCCAGTCGTTCGTGGAGAGGTGGCAGGAACGTTGAGCCCGCCGCGGGCGTCTTAAGCGGCGTCGAGGACTCGCATGCATGGAGGATGAAGAAGAATGGCGAGAAAGAAGCTGAGCAACTGGGAGAAGATCAAGTCCTTGCTCAGGCCCCGCAGCGGGCTGGTGCGCTGGGCGGCCGTCATCGCGGCCGTCGTCGCGGTCTTCTTCCTGCTCGCCTCCTCCCTGCTGTTGTACGCGGACTCGCGCCATCGCGGAGAGATGTTCCCCAATACCACCGTCCTCGGCGTGGACATAACCGGCATGGACCGGGAGGAGGCGACGGAAGCGGTGAGCGAGCTGGCGGTAAAGCCCCTGATGATGCCCTTCACCCTCAGCTTCCGCGGCGCAGAGTGGACGCTCGACCCCAGCGAGATGGGCCTGCAGGTGGACGTGGAAGGGCTGGTGGAGCAGGCATACAGCGAGGGCTGGAACAACTCCGTCTTCGAGAGGGTGTTCCGCCGCGCTTTCTCCCGTCCCAAAAACATCGATATCGGACTGGAATGCTTCATGAGCAGCGAAGTGGTGACGCAGAGGCTGGACGCCATCGCCGCGGACATCAGTCAGGAGGTGAGGAACGCCTACCTGGCGTTCGACTTCCAGACCGGCGAGCTCGATTTCGTTCCCTCCCGGGACGGCCTGCAGATGGACGTGGAGGCCACCCTGAAGGCGTTGCAGTCGTCGATGTGCTCGAGCGACCGCAGCCTCGAGCCGGTGGTGGCGGTGACGCCGCCCAGCCTCTCCAGCGACGACGTGAGTGCGGTGCTGGTGGTGGACATCATGAGCAATACCCTCAAGTGGTACAAGCAGGACACCCTGGTCAAGACCTATTACGTGGCCACGGGTGAGCCTAAATACGCGACCCCCCTGGGCAAGTTCTATATCATCCGCAAGGAAGAGAGTCCGGCCTGGATCAACCCCAACGTGGAGTGGTCCAAGGACATGCCGCCGCGCATAGAGCCCGGATCCGACAACCCGCTGGGCGTGCGCGCGCTGGTGACCAGCGCCGGGGGCGGGACGGTGCTCATCCACGGCACCGCGAACCTCACCCCCGGGCTCTATTCGCATGGCTGCATCCGCATGGCCAACTGGGCGGTACTGGAGCTTTTCGACAACGTCAGCGTGGGCACCCCGGTTTTCGTCTGGACCTCCCGCCCGGTGCCCTCTCCTCCTCCCGAAAAGGGAGGGACCGTCGGGCCCGAGGACCCCGGGCTGGAGAGCGGCTCCGGCGAGGAAGCGCCCGTGCAGGAAGGGGCCTGATGAAGCTCGCATGGGCGCCCTTCGCCCCCGCGCCCGTGTGCGGAGAAAGGAAGGGGCGATGAGGATAGCGGTCATCGGGGCCGGGGCCATGGGCTCGCTGGCCTGCCTGCTCCTGGGGGACGCCGCGCAGGACATCACCGTCTACGAGGCAAGGGCGGAGAGGGCCGCCGCCGTCGCGGAGGGCGGCATACGCGTGCGGGGGGACGTGGAGGGAAGGGTCTTTCCCCGCGTCGGCCGCATCGGGGAGGCGGGGGCGCCCTACGACGCCATCATCCTCGCGGTGGGGGCGGGGGCGAGCGGCGATGCCCTGCGCCCGCTGAGCCCGTTCGTCCACCGCCATACCGTTTACCTCTCCCTGCAGGACGGCGACGCCGCCTCCATCCTCGCCGCCCTGGTGGGGGAGGAGAGGACGCTGGCGGGGCTGGCCGGGGTGTCCGCCCGCGAGGGCGAAGACGGCGTGGTGGAAGTGGAGGAGTACCGCTCCCTGGTGCTGGCGCCGTATGCGGGCGGAGGGGAGGGTGCGCTGCGGGAACTGGCGCAGGCCCTGCGGCCGCTGCGGCCCGGCAGGGTCACCCTCGCGGGCGACCTCGAGGAAGAGGTGTGGAAGCGCCTGTGCCCGGCGGCGGCGGTGAGCGGCGTGTGCGCCGTCTCGGGCATGGCTCCGCGGGAGGCGCGCGGGCTGCGGGAACTCGACGAGCTCTGCGCGGAGGCGGCCGGGGAATGTGCGAAAGCCGCGGCCCGCGCGCCAGGAGAGGGAGGGCCGCTGTCCTCTCCCTGGAGGGAGGCGGTCTGGGAGCGCATCAAGCCTCCCCTGCTGCTCGACCTCGAGAGGGGCAGGGAGACGGAGATAGAACAGCTGAGCGGCCGCGTGGTGGAGAGGGCCCGCGCGGCGGGCATACCCGTTCCCGTGCATGGGGCGCTCCTCTCCCTGGTGAAGGAGATATCCTCCGGGCGCCACCGCCCGGGCGATCTCGCCGTGAAGGAATTGCAGCGCCGCGTCGCGGAGGAAAAGGGGATGTCTCTCCTTTGAGGGTCAGCGCGCGATGAGGCGGTCACGCAGCTCGCGCCGCGAGGGGGCGCCGAGGAAAGTGTGGGGCATCTCGGCCAGGAAGGTCACCTTCTGCGGGCACTTGTAATAGACCAGCGATGCGCGCGCGAAATCGATGAGCTCCCTCGCCGTGACCGCGCAGCCCTCGCGCAGGACGACGAAAGCGTGCGCGACCTCCCCCCGGATGGGGTCCGGCTCGCCGACCACCGCCGCCTCGGCCACCGCCGGGTGCCTCTGCAGCATCCCCTCCACCTCCGAGGGATAGAGGTTGAACCCCCCCGATATGATGAGGTCCTTTTTCAGCTCCACGATGAAGAGGTAGCCGTCCTCGCCCAGGTAGCCGATGTCGCCGCTGTGCAGCCAGCCCCCGCGCAGCGCCCGCTCGGTCTCCTCCGGATCCCGGTAATAGCCCTTCATCACCGAGGGGCCGCGCACGATTATCTCCCCGGGGCTGCCCGGGGGCAGCTCGCGCCCGTCGTCGTCGCAGACCTTCACCTCCAGCCCCTGCAGGGGAGGGCCGACCGAGCCCGGCCTGAAGGGCAGGTGGGGGCTCTGGCAGCTCACCACCGGCGAGGCCTCGGTGAGCCCGTAGCCTTCGTAGAGGTTGACCCCGAACTTGTCGCGGAAGGCTTTGAGCACCTCCTCGGGGAGCGGCGCGGCCCCGCATTGCAGCCTCTTCCAGCTCTTGACGTTGAACTGCGGGGCGCGGGGATGGTTGAGGAGCTGGATGTACATGGCGGGCACGCCGGCCATGGTGCGCACGTGAAAACGCTCGGTGCAGGCGAAGACGGCGCCGGCATCGAACCAGCGCATGAGGATGGACCTGATGCCGGTGATCAGGGGGAGGAGGGAGGTGGTGAGCCCGTAGGAGTGGGAGAGCGGCAGGGTGGAAAGCGCCACCTCGTCCCGGGTTATGCGCAGGGAGGCGGCCAGGGCCTGGACGTTGCTCCCCAGGTTGCCGTGGGTGAGCAGGACCCCCTTGGGGCGGCTGGTGGTCCCCGCGGTGTAGAGCAGCGCCGCCACGTCGTCGTCACCGAGGTCGGCGTTGCTCTGCAGCCGGCTGGGCTGTCGCTCGCACAGCTCCCCGAGGCTGATGGTGCCGGGTTCCGCCTCCCGGCCGGTGAGGATGACGCGCCCGGATTCGAAGAGGGCGGGGCAGGCCGTCTTCACCTTGGGGAGCAGGTCGGGGGTGGTGGCCACGTACCCGGCCCGCGAATGCTCCGCTATCCAGGAGAGCTCCTCCGCGTTGAGCAGGAACATGGTGGGGCAGAAGATGATGCCCGTCTTGGCGCAGGCGGAACAGAAATTCACCGCCTCCGGGCAGTTCTCCATGTGGGCCAGGAGCAGGTCACCCGGCTGCAGACCCAGTTCGAGCAGGGCGTTTCCCAGGCGGCAGGTATTGTCGTGGAGCTCGTGGCTGGTGAAGGCGCGCTGCTCGAAGAATAGCGCGGGGTATTCGGGGTAGATTTGCGTGAAGCCGTCTATCATCTCGGTGAGCCTGGTCATCCACCCTCGCCCGCCTTTCTCCGGGGCACGCATGCGGAACGGCCCCTTCATCTTACCAAATGAGCGGGGGAGGCAGCGACTCTGCGTTGCCCGCGGGAATAAAGGATAGTAACCTACAGGAAAAGAATGTTTTATTATCTGAAGGGTACCGCCGGCGAGCCTGTTGTGGGAGGGATGCAAAAGTGAGTTTTTTCGCCCGCCTGTGCCGCGATCATGCCCGGGCCGTGGTCATCGTCTGCGTGCTGCTCACCCTGCCCGTCGCGGCGGGGATGTTCTTCATCGAGATCAGGGCGGGGCAGCGGGATCTCATCCCCTCCAGGTTCGAGTCCTCCCGCACCCTCGCGGAGGTCGACCGGCTCTTTGGGGGGACCACCAACGAATACCCCATGGTGGAGAGCGACGGCCTGCTCAAATACCCCATGATCAAGAAGTTCCTCCTCATGGAGGACGAGATGGCCGAGGCGGTGGGCGAGGACGACTACGTCTATGTGCAGCATTATCTGAGCGGCTTCGGGCTCAACATGCTGGACCAGGCCAGGCAGAGGGCGGTGCAGGAATACGGCGTGACCGCGGAGGCGGCGGCGCTCATCCTCAGCGACGTCCCGGCCATGATCGGCTACGGCGAGGGCATGATGCAGGAGGACCCTTTCAACCCGGGCGTGCTCAAGCCCTTCGAGCAGATAATCGAGGAGGGCGTGGGGGCATACCTGGCCAACCCGGTGGGCTACAAATGGACGGTGGAGAAAACGGGCTCGGCGCTGCTCTCCCGTGACGCCCGCTACGCCAAGATACTGCTCAAGGTGAACCCGGAACTGGACTCGCCGCAGCGCAAGGCCTTCGCCGTCAGGGCGGAGGACTTCTTCCATTCCTATTTCGAGGGCGGCGAGACGGCGGCCACGGTCCATATCAGCGGCGATCCCTCCATCGACAAGGACCTGGAGGATTATGTGCTCTCCAGCACCTGGATCATGGCGCTGATAGCCCTGGCCGTGCTCATGCTCCTGCTCTACTTCACCTTCCAGAGATTCACCGACGTGCTGCTGCCGCTGGCGGTCATCGTGCTCACCGCGGTGTGGATCTACGGCATCATGGGCTGGTTCCACCTCCCCTTCACCGTGGTCTCGGCGATAATCGGTCCCCTGGTGCTGGGTATCAGCCTGGGCAACCTGGTGTACATGATGGGCCGCTTCTACGAGGAGTTCGGGCTGGGGAGCGGGCCCCGCCAGGCGGCCCACAAGGCCGTGGTCACCGTGGGCGTGGCCATCTTCCTGGCCTGCATCACCACCGTCTTCGGGTTCGTGTCCTTCGGCTTCTCCGATTTCGACGTGCTGCAGGAATTCGGCTACATGACCGCCGCCGGCATAACCATGTGCTTCGTCTTCAGCGTGACCTTCCTGCCCGCCCTGATGATACTGCGCGAGGAACGCCGCCTGCGCAGGGGCGTCACCCGCGCGCCGCGGGGGGTGAAGATCTTCGCCGGGGACAGCAACTCGCGCACAGACCGTTTCCTGGGCAGGATCGCGGCCATCTCACAGGGTAGCCCTGTGGCCGTGGTGGTCATCTACGGGTTTATCGTCTTCATCTGCATCATGGGCACCTTCCGCCTCACGACCACGCCGGACCTGCGCGCCCTGGCCCCCCAGGACATCCCCTCCCTGCAGGCGCAGTACCTGCAGGAGGACATTTTCGGGGGGCAGCAGCAGGACGTCATCCTGCTCACCGGGGACATTCTGCAGCCCGAGGTCATGGCGGCTATGCATGCTTTCCAGGAGGACATCTCCGAGGCCCCCTATTTCAGCCTTGATAGCAGCGCGAGCATCGGGGAGCTCGTCCACGACTACCGCATGGAGATGGGGCTGGTGCCCGCCGGCGGGGACTTCGCGGCCGGGCTGCCGGCGGACAGGGCCGAGGCCGAGCGGGACCTGCAGGCCATCGGCGCCCTTTTTGGCCCCCAGGAGGGGAAGCTGGTGAGCGACGACCACCAGGCCGCCCTGATCACCGTCTTCAGCGAGGGGGCCACCAGCAACGCGGAGATGGTGGAAAAGGACCGCGTGTTGAACCAGGCGGTGGAGGCGCAATTCGGGGCCCTGCCCGTGACCTTTCAGGTGGGAGGCATAACCCCCCTTACCGCCGACATGCTGGGCAATCTCGTGCCCACCCAGATCAAGACCTCGATACTCGCCCTGTGCCTTTCGGGCCTCTTTCTCATGCTCATCTTCCGCTCCATCAAGTACGGGCTGGCCACGCTCTCCGTGCTGGTGGCGGGGATCACGGTGGAGCTGGGCTTCCTCTCGCTCATGGGCTGGACCCTGGACATGATGACCGTGCTCATCGTCTCCCTCATCATCGGTATGGGCATAGACTACGGCATCCACGTCACCAACCGCTTCCTGGAGGAGTATTCTTCCACGGACGCCACCGTGGCCGAGGCTCTGCACATGTGTGTCACCAGGGTGGGCAAGCCGCTGGTGGCCAGCTCCGTCAGCACCTCGGCGGCCTTCCTGGTCCTGGCCTTTTCGGAGATGATGCCCATCCGGCGTTTCGGGCTCATAACCGCCCTCTCGCTCGCCGTGTCCCTGCTGGCGAGCCTGCTGGTGCTGCCCTCCATCATCACCCTCATCGCACGGCGTCGCCAGACCTCGGACCAGGAGGTGGCCGAGGCGGGAGAGCTGAAGCCGGCCGGAGCGGATCACCGGGCTTGAGCGCGGCCGGGGGTCCGGCCCGCGGCGTGGAGGAGGTGGGGCGATGCTCGGGTTGTATTACGACGGTGAGTTGAAGCTGCGGGATGACCTGCCCGTGCCCGAGGCGGGTCCGGGGGAGGCGCTGATCAAGGTCATGGCCGCGGGGATATGTCATACGGACAAGGAGATCGCCCGTGGCTACATGGACTTCATCGGCATACCGGGCCACGAGTTCGTGGGGGTGGTGGTCTCGGCGCACGAGCCGGCGCTGGTGGGCAAGAGGGTAGCGGGGGAGATAAACTGCGCCTGCGGGGCGTGTTCTCTCTGCCTGGGGGGCAAGGCCAACCACTGCCGCGAGCGCACCACGCTCGGCATCAGCGGGCGCGACGGGGCTTTCGCCGAATATCTGGCCCTGCCCGCGGCCAACCTCACCGTGGTTCCGGATACCCTGCCCCTGTACTCGGCGGTCTTCATCGAGCCCCTGGCGGCTTGCTTCCGCATCCTGGAACAGGTCCACGTCAGCCCCGGGCACAGGGTTGCCGTGCTCGGCGACGGCAAGCTGGGGCTGATGGCCGCGCAGGTCATGCGCCTGAGCGGTTGCTCCCTCCTCGCGGTGGGCCGCTACGTGCACAAGCTCAAGGTCCTCGACCGCCTGGGGATAAGGACGGTGATGGAGAAGGGCATCGACCGGGGCGAGCGTTTTGACGTCGTTGTGGAGTCCACGGGCAGCCCCGAGGGCTTCGACCTCGCCCGCACGCTGGTGGACCCGGGCGGCATCATCGTGCAGAAGAGCACCTACGTGGAGTCGGTGAGCGTGGATATCTCCTCCCTGGTGGTGAACGAGATCAGCATCGTGGGCTCGCGCTGCGGGCCCTTCGAGCCCGCCGTGCGGGCCCTGCTGCGGGGGGTGGTCAACGTGCAGGACCTCATCGACCGCAGGTTCCCGCTGGAGATGGGGCTGCAGGCTTTCGATTACGCCATGCGGGAAGAGGCCCTCAAGGTCATCCTGGAGATGAAGGCCTACCCCAGCGAGGGGCTTCGGCAGCCCGGTGAGCCGGAAGAGGGGAACGTGATCTAGCCGCGGACGGCGGCGCGAGGCAGGGGAGGGGGCGCGGGGATGAAGGCGGAGGATTTCGCGGCTGTGGCGCGCGGGGAGGCGGAGGCCGACCTCCTCCTGGCAGGAGCCAGGATCGTGGACGTCTTCTCCGGGGTGGTGGAGGAGGGCTCGGTCGCGGTGAGCGGTGGCATGATAGCGGGATTCGGCGACCGCCCCGCACGGCGCAAGGTGGACCTGGGCGGCTCCTACCTCTGCCCGGGGTTCATCGACGGTCACGTACATATAGAGTCGTCCATGGTCAGCCTCCCCGAATACGCGCGCGCCGTCGTGCCCGCGGGGACGACGGCGGTGGTCACCGATTATCACGAGATCGCCAACGTCCTGGGTCTGGAGGGCATACGCTACATGATGAGCAGCGGCCGGGGGCTGCCGCTTGACGTCTTCGTGATGCTGCCGTCATGCGTGCCGGCCACCCCGGTGGAGACGGCGGGGGCGGTGCTGGAGGCGCAGGATCTCATACCTCTCCTGGAGGAGGAGAAGGTGATCGGCCTGGGGGAGGTGATGAACTTCCCGGGGGTGATCGCCGCCGACCCCGCGGTGATGGCCAAGATAACCGCCTGCGAAGGGCTTCCCATCGACGGCCATGCGCCGGGCCTCGGGGGGCGGCGGCTGGACGCCTACATCGCCGCCGGCGTGGAGTCGGACCACGAGTGCGTGAGCGAGGACGAGGCGGCGGAGAAACTGGCCAAGGGCATGTTCATCTACATCAGGGAGGGCTCGACGGCCAGGAACATGGAGGCCCTCCTGCCCATCGTGGGGACTGCGAGCGCCGGCCGCTGCATCTTCGTGGACGACGACCGCCAGCCCAAGGATCTCCTGGACGAGGGGCACATGGACCACATCCTGCGCAAGGCGGTACGGCTCGGGCTCGATCCCATCACCGCGGTGCGCATGGTCACCCTCTACCCCGCGCGCCGCTTCGCCCTGGCTCGCAGGGGCGGGATCGTGCCCGGCTGGAGGGCGGACCTGGCGGTGCTGGAAGACCTCGAGCATTTCAGGGTGCTGCAGGTCTACAAGGAGGGTGAGATGGTCGCGGAGGGCGGCGAGCTGGCGGTGGAGGTACCTGCGGGGGTCGCGGCGCCGGCGGCCATGCGCATAGCCTGGGAGAGGACGGGGGGCATAGGAGTGCGAGCACAGGGGGAGAGGATGCTGGTCATCGGGGTGACCCCGAACCAGATCGTCACCTCCACGCTCACCGAGGCGGTCAAGGTCAAGGGCGGCATGGCGGTGAGCGACGTCTCCCGCGACCTCCTCAAGGCGTGCGTGTTCGAGAGGCACCGCGGGACGGGCAACGTGGGCATCGGCTTCATGCGCGGCTTCGGACTGCGCGAGGGAGCCATGGCCTCGACCGTGGCGCACGATTCCCACAACCTCATCGCGCTGGGGACCTCGGACGGCGAGATCATGGCTGCGGCGAAGGCGGTGGAGAGGATGGGGGGCGGGCAGGTGGTGGTGCGCGGCGGCGAGGTCGTGGCCGATTTGCCCCTCGACGTGGCCGGGCTGATGTCCAGCCTTCCCCTGCGGGAGGTGAGGGACCGCGTGCAGGCACTCCAGCAGGCGGCGCGAGGCATGGGATGTCCCCTCGAAGACCCCTTCATGGCCCTGTCCTTCATGGCCCTGCCGGTGATCCCGGAGCTCAAGCTGACCGATCGGGGGCTCTTCGACACCGCCGCCTTCCGCCACGTGCCCCTATTCCTGTGACCGGCACGGGCCGTCCCCCGGGGCCCCCTCTCTTGCGTGGGCGCGCTTCGCTTCAGGGCCTGAATCGCTGCGCCAGGCGGCGCATGAAGGGAGCCGGCCTGCGCCGGAGGCTGAGCCAGCCGCGCGCGAGATCGACCGCCGCGGCGACGGCGATGATCGCGGCGGCCGTGCGGGCGGCGTTTCCGGGCCGGGAGAGGAAGCGATGAGCCTGTTCCAGCCGGAGGCGCAAGCCGGCGACGGAATACTCCAGGTCCTCGCCGGCGTGGGCCATGGTCCCGAACCGATAGCGCGTCGCCTTAACCGCGTCCAGCGCCTCTCCCATGGGCGGGTGGCCCCGGCCGTCATGCGCATGCATAGGCTCCATACCTTGAGGCTAACATAATCGCGGCATGCGCTGCCGCTTCGCCGCGCCCGTGCGGCCGTGCGCCTGTACATTCCCCGCGCAATTTCGTGATATACTTTTAGCGCTGTCGGCACGCGAGGTCGGCGCGGCATGAGAAAACCCAGTATATCCAGCTTATCGGGATGAATATGACAGGACGTCGGACTACGAGGAGGTCAGCATGGAGATAGCGAACGTGTTCGTGGTCGGGTCCGGCCTGATGGGCGGCGGCATCGCCCAGGTATCCGCCGCCGCCGGCTACAGGGTGAAGATGCATGACGTCGAGGAGGAGTTCACCTCCAGGGGCCTGGAGGCGATCAAGAACTCGCTGGGCAAGTTCCTCTCCAAGGAGAAGATATCCCAGGAGGCGCACGACGCCGCCCTCGCCAACCTCTCCACCACCACCAGGCTGGAGGACGCCTCCGACGCCGACCTCGTGGTGGAGGCGGTCTTTGAGAACCTGGAGGTGAAGAAGGAGGTATTCGCGAAACTGGACGAGGTATGCCCCCCCCACGCCATCCTGGCCTCCAATACCTCGGCCATCCCCATCTCCTCCATCGCCGCGGCCACCAGGCGTCCGGAACATGTGGTGGGAACGCATTTCTTCAGCCCGGTCCCCCTCATGCGCCTGTGCGAGATCATCCGCGGGCTGCAGACCTCGCAAGAGACCATGGACGCCGCGGAGGCCTGGGCGCAGTCGGTGGGCAAGGAAACGGTGCGCGTGCTCAAGGACCACGCGGGTTTCATCTGCAACCGGCTCTACCTGACCATGGGGGTCGAGGCCGCCAGGATGCTGGAGGCCGGGGTGGCCTCCCCCGCAGACATCGACAAAGCCATGCGCCTGGGCTTCAATCTCCCCATGGGCCCCCTGGAGTTGGCGGACATGACCGGCATCGACGTCCTCTCCAACGCCTGCCTGGCCATCTACAACGACACCGGCGACCCCAAGTACAACCCTGCTCCGCTGATGAAGCGCATGGTGGCCGCGGGGCTGCTGGGCAGGAAGACGGGCAGGGGGTATTACGACTACTCCGGCGGCAAGCGGGAAAGCTACTGGAAGCTCTAGGACAGCAGCGCACGGCGGCGAAGGACGGAAGCACATGGCAGAGGGAAGCGATACCATCTTCTTCGAGAAGAGGGGCGGGGCGGGATGGCTCTATTTCTCTCACCCCGGACGCATGAACGCCCTTTCCTCCCAGGGCATGCGCGCCGCGTGGGCGCAGCTGTCACGCGTCGAGGTTGACGCCGACGTCAGGGCGCTGGTATTCACCGGACACGGCGATGCCTTCTGTGCGGGCATGGACATGGCGGGGCTGGAGCAGGCCGGGCCGCTCCTCGCCCGACGCCGCGCGCGCGAGGCGCAGGCCTTCACCGCCCGCATCGCCGAATTCCCCCTCCCCACCATTGCCGCGGTCAACGGCGTAGCCATGGGCCTGGGCCTCGAGATATGCCTGGCATGCGACCTGGTGGTGGCGTCGCGGACGGCGCGTTTCGCCTTCCCCGAGGTCAGGCTGGGGATGATACCCTGCGGGGGAGGCACCCAGAGACTGGCGCGCCTGGTGGGCCTGCGACGGGCCCGAGAGATGGTCTTCACCGGCATGGTCCTCGACGCCGGCCGGGCGGAGGAGTGGGGGCTGGTTAACCTGGCCGTGGACGGGGAGCGACTCGTCGGCGCCGTGGAGGAGATGACGGAGAGGCTGGTCATGGGCGGGAGGATGGCCCTCTACCAGGCGAAGAGATGCCTCAACCATTCCCTGGACATGGAGCTGGGGCGCGGTCTCGACTACGAGGCGGAATGCTTCACCACCTGCTTCGCGAGCGGGGAGCCCGCTTTGTCGCTGAGGCGCTATGCCCAGCCCGCGGCGGAGGAGGCGCGCGGCGGCGGGGGCGGCGGGGGCAACGCCGGGGAGGAGGCCGGAGCGCGAGGCGAGGAGGTAGAGGACGCGGAGGAGCTCTTCGAGTGAGAGGCCCTGATGCCCGCAGCGGGCAGGCAGGAAACGCTTTCCCCCCCCGGGGGGTCCGATATCAGAGGAGGCGGTATGAATTTTAAGTATGTTGTCGTGGAGGCGGACGAGGAAGGGATAGCCGTCCTTCGCCTCAACCGTCCCGAGGCCAAGAACGCGCTCAACCTGGAGCTCATCGCGGAGCTGGGTGAAGCCGCCGACATGCTGGCCAGGGACGAGGCGGTGAGGGCGGTCATCGTCACCGGTGGGGAGGGCGATTTCGCCGCCGGGGGAGACATCAAGGAGATGTCCGGGAAGTACGCTCACGACATGCTCACCGCCTACGGGGCCGACCTCTCCGGCTTCGAGAAGATAGAGCGCATCCCCAAGCCGGTCATCGCTGCGGTGAGCGGCTACGCGCTGGGCGGAGGCACCGAGCTGGCCCTGGTGTGCGACATGATCGTGGCCTCCGAGACGGCCGTTTTCGCCATGCCCGAGATCACCCTGGGCATCATCCCCGGCGCCGGCGGCACGCAGCGGCTGCCCCGCCTGGTGGGCCCCAACCGCGCCAAGGAGCTTATCTTCACCGGAGACTTCTACGATGCCCAGGCCTGCCGCGACATGGGCCTGGTGAACAGGGTCGTCCCGGTGGCGGACCTCATGGAGGAGGCGAAGAAGCTCGCGCGCCGCTGCATACGCAATGGGGCGGTGGCCCTGGCCTGCGCCAAGGCCTGCGTGAACGACGGGCTCAACACCGACCTCACCTCCGGGCTCTCCCTCGAGCGCAAATGCTTTTCCCTGCTCTTCTCCACCCAGGATCAGAAGGAGGGCATGGCGGCGTTCAAGGAGAAGCGCAAGCCCGAGTTCCAGGGCAGGTAGCCCGCGCGGCCGGGTGCCGGAAACGTCCGCGGCCGCTTTGACCAGAATGCCAGGGAGGTAGCCAAGTGATCTCGTTCGAGCTCAGCGACGAACAGGAGGCCATACGCAAGGTGGCCCACGAATTCGCGGAGAAGGAGATACGCCCCATCGCCGCGGAACACGACGAGGAGGAGAAATACCCGCAGGATTTCATCGCCACCGCCTTCAAGGCGGGCCTGACCTACCTTTACGTGCCCGAGGAATACGGCGGCCAGGGCATGGACTTCCTCACCGCCTGCATCGTGGGCGAGGAGATAGCCTGGGGGTGTTGCGGCTTCGCGACCATCCTGGGCGCCAACAACCTGGGCTCGACCCCGCTGCTGGTGGCGGGCACGGAGGAGCAGAAGAAGAAATATTTCGGCGCGCTGACCTCGCGCCCCTCGCTGGCGGCCATGGCCCTCACCGAGCCCGGGGCGGGATCGGACGTGGCCGGGGTGAAGACCACCGCGGTGCGCGACGGGGACGGTTACCTCCTCAACGGCAACAAGTGCTTCATCTCCAACGGCGGCATGGCCGACCTCACGGCGGTGTTTGCCTCCACCGACCCCTCCGCCGGGGTGCGCGGCCTCTCCTGCTTCCTGGTGGGCGGGGACAACCCGGGCATCAGCGGGGGCAAGAAGGAGCGCAAGATGGGGGTCAGGGCCTCCCCCACGGCGGAGGTCGTCCTCTCCGATTGCCGCGTGCCGGCTGAGGACCTCCTGGGCGAGGAGGGCAAGGGTTTCAAGATCGCCATGATCACCCTGGACAAGGCGAGGGTCAGCGTGGCCTGCAACTCGGTGGGCATCGCCCGGGCGGCCATGGAGGCGGCGCTGGAGTACGCCGGGGAGAGGGTACAGTTCGGCCGGCCCATCGCCGAGATGCAGGCGGTGCAGTTCATGCTGGCGGACATGGCCATGGAGATAGAGGCGGCCAGGCTCATGTACATGAAGGCGGCCTGGATGGAGACGCAGCAGGCGGCCTTCTCCGCGCAAGCCGCATACGCCAAGACCTTCTGCTCGGACATGGCCATGCGCGTGACCACCGACGTGGTGCAGGTCTTCGGCGGCTACGGTTACATGCGCGACCACCCGGTGGAGAAATATATGCGTGACGCCAAGATCAACCAGATCTGGGACGGCACCAATCAGATACAGCGCGTGGTCATGGCCCGTTCCCTGCTGGGGAAATGACCCCATCGCGGGCTTGCGCGGGAGGAGAAGACGGCGGAGATTCAAGGCGGAAGGGAGAGGGTTCTCGCAAGAGGATCGCACTAGGCAAGAGGAGGTAGGAAATGGACTTCGAGCTCTCTCAGGAACAGAAGGCCTTCTTCAAAGAGGTGAAGGAGTTCGCGGAGAAGGAGATCGCCCCCTTCACCGAGGAGTACGACCGCAAGAGCGAGTTCTTCTGGGACGGGTGGAAGAAGATGGCAGAGATGGGGCTGTTGGGCCTGCCCTTCCCCGAGGAGTACGGGGGCTCGGGAGCGGGCGCTCTGGACACGGCCATCGCCATGGACGCCTTCTGCGCCGGCGGGGCCGACGCGGGGGTCTCGCTCTCCTGGGGCGCTCACACCATCATCGGCGCGGTGCCTATCTGGGTCATGGGCACGGAGGAACAGAAGAAACACTACCTCCCGGCCATCAGCACGGGGGAGAAGATCAGCAGCTTCGGCCTCACCGAGCCGGACGCCGGCTCGGACGCTGCCTCGGTGAAGACCACGGCCGTGCGTGACGGCGACGACTTCGTCATCAACGGCGCCAAGATGTTCATCACCAACGGCCCCATCTGCGACCTGTGCATCGTGGCCGCGGTGACCGACAAGGAGAAGGGCGCCGCGGGCATCACCACCTTCATCGTGGACCGGGACATCCCCGGCTTCGAGGTCAGCCGCGAGCTGGACAAGATGGGCAACCGCACCTCGCCCACGGCGGAACTGGCCTTCAGCGATTGCCGCGTTCCTGCCACGGCCATGCTCGGCGCGGAGGGGGAGGGCTTCTACGGCGTGGGCAAGGCCACCCTGGAGTGGGAGCGCGCCATCATGGTGGCCCCCGCCGTGGGGGGCATGGAGTGCAGCATCAACCGCTGCATCGAGTACGCCAAGGAGCGCAAGCAGTTCGGGCGCCCCATCGGCAAGTTCCAGGCGGTGGCCTTCAAGATCGCGGAGATGAAATGCCTGCTCGACGCCTCGCGCCTGCTCGTTTACCGTGTGGCCTGGATGAAGGACCAGGGCATTCCGGCGATGATGGAGGCCTGCGTGTGCAAGCTCAGCGTCACCGAGAACGCCCTCAAGGTGGCCAACGAGGCGGTGCAGATCTTCGGGGGCTACGGCTATATCCGCGAATACCCGGTGGAGCGCACGCTGCGCGACGCCAAGCTGGGCACCATCGGGGCGGGGACCAGCGAGATACAGAAGATGATCATCAGCCGCCTGCTCATGGGCAAATTCTGAGCGAGGAGGAAGATGCGGATAAGGGTGCGCTTCACCGGCATAGTCCGGCACCATATCGGTGAGAAGGAGGGGGAATACGAGCTGCCCGCGGGCTCCGACTTCGGCGACCTCCTCCAGCTCATCGGCCGGCGCTTCGCGGCGCGCCTCCCGCACAACATGTGGGACGCGCGAGAGGAGCGCTTTCACCCCCTGATCAAGGCGGGCCGGAGGGGCGACCCCTTCGCGGAGGAGGAGGAGAAGTTGCGGGACGGGGACGAGGTCTTCATCCTCTCCCGCATGGCGGGCGGATAGGCGCGGCGCGAAGCGCGCGGTATTCCTGGGAGGGGTACGCGAGAACGAGGGAGGCGGGATGAGCGACTACGACGCGATAGTGGTGGGAGCGGGCATAGCCGGCCTGGGGGTGGCCACGCAGCTGCAGCAGGCGGGTAAGAAGACCCTGCTGCTGGAGATGTACCCCAGGGCGGGAGGTCGCATGCAGTCCTACGACCTGCCGGGCGGTTACCGCACGGACATCGGCCTGCACATGATCGAGATGGGGAAGAAGGGCTACTGCCATGAGCTCGGCGTCCGCGTGGGCAAGGAGTTCGAGTGGGCCGGGTTCTCGGTGACCCTCGACCTCTACGCGGACGGCGCCTGGCGCGATATGCAGACCTTCATCCAGCTCACGGACGAGGAGAAGGCGAGCTTCATCGAGCTCATGCAGGGCATCACGGCCATGGAGGAGCCGGATTTCAAGGCCTGGGACAACCGCTCCTTCGAGGAATGGCTGGACGCGCACAAGCTGGCCGGGAATCTGCGCGAGGTGTGGAAAAACATGAGCATGATCATGACCACCATACCCGACGCGCGCGAGCAGTCCGCGGGGGAGTGCCTCCATATCGCCAAGGAGGCCCTGGTCAAGGGCCGGGCGGTGCTCATAGCCGCCTATCCGCGCGGCGGCATGTGGGGGGTCATCGGCCCCCTGGTGGAGGCCTTCCAGGAAATGGGGGGGGAGCTGAGGACCGGGTCCCGCGTGGAGCAGGTGGTCTGCGAGGGCGGCAAGGCGGTGGGGGTGAAGGTGGCCCGCAAGGGCGCGAGCCCCATAGCGGCCGAGTGGCGTTTTATCTCCAGCGACCTGGTCACCGCCCCGCTGGTGGTCCTCGCCCTGCCCGTATGGCACCTGGACAAGGTGCTGGATTTCGACCGCCGCCACTCCCCCCTTCCGGGATGGTGGCTGAAGCGCATCGAGGATATCCGGGGGGAGAGGACGGGGCTGCTGGGATACATCACCGCCACCCGCCGTCCCCTCTACGAGCGCCAGGTTTTCATGTCCCTGCTCAGGGCGCCCCGCACCGGGCTGCCCCTGCAGGCCTTCAGCCCCACCGCTTTCGACCCCGGGGTGGCGCCCGAGGGCCGCTACCTCCTGGTCACCGACAACGTGGCCGAGCCCGGGGAGCTGGAGGACAAGTTCAACCTGGGGCGCCTCATGGAACAGCACTGGGAGGACATCAAGGAGCTGTATGCCTTCGCGGACGAGGAGGTGGAGTTCGCGCTGCCCTATTTCACCACCGGCTGCGACGGCCTGGCGCGCAAGCCCGGCCTCACCGGCGATTTCAAGCCGGACGTGCGCGCCCCCGGGGTGGACGGCCTCTTCTTCGCGGGCGATACCTACCTGGGGAGGGGGCTGGCCATCGAGGGGGCCGCGCTTTCGGCCATCCTCTGCGTGGAGAGCATACTGGGGTGAGGGCCGGGTGCGCAGGGGAGGCGCGGGGCGCTTGAGGCCGGTGGGTCATGGCGCTTGAGCTGCCCCGGGCGGCGGTCATCTCCGACGTCTGGGGCTTCGGCCTCATGGAGACCAAGCCCGACCCCCTCTGGCAGGTGCGCCACTGGGCCGTGCGCAACAAGGCGCTGCTGGTGCCGGAGTACGGGGCCATGTACGTGACCGCCTTCCTGCACTCGCGGGGGGTGGACCTGGAGGTCCTCAACCTCATGGCCGACGTCTTCGACGCCGAGGAGTGGTTTCGGGAGGCCCGCGAAGGGCTTGCGGACGACGCCATTTCCACCGCCCCCATCGGCGGGGAGGAGGCGCTGCGCCTCATGCGCGAGAACCTGGAGGCCTCCCTGAAGCGCGCCCGACCCGAGGTGGTCTTCTTCCCCATCTCCGTCTATTACCTGGCCCTGCACACGCGGGAGATGCTGCGGCGTATACGGGAGATGCTGCCGCGGGCGAGGCTGGTGACGGGCGGCGTCTATTCCACCATGCACCCGCGGGAGATCATGCAGGACGGGGCGGCGGACTTCGTGGTGCGCGGGGAGGGGGAGTGGACGGCGCTCGAGCTGATGCAGGCCCTGGGGAGGGGGGAGGAAGACTTCTCCTCCATACCCGGGCTCACCTGGCGGGACGGCGGGGGCAGGGTGGTGGACAACCCCGGGCGCGGGCGCCAGCGCGACCTGGACGTCTTCCCCCACATCTACACCGTGGCGGAGGAGTTCAGGATAGAGAGGAGGCACCGCCTGCTCAAGGCCCTCAACCCCCTCGACGACTACATCCCGGGGGCGGGCTTCCTGACCTCGCGCGGCTGTCCCGAGGAGTGCACCTTCTGCCTGGACCCCGTGTTGTGGAAGAGGAAGGTGCGCTACCATTCCCCCGCCTACGTGCGCGGGGTCCTCGACTTCTGCTGGGAGAACTTCATCGCCGGCGAGCGTTCCTTCTATTTCGGGGACGCCACCTTCGCCCTCAACCGTCCCCGTTTGCGCTCGCTGCTGGCGGCGGTGAGGGAGGTCCCCTACACCTATCACATACAGACCCGCGCCGACTCCCTCACCCCCGAGGTGCTGCAGGGCCTGCGCGACAGCGGTTTCGGCAGCATCGCCCTGGGCGCGGAGTCCCTCGACGACCGCATCCTGCGCGAGGTGGTGAAGAAGAGGACCACCCGCGAGGAGATCCTGGGGGCGGTGCGGGCGGCGCGAGCCCACGGGCTCGAGCCCATCCTCACCTTTATCGCCGGGTTGCCGGGCGAGAGCCGCGCCTCGCTGGAGCGCACGGTGGAGACCCTGCGCGCCGAGGGCATCAGGGAGGCCACCTTCTTCCCCCTGGTGGTCTTCCGCGGCACCGAGCTCTACCGGGCCTTCCTGTGCACCTTCCCGCAGGAGGAGAGGGAGAGTATGCGCCTCAACCGCTGGTCGGAAGAGTTCTGCTTCGCCAGCGAGGAGTTCGGCTCCATGCAGGAGCTCATCGCCTACACCGATCAGCTCAACGAGGCCATCCGCGCCTGAAAGGCGGCGCGACCGCGCCTGCGCCCAAAAGCGGGCGCAGAGGAAAGGAGGCCCGCTTCATGCCGCCGCCCGAGCCCGCCCTGCGCACGACCAGGCCCGGCGAGAGCGGCGTTTCCCCGCCGCTGACTCCAAGAACCCGCGGGCGGGACATGCCCGGGCCGGGGGGCCGGGGCCCTGCGTTTGCGGCGGATTCGATGCAGCGGCTAATATGGGATAAAGGCCGCGGGCCGGTCGCCACCGCGGCACGGGGAGGGAAACGCGGGAGGTGAGGTGGCATGAACCTGGAGGAGCTCACCCTTTTCGCGCGCGAGAGGGTGTTTCCCACCCGCGAGGAGAGAGGGGGCGGCTTCGACCGTTCCCTGTGGAGGGAGATGGCGGACCTCGGCCTCGTGGGCGCGGTCATGGAGACGGAATACGGCGGGCGGGGGCGAAAGGCAGGCGATTTCGCGCGGGACGTGGCCGTGCTGGCGGGGGAGGGGCTGGACCTGGGCCTGGTCCTCAGCCTGGTGGACCACGTCATGCTCTGCGCCTGGCCGCTGCAGGCCTTCGGCTCCCGCGCCCTCAAGCAGCGCTATCTCCCGCCTCTGTGCCGCGGCGACCTCGTCGGCGCGGCCGCCATATCGGAGCCGGGAAGCGGCGGGGACCCGTCGCGCATGGCCGCCACCGCGACGCAGGCGGGGGGCGGCTACAGGATAAGCGGCGTCAAGGAGCCGATCACCAACGCCCCGGCGGCGGACCTCTTCCTGGTCATAGCCTCCACCGATGCCGCTGCGGGCAGGGAGGGCCTGTCCGCCTTCCTGGTGGAGAGGGGCGGGGGCGTGAGGGTGGAGGACATGGGGCTGGGCTATCTGGCCACCTCTCCCCACGGCAGGGTCCTCTTCGACGACGTGGCGGTGCCCGCGGGAAATCTCCTCGGCGAGAGGGGATGGGGACATACGCGCGTCTCGCGCTCCGTGTTCATGTGGGAGAGGGCGACGCTCCTCCCGGCCCTCGTCGCCATCATGCAGAGCTGGCATCATCGCATCGCCCGCGGCCTGGAGGCGGCGGGGATGACGCCGCAGGCGCGGGCGCTCCTGGCCCTGAGGAAGGTGGAGACGACCGCCTTCCGCGTCCTCGGCGAGCGACTGCTGGAGCTGACCTTTGGGAGGGCGGACAAGGGCAGGGAGCGCATGGAGTTGCTGCTCTTCCTGGGCAAGGCCCTGCCGGCGTGGGTGCATTCCATGCGGGCCGTCACGCGCGAAGCCGCGCCGCCACCGGACGAGGTAAGCGCGGCCATGGATGCCGACCTGCGCCTGCTGGAAGCGGGGAGTTCCTTGCTGGACCTGCAGCTGCAGAGGCTGCCCTTCTAGGGGGGGGCGCGCGCGAAGCGGAGGCACGGCCCGCGGCCACGGCCGGCGCTGAACGGCATCTCGCGGCGAGCGCTGACAGCGCTCATTCACTTCGGCGCGCAGGCGGCATAGCCTGAAAGGGAGGCGTGGGAAGGACTGGGCCGGATCGCCACGGTCCGGGAGGAGGGGATAGAGGATGGACGGCACGGATGTCATTGCGCCCCGGAAGATCTGGCACGCGTCGGAGCGCCTGTCGCCGCGGGTGAAGCGGTTGCGCGAGGAATATTATGCTATCGCGTCCCGCCCCTATTTCCGCAACGAGGTCATGCCCTTCACCACCGGCACGGACTGGGACGCGGTATGGTCCCCGGTCAACTGGGGCATCATCCCGGAGATGGTGCCCTTCATGGAGGCCTTCGCCGAATCGCTGCGGGTGATGGCGCGCGAGGTGGAGCTGCCGCCCGGTTTCTGGGAGGAGTCCCTGATCATGCGCCGGGCCCTCTTCTTCCGCGAGGTGTGCCGCAAGCATCTGCCGGTGCACATCCTCGAGGGCGAGCTTATCGTGGGGGGCCAGTTCAACACCGCCCTCTCCAAGTGTCACAACCGCGGGGAGGGCAGGCGCTGGTCCAGGCGCGCGCGCAAGTGGTGGGAGAGGGGCAAGGAAATAAGCGAGCTCGGTATCGGCAACGCCGGCGCCGTCCCCGGGCATCTCATCCCCGACTACCCCCGCCTGCTGCGCGATGGCTTCAAGGGAATATATGCCGAGCTGGAGGGATTGCGGGAGCAGGCCTCAGACGCGCGCGGCGCCGACTTTGCGGCGGCGCTCATGGTGTGCTGCGAGGCCGCCCGGGAGATGGCCTTCCGCTATGCCGAGGAGGCGGAGCGCCTGGCGGCGGAGGAGAGCGATAAAGCCCGGGCCGCGGAGCTGCGCGAGATAGCCCGCATCTGCCGCAAGGTGCCCTGGGAGCCGGCGCAGACCTTTCACGAGGCCCTGCAGTCGCTGTGGCTCTCCCACATGCTGATCATGGCTGCGGAGTCCTATCCCGGGGCGGGCCTCTCCCATGGGCGTTTCGACCAGTACATGCTCCCCTATTTCCAGGCCGACCTGGAGGGAGGCAGGCTCGACGAGGAGGGGGCCCGGGAGCTGCTGGAGTGTTACTGGATAAAGCACAACTACGCCTACGATTTCCAGAGCCGGGTGATGACTAACCAGGGCATCAACTCCGGCTTCGGCCAGCTCCTGACCATCGGGGGCATCGACGCCGCGGGCGGGGACGCCTCCAACCGCCTGACCTGGCTCATCCTCGACGTCATCGAGGAGATGAACATGTTGGAGCCCAAGCCCAATATCCGCCTGCACGCGGGCACGCCGGAGCCGCTGCTGCGCCGCGTGGCGGAGATGGTGGCGGAGAGCCAGGGATCGCCGTTCATCATGAACTTCGACGAGAACTCCATGCGAGGCCTGGCCTGGCAGGGGCTCCCGCAGGAGAGGTTGTGGGACTACGCGCCCGTGGGCTGCCTGGAGAACACCCTGCAGGGGGACGACCGCTCGGGAACGGTGGACGTCAACTTCAACCTGGCCAAGGCGGTGGAGCTGGTCTTCAACCGCGGCCGCGACGCGGCCGGCGGCAAGCGCCTGGGTCCCGATACCGGCCGGCCCGAGGATATGGGCTCCTGGGAGGATTTCCGGGCCGCCTTCGAGGCCCAGCTCGAGGCCCTCCTGCACCGCATGCTGGCCATCAGCGACGAGGCCGACCGCATCCGGGCGGAGTTCGAGCCCACCCCCTATCTCTCCACCCTGGTGGGGGGATGCGCCGAGAAGGCCAGGGACGTGACCCGCGGCGGGGCACGCCACGGCTATATCACCGTGGAGGGGGTGGCCTTCGCCACCGCCGCGGACTCCCTGGCCGCGGTGAAGAAGCTGGTCTACGAGGAGGGCAGGGTGGGGATGGCGAACCTGGACCAGGCCCTGGGCGACGATTACCAGGGGCACGAGCCGCTGCGCCTGACCATGCTCAACAAGGCGCCCAAGTACGGCAACGACGACGACTACGCCGACGAGGTCGCCCGCTACCTCTCCCGGCTGTGGACGCGCGCGGTGGCCCGGCGCGTATCTCCCGCCAGCGGCAGGCGCTACCGTGCCGGCTATCTCTCCTGGAACTACTGGATCGCCTTCGCCCCCTTCACCGCGGCCACGCCGGACGGCAGGAGGAGGGGCACCTTCCTCTCCAACGCCATCGGCCCCGTCAACGGCGCGGACCGCAACGGCCCCACGGCGGAGCTGCTCTCGGTGGGAAAGATGGGGCTGGAGACGGCGCCCAATGGCGCCTCCCACACCATGAGCTTCAGCCCCTCTCTGCTGCGGGACGAGGAGCATGTCGAAAAACTGATGGCCTTCCTGCGCGCCTACGGTGAGAGGGGGGGCACGGCCCTGCAGATCAACGTGCTCGATCCGCGGACCCTGCGCGAGGCGCAGCGCAGGCCCGACGAGTACGGCAACCTGCTGGTGAGGGTCACCGGCTACAACGCCTACTTCGTCATGCTGGGCAAGGAGATGCAGGACGAGATAATCGCCAGGGAGTCTCATGGCCTCTGAGGGGGGCTCCGTGCGCGGCGTGGTGTTCAACCTGCAGAGATACTCCACCGAGGACGGACCGGGCATACGCAGCACCGTCTTCCTCAAGGGATGCCCCATGCGCTGCCCCTGGTGCCACAACCCCGAGGGACTGAGGGTGAGGCCGGAGCTGGTGTGGTACGAGGTGCGCTGCATCGGGGCCCGCGACTGTCTGGCGGCCTGTCCGCGCGGGGCTCTCACCCTGGCCCCGGGGGGCATGGCCATAGACCGCGCCCTGTGCGATTCCTGCGGGCTCTGCCAGGAGGCCTGTCCCGCCGCCGCCCTGGAGGTCATCGGCAGGGAGCGCAGCGTCAAGGAGGTGGCAGCCGAGGCCCTGCGCGACTGCGTCTTCTACCGCAAGTCGGGGGGAGGGGTCACCCTCTCCGGGGGTGAGCCCGCCCTGCAGCACGAGTTCTCGCGCGCCCTAATGCGGTCATTGCGCGCGCAGGGGGTGCATCTGGCCCTGGACACCTGCGGGGGGGTGGCGCAGGAGAGGCTGGAGCCGCTGGTGGACCTGGCCGACCTCGTCCTCTTCGACCTCAAGATCATGGACGCGGACGCCCACCTGGAGCACACGGGGATAAGGCTGGCGCAGGTGCTGGACAATGCGCGCATGGTGGCCGCGAAGGGCAAGCCCATGTGGGTACGCACGCCGGTCATACCCGGCTATACCGACGCGGAGGAGAACGTGCGCGCCGTGGCCCGTTTCATACGGGAGGAGCTGCCGGGGGCGGGGAGGTTCGACCTCCTGGCCTTCAACAATACCTGCGAGGACAAGTACCGGCGCCTGGACATGCTCTTTCCCCTGGCGGGGGTGGGGCTGGTGACGGAGGAGAAGATGGAGGCGCTGGAGCGGGCCGCGGAGGAGGAGGGGCTCACGGTGGCCCGCCGGTCGGGCGCCACCGCGAGGGCGGATAAGGGAGGTTGAGCCATGGAGCTTGCGCAGGAAGTACGGGACCTGTTCGCCGAGGAGATGGCCGCGAAATTCCTGGCCACCGTGGACCCCGAGGGTAGGCCGAATGTGGCCCTTATCGTGACCCTGCAGCCGCCTCCGGACGGGCGTGCGGATCGCCTCATCTTCGGCGAGTTCCTCATGTGGAGGACGAGGGAGTACCTGGAGGGCAATCCGCGCGTGGCCGCGGCGGTGGTCACCCCCAAGCTGCGCATGGCCTCCCTCACGGGCGACTTCGCGGGCTTCGAGAGAACGGGGCCCTACAAGGAGGCGCTGGACGCCTCAAGCCTCATGCGCTACAACGCCTATTCCGGCATGCGCGCGGCCGGCGTCGTCGAGGTGCGCGAGGCCTCAACCGCGCGCCACGCCTCCATGGCGGCGGTTCCCCTGGATTTCCTCAAGGCGCGCCTGCGGCGCGCGCGCGGCGGGGCCGGGGGGGCGGCGGTGCCCGGGATGGTGAGGGAGAAGTTTCTCCGCCTCACCTCGGTGAAGGCGCTGGCGGTGATGGGGGACGACGGCTACCCGCGCATCCACCCGGTGATGGCCGTGGCCGCGGCGGGCGATGGCGCCTTCGTGTTGGGGATAAGCGCATACAACCGCGAGCTGTCCCAGGTGAGAACGCCCTGCCCGGCGGCCCTGTGCGTGCTCACCCTCGACATCAAGAGCTATAAGTTGAAGGGCGAGCTGGCTGCGCTCGGGCCGCATGCGCTGCTCTTCAAGGTGCGCGAGGTCTACAACGCCATGCCGCCCCTGGCCGGCGACCTCATCACCAGTTGCTGAGGGAGCTGAAGCCGGGCACGTTGAAGGGGCCCTTGAGCCCGCGCTTGAGCCCCTCCGCGAACAGCGCGCTGATGATCTCGGGCTTCATCAAGCCCAGGGCATAGGCGGTCTTCAACGGATGCTCCATCAGGCTCACGTGCGGCCTGATCCTGTACCACACCTGGTGCTTGAAAAAATAGCCGCGCCGGAAACCGCTGTTGAAGCGCTCGAAATCCCCCTGGGCCTTGGGGCGGTCGTAGATGGCCATGGCCGCCACCTTGCCGCTCACCAGGGCGCCCAGGATGCCGAACCAGAAGAAGGGGTCCATGGCACCGCTGATGGTGCCGCACATGATGAGGCCGTTGTGGAAGAGGCGGGGGTTGGCCGGGTTGCCCATGGGCACGGCGCCGGATATATATTCCCAGTCCTCGTGCTCCACCCCCTCGCGCCTGACCATGAACTCCTTGTATTTCTCCAGGGCGGCGCGGTCTATGTGGCGGATGGAGAAGAGGAGGTTGAAATAGTAGTTGTTGCAGGAACTGAGGTAGCCGTACTCGCTGATGACCTCGTTGACCCATATCCAGGAGACGTCGCTGAAGCCTATCTCCCCGCGCGAGACCCAGCCGTAGAAGCGCCGGTAAGGTATGTCCAGCATCTCGTAAACGCTGGGGGTGAGCCCGCAGGCCACGATGGTGTTCGGGGGCAGGCTGGAGAGGTCCTCGCGGCGCAGGGGGGAGTCGAATTCGAAGCGCACCCCGAGCTTCTGGGCCTGCTTGTAGAGCAGGGAGTCCAGGCTGCTGGGGCGGTTGCCGCGCTCCACCGTGTACAGGTCCATGATCTGCAGGGGCGGGTTGAAGACGGTGTCGTGGAAGTAGAAGGGGCAGCGTTTGAGGCGGTGAAAGGCGGGGGAGAGGTCAATGCCGATATACTGCGAGGTGCGCTCCACGTCGATGGGCGTGGTGTGGGTGGAGGGGTTGTAAAGCGAGTCTCCCCCGAAGCCCTTCTCGCGGTCGTGCACCACCACCTCGTAACCGTTCTTGGCGAGGTCGATGGCGGCGATGAGGCCGGACATGCCTGCGCCGTAGATGGTCGCTTCTTTGCTTTGCGGCATCGTGTTCCTCCTTTGGCTGAACTCCTCCCGGGCACCCCCTCCGTGCCGCTTATATACTATCATCTTTTACCTCCATTCGAGGCTGCGAAAGGCGGGCCCGGCCCCGAACGGGGTCCCCTGCGGCGCTTGGCGCTATAATTGGCCAAACGGCGGAGATAAAAGGCGGTGGGCATGATGCGGGAAGAGGAAAAGAGGTACCGGGTGCCGCGGCGGCGCGAGAAGAGGACGCTGGCCGAGGAGGTGTCCAAGTTCTCCCTCTGCTTCGCCCTCTCCGAGCACCGCCGGGCGGTGGGGGGCGGCGGCGGGGGCAGGGCCCTGTCGGGGATGGACGTCCCCGCCATAAAGGCCGCCATCCTGGGGGGCAGCTTGCGCGCCGGCGACGAGGTGGAGGGCGCGGCCCTGGCCAGCCCCTTCGCCGCGGTCATGCGCCCCCGCGCCTACTATCCCCCCTACCTGCTGGGGGAGATGAGGGCCGCGCTGCGGCGTGGCGAGGACCCCCCCGCGGCATCGCCGCATTACCTGCCGGTGAGCGCCCTGCCGCCGCTGCCGGACGGCTCGCGCATAACCTTTCTATTTCGCACGGACAAGGCCGCCTTCGAGCGGCCCGATTTCCCCGCCCACGTGCGCGACGTCTTCACCCGCGCCTATCCGCGCCTCCCCCTCCTGCTCCCGCCGCAAGGGGAGGCTCCCCGCGGGCGCGTGCGCTTCCGTGCCCGCCTGCTGCGCGTAGACCGCGACACCGCGTACTGCCTCTCGCGCATCGGGGAGGACGCCTACGACGCCTATTCCACCCGCGGGCTCACCTATTTCCTGCAGCCCGTCGAGGTGGAGGCCTGCAGCGAGCCCCCCCCGCTGCGCGGCTCGCTTTTCGCCGAGCTCCGCCTGGAGGGGGAGCCGGGGTGGGAGAGGATGACGGCGGAGCTGGAGCGCCTGGTGCGCGGGGCGGCGGAGGAGGTCTTTCCCCCCTGCCCGCGGGGGGAGCGCGAGGAGCCGGGCTGCTACCTTCCCCACAGCGGTTTTCACGTCACCAGGTTCAGGCGCAGGCTCTTCGCCCTCGTTTACGACCCCGTGATCGTGGTCTATCGCGTGCCCGCCCTGCTGGGCCTCTATCTGCCCGCCGAGCTCATGGGGGGGTACGCGGAGGCGGCCCGGCTCTTCGAGGCTTTTCTGGCGCGCCTGGTTTCCGCCCTGCGCGAGGGCCTGCGCCTGGACGCCCCTCCCCGCGTGGAGACCGCCTACGACAACCGGCTCGCCTGGGCTCGTGACGGCGGCGCGCTGCGCGGGCCCTCCTTCGCCGCCCTGGAGGAGGAATACCCCTTTCTGGCGCCCACCCTGCACTGGCTGCGTGGGGACTAGGCGGGAGCGCAAGGGGAGAAGGGGGATAAAGCGTGGGGAGGGGGAAGCGCGGCGCCGCCGCGTGGGGGCGGCAGCGGGCACATCGCTATCCGGCGGCCTCCTGCGTCTCCTTGGCGGAGGCGCCGCGCTTGCCGCCCCGTTTCTTCTTCCCCTCGGGGATGATGAACTCCCCTCCCTCGGGGTGACGGGCGTCCGGGGCCCAGAGCTGAATGGTGTCGGTGGGGCAGACGAGGGCACACTCGCCGCAGCCCGTACACTTGGAGTAGTCGATGGTGGCGAAGCCGTTGGCGACGTGGATGGCGTCCTCGGGGCATACCTTTTCGCATCGTTTGCAGCCGATGCAGGCGACCTTGCACACGCTCAGGGCTTTCTTCCCGGTGTACTGCGACTTGCAGCGCACGAAGACCTTGGCCTCCGCGGGCACCATCTCGATGAGGTCGCGCGGGCAGATGTCCGCGCACAGCCCGCAGCCGGTACACTTCTTTACGTTGACGCGACGGATGTGGTCCTCGTCGAAGGTGATGGCGCTGACCGGGCAGACGGTGGCGCAGTCCTCCAGGCCCAGGCAACCGAAGGGGCAGGCCTTACCGCCGCCCATGGCCGCCTCCGCGGCGCGGCAGGAGTTGACCCCCTGATAGAGCGCCCGGAGGGGGGAGAGGCTGGCGCCGCCGCGGCAGTGGATGTGAGCGACCAGGGGCAGGGAGGAGTCCGCCTCCACCCCCATGATGGCGGCGACCGCGGCCGCGGTGTCGGGGCCGCCCGCCTTGCACAGGCTCGCCGGCGCCTCGCCCTTGACGATGGCCTCGGCCGCGGGCTCACAGCCCGGCAGCCCGCAGGCGCCGCAATTGGAGCCGGGCAGGGCGCTCAGCACTTCCTCCACCCGGGGGTCCACCTCGACGTAGAAACGTTTATAGGCGACGGCCAGGATGCCCCCCAGCAGCAGGCCGAAGCCGGAGAGGGCGAGACCCGCTTTCCAGATCAGTGACCAGTCCACTTGCTGCTCCTTACAGTCCGAACATTCCGGCGAAGCCCATGAAAGCCAGGGAGAAAAGGGCGGCGGCCAGAAAAGCGACGGGCACGCCGCGGAAGAATTTGGGCACCGGCGCCATGTCCAGCCGCTCACGCATGGCGGCGAAGATGACCAGCACCAGCGAGAACCCAACCGCTACGCCCAGGGTATAGACGACGGATTCGAGGAAGCCGTAATTGTAGGCGATATTGAGCTTGGTGAAGAAACCGGGCTTCACGCTCTCGGTGGCCGCGGCGAGAACCGCGCAGTTGGTGGTGATAAGGGGCAGGTAGATTCCCATGGCGCGGTAGAGCGGCGGGCTGGTCTTCCTGATGACCATCTCCACGAACTGCACCAGGCTGGCGATGATGAGAATGAAGGCGGGGATGTAGAGGAACTCCCCCACCCCCAGCGGCTCCAGGGCATAGTTCCAGGCCACCCAGCTCGCCGAGGTGGCCATGACCATGACGAAGATGACGGAGATGCTCATGCCCAGGGAGGTCTCCAGGCTGCCCGACACCCCGAAGAAGGGGCAGAGGGCGATGAAGCGGATGAGCAGTATGTTGGCGACGACGGCGGCGCCGAAGAAGAGAAGGAAGAACCTCCATGCCTCGTCCATGCCGTCAGCCCTCCTTTCCCGCCGGTTTCTTGCGCTGCTGATACCACTGCAGCAGGGCGGAGAGCAGCGCGAAAGTGATAAAGGCCCCGGGGAAGAGGATGAGGATGACGGGCATGCTGTCGCTCTTCAGGTTGATGAGGGTGGTGTCGAACATCTCTATCTTCCCCGTCCCCAGCAGCTCGCGGAACACGCTCATGATGAGCAGCACGCAGGTGTAGCCGAGGCCGATGCCCAGCCCGTCCATGAAAGAATCTCTCACCCGGGCGGTGGAGGCATAGCCCTCCGCGCGGGCGAGGATGATGCAGTTGACCACGATGAGGGGGATCCACACCCCGAGCTGATTATAGACGGGCTCGAAAAATCCCTTGAGGGTGAGGTCCACTATGGTCACGAAAGAGGCGATGACCACGATGTAGATGGGGATGCGTATCTGATCGGGGATGAAGTTGCGGATGAGCGAGATGATGACGTTGGAGCAGACGAGCACGAAGATGACCGCCAGGCCCATGAAGATGCAGTTCTCGACCTTGGTGGAGATGGCCAGCGCCGAACACAGCCCCACCATCAGCACCAGCAGGGGGTTGACGCGTACCAAGCCCTTCAGCAGTTCTCCCCAGGTGCCGCCCTTTTTCTCCATCCCTCATTCTCCCATTCTCAGCGCAGTGAGCGCCAT
The DNA here is from genome assembly GCA_964510515.1 of uncultured Actinomycetota bacterium. Classification (GTDB taxonomy): domain Bacteria; phylum Actinomycetota; class Geothermincolia; order Geothermincolales; family RBG-13-55-18; genus SURF-21. The sequence goes on along the minus strand of CAZEAU010000019.1, from coordinate 19,453 downwards.
ATCTCCAGGGCCATGTTGACGCCGCCTGCGATGCCCCGCGAGGTGTAGGTGGCGCTGGTCACCGCGTCGACGTCCTGATTGAGCACTACCTCCTGCGGCCCGCGTCCCTGGAACTGCCCCAGGAACCCCGGGTCCTCCGCGATCGGCTTGCCCAGGCCCGGCGTTTCCTCGTTGACGATGACCTCGATGCCGCTCACCCTGCCGTCCGTGTCCACGCCCACGGCCATGGTGAGGAAGTTGTAGCCCTTGCTCTTGAGCACGAAGGCGTATCCCGCCATCTCTCCCGCATCGTCCTTCGCCCGGAAGGCGCCGATGAGGTCGGGGAAGTCGGCCTGCAGCCCGGAGGCGAGCTCTGCGTCCTCCTCCGGTCGCGCTCCCAGGGGGGCCAGCACCTCGCCGGCCGCCTGCGACCTCTTCTTCACCTCCTGCTCGGCGATGCGGTCCTCCACCACGGTGTAGGTGAATCCCAGCCCGACCGCGGCGATCAGGCACACGATGAACAGCTTCAGGGACAAGCTTATCACCGCCTTGCTCATGGCGCGGCCCCCTTGCTCGCAGCCGCGCCGAGGCGGCGGGGCAGGATATAGCGGTCAATGAGCGGGACCAGGGCGTTCATGAAGAGGATGGCGAACATCACGCCCTCGGGGTTGTTGGACCAGCCGCGCAGCAGCCAGGTGACCAACCCCAGCCCGATGCCGTAAACGATTTTGCCGCGCCGCGCCAGGGGGCTGGTGGTGTAGTCGGTGGCCATGAAGATGGCCCCGATGAGCAGCCCGCCCGCCAGGGTATAGAAGAGGGGGTCGCGGCCGGTCGCCGCGGTGAGGGCGGCCGCCGTGCCCACGTAGAAGATGGGGATGCGCCAGCTGATGACCCGCGTGGCCACCAGGTACACCCCTCCCAGCAGGAGCAGGAGCGCCGAGACCTCGCCCAGGCATCCCCAGGGGTTGGAGAGGAGCAGGGGCTTGTAGTAGCTGGAGCCGAAAAGGCCCTGCGGGACCCCTCCCGCGCCGGTGGGGCTGCTCGCGGGGTCGTAGATCAGCTTCATGGCCGCGAGGGGACTCGCCCCTCCGGCTATATCCACCGCCGCCTGTATGGTGCGGTGGGAGGCGGTGTCGGCGATGCTCACGGCCGCGGATTTCGCGTAGGCGGCGGCGAAATAGGCCGGCCAGGACACGAAGGCCACCGCTCTGCCCACCAGGGCGGGGTTGAAGAGGTTGTGGCCGAGGCCGCCGAAGACCTGTTTGCCCAGGATGGTAGCCACCAGACCCGCCACCAGGGCGATCCACCACGGCAGGCGGGGGGGCAGGGTTAGGGCGAGGAGCAGCCCGGTGAGCAGGGCGCTGCAGTCGTCCAGGGTCAGGGGCAGGCGGCGCCCCTTCTGCATCGCGAACTCCCCCAGCAGGGCTCCGGCGATGGCGGCCAGGAAAACCCACAGCGCCGCCAGGCCGTGGATGATGAGGGCGTACACGGAGACGGGAGCCAGGGCCACGATGACGTGGCACATGATCTTGCGCGTGCTCACGGAGTCGCGGATATGGGGAGAGGTGGAGACGATGAGCTTGTTATCCTCCATTTTCCTCCCCCTCTCCTTTGCTCTCCGCCAGCTCGGCGGCGCGGCGCTCCATGCGCGTCTTGCGACGGGCTAGCTCGGCCTTGCCTGTCTTGATCAGCTGCACCAGGGGGTTCCGGGTGGGGCAGGTGTAGGTGCAGCATCCGCATTCTATGCAGTCGTTTATGTTGAGGCGCTGCAGCGCCTCCCACTTCTCGTTGTGGGCATAGGCGGCGAGGTAGGTGGGTATGAGCCCCATGGGGCAGGCGTCCACGCATCGCCCGCAGCGTATGCACACCGGCTCGGAGGGGACGGCGTAGCCCGTCTCCGCGCGGGAGAGGGCCAGTATCCCCGAGGTGCCCTTGATCACCGGCACCTCCAGGGTGTATTGCGCCAGCCCCATCATGGGCCCGCCCATGATCACCTTTCCCGGCGGCTCGCTGAAGCCCCCGCAGGCCTCGATGGCGTGGGCGAAGCTGCTCCCCAGGGGCAGCGCAAGGTTGGAGGGGTCGCGCAGGATGGAGCCGGTCACCGTGACCACCCTTTTCACCAGGGGCATGCCGGTGGCCAGGCAGTCGGCGATGGCGCAGGCGGTGCCCACGTTGTTGACCATCACGCCCACGTGCATGGGCAGCCCGCCCGAGGGAACCTCCCTGCCCAACAGCCCGGCGATGAGCACCTTCTCCGCCCCCTGCGGGTAGCGGGTGCGCAGGGAGGAGACCTCGATGTCCCTGCCCGCGCTCACCTCCGCCATCCTCTTCAGCGCCTGGGGCTTGTTGTCCTCGATGGCGACGATACCCCGCGCGGCGCCCAGGGCGCGCATGATGATCAGCAGGCCCGCAAGCACCGCCTCCGGGCGCTCGAGCATGAGGCGGTAGTCGGAGGTGAGGAAGGGCTCGCATTCCGCGCCGTTGAGGATAACGGTGTCGATGGCGTATCCGCTCGGCGGGCTGAGCTTGACGTGGGTGGGAAAGGCGGCACCGCCCAGGCCCACCATGCCCGCGGCGCGGATGGCGGCGCGGATGGCGTCCGGATCCATGTCCTCCCATGATGCGGGGGGCGGCAGCGAAGGGTCGCTGCGGTACTCGCCGTCGTTTTCTATGATCACCGAGAGCACGTCTCCGCCCGCCGGGTGGGCCTGGGGGGCGACCTGGGTGACCTTGCCCGAGACACTGCTGTGGACGGGGGCGGAGACGAAGGACTCCGCGTCCCCGACCACCGTGCCCACCAGCACCTCTTCGCCCTTCTTGACCCTGGGGACGCAGGGGGCTCCGACGTGCTGCCGCATGGGTATGGTCACCGTGGGCGAGGCTGCTATCTCCCTTATGGGCTTGTCCTGCGTGTAGTCCTTGTATCCGGGGGGGTGGACCCCTCCCCTGGCTTTTGCCTTCAGGCGTGCAACTATATTCATATTGTCGGCCTTGGTCATCCTTTCAGGTGCTCCGCAACATTCTATGTCTTCGCTCGGGCGAAAGCCAGTAAGAATATATACCCTGCAAAAGCCGTATGTCCATGTTCTTCGAAAAAAAAGTCTTGGGTGACCGAAAATTATTCTACGTATCTTCCGTGCAAGGGGTACACTATGAGCATGGACTGCATAGCCAGAGTCATACGCCGGGAGGGAGAGCGCGCGCTGGTGCGCGTGGCGCGCATGAACTGCGCCGAGTGCGGGGGATGTGGCCTGCTCGCGCGCGACCGCGAACAGGTCATGGAGTTCACCGCCCTCAACGGCGTCGGCGCGCTGGAGGGAGACGAGGTCATGCTCAAGGTGCCCGCGCGGCACCTGACCCTCTCCTACCTCGCCGCTTTCGGGCTGCCCCTCCTGGCCATGGCCGCCGCCTACTTCGGCGTGGCCGCCCTCTTCTCCCTCCTCGGGGGGGGAGACGGCACCGCGGCGGGCGTCGCGGCCGCCGTGGGCGCGGGCCTGCTCGGCCTGTGGGGAGGGGTGAAACTGGCGGACCGCATGGGGATGTCCGCGGTCATCGTGGAGGTGATGGGGCCCGCGGCGGAGGGGGGAGGAGCGGGCACGCAGGGAAAGGTGTTGTGAGCGCGGCCGGGAAAGCGCGGGGTGAGGTGAGATGAAGGCGGCGGCGAGAAGCGAGGCCGGTGCTATGCGGCAAAGCGGAGCGCGGCTGGGCGGCCCCAGCGAGACCGCCGCGCGCAGGGGGCGGGGCGAGACCGCCGCGCGGGAGATGGCGCTCCTGGGGCTGGGCCTCTTTATCCTCTGCGGCGTCTATCTCTATCCCTGCCTGGAAGGGGTCGCGGGAGCGATGATGCCCGGCTGCCTCTTTCACCGTATCACCGGCCTGCCCTGCCTGCTGTGCGGCATGACCCGCAGCTTCGTCGCCAGCGCGCACGGCCATGTGGGCGAGGCCTTCAGGCTGCACCTCCTGGGCCCCCCGCTCTTTCTTTGCCTGGCTGTGGTCACCGTGCTGCTCGTCCTCGAGCGCGTGTTCTCCCGCCGCATCCTGCCGCGGCTTCGCACGCGCGCCTGGGAGCGCCTGGGCTGGGGGATGCTCGGGCTGCTCACGGCGGCCTGGATCGCGCGCATGGCCCTGTTGGGTTCCAACCTCTAGCGACGGTCCCGCGCCGGGGCGCGGGCGCTCCGCGCCGGGCCCTAGAGCCAGATGGCCGCGGTGAGGGCCGCGGCCACGACGGCCAGGGCCGCCACGCCGGAGGCGCCGAAACGGGGGTCGCGGTAACGCGAGCGCCCGGCGCTGCCCCGGTAGCCGCGCGACGCCAGCGCGGCTCCCAGCTCGTCGGCATCGCGGAAGCAGCTGGCGAAGAGAGGGACGAGCAGCGGCAGCAGCGAGCGCGCCCTGCGCAGGAGCCGCCGGCTGGAGAAATCCGCGCCGCGGGCCTCCTGGGCCCTGGCTATCTCGCCGGCGCGGCTGAGCATCACGGGGAGGAAGCGCAGGGCGGTGGCCAGGACCATGGCCGTCTCCTGCACCGGGAAACGCAGCCTGCGCAGCGGTCGCATGAGGCTCTCCAGGCCCGCCAGCAGCTCCACGGGGTTGGTGGTCATGGTGAGCACGCACATGACGATGACCGCCATGGCCAGGCGCAGCGAGTAGAGGATGCCGTTGCGCACCCCGGTATTGGTGATGGACAGCGGCCCCCATTCCCACAGCACCCGCCCGGGCGAGAAGAAGAGCTGCGCCAGGGCGGTTATGAGGAGCAGGACGAGCACGCCGCGCAGCGCGGCCAGGACCTGGAGAGGGGGGAGCTTGGCTAGATACACGGTGAAGAGGGCGAAGAGGAAGAGCAAGAGCACGCCCTCGGCGCTGTCGGCGGCGAAGGCCCCGATGATCAGGGCCAGGGCGCAGGGGATCTTGGCGCGCGCGTCGAGGCCGTGCAGCGGCGAGTCCATGGGGTAATGCCGGCCCAGGCTGACGCGGTTGAGGTCCTTCAACCCCGCTCACCTCCGAGAGCCGCGCGGATGAGGGCCGCGGCCTCGGCCGCGGAGGGGAGGCAGAGGGGGACCTCCAGGCCGCGCAGGCGCAGTTCGGCCAGCAGGCCGACCAGGGGCGGCGGCTGCAATCCCGCCGCCCGCAGGTCGTCCACAGCGGTGAGCACCGCCTCCACCTCCCCCTGCAGCACGATGCGGCCGTGCGCGAGCACCGCCACGCGGTCCGCCAGCGCCTCCATCTCCTCCCAGTCGTGGGTGGCCATGAGCACCCCCGTGCCTCCCTCCCGCAGTCCGCGCAGGACGCGGTGGAGCTGCGCGCGGCCGGCGCCGTCGAGGCCGGAAGAGGGCTCGTCCAGGAGGAGGAAGCGCGGGCGCATGGCCAGTATTCCGGCCAGGGCGGCGCGGCGCATCTCCCCCCCGCTGAGGGAGAAAGGGGAGCGGGAGCGGTAGAGGGCCGGGTCGAGCCCCACGCAGCGCAGGGCCTCGCGTGCAGCCCGCGCCGCCTCCTCGCCGCTGCTCCCGCGGTTGCGCGGGCCGAAGGAGACGTCTTTTTCCACCGTCGGCGCGAAGAGCTGTTTATCACAGGACTGCAGCAGCACGCCCACGGCGCTTCGCAGTACGCGCGCTCCACCCCTTCCCTCCAGCCGCCTCCCGTCCAGGGACATCTCGCCGCCGCTCGCCCGCAGCAGGCCGCCCATGACCTGGATGAGGGTCGATTTCCCCGCCCCGGTGCTGCCCGCCAGGCAGAGGACCTCTCCCTCCCGCAACTCGAGGTCCACGCCGCGCAAGACCTGCGCGGCCAGGGTGGTGCCGGGGAGATAGGTAAATGCGATCCCCCTCAGGTTGATGGCCACAGCCGCTCCGCCACCTCCTTCACGTCCAGGGAAGCAGGGCCGGCGGGAGGGGCCGCGCCCTCCAGCTCGCGCAGCAGCAGGTACATGGCCGGCGCGTGCAGGCCGTGCTCCGCGCATAGCGCCCCGCGCTCGAAAAGCTCTCCCGGCGCGCCCGCGAAACGCAGCCGCCCGCCCGCGAGCAGCAGCACGCGGTCCGCGGCGAGTATCTCCTCGGGGTAATGGGTGGCGTGGACCACGGTGATGCCCAGATCCCGGCGCAGCCTCCCGTAAAGGGCGATGGTCTCCCGGCGGGCGGGCGGGTCGAGCATGGAGGTGGATTCGTCGGAGACGATGACGCGGGGGCGCATGGCCAGCACCCCCGCCACCGCCAGGCGCTTCCTCTCCCCCAGCGAAAGGAGGTGGGGCCCTCGCCGGCGCAGCGCCGTGAGCTCCATGGCCTGCAGCGCCGCGTCGACCCGCTCCGCTATCACCTCGCGGGGGAGGCCCTGGCTCTCGGGGCCGAAGGCGACGTCGTCTTCCACCGTGGGGCCGACGATCTGGTTGTCGGGGTTCTGCATGATCAGGCCCACCATGCCACGAATGGCGGCGAGGTTGGCGGGCAGGGAAGTGTCCAGGCCGCACACCCTCACCTTCCCCCGCGTGGGGAGGAAGAGGGCGTTAAGCAGCCTGCACAGGGTGGACTTGCCCGAGCCGTTCATGCCCGCCAGCGCCACGAACTCCCCTTGCGCAATGTCAAGGGAGACGCCGCCGATGGCCGGGTTCCCCTCTCGCCCCGGATAGGCGAAGGCGGCGTGCTCGCAGACGATGGCGGCCACGGCGTCTCCAGCCAGCTCAGCCCACCTCCCCGTTCGCGCCCGGCCCGAGCGAGAGCAGCAGCCTGCGCGCGGCCACTCCGATGAAGAACCCCGTGGGCAGGGCGACGAGCAGGAGGTAGGGGAGGTAATGCCTCAGCCCCGGGAAACCCACCAGCCACATGGCCACCCCCAACTGCGCGGCGTTGTGGGTGACGGCCCCGGCGATGCTCACTCCGGTCAGGCTGAGCAGCCTGGGCTGCACGGTGTAGAAAAAGGCCATGGCCAGGGTGGCGGCGGTCCCGGCCCCCAGGCTGAGGGTGAGGCCGATGAAGCTGCCGCGCAGCAGGCCCCCCAGGAGGCAGCGCAGCAGGTTCACCGCCAGCGCCTCCCAGGGCCCCAGCACCACCAGGGCCATCACCGTGGCCAGGTTGGCCAGGCCGAGCTTGGCCCCCGGCAGGGGGAGGATGGGGGGGACGGTGCCCTCGATGATCTGCAGGACCAGGCCCAGGGCTACCAGCAATCCGATGCGGCTCACCGTATAGGCGCGCCGGTCGGCGGGGGGGAAAGGCCCCCCTCCTGTTCCGCGCTCAGCGATTGACCACATCCGGGCCTCCGTCCGCGCTCACGATCTCGATGACCACGCGGTTGGGGAGGCAGACTACGCTCTCCCCGGGGCTGGATATCCAGCCCACCTTCACGCACAGCTTATCGGGGCAGGCGGAGTCGAGCATGCGCGCCCTGCCGCCGCGCACCTCCAGGCGGCTCTCGCCTCCCCAGCCGCGCACGGTGAGCTCCCCGCTGTCGGCGTCCAGGGGCAGGGTGAGTATCTCCCCGCCCGCCGCGTTCACCCTGACCTCCAGGCGGGAGCCGGCCCCGGCCCCGGCCACGCCCTGGGCGATGAGAAATATGCTCAAGGCCATCACCGCCAGCACGAGGACGATGTCCCCCGGGGCCCACCATCGGCCCGGAACGGGTCCCCGCTCCGCGCACGCATCACGCCGCCCGCCGCCCGCCATGGGGTCTTCCCTTCCCCTCCCGCGCCCCCGGAAGGGGGCATACGCTCTCCGTTCTCCGCTATTATATTAATGCTTCCCGCCCCGCGCGTGTGACCGCCTCCCCCGCGCCCCTTCCCTCGCGCCGGCCTCATGCATATAATCATGGCTATGGATATCAAGGAAGCGAACCTGGTATTTCACGATGAGACCAGCCGCGACTACGATCGCAAGTGGGCCATACGCTTCGACAAGGACATGGCGGAGTTCGTGCTCTCCAAGTTCGAACTGGGGCTGGGAGGGCCTTTCCCGCGCGACGTGCGCATCATGGAGATAGGGTGCGGAACCGGCTATGCCATGCTCAACCTGGGCCTGGCCGGGGTGCTCGAAGAGGCCTGGGGGTGCGATATCTCCCAGGGGATGCTCGACGTATGCAGCGACAACGCCAAGAGCCTGGGCATCAAGACGCATTTGCAGCAGGCCGACGCGGAAAGCCTCCCCTACGAGGACGAATCCTTCGACCTCGTCATCGGCCATGCCGTGCTGCATCACCTCCCGGACCTGGACGCCTCCTTCCGGGAGATATGGCGCGTGCTCAAGCCGGGGGGGAGATGCGTGGTGGCGGGGGAGCCGACGGTGGTGGGGCATCGCCTGGCCAGGGTGGCCAAAGCCGTGGCCTCCTCGACCCTGAGGTGCTATGCGCTGCTGGGGGGCAGGCTGGGGGAGAGGAGGATAGAGCTGCGCGGCTACGATGCCGCGAGCTCTCCCGAGGACCACGAGCTGCAGGAACTGGAGTTCATGGTGGACATCCACAATTTCCGCCCCCGCGAGCTCTGCGAGAGGGCGCGCCGGGCGGGCTTCTCCCGGGTGCGTTTCGAGTCCGAGGAACTCATCTCCAGTTTCATCGGCTGGATGATACGCACCGTCGAGGGCAGCGTGAGCGGGGAGAACATCAGCGACCGCTGGCGCTGGGGAGCCTATAACACCTATAAGCGGGTGAGGAAATGGGATCAGAAGCTCTATCCCTACCTGCCCCGCGGCTGGTTCTACAACCTCATCGTTTACCTGGAAAAATAAGTCAGCAAGCACGGGCATGTCCGGCGGCGTTCTCCCTCGCCGCGGCGCCGCGGCGGGCCCGGGGATGGAAGGCGGCTATGCAGGAGGGAAGGGAAGAAGCCCTGCGCGAGGTGGGCAAGGGGGCGGAACTCGAGGCGGAGCGGGAGGGGAGGACAGGGGCCTGGACCTGGATGGTGCGCACCTTCCACTTCGTGCGCGCCGGGCGCATGTACGGACCGCGCTACTGGCGCTGGCTCTACCGCTTCCTGCGCTTCAAGGTTCTGCATCCGCGCGTGAAGACGGAGGGTTTCATCTTCCTTCCCCGGCGCTATCAGGTGGTGGTGAAGAAGGGGGCGAGCATCCGCCTCGGCCGCTGGGTGTGGATAGGGACGAACAACGCCCTGCGCTGCCACGAGGGCGAGCTCTACATCGGCGACAACACCATCTTCGGCACGGACAACACCGTCAACTGCTACGCCGGGGTATATATCGGGCCGGAATGCCTCTTCGCCGACTCCGTCTATGTCGTGGACTTCGACCACAACTACTGGGATCCGGTGATCTCCATACGCTCCCAGGGCATCGCCAAAAAACCCGTGCGCCTGGAGGGGGATATCTGGGTGGGGGAGAAGGTGACCATCCTGCGCGGAGTGACCGTGGGAAGGGGCTCCGTGATCGGCGCCATGAGCCTGGTGAACCGCGACGTGCCGCCCCACGCGGTGGTGGGGGGGATACCCGCCAGGGTGCTGGGATGGCGCCCGCGGCCGGTGCAGTAAGGGCACGGTCGGCGCGGGAAGGAGGGCCCGCCGCTCCAGCGCGGGGGCGCAGGAAAGGGGGGCGAGGTGGCTGAAAACGACGGCCGGGAAGCGTCTCCCCTCCCGGAGCTGAGGCGCGACCCCGTCACCGGAGAGTGGTCCATCCTGGCCGCGGGACGCTCGCGCCGCCCCGGCGCCGTTTCCGCAGGCGGCGGGGAGCCTTGTCCCTTCTGTCCGGGCAATGAATCCCTGACTCCGCCGGAGACATGGGCTTGGGGCAGGGAGGGCGGGGAGCCCGATACCCCGGGCTGGAAGGTGAGGGCGGTGCCCAACCTCTATCCCGCCCTCATGCCCGAGGCGGAGGGGCGCGCCTGGAGGCGCGGCGGCAGGAGGGGGCGGCCGGCGCGTGGGGACCACGAGGTCATCGTCAACTCTCCGCATCACGACCTCTCCCTGGGGGACATGGACGCGGAGGCAGCGGCCGCTCTCATGGGGGCCTGGCTGCAGCGCCACCGGCATTTCGCCTCCCGCCCCGAGGTGCGGCAGGTGCAGATCATCGTCAATCATAAAAGGGAGGCGGGCGCGTCCCTGGACCACCCCCACACCCAGGTCTTCGCGCTCCCCCTGATCACCGCGGCCATGCGCGCCGAGCTGCGCGAGTCGCGGCTGGGCGGGGGCTGTGCGCTGTGCCGGGAGGCGGAGGAGGCGCGGGAGGACGGGCGCCTGGTGCTGGATAACGGCAGCTGGAGCGCCCTGGTCCCCTATGCCGCGCGCGCGCCCTTCGAGCTGCGCTTCGCGCCGCACCACCACCACCCCGATTTCGCCGCCGCCGGCGAGGCCGAGCTGGAGGGCATGGCGGGCATCCTCACCCGCTGCCTCAAGGCCCTGTCGGTCCTGCTGGGAAACCCGGCCTACAACCTCTGGGTGCACACCTCGCCCTGCGACGGGAGGGACCACGCCCATTATCACTGGCACGTGGAGATGGTGCCGCGCATCGTCGTGAGCGCCGGTTTCGAGCTGGCCACGGGCATGCACATCAACGTCCTCGCCCCGCGGGAAGCGGCGTGCCGGCTGCGGGAAAAGCTGTAGCGCTCCCGTTTCCCCTCAGCCCGGGAGAGAGAGACGGTGGAACTCCACGTAGGCCCGCAGGGCGGCGGAGGCGGAGGTGGGAGTGGTGTAGGCGGGGATGCCCGCGGCGTGCAGCCTGGCCAGGTGGGGGGCGGCGAAGGAGCTGGGGAAGAGCACCGAGACCAGGGGCCTGGAGAGGGCCGCGCGCGCCTCCAGCATCTCGTCGGTGATGGCGGAGATGAGCCCGATGTCGCCGTCGCGCGAGGCGGGCGCCGAGCCCACGGTCATGATCATGTCCACCGCCGGATCGGCGTCCAGTATGCGCAGGGCCTGGAGGTAGGTACCGGGCACCACGGCCCCGAAGCCCAGGTCCACGGGGTTGGAGAAGGAGGTGCCCTCGGCGGGCAGGAGGCGCGCCAGCGCGGAGCGCGTCCCCTCTCCCAGGGGGGCGAGCTCCAGCCCCTGCCATTCCAGCGCGTCGGCGCAGTTCACCCCGAGGCCTCCGGGGGCGCTGAGCACGGCCACCCTGCTTCCGGTGCAGGCCGGGAGGTGATAGAGGGCGGCGGCGCAGTCGAGCATCTCCGCCAGGTCGCGCACCACGATGATGCCCGCCTGCCGGGCTGCGCCCGCGAAGACTTCCGCGCTGCCCCCCAGGGCGGCGGTGTGGCTGGCGGCCGCCCTGCCCCCGGAGGCGGTAAGGCCCGATTTGAGCACGATCAGGGGCTTGCGCCCGCGCAGGGAGGCGGCGGCGGCAAGGAAGCGGCGCGCATCACGCACCTCCTCCAGGTAGGAGAGTATGATGCCGGTGTCCGCGTCGGCGGCGAGGTATTCCAGGTAATCGGCGCAGTTGAGGTCGAGCTCGTTGCCGCTGGAGACGATCTTGTCGAAGAAGACGCCGCGCTCCAGGGCGGTCATGAAGGTGATGCTGGAGAGGCTGCCGCTCTGAGATATCATGGCCGCGCGGCCCTCGGTGGGGAACATGCCCGCGAAGAGGGCTATGCGCCCCCGCGAGGAATAGACGCCCATGCAGTTGGGGCCGATAAGCCTCAGGGCGCTGCCGCGGCACGCGCGGGCGGTCTCCTCCTCCAGGCGCGCCCCCTCCTCGCGGCCCGTCTCGGAGAAGCCGGCGCTGTTGATGATGCACGCCCCCACCCCGGCGGCAACACATTCCCGCACCAGCCCCGGCACGGCGGCGGGAGGGACGGCGAGCACGACCAGGTCCAGGAGCGCGGGGATGGAGGCGATGTCCGGATAGCAGGGCAAGCCCATGACCTCCTCGTGGCGAGGGTTGACGGGGTAGAGGCCGCCCGCGTAACCCATGTCCCTGAAGGCGCGCAGAAAGAGGCTGCCGGGGCTGTCCATGCGCTGCGAGACGCCCACGATGGCCACGGACGCGGGACGGAAAGCGCGATCGAGGGCGTGCTTCAGGCCGGGGTCCATGATGAGCTCATATCGCCTGGCCGCGGCCCGGGCAAAAAGGTCGAGGTCGCCACGGTGGTTTCGCCTCCATGCAATACTCCTCCTCCGCCGGGCGCGGCGGGTCCTGCGCAAGGGCCGGATGGAGACCGCCGCGCCGCATCATGCCCGCCCCCGGGCTCCGCGGGGGGAGGCCTAGCTGCCCTCGGCGCGCTGGGGGATGGGGGGGCAGACGCTGAGCACGCGGGGCCGGTATTCGTACTCCCGCTCGCAACGCTCATAGACTTCCATGGTATGGCGTGCGATACGCTCCCAGTTGTACTTCTCCGTGATGAACTTCTGGGCGTCGCTGGTCAGGCGCTGCGCAAGCCCCTTGTCGCGCAGCACCCGGATCATGGCCCCCGCCAGCGACTTGGGGTTGCCGGGCTTGAAGCACAGGCCGGTCTCCTCGTGCACCACGATCTCCTTGAGGCCCCCGGTGTCGGCCACGATCACCGGGCAACCCGCCACCATGGCCTCCAGGACCACCATGCCGAAGGGCTCGTAGATGCTGGGGACCACGGTTATGTCGGCGCATTTGTAGAACATGGGCAGCTTGTGAGGGTCCACGAAGCCGAGGAGTTTTATCTTGTCGCTGAGGCCGAACTCGTCGATCATCACCTGCAGGGCGCGCACGTGCGGGCCGGTCCCCGCCACCAGGAAGCGCAGGTCGGGGAATTCCTCCAGCACGCTGGGCATGGCCTCGATGACCGTCTGCACCCCCTTCTCGTACACCAGCCTGCCCACGAAGAAGATCATGCGCGAGTCCGGCTCGACGAACTGCTTGCGCACGCGCGCGGTGTCGGTGTCGCTGCGGAAGAGTTCGTACTCTATGCCGTTGGGGATGACGGTGATCTTGTCCTCGGGCAGCTCGAAGATGTGCGCCACTTCGTCCCGCATGTAGTTGCTGCAGGCGATGGTGCGCACGCTCTCGAAGGTGAGCCACCACTCGATCTGGTGGATGATGCGCGACATGCCTTCCGGGATGCAGCCCTGATGGCGCCCGTACTCCGTGGCGTGTATGGTGGCGACCAGCGGGATGCGGTAGGCGTGCTTGAGGGCGATGGCCGCGTGGGCCACCAGCCAGTCGTGGGCGTGCAGCACGTGCACCCTCCCGATACTGTCGTTGATGATGGGGATCGCCCGCTCCAGCAGCGCCACGTTGAACTGCAGGGCCCAGGGCACCCATTCCTCCTGCGGGATCTCGGGGGGGTAGAGGGGTACGCGGTGGATCCGCACCCCCTCCGCCATCTCGAAATCGCTGGCATCGGGCGCGTCCTTGGTCACCACGTGGACGTTCACCCCCAGGCGGGCGAGGTTCACCGCGAGCTGATGCACGTGGGTGCCCAGACCGCCGATGATCCTGGGCGGGTATTCCCAGGAAAGGATGACGACGTTCATTTTCCACCCCGTTCTCGTGCTTCGCGGCGTCCTCCGGGTTGGCCGCGCCGTTTCTTGGAATGCTCCCTGCCGTGTCCGGGCAAGCACAGACATTCTATTAAAAACGAGCGCGGTATGGCAACCTGGACGGTGCCCGCGGGCGCGGGGGGCGATCGCATGGGCGACGCCAAGCTCGCCGCCTTCACCGACGGTGCCCGCGGGCGCGGGGGGCGATCAGCGCCAGGAGCGGGGGGTGAGCCAGGGAAAGAGGTTGTCGCTGTCCTCCAGGAGCGCGAGGGCCTCCCCGCCGTCCGGGCCGCCCTCCGCCATCTCCACGGCTTGAGCGAACCTGCGCAGGTGGGTGGAGAACCTCTCCCGCGCATAGGCGGCGGCGCTGTCCCTTCCGATCATGAAGGTCCAGTCGCTGGACTCCATGAGCAGCAGCTCGCGCGCCGCCTGAGCGGCGGCGCGGCCGCCCGCGGCGGGGTTGCGCATGCGGCGCAGAAAGGCATCCTCCGCGTCATGGGTCTCCCGCCAGATCTGCGCCGTGTTTTCATTAACCCAGGTGGAGAAGTTGCCCCCCGCGTTCCACGCCGTCATGCGCGGGGAGATGGCCTCGAGGTCCTGCGCGCGGCTGCCGTCGCAGACATGCCCCGGGAGCCGGGCCCGCCCGCCGAGCAGCGACAGCACCTCCCGCAGCCACAGCGGGCCTTCGCACCACCAGTGTCCCATGAGCTCGGTGTCGTATGCCGCCAGGACCAGGGAGGGCCCCCCGCCGCCGCCTGCCGCCGCCCCCTCATCGGCGCGGAGGGTGAGCCTGGCTACGAAATCCTCGGCGTCCCTCCTCGCCCGTGCCGCGGCGCGGTCGGGGCGGTAGATATCCTTCTCGTCCAGGGGAGTCCCCTGCGCGCTTATCCTCCAGTACTGGAAGCCGTGCCCTTCGTAGTCCCGCTTGGCGAATTCCCGGTAGTCCTCGCCCGAGGGGTAGCCCTGCATGGTCCAGACCAGGTCGTGCGCGAGCTCATCGCGCAGCAGGGCGACCAGGGGGGTGGAGCCCAGCCGTCGCGGCTCACGGGTGGCCGCGCCGGTGGGCGCTTCCCCCGCGGCGGTGAAATCCAGGACCACATAGGAGAGCGGGGGGGAGAATCCCGCCAGTACCTCGTCCAGGTCCGGGGTATAGGAGCACTCCGGGAGCCAGAACCCCCGCGGCTCGCGCGCAAAGCAGCGGCGATAGCTCTCCAGGCCGATTTCGATCTGCGCTGCGGCACAGGCCTTGCTCCCCAGGGAGGGGAGGTGGGCATGGGTGGCTGCGCTGGCCAGCACCTCGACCACGCCCGCGTCCATGGCCTCGGCGAGGACCCGTATCATCCCGCCGCGGAAACGCCCCTCGAAGTCGGCCAGGAGGCCGCGGTAAAAATCGCCGTAATGGGCGGCCAGGCGTCCCCTCGGCCCGTCACCCATGGCGGCGAGCCGTTCCTCTTCCAGGCGCGCGTGCTCCATCTTATTGCGCAGGTAGGAGCCCAGGCGTTCCTCCATGTACGCGTCCCGCAGCTGCTCCGCGAGCACCGGGGTCATGGTCAGGGCCAGGCGGCCGGGCAGCGTCCCGGCGGTCAGGTCCTCGATGACCCTCCACAGCGGGATGTAGCTCTCCGCCCAGGCCTCCAGGAGCCATTCCTCCCCCACGGGCCAGTCGCCGTTACGGCGCACATAGGGCATGTGGGTGTGCAGGAGGATGGCGATATCGGCGGGGGCCATGTCACGCCCCCGCGTGCCCGCCGCCGGTTTTGACGCCGACGCCCAGGAAATCGATGGCCTCGTCCAGCCGCCCCTCCTCCATGCGGAAATGCCGCGTCCTGATGGAGGGGATGAAGAAGGGGCGGTAGAAAAAGCGCTCCAGGAGGGGCGGTATGTCCAGGCAGAACTGCGAGAAGTTGCGCCGCCAGAGCTTGTCGTGCAGGCGTAGCCTGCGGGCGTGAAAGACGCCCAGCACCTGCGTGCGGCGGTAGAAGGCGCGCATGAAGTCCAGGAACTGGCGCGAGTCGTATTCGCGGATGTGAAAGGGGTTGACCGGCTCGTCGCGGCCGGGGGAGATGAGCAGGCGGTTGGGGGTGGAGATGGCACAGGTTCCGCCGGGCGCCAACACCCGCCACGCCTCGCGCATGAAGTCCTCGGGGCGGTGAAGGTGCTCGACCACCTGCAGGGAGCAGACGAGGTCGAAGGAGTCGTCCTCCAGGTCCAGGTGGTAGAGGTCGCCGTAAACGAAGCGCAGGTTCCGGCGCCTGTAGGTCCTGCGCGCGTGGTAGATGGCCTCCGGGGCCAGGTCCACGCCGACGGCCTCGGCGGCACGGGTGGCCAGCAGGTCCGCACCGTATCCCTCCCCGCTGCCCAGGTCCAGTACCCGCTTCCCCGCGGCCAGGCCGAGCAGGTGGCGGTAGACGACGAGGTGGCGCTGGAACCAGTAATTCTCCTCGCGTATGCCGGGGAGCGTCCTCTCCCCGGTGAGGATAAGGTCCGGGTAGGAGTCCCCGGGGAGGTCGGTGTTGTCGATGCTGTTTCTCACGGCTTTCTCCCTCTCAGGGGATGACGGGCATGGGGATGGTGAGCCAGGCCAGGCAGGAGGCGAGGACCACCGCCCCGGCGGCCACGAGGTAGAAGTTCGCGGTCCCCCAACCCAGGGCGCAGAGGAAGACCCCGACAAAACCCCCGCCGGCGGCGCAGCAAAGGCGTACCCTGTTCATTTCACCAATTCCAGGACCTGTTTGAACTCCGGGCCGTCCGCGCGGCGAGTCACCTCGTAGATGAGCGACTCCGAGGTGGTTATGACCGCACCCGCATCGCGCATCCTGGCCAGGGCGGTCTCGTGGTCCCCGCGTTTGCGCGTGCCCGTTGCGTCCGCGACCACCTGCACCTGGAAGCCGCGGTGCAGGGCGTCGTGCACCGTCTGGCACACGCAGATATGGGTCTCGATCCCGGCGATCAGGAGGCGTTTTCTGCCGCTCGCCGCCAGCGCCTGCGCGAACTCGGGCACGCCGAAGCAGCTGAAGATGCGCTTGACGATGGGGTCGTACACGGCCAGGGCCTCTTTGACCTCGTCCACGCTGTTGCCCAGGCCCCGGGGGTAGTGCTCGGTGAGCACGACCGGCAAGGCGAAGATGTGCGCCAATCTGAGCAGGCGGATGAGGTTGGCCACCACCTCCTCGCGGTTGTGGATCATCTTCACCAGTTTCTCCTGGGGGTCGATGATAACCAGTATGCTGTCGCCGGCATCGGCGAGGGAAGGATGTCCGTCCATGCGCGTTCCTTTCCTGCTTCAGTCCTCGACCGTTTCCTCTTCGGTTATCTCCTCCAGGTATGCGCTCACGAGGTCGGAGACGCTGGCGGCGGAGTTGAAGGCGGTGTCCCCGCCCGTGCCCTCCGCACGGGTGGTATCGCCGCAGAGGAAGAAGTTCTCCAGGGAGGGTATGGTGAAGTCGGCCCGGTCCTCCCGCGTCTGTCCGGGGCGCGGCACGAAGCCGTCCACCATGGAGAGCCGCAAGGTGCGCTCCCAGTCCACGGCCTCCCATATCCCCGGGAACATCTCCGCGAGCACTTCGCGCAGGCGCTGCTCCTCGCGCTCCATCTTCTCGGCGTTCTTGATCCAGGGCAGGGGGAGCGGGTAGTACCAGGAGAGGAGCTGCTTGCCCTGCGGGGCCATCCCGGGGTCGATATTGGAGGTGAAGTGACCCATGCTCAGGGGCTCGGACGTCACCAGCAGGCCGTCCTTCTCGGAGACCTTGCGCTTGAACCCGACGTCCAGGGAGATGCCGGCGGTGGGGACCAGTTCCCGGGCGGCCTTGGTGAACTTGATGGGCAGGTTCTTTCCCCCGAAGAGGTCGGGCACGTCCTGCACGGGGATGGCGCTGACCACGCTGTAGGCGCTGTAGGTGGCCGCCTCCGTCTTCACCTGGTTGACCAGGCCCTTCTTGAGCATCAGGCGCGTCACCTTGTTGCCCAGCATGATCTGGCCGCTTTTCTCCACTTCCTCCCTGAGGCCCTCGATGATGGTGCGGGTCCCCCCCCTGGGGTAGGCCACCTTGACCTTGGAGCGCAGGGCCTTTTTGAGGTATGCTCCCAGCTCTCCCGCGGAGGCGTAACGGGGCTCGGGGGCTATGATGCCGATGCCGGAGATGATGCGCAGGATCTCCAGCGTCTCCCGGGACTTGCAGCCCGCGGTCAGCTCCTCCAGGGAGACCTGGTATTTTTTAGCAGGATTGCCCGCGACCAGCTTGAGCAGGTAACGGGCGGCCGCGAGCTTGGCGGGCAGGGGGAGCATGGGCGACTTGAATATCTTGCCGACGTTGTTGGGGAGGGGCAGGAAGGCGCCATCGCGCCACAATTCCGGCTCGCCGGACTCGATGAAATCCAGTTCGCGGCCGAGACGGCGGAAGACCTCGGCGGCGGCGCCTTGCGATGCGTTGCGGTTGGCATGCAGGCCGTATTCCACGACATAGCCGTCCTTCTCCATATAGCTGGCCCGCCCGCCCAGGGACTTCGATTTCTCCAGGAGCAGGACCTCGTACCCCTTGTGCGCCAGGAGGGCGCCCGCCGAGAGCCCGGCGTAACCTCCGCCGATGACGATGACGTCGCAATCCATGGGAATTCCCCTCTCTTCTTCCTGCCACGGTGCCCGCGCCGCGCGCACCATCAGTGTACGAAGCTATTAAACCATATTTGCCGCGATGCAAGACCCGCCTCCACCTCCGCGGCCCATCTCCCCTGCGCGCGTCCGCTCGCGGGAGAGGACACCCTGCCTGTTGTTGTGCGCCATCTCCCCTGCGCGCGTCCGCTCTCTTCGGCTTGCGCCGGGAAGGGCGAGCGGGGCCGCGCCCAGCCTGCGCGATGCGGAGCCCTGGGTGCGAACGGTGAAAAGAGCATTGGCGGGGGCGGGAGGGTATGGCGCGGAACCCAGGGCGCGAATGGGGAAGAGGCCGGGGCGTGTGCTGAACGGGAGCAGACGCCATACCTGCGCCGGGAAGGACGAGCGGGGCCGCGCCCTGCCTGCGCGATGCGGAGCCCTGGGTGCGAACGGTGAAAAGAGCATTGGCGGGGGCGGGAGGGTATGGCGCGGAACCCAGGGCGCGAATGGGGAAGAGGCCGGGGCGTGTGCTGAACGGGAGCAGACGCCATGCCTGGATCGAGAGCTCCCCGACTGCTAGAGTAACGTAAATGAACGCCGGCGGTGAGCGCCGAAAGGACGGGAGGGAAACGACGCATGCGCAGTGAGCGGACGGGTTTCTATGCCGACTGTGTGGAGCAGATACGGCTGGAGGGCATCCTGGAGATGCCGCGGACGGCCGAGCGCCCCCCGGCCTGCATACTCTGCCACCCCCACCCCATCGGGGGCGGCTCCATGTATGTGCCCCTGCTCGAGGTGATGGCGCGCACCCTGGTCGCGCACGGCTGGGCCTGCCTGCGCTTCAACTTCCGCGGCGTGGGGCTCAGCGGCGGGGTTTCAACCGGGGGCCTGTGCGAGGTGGAGGACGTTGAGGGAGCTTACCGCTTTCTGGCGGAGAGGCCGGACATCGATGGCGATGGGCTGGCGCTGGCGGGGTGGTCTTTCGGCGCATGGGTCGGCCTGAGATGGGCGGTGAAGAGCGGCGTCCCGAGCCGGATCGCCCTGGTCAGCCCGCCCATGGTGGGGTTCGATTTCTTCTATTTCCTTGAGGCGGAGGGGGCCGTACCGCCGCCGGACGCCATCATCGTCAGCGGCGAGCGGGACCAGTTCAACGACGCGGACAAGCTACAGAGGCTTTCCTCACGCCTGGGGGCGGAACTGCGCCTGCTCGCGGGCGCGGACCATTTCCTCTTCGGGCGCGAGGCCGAGGTCGCCGAGCTCATCGCCGATCACTGGCGCTAAGGCCTCTTTTCATCCCGCTCACGCTCCCTTCTCCCCCCCGGCCGCATGGGCTCGCGTATTGCCTCCGAGCCGCGAGGCGAGGATGTTTGTGGAACGGGATCCGGGGACGCGGCCCTCGCTCCGCACTCGCAGGTCTTAAAGGACCGTCGTCTGCCCTCCTTGCTCTTCCCAACATCCGCAGCGTCTGGCCACCTGACCCTTGCCACACATCCGCAACGTCTGCCCTCCCCGCACCATCCCTATAG
>CAZEAU010000018.1:0-58309 GCA_964510515.1 uncultured Actinomycetota bacterium | reverse complement strand
GGCTCGGAGGCAAAACGCGAGCCCATGCGGCGGGCTGGAGAGAGAGCCGGGGTGGACAGAAGGGGTCAGGTCTTGTTCTTTGCCTGCTCCGCTATCTTCCCAGTTCGCACCTGGGCTTTTGCCTCGGGTTTGCAAGACGTGGCCCCACAGGGGTGAGTGGCACATGTTCTTCCGGACGTGTCATCGTAGGGGCCGCTTCGCATACGGAAGGTGAGGCCCGGTACCGGTACGGGAACTTCAAGGTAGCAGCACTTGTTGTCAGGTCCCGGCCTTTCACGCCTCCGGCTTATCGCCTGCGGCGCAAAAAGCGCGGGACCGGACCCCAGCGCTACGCGCCCTCCGCCGCGTTGCGCGAGTGTGGGCTCGGTCTTGGCATCCTCGCCTCGCGGCTCGGAGGCAAAACGCGAGCCCATGCGGCGGGCTGGAGAGAGAGCCGGGAGGGCAGACGCTGAGGTCTATAGGGATGGTGGGGGGAGGCCAGACGCTGCGGATAATGTAAAGGGCCAGGTGGGCAGACGCTCGGATGGTGGGAAGGGCCAGGTTGGGCAGGCGCCGGCCCTTTAGAACCTGCGAGTGCGGAGCGAGGGCCGCGCCCCCGGATCCCGTTCCATATGCAGCACTTGCTGTCAGATCCCGGCATCCTCGCCTCGCGGCCCGGAGGCAAAACGCGAGCCCTCCTGCGGGCGAAGGTCAGCGGAGGAGGATGAACAGGGCGAAGGCGATGAAGACAGCGCCGGAGATGCGGCGCATCCAGGCCTCCGGAACATACTTTCCCATCCCCGCG
Organism: uncultured Actinomycetota bacterium; assembly: GCA_964510515.1. Taxonomy (GTDB): domain Bacteria; phylum Actinomycetota; class Geothermincolia; order Geothermincolales; family RBG-13-55-18; genus SURF-21. Next base: position 57,525 of record CAZEAU010000018.1, on the reverse strand, counting down.
CCGAGGAGGGCGGCGATGAGCGACGTCGCCCACAGGGCCAGCGTGCCCCCCAGGAAGACGAAGAGCGGTTGGGAGTATTTAGCCGCAATGGCCAGCAGCGAGAGCTGCGTCTTGTCCCCCAGCTCCATGAGGCAGACGAGCAGGAAGGCACTGAGCAACGGCCCGCGCCCACCTTTTGCCTCGCCATCTCCACCTTCCAGGTCCTGTTCACAGCGGCCGTCCTCGTCAAGTATTTCCCTTTCCTTTGCCGGAAGCAGCATCATCAACCCGAAAAGGAGGAAGACCCCGCCCACCGCGTACTTGATGACGGCTTCGGGGACGAACTCGTAGAGGAGCACGCCCAGCGAGACGGCCAGGGCGTTCAAGAGGGCGAACGCCGCCGCCGCCCCCAGGAAGACCTGCCTGAAACCGCATCTCGCGGCGAGGGTGAGGATGATGAGCTGGGTTTTGTCGCCAAGCTCGGCCACGAAGATGAGGCCAAAGGCCGCCAGGAGTGCGTTCCACCACATGCAGCAAGGTTATCACGTGGGGTCAGTCGGCAGCATGCATCAGCAACAGGCGTTACCGGCCGAGCGGCGCCCGGGGGCAATGGGGTCACTCCCGGGCGTTCATCATCGCCTGTCGTGACCCGGATGGGGTCAGGTCTTGTTCTTTGCCGGCTCCGCTATCTTGCCTGTTCGCACCCGGGCTTTTGCCTCGGGTTCGCAAAACGCGGCACCGGCCCCGGGAGGCGGGCGATAGGTGTCATGGGCCGGCCTCGAGGAAGGCGGAGATGCGGCGCGCATAGGCCGGGCCCGCGACCAGGGAGACGTCGTTGTGTCCGGCCCCGGGCACCAGGTAAAGATCCTTGGGGTCGGGGGCGGCCTCGTAGAGGCGCAGCCCCTCCTCCACCGGTATGAGCTCGTCCCTGTCGCCGTGTATCACCAGCACCGGGCAGCGGGCGCGCGGCAGCTTGGAGACGGAATCGTAGACCTCCCCCAGGGGCATCCTTCTGGGGATAAAAGGAAAGAGCTTGCGGGCCACGCTGGCCAGCGAGGTGAAGGTGGACTCGAGCACCAGGGCCTTGAAGGGCCTGTTTTGGGCTATCTCGCAGGCCACCCCGCCGCCCAGGGATTTTCCGAAAAGCACCACCCCGGAGTCCTCGACGCCGCGCTCATGCAGCCAGCGCAAGGCGGCCTCTCCATCCAGGTACAGGCCGGCCTCATGTGCTTTGCCGCCGCTCTTGCCGTAACCGTGGTAATCGATGAGCAACATGCGGCAGGCGGTGGGGGCGAGCTCCTCACGCACCAGGGACCAGCTGTAGACCTCCTGGGCGTTGCCGTGCAGAAAGAGGATGACCGGTGCGCCCTCCGGCTCGGGCCACCACAAGCCGTGTATGCTCACTCCGTCGTCGCATTTCATCCACACTTCTTCCGCTCCGCCCGCCCAGCGCGGGGGCGGCATCTCCGGGGGCAGGCGGTCGGGATAGTAAAGAAACCTGCGTGCCAGGCTCTCCAGGCCTTTCATGCTCTCACCTCCGCTCCATTGTATCCCGAGCGGGCGCCGCCTGGCGAGGCGCCTGCATCCCCCCTGCCCCACTGCACCCGCAACCTCCGCGGTTTGAGATGCGTCTTATACGCTGCCGCCAGTAGAGAATGAAGGGCGCTGCCGGGGCAGGAAAGCGCACGGGACTGGCGAAAAACCTATGGAGTCGGGTGGAAGGTTATAAGAAAGGAGAGGCTGATGGCCAAGAGAATCGGCGGGAGGTCGTTGCTGGTGATGGCCGCGGTGTTTATGCTCAGCCTGGTCCTCATGGTGACCGGGTGTGGAAAGAAAGAGGAAGGCAAGACGGACGAGGAAGAGCAGGTGGTAACGGAGGAGACCAGGCAGGGCTTCGATGTGGAGACGGGTCAGCACTTCAACCTCACCTTGGAGTCTAACCCCACTACCGGGTACGGCTGGCAGACGGCGGCGGCGCCCGACGAGAAGATAGTGCGCGTCCTCGCCAGCGATTACATCGCGCCCCAGGGCGACCTGGTGGGAGCGCCCGGCGAGCAGGTCTGGCATTTCTGGGCGGTGGGTGAGGGTTCCACCACCATGGTGCTGGAATACGCGCGCCCCTGGGAGGCGGAGACACCTCCGGCCAAGCGCCTTAGCGTGGACCTCAAGGTCAAGCAGGCGGACAACGAGGTGGTCCATGCCTTCAGGGTGGAGGTGGGCAGGACCTTCGACCTCACCCTGGACACCAATCCTTCCGCGGGCTATTCATGGACGCTGACCAGGGAGCCCGACGCCGGAGTCCTCAAGCTGGTGAGCAATGAGGTCAGCGGGGGAGGGGACCTCGGGGCGCCGCAGCGGCAGGTGTGGAGGTTCGAGGGGCTCGGCGCGGGCAAGACCTCCTTCGAGTTGAGCTACAAGGGGCCCGGCGCAGGCGACCCGGTGGAGAGGAAGGACATCGTCGAGGTGACCGTGAGCGCGCCTCCCCCGCCCGCGCCCACTCCGCCCAAGACCTATGACGACCCCACGCTCCCCATCAGCGCAGAGAGGGGCGAGGTCTTCATCCTGCAGGTGAAGAGCAGCGGCGGAGCGGGGTACGAGTGGCGGCTGGCGGGGGACATCAAGACCGACATGCTCAAGTTCATGGGCTCGGAGAGCAAGGCGTCGGAGCTTATCGGCGGCGAGGTCGTCACCGAGTTCACCTTCACGGTGCTCGGCCCCGGCCAGCAGGACATCAGGCTCGGCCTCTACGGCCCCAGCGGCGACGAGCCCTCCCGAGAGGTCGCGTTCAAGGTGACCACCAGGTAGGCGCGGCAGGCGCGCACCAAACCGGGCTCCGTCCGTGGGCGGGGCCCGCTATCTTTTCAAGCTTCCGTGACCGCCGGCGGAAAACGGTGATAGAATGTCAGTGTCGCGATGAGCGACGCACGGCAAATAACGGGACGACACTGACGGAGGTGGGGATGTTGAAAAACGGACGGAACGGCATTCGCGGGCGCCTGGGGACATTGTTGCTCCCACCGCTTGCGCTTGGCGCGCTCATACGCGGAGCCCCCTTTCACTGGGGCAACGCCTTCATCGGGGAGAAGAGCCGGTTGCGCCTCTTCATGCTCAAGCGTTACGCATGGATAGAGGTGCGCTTCCTGAGCGTGCTCTACCGCATACTCAACCTCCGCCACAAGTACCCGATTTTGGGCAAGATGTGGGTGAGGAAGCTGAATTACCGCCTGGCCGGAAAGTTCGTCGGCGAGCGCATGGTGGCCGGAAAGGTCATGACCCTGGGGGAGATGCACGCCTTCATCGACAGCCTGCCCGAGGACAGCAGCATAGCGCTGGGGCCCTGCCGCTGCCGCCTTGCCACCAATGTCTGCGACCACCCGCTGGACACGGATATCGTCATCCTCACCGGCACCTCTCTCTGGCTGGACCTCTTCCCCGAGGAATACCGCGTCATCTCCAAGGAGGAAGCGAAGGACAAGGTCCGCGAGTGCTACAGCCTGGGGCTGGTGCCCATGCTGGACCGCCACATGTACTATCAGGGCAGCACCAACTATTTCGTTATCTGTAACTGCTGCAAGTGCGCCTGCCTGCCCATACAGGGCTACCTCTATTACAAGGGGACTCCTTTCCGCTTCATCCCCTCCGAATACCGCTCCGTCGTCGATAAGGACAAGTGCGAGGGATGCGGCAAGTGCGTGGAGATATGCGCTTTCGAGGAGAGAAGGCTGGTGGACGGCAAGGTCGAGGTGCTGAACTGCCAGGGCTGCGGGCTGTGCGTGGAGGTCTGTCCCCATCAGGCCAACACCATGATCAAGCGCTGAAGAGGCCCGAGGCCGCCTGCAAGCCCCGCCCTCTGAGAGTTCGCGTCCCGGGGCCGGGCTTGCGGGCCCAGCTCCCCGGACGGCACTCGGGGGCTTTGCCCTGAGGCCCGCTCTCATGCTCTTTGCGCGGGGGACTGCAGCGCGGGAGCGCCCCCCGGCCATGTCGTGTGTGCGCCCGGAGGACGGAGGGCGGCTTCCGGGGGGAGAGGAAGGGCTACAAGGGGGTGTGCCATGCGAGAAGGCGAGGGGCCGAAGAAAGCGTACTTTCCGCCGCACTGCCGACTGCTGCAAGAGCCCGCCGAGATAGGGGAAGGCCGCTGGAGGGAGGCCATGATCTCCGGCGGAGACCACCTATACCGCGTTGTGCGCGAATACGGAGAGCTGGGGTTTGAATGCCTGCTCGAGGAGGCGGATGCCGCCGCCGCTCCCGGCTGCAGCGGGTGCTACAAGGCGGGGGGCGAACCCCTCTACCGCCTCTATGTCCGCCCCGCGCCGGAGCGGCTCTAGCGTTACGCCGGCAGGCCTTCCTCCCCCCACTCCTCAGCGGCCTCCCGCTCATGCGGGCGGCCTTCCCCTTCACCGCTCAGGACAGCGGGGCCGCCCGCTACTCATCTTTCACCGCCGCTGGCGCCGCATCTCCCGGCCCATGCGGCGGGCTCTTGGCGCCTCCGCCGCCGACCCTATTTATCGCAAGCACGAAAAGCAGTATGGCCAAAGACACGGATACGTAATCCGCGATGGGCTGGGAATAGAAGACCCCGTCCAGGCCGACGGTGGCGTTGAGGATGAAGAGCAGGGGGATGAAGGTCAGCCCCTGCCTGCTTATATTGAGCAGCAGCGAGCTACCCACCATGCCCATGGCCTGAAAGGAATAGGTGACGACGAAAAGTATGCCGACCACGGGATAGGAGATGATCAGCGCGCGCATTATCTGCACCCCGGTTTTTATCACCTCTGCATCGTCGATGAAGGCCTTGATGATGGCGTTGGTGGCCAGGCCGTACACGATGGTCATGGCCACGCCCAGCAGCGCGGTGCAGAGGAAGGAGAAGCGCACTATCTTCTTCAGGCGCTCCATGTTCCTGGCGCCGTAACTGTATCCGATCAGCGGCTGTATGCCCATGGCGAAGCCCAGCTGCGTGAAGATGAGGAATATCCCCGCCCGGTTGGCGACGCCCATGGACGCGATGAGCATCTCGCCCCGCTTGTATCCGTTGAGCACATTGTTGAGGAGCACATACGAGGTGCTCATCAAGAGGTTGTTGAAGGCGGCGGGGAGCCCGATGCCGAAGATGCCCGCCGCGTCGCCGCGCTCTATCCTCGCGTCCCGCGGCCTGATGGAGAGCAGGGTCTTCTTGCCCAGGAGGTAGTAGATGAAATAGATGCTGCTGACCAGATTGCCGATGACCGTGGCCAGCGCGGCCCCCGTCACCCCCATGCCCATGGGGAGGATGAAGATGGGGTCCAGGATGATGTTGAGGATGTTCCCGATGAGCATGCCGATCATGGCCTGCTTGGGCGCGCCTTCCCCCCTGACGATATGACCGAAGGCCGCGGGCATGATGGTGAAGGGCGAGCCGATGGCGATATAGATGAGGTAGGACCTGGCGAAGCCGACCGTCTTCTCATTGGTGCCGATGAGGCCCAGGATCACGTTCATGCCCAGGAGCAGCAGGGCGATCATGACCAGGCCGGAGATGATGGACGCGTAGAAGCAGAAGCTGCTGATGCGGGCCACCCTCTCTTCGTCCCCCCGCCCCAGCGACCTCGATATCAACGAGCTGCCGCCGATCCCGAAGACATTGCCCAGCGCGATGAAGAGCATGAAGACGGGTATGGTCAGGGCCACCGCGGCCACCTGGTTGGCATCGCCCGTCTGCCCCACGAAAAAGACGTCCGCGGCATTGTAGATGAACACGACCAGCATGCTCATGATGCTCGGGATGGTCATCTTGGTGACCGCCCGCGGAACGGAGTCTGTCTCGAATATTTCCTTGGCCATGATTAACGGCGGCTCCTTCCTGCGCCCGCACTCCTGCGCGCAGAGGCATGGTCGAGGGGGACATGCCGCTCCCGCGAACCTGCCCGAGCTCGGCGATCGGGCCCTGTGTTTTCATATCAGAGTACATGAAAAACCGCAAAGACGCCGCACATGGAGCGGGCCGACGCAGATCAAGGCCTCCGGGACCCGGCCTCTTGTGCATGCAAGGGGCGGGCGGATGTACTCCGCCCGCCCGGTCTCTTGCTTTCCGGGAGCGGTCCTCCCGCTTCGCGTTACTCCACTATCTCGAAGTACTCCACGTCATGGATGCTTCCGGTGCGCTTCTCGCTCCATACGGCGCGCATGCGCATCCCCACGTCGAGGTCCTTCTCATCGAACACGTTGCTGAAATGCATCATGCGCGTGTCGGCCCCGTCCAGGGTCACCCAGATCGAGGTGAAGGGCACCTGCCTCATGGCGCCGTTGTTGGGGTCGATGTAGGGGAAGCGCACGATGGTGAAGCCCTCGAGCGAGCCCTCGTCGGCGAGCTCGACCCACTCGTCCATCCGCTTGTAGCACTTGCCGCAGTTGACCCGCGGCGGGTTGTAGACTACGCCGCAGCTGGGGCACTTCACGCCCATGAAGCGCTTGTTGTCCCGCAGCTCGGCCAGGTACTTGCTCCAGTAGTAACCGAGGTGCCAGTGGAAATCGTATTCCAGGTGGCCGGATTCGTGGGTGAGCAGCTCGTAACCCTCGGGGGTGTGCGTCGTCTTGCGCTTGTCTTTATACATGCCCATGAAAGTCACCTCCTCCGCGCTTCAGGGCAGGTCCGCGCCCAGGATCATCAGGCCCGTCCAGCTACAGCCCCCGAATCCCGTGCACAGGGCCTTCTTCACGTCCGGCACCTGGCGGTCCCCCGCCTTGCCCATGATCTGCCAGGCCGCCTCGCCAACACGGATGAGGGCGGTGGCGCCGATGGGATTACAGGAGATGACTCCTCCCGAGGGGTTGATGGGGAGCTGGCCGTCCATGTTGAAGGTGCCCTTGCGGATGAGCTCGGGCGCCCCGCCGTGCTCGCAGAACCACAGGGAGTCCATCCACTTCACCCCGCAGGTGGAGCAGGGGAGGTAGAGCTCGGCCACGTCGAAGTCCTTGAGCGGATCGGTGATGCCCGCCAGCTTGTAGGCGGCCGCGGAGGCCCGCTCCAGGGTGGGCATGAACTTCCACTCCAGGTCCCCGAAGTGGGTGTAGTCGTGGCGCACCACCGAGCAGTGCACCCATGCCGGCTTGGGGCAGAGCTTCTTCGCCTTCTCCTCGGCGGCGAAGATCACCGCGCAGGATCCGTCCGAGCGCGGGCACATGTCGAGGAACTTCACCGGATAGGAGAGCATGGGCGAGTTGAGCACGTCCTCCACCGTCACCGCCTGCCGCGAGTGGGCGTAGGGGTTGTTGAGGGCGTTGTTGCGGTCGCGCGCCGCCACGATGGCCGAGTCCTCCTCCGTGGCCCCATAGGCCTTCATGTACATGGAGTACTCCGTGGCCAGCGGCCCGATGGCTCCCGCGAAGGGGTCGCGCTCCAGCGTCGGGTTGGCGCAGGTGGCGATGGCCGCCTGGGTGTCCGACTCCGAGTTTTTCTCCCATCCCACCGCCAGCACCACGTCGAAGAGCCCGCTGGCGCAGTGATAATATCCGCAGGCCGCGACCGTCGTCCCGGTGGTGCCGCCCGTGGTCGCCTTGAAGACCGGCTTCATGCAAGACCCCAGGCCGTCGGTGGCCCAGGTGTCCACGTAGTTGATGTTCTCGAAGTGGTCCATATTGCCGATGACGATGGCGTCGATGTCGGCCATGGTCAACTGCGCGTCGTCCAGAGCCCGGGTGACGGATTCGGCGATGAGCTCGACGCCGGAAGCGTCGAGGCGCTTGGCGGCGTGGTGGGTCTGGCCTACTCCGATGATACCTACTCTTTTACCCATATCACGTCACCTCCCTATCTTCCCAGGACCCACACACAGTGGGACTGTCCGCACATGCCGTTGATGCCGTGGACCAATGCGGTCTCCACGCCGTCCAGCTGCCGTTCTCCCGCCTCCCCGCGCAGTTGCAGGGTCGCCTCGGCCATGGCCGCGAGGCCCGCCACCTGCACAGGGTTGGCGCAGAGGCGTCCGCCGGAGGGGTTGACGGGGAGCGGGCCATCGAAATCGAAACGGCCGCGCTCTATGTATTCGCAGCCCATGCCGTCGTCGCATATGCCCAGGCCCTCCAGCCACAGCGGCTCCATATAGGAGAAGGCGTCGTAGACCTCGGCGAAGTCGATCTCCTTGCCGGGGTCGGTGATGCCGGCCATCTCGTAGGCCCGCTTGGCCGCCTTCTTCAGGGCGCGGGTGTCCGCCAGGTCGCGGTCGCCGAGGCGGAAGGCGTCGCCGCAATGCCCCACGCCCTTCAGCCACACCCGCTTCTTGCTGGTGGTGAGCTTTTTGGCGTTTCTCTCCGCCGCGAGCAGCAGGGTGCAGGCCCCGTCGGTCACGGGGGAGCAGTCGAGGAGCTTGAGCGGATCCGCTATCTTGCGCGAGTTCATCACGTCGTCCACGCTGATATCCATGGGGAACAGCGCCTGCGGGTTGCGCATGCCGTTGCCGTGGTTCTTCACCGACACCAGGGCGAACTGCTCCTCCAGGAGCCCGTACTTGCTCATATAGCGGCGCGCCTGCAGGGCTGCCGAGGACACCGCGTCCAGTCCCAGCCGCCTCTCCACCAGGGGGTCGAAGGCGCAGTTGGTGATGCCGTTCATGCTGCTCTCCGTGCCCTTGTGATGGGAACAGACGACGGTGATGCCGAAGGTCCCGGAGAGTATGCGCATCATGCCGTAGAGGGCGCCGAAGGTCCCGTCGCCCTCCACGCAGGTGATGTCCCGATCGTAGGCGTTGGAGGCGTCGGTTACGGCCATGGTGGAGATGGTGCGGCCGTCCCAGAAGTCGCTGGAGACGGTGACCACGTTGTCGATGTCGTCCTTGTCTATGCCCGCGTCCTCGATGGCCTTGCTGGTGGCCTCGAAGACGAGCTCCGCGAAGGTGAGGGGGCTGTTGCGGTCGAACTTGGTCATGCCCACGCCGATAATTGCTACTTTCTCCATATATCTCACCCCGCTTCCCTAGGTTATGGGGCGAAAGTGCCTGATATCGAGGATGTTGCCTTCGCGCTCATCCTCGAGTACCGCTTCCACCCTCATGCCGACTTTTATCTCCTCCAGGTCCACGTCGCCCAGGAAATGCACCATACCGCTGTCGGCGCCGTCCATCATGATCACGCCGTAGGCGAAGGGCGCCTTGCGGGGATGGAGCACGGGCTCCTCGTAGTGCACCACCGTGTAGGTCTCCAGTGTGCCGGTGCCGGGAAGCTCCAGCCAGTCGTGAAGGTCCTCGTAGCAGTCGATGCACTTGATCTTGGGGGGCACGAAGACCTTTCCGCAGCTCGGGCAGCGGTTGGCCCAGATCTTGCCGTTGTCCCGCAGCTCGCAGTAGAAGCGGCTCAAAGTGCTCCCCACCGTCCACGAATAGGGAACGCTTATCTTGCCCTCGTGGACGATAAGGTCCACCTCGTCTTTCCAATCAGGCAACTGCCTCACCTCCCTTTAGAAAACTGTGCTGCCATTGAAGTATGTCCACAGCGCTGACATCCACCACCTCCTCGCGCAGGATGAAAATCCTCCAGGACGCGCATTGCCGTGCGCCAATACGCGATGGGATCTCTGCAGGATTGCCATCGAGTACCATGGAACACCGCCGCCGCAACGGCACTTGTATTAAGCAAGCGTTAACATTCTATAACTTTTATCCCGGCGCGTCACCTTTTCCCGGATGGGGTCGAGTCCTGATCTTTGCCGGCTCCGCTATCTTCCCTGTTCGCATCTGGGGTTTTACCTGGGATTCGCAAGACGTGGCCCCGTGCTTTCCTTGCGGGCCTCGATGGAGGCAATGAGGGCGCAGGATATGCGGGTCCGCCTGTCGGAATCGCCCCGGGCGAAGCGGGCTCTCGGGCTAGTGGCCCACCCAGCCCTCGAACATCGAGTTCAGCTTGAGCAGCTTCCCCACGACGTAGCGCACGGGCTCCGGAAGCAGCGCCGCCATGAGCGGGGTGAACTTTACCACGAAGGGCTCCATGATCGTGACTTTGTTGCCGTGATAGCCCTGATAGATCTTGTCCGCCATCTTCTCCGGCGTCATGAAGGGGGAGAGGATGGGCGCCTCGCAGCCGGCGAACATGCCGGTGCTCACGATCGAGGGGCACACGGAGGTGAATTTCACCCCGCCTTTCCCCCGCACCTTGAACTCCCAGCGGACGGTGTCCATCCAGTGGCGCACGGCGGCCTTGCTCGCCGCGTAAGCGGAGGCGCCGGGGGTCGGGGTTATGGCCGCGGCCGAGGCCAGGGCTATGACGTGGCCGTCGTTGCGCGCCGCCATGTCGGGAAGAAACGCCTTGCATGTCCACAGCTGGGCGGTGAAGTTGATGTCTATGGTCCTTAAGTTGTCGTCGTCGTCGGTGTCGAGGAAGTGGCCCCCCCTGACGATACCGGCGTTGTTCATGAGCACGTCGACCGGGCCGACCTCGGCCTTGACCCTGCCTGCCGCGGCGTAGACCGCCTCGCGGTCCGAGACGTCGACGACGGAGGTGGCGACGTCGTATCCCTTGGCCTTGAACTCGGCCTCGGTCTTCGCCAGCGCATCCTTATTCACGTCCCAGATGACTACCCTGGCTCCGTCGCGGGCGAACCGCTCTGCCACCAGTTTACCCATGCCCATGGCCCCGCCGGTGACCAGGAACACCTTGCCTCTGACGTCTTTCTGCATGTTCGCATCCTCCTTGGTGAAATGATTCTTTCCGCGACAGGCGGCAGGCCGCGCCTGCTGGCGCCGGCCCTCGGCGCGTCATCTCCCGCCGCATAGAATGTACACCTCTTCCGCTCCCATCGCCACCTTTTTTGTTCCCCGCCTCGGGGCGCGGATGGGGCGGATGGGCCAGGGGGCTGCGCGGCGGGGGCCAGGGGCGGGGTTCGGAGACATCATCGAGGATGCGTCCGCGCCGTGCCTGCGCGGGCGACCCTTGCCCGCGCCCGGGAGCTACGGGCACAGCAGGGCACAGGCGGGAAAGCGAGGCCCATGCGCTGCGCCCGGGGCCGTCCCGCGCTCAGAGCTTCATCCTGTCGGCGACGGCGCCGAGGCCGTATCTCTCCAGCACCTCGCGTGTGGGCAGGCCCTCGGGGGTCATGCCGCGGAACTCGTAGAACTCGCGCAGCATGGTCTCCATGTCCGGAACGGAGCCGGCGATGCCGCCATCCTCCACCGGCGTCAGTATGCGCTGCCCGATGCGGTCGTCCGCGCCGCTCGCGCCCCAGATGTGGCTCAGGCAGCGCTGCAGGAACCATACCCGCGCCCCCGCCTCCATCATCTTCTCCACGTCCCAGTCGTAGCCGGCCGCGGCGCTGAAGAGTTCCGCCCACTGCGTCAGGGTGTAGGCGGTGCCGGGGAACTCGCACCAGCAGGCGGAGTTGAAGATGCACCCCACGTCCGCGGTGCCCGCCACCGCCTCCGCCTTGAACTCCGCGGACTGGTTCTGGTAATTCTTGTCCAGGCCGATCTCCGGGTACTCGATGGCCCCCCATTCCAGCAGGAAGGTCACGTTGGAGACGTGGCAGGCGCCGCGCACGGAGACGGCGTAGGCCAGGCCGTCCCCCCAGTTGCAGCGGGGGTCGTGCATGGGCGCCTCCAGCCCCTTGGTATCGGTGAGGTAGGCGTCGGCGCCCCCTCCTACTTCCTCGGCGGCGGCGCGGGAGCCCTTGGCGAGCAGGCTGGCCAGCTTGCCCTCCCTGGCGACGATGTCCGGCAGCAGCCCGAGCACCGTGTCCACGTCGCCCCATTCCAGCACGCGGCCGTCGTAGTCCTCCGGCTTGAGTATGCCCTGCTCGAAGCAGTCCATGGCCCAGGCGATGGTGGATCCGCAGGTGATGGTGTCCATGCCGACACGGTTGCAGAATTCGTTCGCCTTGCACACCGCCGCCAGGTTGTCGTTCATGATCAGGGTGCCGAAGGCGGCCTGGGTCTCGTACTCGGGACCGGGGCCTCGGGGGATGGCGTAGGGGCCCTCCTTGACCTCGATCACCGGCTTGCAGCGCACGGCGCAGCCGCGGCAGCTGCCGTGGTCGACGATGAAGCTGTCGGCGAGGGCGATGCCCGAGAGCTTTTCCGCCCCCTCCTCCCATATCCCCTGTCCCCAGTTGCGGGTGGGGACGTCGCCCTCGTACATCTTGGCCTCCATGTTCGCCGCGGTCCCGAAGGCGGAGAGGGCGCCGCAGAAGATGTTGTCCTTGATGAGCTCGCGGTGCTCCGCCTGCATGGCTTTGACCTTTTCGGGGTCGGCGTACTGGGCCTTCTTGTCGCCCCGCGCTACCAGGGCCTTGAGGTTCTTTGAGCCCATGACCGTGCCCATGCCCGCGCGGCCGAAGATATGGCCGTAATCGTTGACGATGGCGGCGTAGGGGATGAGGTTCTCCGCCGCTGGCCCCACGGCCAGAACCTTCGCCTGCTTGCCGTAGCGCTCCTTGAGGGCGTCCGTGGTCTCATAGGTATCCATGCCCCAGAGGTCCTGCGCGGAGACGATCTCCGCCGAGTCGTCGCCCAGGAGCAGAAACACCGGCTCGCTCGCCTTCCCCCTGAGGATGACGGCGTCGTAGCCGCATCTCTTGAGCTCGGGTCCGAAGTTGCCTCCGCAGGAGGCCTGGCCCCAGATGCCGGTGAGCGGCGAGCGTGCCCCCACGGAAAGGCGGCTGGAGCCCGAGAAGCCGATGCCCGTGAGGGGCCCGCTGGCGAAGATGAGCAGGTTCTCGGGGTCGAGGGGGCCCGCCTCCAGGTCGCCGCGGTCGAAGAGGAGTTTCGCCGCCAGCCCGGCGCCTCCGATGTAGTCGCGGTAGGTCGCCTCGTCGATCTCGAACTCGGAGATCGCCCCCGAGGCGAGGTCCACCTCCAGGGCCTTCCCCATGTTGCCGTAGGCCATGCTATCACCTCGCTTGGCACGCGGCGCCCGGCCGGCGGAGACGCTCGCGGCATCGCGCGCGCCCCGCCGCCCTGCGCCGATCTTCCTCCCACATTATTTAGCCGTCGGCGCGGCTGTGCCGTATTCAGTTAAGGGACATGACCTTGCTGAGCAGGGTGAGCGCCACCAGGTGGGTGAACATGCCCTTTATCTTCAGCTCTCCCTTGAGCAGCTTCTTCACCACCCCCAAGCCGATCTCGTCGAAATACCACGGCATGCCGAACTTGATGTTGAGGTTGGCCAGGTCGAGCAGGGAGGCGGAGTCGGTGACGATGGAGAGGTCGGGCTTCCCCTCCTTGCCGCCGTAAACCGTCAGGCTGCCCTTGTCGAAGACCATGGTCATCTCGGTCTCGGCGTCCTCGGCCAGGATGTGGACGCGCGACCTGAGCCGGTTGAAGTCCTTGAGCTTGTGCGGTTTCTCCAGGTTGGCCTCGATCATCTCCGCGATCATCGTGGCCATGGCCACCTCCTCCGCCCCGGGGGCCAGCTTCACCTCCGCCATCGCTACCTCCTGTATGAATCCCCCAACCACCCCTCGCGCGGAAGGGGCGGTCGGCCTAATACGCCTTCTTCAATACCTCCATGACCTGCTCGGCCTCGAATATCATCTTGGGGTTGTAGACGATGGCCCCGTCGGAGAGCGACAGCTCCGCCACCTCCTCCAGGCCCGATTCCTCCACGCCCACCTCGCTCAGCTTCTGGGGGAGGCCGATCTTCTTGGCCAGCTCGCTGGCGGCCTCGATGGCCGCTAGCGTGGCCTCCTCGTCGCTCATGCCCTTCTCCTTCACCCCCATGGCCTCCGCCACCAGGGCATAGCGGTCGGCGCACTCGTCCATGTTGTAGGCCATGCAGTGGGGGAGGAGGATGCTGTTGGCCAGCCCGTGCGGCACCTTGTAGAGAGCGCCCACGGAGTGGGCCGTGGCGTGCACGAGGCCGATCTGGGCATTGGAGAAGGCCACCCCGGCCGTGGTGGCGGCTATCTGCATCTGCCCGCGGGCGAGCAGGTCATCCCCGTTCTCCACGCAGACGGGCAGGTACTGCATGATGAGGCGTATGGCGCCATAGGCCATGATGTCGGTGATGGGCTCGGCCTCCATGGCGTGTATGGCCTCGATGGCGTGGGTGAGGGCGTCCATGCCGGTGAAGGCGGTTATGCGGGGGGGCAGGCCCTGGGTGAGCACGGGGTCGAGGATGGCCGTGTTGGGGATGATGTTATCGTCCCCGCACAGTATCTTCTGGTTCTTGTCCCAGTCCTTGACCACGTAGGCCCAGGTGACCTCGCTCCCCGTTCCCGCGGTAGTGGGGATGGCGATATGCGGGGTCTGGGGGCGGGTGAAGAGCTGCAGCCCGTAATGGTCCTCCAGCTTTCCTCCCTCCTTGAGGAGGATGGCCATGCCCTTGGCGGTGTCGATGACACTTCCTCCTCCCAGGCTGACCAGGATGTCGGCTCCCTTTTCCCGCGCCAGCTCCGCGGCCTGATTCACGATATGCACCCCGGAGTCCTGCGGGCATTCGTCAAAGGTGCCCACGTGCTTGTTCCCCAGGGCCTTCTCCACCTTCTCCGCCAAGCCGGCCTCCACCAGCCCCTTATCGGTGACCAGGAACGCCTTGGAGCACTTGAGCTCGCCCACCTCGGAACTCAGGTCCCTGAGGGAATTGACCCCGAAGACGACTCGTGTGGGGTTTTTGTAGATAAAAGAGAGATCGGTATCATAGGCCATTGCAACCACCTCCGGTTACATCCCGGGGCCTTCCGGCGCCGGGATCATGCGTGAAGAGCCGTGTCCTTCGCCTGGGGACTTGCATATGCGATAGGGCGGGGCCCCTTAAATCCCCAGCTCGTCCTCGGCCCGCTTGAGCAGCGTGCGCAAATCCTCCGTCCCGGCGGCGTCCAGGTCGTCCGGGAACCTCGGCTCGGTCACGGCCGAGAGGTCCACCAGGCGCGACGCCGCTTTCACCGCGCGCACGATGGTCGGCAGGTCCCCCTTGAGCTTGAGCTTGCCCTGCATCATGCCCTTGATGGTGTCCAGCTCCTTCGACATAACCGCCTTCCAGCGGTCGTATTCTCCGGTGATGACGAAGTCGCCGGCCTCGCCGGCCTCCGCGGGGACGATTTTCACGAAGCGGCAGTCGCCGTGCCAGAGGTCCATGAACATGTAGAGGTCCTTGTCCAAGCCTATCTCCGGCTTGGCGAGGATCTTGATGACCACCGACCCCTCCCAGGTCTTGGCGGCCTCCTTGTACTCGGCGTCGTTCTGAATGAGCTCCTCGTACTGCTTCACCCACTCCGGGGTGCCCATGACGAAGGGCTTGGACTGGCTGTCCAGGCGCTCCTTCACCAGCGCGTCATAGGCCTGATTCCACTCATCGGTCCCGTACGTCAATGCCATGCCCGATCCCTCCTTCTGACGACACTTACTCGGCCTGCTCCTTCCCTGTGTCCGCCTGGATTATCCGCTTCGGATAATATATGGGTACCGCATGCGGCTGCGCAAAAGCGGCTATCTCCTCTCGTTTCCGCGGGCTTGGAAGAGAGCCCGACCTCATGTCGCACGCATCGCGGGGTTACCCCGCGTGGTTGGGCCGACCGCGACCGCCCGCGTTTCCTGCATGGCGCTCCCGATGCTGGTGAGTATATGGCGAGAGCGACTATTATTATAACACGCGGCCCGGCACGCACGGCCCCCACGCGGGCGAGTCCGGGCAGTCGCCCGCGAGGAGCGGGCGCCCCCGTCCGGGCGAGGGGGAAGAAAAGCGGCGGATGCGGCCGGGGATGCTCCGCGATGGAGCGCGCGCAAGGGCCCTCGAGACAAAGGAGGCGGAGATGTTTCACGAGGAGAGATGCGAGCTGTGCGGCGACTGCGTGTTCATGTGCCCCTACACCGATTACGACCGCGAGGAGTCCATCGAGCAGATCCGCGAGCTGCGGGAGGGGGGGATTCCGGAGATCGTCACGCGCTGCATCACCTGCGTGGCCTGCAATCAGTTCTGCGAGAAAGGGGCCAACCCCTTCGACCTCATCCTCAGGCGGCAGGAGGAGACGGGGGTGCTCAACATCCCCGAGGCCAACACGCAGATGTTTCGCAGTCTCCCCAAGGCCCCCGGCCAGGTCATACCGGGCGACCCCGAAAGGCCGGTCCTCGGCCTGTGCAGCGTGGCTGACCTCATCCCCGGCCTCTTCGAGGGGCCCCTTTTCGAGGGCATGACCGTGCTCAAGGGGGGCGATTATTTCTGCAACGTGGGCTGGATACATCTCGGATACGAGAGCCCGGTGCGGGAGGGCGCCCGCCGGGTGGTGGACAACCTCGCCGCCACGGGAGCGGAGGAGATCGTCCTCTATCACGACGACTGCTACGCGCTCCTGACCTCCATGGTCAAGGATTACGGCATCGAGGTGCCCTTTCGCCCCGTGCACATCATCGAATACCTGCTGGACTTCGTGCGTGAGCGCGCGCGGGAGGTCAAGCCCCTGGGGATCAAGGTGGCCTATCAGCAGCCCTGCGCCTCGCGCTACAGCCCCTGGAAGGACGAGGCGCTCGACGAGCTGCTCCACCTCATCGGGGCGGAGCGCTTGCCGCGGGAATTCGACCGCAAGTACGCCATGTGCTGCGGCTCTCCCATGGTGCCCAGGGACCGCGATAAGGCCGTGCAGATAAGGGAGCGCAATGTCGGGGACGCGGTGAAACACGGCGCGCAGGCCATGGCCTACCTCTGTCCCCTGTGTTTCCTGAACCTGCGCAAGCCGGCGGACGCGGCGGGCCTGGAGAACCTGCACCTCATCGAGCTGGTCGACAGGGCGCTCGGCTACTCCTGAAGGGCACTGGACCGGCAGCAGGGAACGGATAGATCCCGGCGCGGCGACTGCGCCCCCCCGCGTGCCCGCCTCAGCGCCGGCAGGGCGCGGGCGCGGGGGCTTTCAGGCCGGGCGCGCGGGAGCCGATACCGGGGGGAGAGAGGACGCTCCGCGGCCGCGGCCGCGCCATACGAAAAAGAGGTTTTCGGTGCGTAGGTCCATCGTTCTCACAGCCGTGGTCCTGCTCCTGCTCGGAGCGCTGCCCCCGGCGGCTTCCCCCGCCCCCGCCGCGGGTCCCGCCTCCACCGGGGCGGTGGGGGCGCGTTTCGGCGTTGCCTCCAGCCATATCAAGTTGTGGCAGGCGGCCGGCGTGGAGGCGGAGCTGGATGCCGCGGCGGGGGCGGGCATGAGCTGGCTGCGCTGCGACTTCGCCTGGTCCGACCTGGAGCCCGAGCCCGGGAGGTGGGATTTCACGGGCGCGGACCGCGTGGTGGAGGGGGCGTGGGCGCGGGGGATAAGTGTCCTCGGCATCCTGGGCGCCTCCCCGCCCTGGGCCAACGGAGGACATGAGTGGAACTGGCCCCCCACCGACGCCTCCGCCTGGAGGAAATACGTGAGCAAGGTGGCCACCCGCTATGCGGGCCGGGTGGCCGCCTGGGAGATATGGAACGAGCAGAACATCGACCAATTCTGGAGGCCCGCCCCGGACGCCGCCGCCTATGTGGGCCTGCTCGAGGAGGCCTCCCGCGAGATCCGCGCCGCCGACCCCCGCGCCACCGTGGTCATGGGGGGAGTGGCTGGTCTGGGCAAGCAGGACCTCGAGGCCTATCTCTCGGCGGGGGCGGCCGATTACATCGACGCGCTGGCCTATCACCCCTACGCCGAGACCATCGGGTGGGCGGCGCAGGCTCCCGCGGACGCCCTCAGGCCCAAGGAGAGCCTGTGCCGCGAGCTGCTCGCCGGCGTGCGCGACCTCATCTCCCGGCATACCGCGAGGCGCCTGGGGGTGTGGATAACCGAGGTCGGCTGGACCAGCAGCCCCGAGTCGCGGGCCGGCGTGGACGAGGCCACCCAGGCCGACTACCTGCTGCGCACCATGATCAATTACGCCGCGACGGACGTGGACCGGGTGATCTGGCATAACCTGAGGGACACGCATCTGAACCCCTGGGACCGCTACGGGCTCCTGAACCTCGCCTTCGCCCCCAAGCCCGCCTACGGGTTTTATTCCACCTTTCAGGAGGTCTTTGGCGCCTGCAGCGGCCCCGTGCCGGGCGCGGCCTCCTTCTCCTGCGCCGCCCCGCCGAGCCTGGAGGCGCACACCTTTCGCCTGCCCTCGGGGGGCCTTGTGCTCGCCGCCTGGAAGTCGGACGACGCCGGCGACGTGCTCGACATAAGGGTGCCCGACCCCACGCTGGCGGACCCGGTGCGTATAGACCCCGCGAGCGGCGCCGCGAGTTCCCTCCGCGGCGTCTCCCGCGACTCCGAGGGCAACATCTGCGTCTCCGGGCTGCCCGCGGGCCGGACGCCGCTGATATTGAAGCTGGAGAGGAAGCCCTCCGGCCCCCGCACCCTCTATTTCGCCGAGGGCTATACCGGGGAGGGCTTTCAGGAGTACCTCTGCCTGGCGAACCTGGGCGCGGAGGACGCCGAGGTGGAGATAGCCTTCCTCTTTCCCGGCGGGGAGCGCCAGGACGCCCGCCTGCGCGTGCCCGGCGGGTCGCGCTGCACCGTGGACGTCAACGCGGCGGTCGGCGCGGGCCGCGAGGTGGCAATGGCGGTCTCCTCCTCCCGGGCCATAGCGGCGGAGCGCCCCATGTACTTCAGCTACGGCGCGGGGTGGACGGGAGGGCATGTGGCGGCGGGGACCGAGGCTCCGAGCCGCGCCCACTATTTCGCCGAGGGCTATACCGGGGAGGGCTTCGAGCAATGGTTCTGCCTGCTCAACCCCGGAGATGAGGCGGCGGACATCACCTTTCGCTTCCAGACCGAGGAGGAGGGCCAGATAGTGAGGAGCGGCCTATCGGTGGGGCCCCATTCCCGCGCCTCCTTCAAGGTCAACGACCTCCTGGGAGGGGGCTATCAGGCGTCATGCGTGGTCGAGTCCACCCATCCCGTGGTCGCCGAGCGCCCCATGTATTTCGAATACCGGGGGAGGGGCGCCCACGGCTGGCGGGGAGGACACTGCGTGGCGGGAGCAGGGCGTCCCGCCACCGCCTTCTACTTCGCCGAGGGGACGACGCGGGTGGGCTTCGAGGAGTGGCTCACCCTGCAGAACCCCGGAACCCGCCCATTGCAGGTCGAGGCGGTGTATCATTTCGGGCCCGGACAGGACAGGCCGCTCACCCGGCGCTACAACGTGGAGGGAAACGGCAGGCTGACCGTCTTCGTGCCCGACGAGGTGGGCGCGGAGCGCGATGTCTCCGTCGCTCTGACCTCCGCCTCCCCCTTCCTCGCCGAGCGCCCCATGTATTTCGACTACCGGGGCATGGGCGCCGCGGGCTGGCGGGGAGGCCACTGCTCCATAGGGGCCGAGGGCGCCTCCCGCGAGCTCATCTTCGCCGAGGGCTATACCGGTGACGGCTTCCACACCTGGCTTTGCTTGCAGAACCCCGGCGGGGAGGATGCCCTGGTAGAGGTCGATTATCTCACCATGGAGGCGGGAGCTCTGGCCCCGCGCACGGTCGTCGTGCCTCCCGGCACCCGCATCAACCTCTTTGTCGGCGAGCACGCGGGTGCGGGCTATCAGGTCTCCACCCTCCTGCGCGTCCTCTCCGGACCCCCGCTGGTCGCCGAGCGCCCCATGTATTTCTCCCGGGAGGGGCGCGACGGCGGGCACGATGCCGTGGGTTTCGATCCCGGCTGAGAGCGCGGCGATCCCGCCCGCGGGCTTGCGACAGCCAGGTATGGAAAACGGCGCGGGCTCATGCTAGCATTATGGCTATAGGGAAATCAGGCAAACGGACGAAAGCGCCAGTTGCCTGGCCTGCGCGTGATACGCGGCGCGCGGCAGCCGGGAAGCGAGACGGGGGGGTCTCGCGCAGCCCTTGGAGGGCACTCTCCGGGGTATTTCATGGGATCTCCCGACGCATCGTATAAGCGGGCGAAAACGGGAGGTCGAAAATGAAAAGAATAGGTTGCAAGGCGGCCGCAAGCGCCATCGTTCCCTTGCTGCTCATAGCCCTGGTCTTCGCGCTCCTGGCGGGATGCGACACCGGGCCCGTGTATCAGGAGCCGGTCGCGGGAACGGTATGCCGGGTGGATTTTCCCTCCTCGGCCGATGGCTTCGGCATCCCCAGCAGCGTTTACCTCCCCAGGGGATATAACCCGGCCAAAGCCTACCCGGTGTGGCTGGAGCTGCACGCCCTCTACGGCAACCCCCTGCTTGACAACGACCCCGCCAACGTCTTCTCCAACGAACTCAAAAGGATCGCGGACGAGAAGGGCTGGATCATGCTCGCCCCCTGGGGCAGGAACCTGCACAGCATGTTCGTGGACGGCATATCGCGGGAGGGAAGGGATTACCCCGAGCCGGAGATATACGATGATTTCTCCGCCGGGGCCGCTTCCTGGAAGGCTCAGGGCGGCAAATGGTCCTGGAGCGAAGCGAACGGGAGCTACGTGCAGTCGGACCCCTCCCGCTCCTGGAAGGAATCGGTGCACGAGGGCTCGCTGGGCAAGGAATACTCCGTGCGCGTCAAGGTGCGCGAGGGCGGCAAGGTCGCCGACAGCGGCTTCGGCGTGAACATGCGCAGGAACGGCGCCGGGGATTGCTACCACGTGGACCTTTACCGCGGCGCGAATAACCAGACGTACGTGCGCTTCTTCAAGCTGGAGGGCGGGAAATGGCAGGCCATGTCCACCATGGCCTTCGAGTGGGCCCCGCTGACCGCCGACGGCTGGATAGACCTCAAGGTCTCCTGCTACGTGGACTACCTGGAGGTCTATGTCAACGAGAAGACGGTGAACATGCAGACGGAATACAACGCCACCCCATACGGCTACGGCATGGACGTACCCGGGCAGCCGCTTCCCCCGGGCAAGGTGAGCCTCGCCAGCTACGGCGGCGCGCACGAGTTCGACGAGGTGCGCATACAGAACGAGTACCCCTACGGCGAGCGCGACGTGCTGGACAGCCTGCTGGGCCTGATGGAGAAATACCGTATAGACCCCGCGCGCATTTACGTGGCGGGTCATTCCCAGGGCGGGCTGGGTGCCTTCGTCTTCGGCCTGCATCACCCGGACCTCTGCGCGGCGCTGCGCCCCGCCGACGGCCTGACCGACCTCTACTACGACTACACCTGGTTCGTGGACTATTATCCCCCTGAGCCCGGCCCGCCCTACGCCGACGTCAACGACGGCAGGCTGGCCGACTACGTGCGGGCGCTCGCGGGCGGCGAGCCGGAGGGCAGGGAGGAGAGGATGAGCGTGCTCAACGGCAGCAGCGCCCGCTACATCCTGGAAAACGGCGTCAATAATCATTGGCGTGTCGTGCACGGCACGCCGGACGCGAACATCCCCAACTCGCTGGAGCCGGTGCAGATCTGCTGGTGGGCTCCGTGGTTCTTCATATGGACACAGTCGCCCGCGCCCGCGCGCTACAACCCGGCGACCTCGGAATACGAAAACGGCAAGTACGTCGCGGACAAGCTGCAGGAATGGTCCAGGAGGCCGCGGGGCGGCTACAGCTGCGTATACCTCACCAGCCCCAACATCGGGCACGGCTTCCTGGAGCCCTACGGGGACACCGCCAACTACTTCCGGGACAAGGCCCTCGTCCGCCGCCCCGCCGAGGTGGCCTACAAGACCTATGACGAGGTCAACACCGGCGCATGGTGGCTGCGCCTGGAGATCCCCAACCCGGGGCGGAACGAACCCGGCATGGCCAGGGTGATGGCGGACGCGGCTGCCAACTCCGCCGCCATCCATGCCCGCAACCTCTCCAGGCTGCGCCTCGACCTGCCCTGGATGGGCCTGGATGCGGGCGCGGGGCGCATTCTCACCTTCACCCTGGACGACGACACCTCCCCCAACGAACCCGAGATCGAGGACAAAACCGGCGCGCTGGACCTGGAGCTCCTCGGCCCCTGGACGGCCGCGAGCTACGAGATAAAGTTGGACGGCATGCCGGTCGCCTGCAGTATCGACGGCGCCTCCCTGCTCCTCCCCGGGCTTCCGCTGAGGGGCGGGCATACCCTCACCATCGCCGTGCCCGGTTCGCTCCCCGCCAACCTGGCTCCCAACCCGGGCGCCGAGGCGGCCGCGGGAGGCGCCCCGGCGGGCTGGACGAAGGTGGCGCAAGGGGGCGCCTTCACCCTCGCTTGGGAGGAGCTGGAGGCGCACGGGGGAGCCCGCTCCCTGCGGGTCAAGGGCAGCGGCCCATGCAGGCGGGGCGAACGGGCGCTTTGGAGGTCCACGAGCTTCGCGGTGGAGGCGGGCCGGGAGTACCTGCTCACCGCCTTCGGCAAGGCGAGGATGCTCGCCGGGGCCAGGCAGGTCATCGGCATCACCTGGTACGACGAGGGCGGGCAGGAGATCGCTACCGACTGGGAGCAGGACGCCGGGGCGGGGGGCTTCGCCCTCAGCCGCGAGTGGTCGCCGCTAGGCCTCACCGCCGGCGCCCCGGAGAGGGCGCGCTATGCGTCCATCGCCGTGGGTGTGGAGGCGCGCGAGGCGGGCCCCTGCGGGGGCAGCGCCTTCTTCGACGATGTCTCCTTCACGTGCATGGGGACGGGCTCAGACAGCTGAACCGCTCGCGCACGGTGCCGGGGTCAAATAGTTGAGCCGGAAGCGCCCTGAACCCGCCGGGGTTGCCCGGGCCGCCGCATGCGCACGGGGCCGGGCCAATCATCTGCACCGCGTGTGCCTTCAGCCCCCCCCACGTGGGAGCGGCTGCCCCGGCGCGGGCAGCGCGGCGTTTGTTCCCGCAGCGGCATGCGGGCGCAGGCCCGCCCCTCGCCTCCCCCGGCCCGCCAAGCCCCGCGGGACAAGGACCTCGGGGCCGCGGCGCGGCCCCGGCGGCGCGCTCCGCTGCGTTATAATAGCGTGGCGCGGCGCGAACGGGGTGGAGAGGACGGGAGACACATGGACGGCAAGTACATTCTGGTCAACGACGTGGGCACCACCGGGACCAGGGCGGTGCTCTTCGACCGCGAGACTGAAATCGTGTCCGAGGTCTATCGCGAGATACCCCAGATATTCCCCCAGCCGGGCTGGTGCGAGCAAGACCCGATCGACCTCTTCCAGGCCAGCCTGGAGGTGACCCGGGAGGCCCTGCGCGAGGCGGGGGTAGAGGCGGGAAGCGTCGCGGGCATGGGCATCGCCACCCAGAGGGCCACCAGCATCATCTGGGACGCGGACACGGGCGAGCCGGTGTACAACGCCATAACCTGGCAGGACACCAGGATGTCGGACGCCTGCGAGAGGATAAACTGCAGCGCGTTCTTCAAGCTGCTGCACCTGCTGGGCGGGGTTTACCAGAAGGTGGCGGTGGCGAGCGCGGCCCTGCGCAGGAACCCGTTGGGGAAGATGCTCATCACCGCCGCCCATTTCACCGTGACCCCCGCCCAGACCTCGGCCCATGCCCGCTGGGTCCTGGACAACGTGCCCGGGGCGCAGGAGCGGGCGGCGGCGGGGAAGCTGCTGCTGGGAACGGTGGACTCCTGGATGGTGTGGAACTACACCCGGGGGAGCGTGCACGCCACCGACTACTCCAACGTCAGCGCCACCGGCATGTACGACCCCTTCGCCATGAAGTGGAGCCCGCTGCTCCTCAAGCCCTTCAAGCTCCCCGGGGACCTCGCCTTTCCGCACATACGGGAGACGGCGGGGGATTTCGGCTCCACGGACTTCTTCGGCGACCCTATCCCCATCAAGTGCGTGGTGGCCGACCAGCAGGCCGCCCTCTTCGGTGAGGCCTGCTTCGAGCGCGGCAGCGTCAAGTGCACCAACGGCACCGGCACCTTTGTGGATATCAACACCGGCGATGCGGCCATGGCCTCGATCAACAGGCTCACCCCGCTCATCGCCTGGCGCATGCGGGGGGAGACCGCCTACATGATGGAGGGCATCATCTCCAGCGCCGGCTCCTCCATCCAATGGCTGCGCGACAATCTGCAGATCATCGAGCGGGCCTCGGACTCCGAGGCCCTGGCCCGGGCATGCGAGGACAGCGGCGGCGTCTATGTCGTGCCGGCCTTCACCGGCCTCACCGCACCTTACTGGGATCCGTATGCGCGCGGGACGGTGATCGGCCTCACCCGCGCCACCGGCAAGGAGCAGGTGGTGAGGGCGACCCTGGAATCCATCGCCTACCAGTGCAAGGACGTAATCGAGGCCATGCAGAAGGACACCGGCATAGAGGTCGCTAAAATCAAGGCGGACGGCGGCGCCTCCGCCAACGATTTTCTCCTGCAATTCATGGCGGATATCCTGGACGTGGAGGTGGAGAGGCCACAGGTGCTGGAGGCCACGGCGCTGGGGGCGGCCTTCTTCGCGGGGATCGCGGCGGGCATGTGGGAGTACCCCGACGACATCGTGCGCATCCGCCGCGTGGAGAGGACCTTCACCCCGGCCATGGGCGAGGACGAGCGCGAGGCCCTCTACGCCGGATGGAAGAAGGCGGTGATCCGGGCGAGCCGTTGGGCTTGAAGGAGGAGGGGAGCATGTTCGATTTCATCATGAGCGAGGAGCAGAAGGCGCTGCAGGAGGAGATGCGCGATCTGGTGAGCTGGGTGCCCCGCCAGCTCGTCCTGGACATGGACGCCATGATCGCCCCCTTCCCGCGCTTCTTCATGGAGGAGTGCGGGCGCAGGAACCTGCTGGGATTGCGCTTTCCGCGGGAGTACGGGGGCAGGGGCCTGAGGTGGGTGGACGAGATCATCGCCATCGCGGAGATGTCCCTGGTGGGCGTGCCCCTCACCTGTCTCTACTCCCTGGCCAGCATCGTGGGCGAATGCATCTGCCAGTTCGGCAACGAGGAGCAGAAACGGCGCTTCCTTGTGCCCACCATCAAGGGCGAGAAGATATGCGCCGAGGCGCTGACCGAGCCGCGCGGCGGCTCGGACTTCTTCGGGGCCACCTGCACCGCGCGGCGCGAGGGCGAACACTATGTGCTGCACGGGCAGAAGCGCTTCATCGTGGGCGCGGAGGGGGCCGACTATTTCATGGTCTATGCCCGCACCGACCCCGACGCCCCTCCCCGCGACGGGCTCAGCTGCTTCCTGGTGGAGAGGGACGAGAGCGTGGAGGTGAAGACGGTGTACGGCCTCATGGGGGCGCGGGGGAGCGGCACCGGCCGCGTGCTCTTCCGCGACACCAGGGTGCCGGCCGAGAACCTGGTGGGCGAGGAGAACGGGGCCTCGCACATCTTCTACCGTATGATGATCCCCGAGCGCATGACCTCGGCCGCGGGATGCGCGGCGGCTGCGGAGGCTATAGATATCGCCGCCCGCTACACCACGCGCCGCAAGGCCTTCGGCATGGAGATAAAGAACTTCCAGGCCGTGTCCTTCATGATCGCCGAGAGCATGGTCAAGCTGGACGCCATGCGCAGCCTCATCTGGATGACCGCGAACGCTATCGACGCCGGCATCCCCCACGGGCGCATGCGGCGCATGGTCTCGGAGACCAAGAAGTTCGCCACCGAGGCCATCTGGGACATCAGCTACAACGCCATGCAGGCCATGGGGGGGATAGCCTACACCAACGTCTATCCCATCGAGCGCATGCTCAGGGACGCCCGCCTCCTCTCCATCTGGACGGGCACCAACCAGGTGATGAGCCTCATCATCCAGCACGAGTACTACAAGGAGCTGGACGCGGTGGTGAAGGGCAAGCGGAACGTGGAGCTGGATGCCCCCGAGGCCCTCAACGAGGAGGAGAAGATATTCGAATAGGGGGCCCGCGTTTCTCTGCGCGCCCCCGCGGGGCCACGTCTTGCGCGCGCGAGGTAAAACCCCGGGTGCGAACAGGGAAGATAGCGGAGCAGGCAAAGAACAAGACCTGACCCCATCCGGGATCAGGGGAAGCCGAAGCGCCCCTGCATGCGGGCCAGGGTTTTAAGCACGAACGGCCACTGGCGGGCCCTCACGCCCAGGAAGCGCGTCTGGATGAACTCGAGTATCACTCCCACCGAATCCAGGGTGTCGAGGTAGGCGTAATCGATGGTCATCCCCAGCTGTTTGAGGGTGCCCCGCTGCAGGATCTCGATTCCCGCCTCGCGGCAGGCCTGCAGCCGCTCCTCGAGGTTGTCCACCGCGAAGCCCAGGTGGTGCAGGCCCTCCTCGCGCCCCCCCAGGGTGTCGAGGTAGAGGTTGCTGCCCTCGAGTATCTGGATGAGTTCGATCTGTATCTTTCCCGTATAGCCCATGCCCATGCGCCCCTTGACCACGGTCTCGCACCCGCGGTCCAGGCAGTAAGCGGTCTCGCCCTCCATGACCAGCCAGGGCCCGATGCCGAAGACCTTCTGGTATTGCTCGATGGCGGCGTCCATGTCCCTGGTGTACACGCCCACCTGGGCGAGGCGCGGCATGCGCAAATGTCTGGAGCTCATCTCACGACCTCCTTCGGGTCATTCCCCGGCGCGGCGCGCGCCGGAAGCCTGGCCAGTATGGCGGTGGCGGCTCCGATCAGGTTGTTCTCGTAGAGGTGGCAGGAAGCGGCCCCGTCCCTCATGCAGTGGATGACCGTCGTCTCCACCATGCCCACCAGCATGATCGCCAGGATGCCTATGTCCTGCCGCGACACGAGCGAGGTGTCGGTGTAGGAGGCTATCATGTCCGCGACGATCTCTATGATGCCCTGGCGTATGCGCGTTACGCGCTCCGTCGCCCTGGGATCGACGTTGAGGTCCGTGCCGTAAACGAGCATGAAGGCCGTGTTCGAGCAAAGCACGAAGTCGAAATAGGCGTGTATGCTGTAGCGGGTCGAGGTCAGCCAGTCCATCTCGCGCGGGTCTGGGCGCAGCAGGGCATCCCTCAGCTCCTCGCCGGCGCGGTCCAGGATGGCCAGCAGCAGGTCGAGCTTGCCGGGAAAGTGGCGGTAGAGTACGGGCTTGGTGACCTCGGCCCGCTCCGCGATGGTATCCATGAGAGCGCCGTGATAGCCGAATTCGACGAAGGTGCGCCGGGCCGCGTCCAGGATGACCTTCTTCCTCTCCGGGGCGGGAAGGCGTTTCTTCTTCGGCGTTGCGATATGGGTCATATTATCACCAAGGGATATAGTAGCACCTGTGCCGCCAGGCCGGGGGGGGGAGGGGCCCGCGTGCCTGCCGCCAACTTACATATCGCGCCCGCAGCATTATAATGGGTGCATGAACGATTTTCGATACGTGGCGGACGCGGCCTCCCTGCGGGAGATGCTGGACGACCTGCGCGGCAGGCGGCGCATCAGCGTGGACCTCGAGTCCGACAGCTATCACCGCTATGCGGAGAAGATCTCCCTTATGCAGATAGGGGACGGCGAGAACATATACGTGGTCGATCCCTTTGCCGTGGACCTCTCCGAGATCGCTCCGCTTTTCGCGCACCGCGGGACGGAGAAGGTCTTTCACGACGTCGACTACGACGGCAGGATGATACTCACCTTCCTGGGCGTAAAGCCCGCACCCATCTTCGACACCATGGTCGCGGCGCGCATCCTGGGCAAGGAGAGGATAGGGCTGGCGGACCTGCTCGGCGAGTATTTCGGCGTCCCGGTGGACAAGGGCCTGCAGAAGGCGGACTGGTCGCGGCGTCCTCTGGCCCGGGAGATGCTGGAATACGCCGCCCTCGACGTGGCCCACCTCATCCCCCTGCGTCGCCGCCTCAAGGAGGAGATAGAGGCCCTGGGGCGTTGGGGGTGGGCGGTGGAGGAGTTCGAGAGGCTGGTGCTGAATCTCGGGCCGCTGCCGGAGAAATGTGCCACCTTCGCCAGGGTCAAGGGGGCACGCGAACTCACCGCGCGCCAGCTGGCGGTGCTGCAGGCGCTGCTGGACTGGCGGGAGGGGAGGGCGAAGAGCCAGGACGTGCCGACCTTCAAGGTGATCGGCACCGAGAGGCTGTTCAAGATAGCGGAGGACCCTCCCCGCGGCCGCCGCGAGCTGGAGCGCATGAAGGTCCTCACCGACCGCCAGCTGGCGCGTTTCGGCGCGGAGATCGCCGTCGCCGTTGACGGGGGCCTGAAGGTGCCGAAAGCGCAACTGCCCTGCTTTCCGGCGCGGGAACGCGAGAGGCGGGACTTCTCGGCTGAGAAGATGCTCAGGCGTTTCAAGGCCGTCCGGGACCAGCGGGCGCAGGACCTGGGCCTGGACCCCGGCTTCCTGCTCCCCAACGCCGCCCTCAAGGCCATAGCGAGGCTGAAGCCGGCCGGCCTGCGGGAGCTGCGGGAAAGCGGCTTGCTCAAGGGCTGGCAGATGGAGGCGATGGGAGAGGCCCTCGCCGCCTGCCTGCGCGGCTAGATGGGGTCAGGTCTTGTTCTTTGCCTGCTCTGGTATAATATCCAGTAATATCCATATTTAAAGCCGCTGACCAGGCATTACACCGCTCGCTCTGCTTGAAGAAAATATCCGCTGCAAGACCTGACCCCTTCTGCCCACCCCGGCTCTCTCTCCAGCCCGCCGCATGGGCTCGCGTTTTGCCTCCGAGCCGTGAGGCGAGGATGCCGGGACATGACAGCAAGTGCTGCATATGGAACGGGATCCGGGGGCGCGGCCCTCGCTCCGCACTCGCAGGTCTTAAAGGGCCAGCACCTGCCTTCTCTCGCACACACTGCTCGCGAATGTCGCTTCGGGCAGGCCCCCGGATCCCGGGGATTGCTTGTGGCGTAACCGGGGACGCGGCCCTCGCTCCGCACTCGCAGGTTCTAAAGGACAGGCGTCTGCCCTCCTTGCCCTTCCCAACATCCGCAACGTTTGCCCTCCCCCCACCATCTCTATAGACCTCAGCGTCTGCCCACCCCGGCTCTCTTGTCCTACCCGCCGCATGGGCTCGCGTTTTGCCTCCGAGCCGCGAGGCGAGGATGCCAAGACCGAGCCCAGTCATACGCATCGCGGCGGAGGGCGCGAAGCGCTGGGGTCCGGTCCCGCGCTTTTTGCGCCGCAGGCGATAAGCCGGAGGCGTGAAAGGCCGGGACCTGACAACAAGTGCTGCTACCCGGAAGAGCCCGTACCGGTACCGGGCCTCACCTTCCGTATGCGAACCGGCCCCTTTGATGACACGTCCGGAAGAACATGCACCACCCGCGCCCCGAAGGGACGCCGGAAGAACACCTGCGAACCGGCTCCTCCAAGGCGCTTACTTGAAGCATGAGAGAGCCCTTTTCCCCAGGAGCAGCCGCGGGGAAGAGAGCATGGAGCAGGCGCGGGGAGGAAAACATGGGGCCACGTCTTGCGAACCCGGGGTAAAACCCCAGGTGCGAACAGGGAAGATAGCGGAGCAGGCAAAGAACAAGACCTGACCCCATCCTCCTCAGGCGAAGGGCGTGCCGCACTTGGGGCAGAAGCGCTCCTCCGGCCCGCCGCGCCGATGGCCGCATTTCTTGCAGAAGCGGGGCTGCAGAATCGTCTCCCCTTGCGCCTGCGGAGCCTGCACGGGAGCTGCATCCGCCTGCGCCGGAGCGCCTGCCCCTTGCGCCTGCGGAGCCTGCACGGGAGCTGCATCCGCCTGCGCCGGAGCGCCTGCCCCTTGCGCCTGCGGAGCCTGCACAGGAGCTGGCTCCGCCTGCGCCGGAGCCCGCGGGGGAGCGGCGGGGCCTATGACCGTTCCCGCAGCCGCCAGCGCATGTTCGCCGCCCCTGTGCGTGAAGAGGAAGAGCAGCAGCACGAACGAGAGGGCCATGAGCAGCGCGAAGATGATGGTGAAGAGGGTCTTGTTGTCGGCCAGCACATTGCCTTTCGTCTCGTAGGGGAGGTCGTACTCGATGGCACCGGAAGCGCGGTCGAACTCCGCCCCCGTGGCCCCGTGCGGCAGGGTGATTATCACCTTTTCGTCCAGGTCCATGGGCTCGAAGAGGCTGAACTCGTTGCTGATGGTCCATGCCGCGGCCAGGCTAAGTTCTCCGTCGTCCTCGCCGGTGAGCTCGTAGTTGCCGTAGCCGAAAAGGGTCCACCCGTCGGTCAGCTTGTATACGAGTCCCGGGGTCGTGAAGGTCACCACGATGGTGGCCTTATCGCTATCTATGTCCACCTTGAAGTCCTCGACCTCGCCCACGTTGCTGTCCGCGCGGTAGCGGCGGGTGAGCAGGTTGGGGTTGTCCTCGAAGATGAAGCCGTACTTCGCGAACCAGTCCTTGTCGTAGTAGAGGGTGTCGGTGATGCTGGCGTCCCCGGTGGCGTTGAGCTCGATGCGGAATTCCTCCCGGATGTCGAAATCGCCTCCCGCATCCAGTTCCTGGCCCAGGGCGGGGGCGAGCGGGAAGGGCATCAGCAGCAGCAGGACGATGGCCAGGGCGGCGGCAGCGTTTTTCCATGACCTGGCTACCATATCGGCATCACCCCCTGCTGCCAGCTCTTCTCGATGTCGACAAGGATGTAGGCGCCCTCCTGTATGGCCCCGTTGATCTCAGCGGCCGCGATGTCGATGCATTCCTCCGCGCTCACCTCGGGGCTGGTCTCGCCGGGGAAATGGGAGAGGGCGTAGTCCTGGTCGATGAAGGTGGACTCGATGGCATACCAATCGCCGTTGTTGGGCAGCTCGATGATGGGGATGGCGTGCCCGGGGATGAGGGCCACATAGGACTTGATGCCCACCGCCTGCATGAGCGCCGCCATGCAGATGGCCAGGTCCAGGCAGGTCCCCGAGGCTCGCGACAGCGTCTCCGCCGGATATTGCACGTACTGCGCGGCGCGGGCGGTCCAGTAGCCCGGGGGCTCCTGTATGTACTTGACCCCCATCGCGCGCATGGTGTCGAAACAGCGGATGAAGGAGGCATAGACGTCGGCATCGTTGGTGTTCGTCTCCAGGCCGGAGGCGATGGTGTTGGCCACGCTTTTTACGTATTCCTCGTTGGGAGTGACAAAGGCCGCTATCATGGGATAGTTGTCGAAGGCGTCGGTGAAGGTGAGGATGTCCTCCTCGTCCAGATCCGTGAAAACGAAATCGTTTCTCCCCAGTAGAAATATCTTCTCCATGTTCATGATGGGCTGGCTGAGGCCCTCGTAGGAATACCTCGCCGTGAGCTCGACCGGCGTTTTCGAGGTCAACTGCTTCATCTTGGCGTCGTCCAGGTTGGGCCAGCAGTAGTCGCGCACCGTCTGGCCCGGCAGGATGGTGGGGTAGACCTCCGCCGAGGTCCAGTCGCAGTAGCCATCTATCTTGTAATCAATGCGGAAGTCGTGGACCGGGGAATCCCCCACGTTCTTGATAATGGTCTTCGCCGCCCACAGGTTCTGGCTGCTGTCCCCATAGGCCTTGAAGGCCGCGGTGAGTATCTCCTGGCGGGGGATGACTTTGACGGACAGCCTGGCCTTGCCGCTCTCCCCGGAGTTCGCGGTGAGGGTCAGGATGAGGCCCGCGGTCGAGCCCAAGAGGACGACGGCGAGGACGACGGATAACAGCAACCTGGCATTCCTGCTCATAGGCATCATCTCCCATGCAACATCCGAAGGGGGCCCGGCTGAAAGCCCGCTTGCGCGGCCATATCCGTGCGCCGCGGGCGCGGGTCTGCCGCACGTCCGGGCGACTCAGGGCGCTTCCTCTCCCGGGGCGCCTTTTCCTGCCCCCGCACTCCTCCCCGGTCGATACCTTCCCTGCGCTGTAATGATATCTTACCCGCGGCCGGCACGGATGTCTCTTCTCAACTCGCGGCCTCGCCCTTGCGCGGCATCGGCTGCAACGGCGCGCGGCGGTGTGATAAAATCCTCTCCTATGGAGCTCAAAGGGTTGATACTGTCTGGTGGAGCGGGCACCCGCCTGCGCCCCATCACCCACACCAGCGCCAAGCAACTGGTGCCGGTGGCCAATAAGCCCATCCTCTTCTACGGTATCGAGGCCCTGCGGGAGGCGGGCATCCGCGATATCGGCATCATCGTGGGGGATACCGAGAACGAGATCCGGGCCGCGGTGGAGGACGGCTCCCGCTGGGGCGTCCGCGTCACTTACATCAGGCAGGAGGCTCCCCTGGGCCTGGCCCACGCCGTCCTCACCGCCACCGATTTCCTCGCCGGCTCCGCCTTCGTCATGTACCTCGGGGACAATATCATCAAGGAGGGCATAGCCGAGTTCGTGGACGAGTTCCGGTGCAAGGACGCCGAGGCCTTGATACTGCTGGCCCACGTGGAGGAGCCCCAGCGCTTCGGCGTGGCCGAGCTGGACGGGAGCAGGATCGTGAGGCTGGTGGAGAAGCCCGAAAGCCCCCCGAGCGACCTCGCCCTGGTGGGCGCCTACATGTTCCGCTCCTCCATTCTCGAGGCGGCGAAGGCCATCAAGCCTTCATGGCGCAACGAGCTGGAGATCACCGACGCCATACAGCACCTCATCGATAACCGCCGCAAGGTGGAGGCCCACATCATCGAGGGGTGGTGGAAGGACACCGGGCACCTGGAGGACCTCCTGGAGGCCAACCGCATCGTGCTCGAGGGCATCGAGGCGCGCTGCGACGGCCGCGTCGGCGCCGAATCCCGCGTGGAGGGAAGGGTGATCGTGGAGAAGGGGGCGGAGATCGTGCGCAGCACCGTGCGCGGGCCCGCCATCATCGGCGAGGGCAGCAGGGTGATCGATTCCTACCTTGGGCCGTTCACCTCCATCCATCGCGGCGTCACCGTACGGGGGAGCGAACTTGAGCATTCCATCGTCATGGAGAACAGCTCCATCGTCGACATCCCGGGCCGCATCGAGGGCAGCCTCATCGGGAAGAACGTGGAGATATGCAGGTGCCTCGAGCTGCCCAGGACCTTCCGTTTCATGCTGGGGGACAACTCCCGCATCGGATTGATATGAGGAGCAGGGCGTGATCGACGGAGTACGCGTGCGCGAGCTGGAGTCCGGCCTGGATGGGGCGGGACTTTCCCTGCAGGTGTGGGGCGGGGGGTCCCTGCCGCAGGCGCTGTGCGCCGCCTCCTTGCGCGCGCTCTTCCCCGGGACGGTGGAGGCATGGGTGAGGCGGGAGGAGGCCACGGAGAGGATCGTCTGCCTGGGGGGGATGATCAAGCTTGTGCTCTGCGACCGGCGCGAGGAGTCGCCAACGCGGGGCGAGGTCATGGAGATCTTCCTGGGGGAGTACCGCTTCCGCGAGGTGGAGGTCCCCCCCGGCGTGTTGCGGGGATGGAAAGCGGCGGGTGAGCGCACGGCGCTTATCCTCCTCGCCCTCGAGGGCGGAGAAACGGGCGCGACCTTCGTGGACCCGGAGGAGGCACGCGTGCCCTACGACTGGGATATCGTGATGCAATAGCCCCGCCGCGGCGGGCTGGATGCGAGAGAGCGAGGAAACCTCATGCGTTTGCTGGTCACCGGAGGCTGCGGGTTCATAGGCAGCAACTTCATCCGCGCCGTTCTGGAAGGGCACGCCGAGGACGAGGTCCTGAACCTCGACAAACTCACCTACGCGGGCAATCCCGAGAACCTCAGGGGGGTGGAGGGCGACGCGCGATACTCCTTTTTGCGGGGCGATATCTGCGACGCGGACGACGTGGCCCGCGCCTTCGCCTGGGGGCCGGAGGCGGTGGTCAACTTCGCGGCGGAGACCCATGTCGACCGCTCCATCTTGTCGCCGGAGACCTTCGTGAGGACGGACGTGCTGGGGACCTGCCGCCTGCTGGAGGGGGCGCGGGAGGCGGGCATCCGTTTCCTCCACGTCAGCACCGACGAGGTCTACGGCAGCATCTCCGAGGGTTCGTTCACGGAGGAAAGTCCCCTGCGCCCCAACAGCCCTTACGCCGCTTCCAAGGCGGGGGCGGACCTCCTGGTGCGCTCGTACGTGCGCACCTACGGCATCGACGCCGTCATCGTCAGGAGCTCCAACAACTACGGTCCCTACCAGTACCCCGAAAAGGTCATCCCGCTCTTCGTCACCAACCTGCTGCAGGGCCGCAAGGTGCCGCTTTACGGAGAGGGCGCCAACGTGAGGGACTGGCTCTACGTGGGGGACAACTGCCGGGCCATCGACCTCGTGCTGCGCGGCGGCGCGCCGGGGGAGGCCTATAATGTCGGGGCGGGACAGGAGAAAACCAACCTGGAGCTGACCCTGGCCATCCTGGACATCCTCGGGGTGGGGGAGGAGAGTATCGAGCGCGTCCCCGACCGGCTCGGCCACGACTTCCGCTACTCCGTCGATTCCTCCAAGCTGAGGGAGCTGGGTTGGAGCCCGCGCGTGGATTTCGAGGGCGGGCTGCGGGAGACGGTGCACTGGTACCGTGATAACGCCGCCTGGTGGGAAGCGATTAAGAGCGGCGAGTTCCGCCGCTATTACAAGGAGAGATACGGGGATATCTGAGCCCTCTACGGGGCGAACCGTGCTGCCGCTCGACTGCGGGCGGCAGCACGGGTATGGTAGGGACGTTACAGGGAAGTGGGACTTGCCGGGGCGCGCTTTTTCGCGCGCCGACAGGCGAGGAGCTCGAAGTGGAGGCCTGGAGATGAAGCTGTCGATCGTTATGCCGGTGTTCAACGAACGCAACACCATCAAGGAGATCCTGCGCCGGGTGCGGCAGGTGGACCTGGGAGACCTGGAGAGGGAGATCGTCATCGTCGACGACGGCTCCAGCGACGGCACCCGCGACATACTGGCCATGGAGGCGGATTCGGGCACGCGCGTCATCTACCACGAGGAGAACCGCGGCAAGGGCGCGGCGGTGCGCACGGGATTCGCGGCCGCCAGCGGCGACCTCATCATCATCCAGGACGCCGACCTGGAGTACGACCCCGAGGACTATCCCAAGCTGCTGGACCCGGTGTTCAGGGGGAAGGCGCAGGTGGTGTACGGGTCCCGCTTCACCGGCCCCCGCAAAAACATGCTCTTCTGGCATTTCGTCGGCAACCGTTTTCTCGCTTTCGTGACCAACATCCTCTACAACACCACGCTCTCGGACATGGAGACCTGCTACAAGTTGTTCACGCGCGAGGCCCTGGAGGGCATAGAGCTCAAGTCGAACCATTTCGAGATCGAGCCGGAGGTGACGGCCAAGATCCTCAAGAAGAGGATACGCATCTTCGAGGTCCCCATCTCCTACGCGGGCCGGGAGATGGATGAAGGCAAGAAGATAACCTGGAGGGACGGCATACCCGCCCTGTGGACCCTGATCAAGTACCGTTTCGTCGATTGACGCGGGGCGGGCACCCGCGCGCGGCGCGGCGGGAACGCGGAGGGGCCGGCGCGCGGCATGAAGGGCGCCGGCCCGGCGTTGTTTTTCCGCTTCTACTTGAGGCTCTCGATGAAGGTGTCGACGTCGATGGCCGGCAGGGTCATGATGCGCACGGTGCCGCGCGAAGACAGCTGCACGGAGATCTTGGCGATGGTCTCGTTGTTGGGGGCCTCGACGATGTTCATGAAATCGTACTGCCCCATGACCACGTACTGGGACAGCACCTTTCCGCCCATGGCCTCCACGTCCTTGTTCACTTCCTTGATGCGGTCGGGGTTCTTGGTCAGCGTGGCGCAGCCCTCATCCGTGAGGCGGCTGAGGAGAATGTACACTCCCATGCTTACTCCTCCCTCCTTTTTCCCGCGGGTCTGAATCGGATGGACAACATCTATCTACCCCGGGGCGGGGGCGGGTAAACGGCGCGGCGGGGCCCGCACGCGCGGGGCCCGAGGGACCTGGCGACGGAAGCGGCTATTTCATAGCCTTGATGAAGTCGTCTATGGGCATGGCGTCGATGGTCTTGATCCTCAGGGTCCCGCGCGAGGCGAGTTTGAGCGAGATGCGCATGATGGTGTCGGTGTCCGGCGCCTCCAGGATGTTGAGGAAGTCGTGCTCGCCCAGGAGCGCGTACTGGGCGAGCACCCTCGCGCCTAGTTCCTCCACGTCCCTGTTCACTTCCTTGATGCGCCCGGGGTCGCGGTTGATGGTATTGGCTCCGTTGTCGGTGAGCTTGGTGAGCATGACGAAGACGGGCATTTCCGTACCTCCCTTTCCGCGTTGTGATTAAAGCAGATTATAGCATGCGGCGGCCGCCGGTCAGGCATGCCAGGATATGGGGTATCATTGATGGCAGGGGGGCGAGGGGCGAAGGATGAGGGGCGGGGGAGGGCGCGAGCGGCGGCGCCGCGGGCCGCGGATCCTGGAGGTGCGCGCCCTGCGGGTGCGGGCCGGCGGGACGGAGGAAGAAAGGAAGGGATGCTCATGGCGGGACCGCAGCGGAGCAGCGGGCTTCCCGGCAAACTGGCCCTGTTGTATCATCCGGATTTCGCGCGGCGCGGTTATCCCGCGCTGCGGGACCGCGTGGCCCCCGCCTTCGACGAGCTCAAGGCGCGCGGCATCCTGGAGCGCGCGGGAGTGAAGCTCATCCAGCCCGAGCCCGCGGACATGCGGCTGGCGGAGCGCGTACACAGCCCGTCCCACATGCGCGGCGTGGCCAACAGCGGCTACCTGGAGGTATCGCTGCTCTCCGCGGGCGCGGTGGTGCAGGGAGCAGAGGAGGTGGCCGCCGGCAACGCCGAGGCGGCCTTCTGCTTCGTGGGGGCGGCGGGACATCACGCCAGCCGGGAAGGTTTCTGGGGCTTCTGCTTCCTCAACGACGTAGCCATGGCCGTGACCCGCCTGCGCGACTCCGATCCGGGAATGCGTTTCGCGATCATCGATATCGACCCCCATTTCGGGGACGGCACGCGCGACATCCTCGGGCCCGACGAGGGCGTGCTGCACGTAAACTTCCACTCCGGCTACCCCATGGGGAGCGAGGAGGGGCCCAACAACCTGGATATCGACCTCCCCCACAACGCGGACGACGAGCGTTTTCTGGCCGGCGTGGACCGGGCACTGGATGCGGCCGCCAGTTTCCCCCACGACCTGCTGTTCATCATATTCGGGCACGATAACCACTACGACGACTACGGCGCCTTCGAGCTCAGCGACGATTTCTACGCCGCCTTCGCCCGCAAGGTGAAGCAGGTTTACGCCACCAACGTCTGCTACGTGCTCTCGGGCGGAGCCAACCCGCGGGTGGCGCGCCGGGCCATCGGGGACGTGGTGGAGGAGCTGGCTTCTTAGGGGGGCGTGATTTGTCAGCGCGGCGAGGGCGGTTGGCGGCGAGGGCGGCGCTGGCGCTGCTGGCGGCGGCCGCCTTCTTCACCGTGCCGCTGGCCGCGCCCGGCCGCGGCACGGCCGGCGCACAACCCCCCCCGCGCGTGGCGCTCACCTTCGACGACGGCTATAATTTCGACCACCGCATACTGGAATACCTGCACTCCCAGGGGATAAGCGCCTCCGCCTTCGTCATCGGCGCCTGGGCGGAGAGGAACCCCTTCCTGCTGCAGGAGATGGACGCCCTGGGCTGGGACGTGTGCAACCACACCCAGACCCACCCCTGGCTGACCAGGCTCACGGACGCGCAGATCGCCGCGGAGCTGAACGCCTGCCAGGCGGTCATCGGCGCCGCCACCGGGCAGTGCCTGCCCCTGTTCAGGCCGCCGGGAGGTTTCATCGACGCCAGGGTGACCGCGGTGGCCGCCGCCGCGGGATATGCCCCGGTGATGTGGGACTTCGACAGCATGGACGCCCTCGACACCTCCCTCTCCGTGCAGGAGCGCGTGAACCGCATGGTCGGAGGCGCCGCGGACGGCGATATACTTCTCTTCCATTTCGGCGGCCGCAACACCCTGGAGCTGGTGACCGGGGTGGTGCAGGGGCTGCAGGCCCGGGGCTTTGGCCTGGTCACCCTGAGCGAGCTCTACGGCTGGAAGTCCCTGGTGCGCGGGGGCGAATCCGGCCCCGGCGTCGCCGAGGCGGCGACGCGCCATTATTTCGCCGAGGGCAACACCCGCCCCGGGTTCGAGGAATGGCTGCTGGTCTTCAACCCCGGCGAGGAGGAGGTATCGGCGCGGGTGAGCTACTATTCCCCCCAGGGGGAGGCGTGCCGCCATTATACCGTCCCGCCGCGCCAGAGGCTGTCCATCGCCGTCAACGGCGAGGTCCCGTGGCAGGACGAAGTATCCGCGGTGCTGCACTCCTCCGGGCCGGTGGCGGCGGAGCGGGCGTTATATTTCAACCGCGGCGGCGGGAACGGCGGCGGCTCCACCTCCCCGGGGATAAGCGAGATCTCGAGGCGCTTCTACTTTCCCGAGGGGACGGTGAGGCCGGGCTTCGAGGAATACCTCGTGGTCTTCAATCCCTCCCGGCGGGAGAGGGCCGGCGTCGAGGTCGTCCTGCACGGCGCGGAGGGAGGGGCGGAGGAGGTCGCCCTGGTCCTCGAGCCGCTCTCCCGGCTCACCCTGCGCGTGAACGACGTGGTGGGGGAGGGCGATTACGCGGCGGAGATACGCTCCGTCCTCCCGCTGGCGGCGGAGCGGGCCGAGTATTTCGCCCGCGGGGACCTCTGTGCCGGCTCCCACTGTGTGCCCGGCATCGCCCGCCCGAGCGCGGGGCGTTACTTCGCCGAGGGGACCACGCGCGGCTTCTTCGACAGCTGGCTCTCCCTCTTCAACCCCTGCGCCTGCGCAACCTGGTGTGAGGTCGGCATGTACTCCTCGGACGGGTCCGTGGTCAGGGAAAGCGTGGCCCTGGCCGCGGGAGAGAGAAAGACCCTGTACCTCAACTCCCTGCTGCCCGCCGGAATCGATTACTCCCTTGCCCTGCACAGCCTGCTCCCCGTGACCGCCGAGCGCGCCACCTACTTCCGTTCCGGCAACGCGGCGGGAGGGTACTGCAGCCCGGGGGCGGACGCGCCGCGCGAGACCTGGCTCTTCGCGGAGGGGTGCACCTCGCGGGGTTTCTCGCAATGGCTGGCCCTCTTCAACCCCTCGCGGGAGAAGCGCAGCATAAGTGTGCATTACCACAAGGGGGACGGGGAGGTCCTTAGCCGCGAGTACCAACTGCCCCCATGGGGCAGGATGACCGTCGACGTCTGCTCCGAGGCGGGGGCGGCGGACGCCCTCTCCATGGAGGTGCGCTGCCGGGGGGGCATCGTGGCCGAGAGGTCCGTTTACTTCAACGCCTACGGCATCTGAGCGCCCACGACCGCGGGGGGGTGCGCCCCCTTCCCGCCCGTAGAAAAATCGACCCCTTTGGGTATAATGGATAGGATGATGGGAGGAATAACAAAGGAGGTAGCGGCGATGGCCAATGAAAAAGAGGAGCTGTTGAACGAGGAAATAGCGGCCTACGAGGAAGAGCTCAGGGTGGTCGCGAGCAGGCTGCAGGAGGTCGCGGGCGTGGACTGCTCCTTCGGGGCCTGCGTGTTCGACCCGGAGATGCAGGACGTGGAGGCCAGGCTGGCCGAGCTGGAGAGAAGGAAGAGGGGCCTGCTCGAGGTCAAGGAGTCCCTCGAGAGGTGCGGCATAGAATAGCTGAAGCGGAGTTCTGAGGGCTCCCCGCGGGGAGCCCTTTTGCTTGGCGCGGGCCGCCGCGCCTCGCGTTTATTCCACCGCATAGAACTTGTCCTCGGGGGCGCCGCACACGGGGCATTTCTCCGGGACCACGTCGTCGGCGACATAGCCGCACACGCTGCAGATGTAGTAGGCGGGGACCTGGTCCGCCACCATGTGCTGCAGGGCTCCCTCGTAGAGCTTGGCGTGGCGCTCCTCCACGTCGCGCGCATAGGTGAACATGATGGCCGCGGCCTTTTCCCCCTCGGCCTCGGCGTCCGCGATGAAGGCGTCGTAGCCCACCGCCGCTATCTTCTGCTCGCTCGCCAGCGCCTCCTCCAGGTTGGTCTCGGTGTCCTTTATCTCCTTGAGCAAGCGGAGGTTGTTGTAGGCGTGCACGCTCTCCGATTCCGCCACCGCGCGGAAGAGCTTGGCCACCGCCTCGTATTCCTCCTCCTCCGCCTTGGCCGCGAAGGCCTTGAGCCTTACCACCGCCTTGGACTCTCCCGTGTAGGCGTCGTGCAGGTTTTCGCGCGTCTTCTCGCCCATCATTCCCCCTCTCTTCCTTTCGGTGTCATCTTCCGGGTGCCGCTACCATTGTACTCGAGGCGGGGCGCAGCGTTGCCCCCCGGGCGCTTTGCTGCCCGCGTGCGCCGCTCGCCGCCTCAGCGCGTCGCGGCGGTCGAGCCCAGTTCGCGGGCCAGCTCCGCCGGGTCCGAGGTGCGCAGCGTGCAGGCCCGGGCGGTGCATACCTCGGACCATGCTTCCCCCTCCGCCTCCGGTTCGAGCACCGGCAGGGTCCTGGCGCGGGGGGAGCGCAGGGCCGCCGCCACGAAGGGGCGTCTCGCCTCCTCGTCCCCGCCCCCAATTCTCACCAGCAGGGGGCCGCGCAGGTAGAGGTTGAGCGCCGCGGCGAGCGGCGCGCTCAGGATCCCGTATGCCCCCGCCATTCCCGCCGCGGCGGAGAGGAGGTCCCCGGCGCGTCCGCGCCACTCCTCCCCGCCCCCCAGGGCGTGGAGGAGGAGCATGGCCTCGGCGGCGCGCGCCTGGCTCCCCGGTTCGGCCGCCTCGGGGCGCAGGCCCGGCAGGGCGTTCGCGGCCGCGGTATCGAGGAAGAGGTGGCTGCGCGCGTCCCAGTGGGTCTGCACCACATGGCGGAGCAGCGTCTCCGCCCGGCGCAGGTACGTTTCCTCCCCCGAGAAGGCGAAGGCGGCGAGGTAAGCCGCGGCCGCCTCGACGTTGTCCTCCAGCAATCCCCGCCGCCGGGCCCCGGCGCCGTCGTGATAATGGGCCATGCCCTCGCCGGGCAGATAGGCCTGCGACCACAGGAAGTCGAGCGCGCCCCGGGCCAGGGATACGTGTTCGGGGCGGTCCAGCGCCGTGCCCTCGACGAGCAGGCTCACCGCCGCGCGCGCCGCCAGGTCGGTATATACGGTGCGGTCCACCGGGGGCGGGACGCGGCCCTCCCTGCCCTCCGCGTCCAGCAGATAGTAGGCCTCGTCCGCGTCCTGGCTCCCGAAGAGGCGTGAGGCGCCGTCGCTCAAGCCGCGGTAGATGAAGTCGGCGGTCTCGCGGGCGGTGCGGCGGAAGACCTCCGCGCCGCTGAGGGCGTAGGCCCTGAGCAGCACCTCCACCAGGGCGGCGTTGTCCGCGAGCATCTTCTCGTAATGGGGTATAGACCAGTCGCGGGTGGTGGAGTAGCGGAAGAAGCCGCCCTCGACCTTGTCCAGGAGGTTGCCCCGTATCATGGCCTCCAGCGTGCTGCGGGCGAAGAGAAGGTAGTCGGCGTTTCCCTGGTCCGCGTAGAGGTCCAGGGCCAGGGAAAGGGAGTCCGGCTGCGGGAACTTGGGCTCGCGGCCCAGCCCACCGTGGGCGCGGTCCCAGGCGCGCAGGAGCTGCGCCCCGGCCTCCTCCACCATCTCCAGGCGGGGCTCCCGCGCCTCCCGCGCCGGGAAGAGGTCTGGCTCGTGCGCGGCGATATCTGTTTCATGCCCGGCGTAGAGCTCGGATATCCTCTCCAGGGCGGCGCGCATGGTCTCCGGGGGCAGGTAGGTGGCGCCCGCCAGCAGGGTCCCCCTTTCGTCCAGGAAGGCGGTGGTCGGCCAGCCCCCCTGGTTGTAGCGGCGGTTGATGTCCGGGTTGCGGTCGCTGTCCACGCGCACCGCCACGAAGCCGGTGTTGATGAGGTTGATCACCGCGCGGTCGGAATAGGAGGTCTCGTCCATGACGTGACACCAGTGACACCATACCGCGGAGATGGAGAGCAGCACGGCCTTGCCCTCCTCCCCGGCCCGCCTGAAGGCCTCCTCCCCCCAGGGGAGCCAGTCGATGTCGGCGGCGCGGTTGGGGCGAGGGCTGAAGCGGAAATCCTCCTTCCCCGCCGCCCCGCCGCCTTTCGCATCCCCTCCCATGACAACCCCTCCTTGTCGTTCCCTCCCGCCCGCGCGCGGGCGGGGGCGCCGCAGGTGCCGTGAAGCGCGTAGCCATGGCCGATCTCCCGCCCGCGCGCGGGCGGGGGCGCCTGCCGGATCAGCGCTGCGTGGTCTCCCTGTGCCCCGCTTGTCCTCTCGCGCCGCAGAAAAAGAGGCGCGGAGCCACCGCGCCTCTCTCCTCTCTAAGACCCTGAACCGGAAGCGGGAATGCCGCCCCTCAGCTCTCCTTCTTTTCCTTCTCCTTTTCCGCCTTGCGCATCTGCCTCTCCATGGTCACGCACGGGTACTTGGAATCGGCGCAATGGGGGCAGCAGAGCCCTCCTCTTTCCTTGCTCTCCTTCTTGGCCATGCGGTGCTCCTCTCCTGCGGTGTCCTTGCCTTCACGCCCATGATATGGTGCGGGTTCGGGAGGGGCAATGATTCACATCAAATCCCCATGCCGTTGAAATAGGCGCTCAAGGCATCCTTGTCCCTGATGAGCAGGATCTTCCCCTCGCTGGAGAGAATGCCCTCCTTTTTCAGGCGGCTCATGATGCGCGACACCGTCTCCTCGGTGGAGCCCACCAGCCCGGCGATATCCCGGTTGGTGAGGGGGGTGTCGATGGCCAGCCCGCACTTGTTGTAGACCCCGATCTCCCCCGCCATCTTGAGTAGCACGCAGGCGATGCGCCTCTCCACCTTTTCCCCGGCGATGCAGCGGTCCTTGTAATAGGCCTGGTCGAGGCGGCGTACCACCAGCCTGATGATGTGCAGGGCGAAGAGGGGATCGCGCGAGGCCAGCCACTGCAGGTCGTCCCAGCTCACCCTCCACAGCTGGGAGGACTCGCGCGCCACGGCTGAATAAGAATAGACGCCCTCCTCGTAGAGGGCGGCCTCGCCCAGGATATCGCCCGGGTAGAGGAAATCCAGGATGTAGAGCCTGCCGTCGCCGTGGACTATGTTGGCCTCCACCGTGCCCGTTTCCACCAGGTAGAGGTGGGTGGCCTCCTCCTGGTCGATGAAGATGTATTGCTCGCGGTCCATGCTCTCCGGTCTGAAAAGCTCCCTGGCCTCCGGGCGCAGTCCCTCGTCGAGGTTGTTGAGGAATTCCCGCAGCCGGTTCTCTTCCATGCCATGCCTCCGTTATGACCCTGCCCTGCGCCGCTCGCGTCCCGCCCTCGCCGTTGGCCAGCGTAGCACGATTATATACCAGAAAGTGGGCGGGAGGGCGACGCGCGGCGTTGGTAAATGCGCCAGCGGCGCCTCGCCGCGCCCGGAACGCCGCCGCGCCGCCGCGGCGCGCGGAGCGAGGTGCCCTTTCCTCGGCCGCGGGCGATGCGCGTCGCGAAGCGAGATGCATCCCCACGCATCGCTCCGATTCCCTCCCCGGCTCACGCCTGGAAGAGGAGGACAGCCCGCTCGCTCGATGGCGCGGGTTTATTCCTCGCGCGGGGGTGATGTATATTGAGGTTGAGGCATCATCTCGGCAGGATACTCCAGCGAAAGGCCAGGCATGCTCGAGGACATCATCCCGCACAACGCGGATATGGTCCTGCTCATCACGGGCCTGGCGCTCTTTCTGGGCTGGGGCATCGGCAGGCTGGCCCAAATGGTCAAGGTCCCTCAGGTGGTGGGCCATATCATACTGGGCGTGACGCTCGGCACCTCCGTGCTGGGCGTGCTTAACGCCCAGACCCTCGACAGCCTGGCCTTCATCAATTTCCTCGCCCTGGCCTTCATCGGATTCGACATCGGCGGGGAGCTCTCCTTGCGCGGCTTGCGCAAGCTGGGCAGGCCGATAATATGGATATCCATCCTGGAGGCGCTGGGGGCCTTCCTGCTCGTGACCGCCGCGGTTTACATCTACACGCGAAAGCTGTATGTGGCGCTCATCTTCGGCGCCCTGTCCTCGGCCACCGCCCCCGCGGCGACGGTCGACGTGCTGCGGGAGTATCAGGCCTCCGGCCCGCTCACCACCACCCTCTTCGCGGTGGTCGGCATCGATGACGGGCTGGCCATCGCCATCTACGCCTTTGCCGCCCTCTTCGCCAAGGTCCTGCTGGCGGGGGCGGAGACGATCAACTACGCCAAGGTCATACTGCTTCCCCTGGC
This sequence comes from uncultured Actinomycetota bacterium, assembly GCA_964510515.1. Lineage (GTDB taxonomy): Bacteria > Actinomycetota > Geothermincolia > Geothermincolales > RBG-13-55-18 > SURF-21. The sequence goes on along the minus strand of CAZEAU010000018.1, from coordinate 13,914 downwards.
GGAGATACTGGGCGCCCTGGCCATGGGGTTCGTTATCGGGCTGGTTCTGCTCTTGCTGTCGCGCAAGATAACCTCCCGGGCCACCATACTCATCTTCGTCTTGGGCAGCATACTGGTCACCACCGGCCTGGCGAATCTCCTCAACCTCTCGCTCATCCTCGCCAACATGGCCGTGGGCATGACCGTCATCAACCTGCCGCGCTACGGGCGCTCGGATCTCTTCGAGGCGGCGCGGGGCGTCACCCCGCCCCTTTTCATCCTCTTCTTCGTGCTGGTGGGCGCCAGGCTGGATGTGGCGAAGCTGGCCTCGCTGGGCGTCATCGGGATGCTCTACATCGTCTTCCGCACCATCGGGAAACAGTCCGGAACCTATGTGGGGGCCCGCATCGGGAGGGCGCCCACGGCGGTGTCGCGCTATCTGGGGTTGTGTCTCTTCTCGCAGGCCGGGGTGGCCATCGGGCTGTCCATCGAGACCATGCTCGATTTCAGCGCGCCGCAGTTCGGGGCGGCGGGGGTCGAGCTCGGGGCCATGGTCATCACCATCATCGCCGCGACCACGCTCATCTTTCAGATAATCGGGCCTCCCTGTACCCGCTACGCCGTCATACAGGCGGGGGAGGCGCAGGTGGTAAAGAGCAGGAAGGGGGGCTAGAGATGCCCAGCATGATCGTGCTTTCCAACCGGCCGGTGCGCGAGCTCATGAGCGCCGCCGTGATCAGCGTGGACGAGAACGAGCCCATAGAGGAGGTGGTGTGGAGATTCCAGCACTACCGCTACGCGGGCTTCCCGGTGCTCAACGCCAAGAGGGAGCTGGTGGGCATCGTGCGGGATTCTGATATCCTCAAGCTCTTCGTCATGACCCGCCCGGACGCGATAATGGCGGAGAAGGCAATGGACATCATGCGCGTGCCCCCCCAGACCATATCCCCGGACGCCACCGCCCAGGAAGCGGTGGAGAGGATGTTCGACGCCAATGTGCGTCTGCTGGTGGTGACGGAGGAAAAGGAGATCCTGGGAATCGTCAGCCGGGAGGACCTGGTATGCGGCGTCTTCACCAGGGAGCGCGGCGCCGAGTGGCCGGGAGCGTGATGCCGCGAGGGGGCCGCCCCCCATACGACTTTCGCGGCGGCCCGCGCCCGCCTCAGGGGCCCATGCGGGCTTGCGCAATGAGCGCGAAATCGTGATACCCTTAAGCGATGCCGGGAAACAGCCCGGCATGGGCATAGAAGGAGCAAAGGCCCTTGAATGGCTTTGAGCGGGATTTCGATAAGCTCTTCAACCCGCGCACGGTGGCGGTGGTGGGGGCCTCCAACAGCCTGGGCAAGTGGGGCTTCAACATGCCCATGCACATGCTCGGCGGCGGGTTCCGCGGCGAGATGTACATGGTCAACCCCAAGGAGAAGTACGTGCTCGGTTTCCCCGCCTACCCTTCTCTCGGGGACATAGAGGGCGACATCGACCTCCTGGTGGTGACCATTCCCGCCCGCGGGGTGGCGCAGGTGCTGGAGGAGGCGGCCGCCAAGGGGGTGCGCAACGCCGTGGTGGTCTCCTCCAACTTCAGCGAGGTGGGGGAGGAGGGCGCGAGGATGGAGCGCCGGATGGCGGAGGTGGCCAATGCGGCGGGGATGACCATCGTCGGGCCCAACACCATGGGCGTTTACAGCAGGACCTCGGACTTGTGCTGCCTGGGCGCGCCGGTGTTTCCCGTCCAGGGCGGAGTGGGCTTCATCTCCCAGAGCGGCAACCTCGGCGTGCAGCTCATGACCTGGGGGTGCCGCAAGGGCGTGGGCTTCAGCCGTTTCGTGGGCAGCGGCAACGCCGCCAATGCCGATATCAGCGACTGGCTGGAATACCTGGGGGACGACCCGGAAACGCACACCATCATCCTCTATATCGAGGGCATCAAGGACGGCAGGAGGTTTCTGGAGGTGGCGCGGCGCATCACCCCGCACAAGCCGGTTATCGCCCTCAAGGCGGGGAAGGGCCGCCAAGGCGAGAGGGCGGTGCTCTCCCATTCCGGCTCCCTCGCCGGGCCCTTCGAGCTTTTCCGGGGGGCCATGGAGCAGGCGGGCATCATCGAGGCCGAGACCACCGAGGAGCTGGTCGACCTGGCGGCGGCTTTTTCGACCCTGCCCGTCCCCCGCGGAGTCAAGGTGGGGGTGATGACCCTGGGCGGCGGCTGGGGGGTCGCGGCCGCCGACGTCTTCGACCGCGAGGGCCTGGAGCTGGCGGTGCTCCCCGACGAGGTCATCGCCGAGCTGGACAGATTCCTCCCCGCCTTCTGGAGCCGCCGCAACCCGGTGGACATCGTGGGGAACACGCAGAGGGGGAACCACAACCGCGTCATCGACCGCCTGGCCACTTGCGGGGAAGTGGACATACTCATCGCCATGGGCACCCTGCTGGGCAGGGATTTCTGGCTGGAGAACCTGTTCAAGACGGCGGTGCTTCCCTTTCTCAACCTGGTGCGCTACCGCCTGCCCATGGTGCCCAGGTTCCAGCTCTCCATGCTCAAGGGGTTCATAGATTCCCTGCGGCGCGGGAGGGAGCACAACCCCGAGGGCTCGGGCGGTATCAACCCCACCGAGGCCTGGCAGTGGACAGACACCGCCACGGTGCGCCGCATCAAGCGGCTCATGGAGGAGGAGGGCAAGCCCATCATCGCCGTGGCGGTGAACGAGGGGGAGAGCTCCGCCTCTTACCGCATGCGCAATTCCGGCGTCTTCACCGCCACTACCCCGGAGAGGGCGGTAAGCGTGGCGGGCAAGCTGGCGCGCTACTCGCGCTTCCTCTCCGAAATCCGCCCGGCAGGGTGAGCGGGCCGGGACGGCGCCGTCCGGCGTGCCGTGTCCGCATGCGGGTGGCATGGTTAAAGAGCTGACCGGGCTCATCCGATAAGCGAAATGTTGCCGGTGCGGGTGAGGCATGGCAGAAGAACGCGAGGTGGGGGGGACCCCGGTGCGCCGCGCGGCGCGGAGGTATGCGGTGGGAAAGATAAAGAAATGCAGGCAGTGTGGGGTTCCGCTGCGCATCAGCAGGGATTTTACCTGGAACGACAACGGCACCATCACCCAGGACCGGGACCCCGGAAACCGCGTCCTCTTTTTCGAATCGGGCTTTCTGGACGAGCTCTTCACCAACCTCGAGAGCCTTGTCGGCCGCCCCATCGAGCCCCTGGTCGTAGAGAGCAAGCGCCGCAGCACCCGCAGGTTCATGCAGAATAATGTCGCTCCCGTCGTGCGCAAGGTCATATACCGTTACTGCCCCAAGGCCATCACCGAGCGCATCATCACCATGGGCACGTGTTACGGCTACGGCCGCATCTCCGCGCTCGAGCTGCGCAGCAAAGAAGGCGACCTGGACCATCAGGTCATCTCCGTCAGGCACCCCTATTCACTGGCCCTCTTCTGCGGGGATGCCCTGGGCTCCAAGGAGGCCATGGAGGGGCATGACTTCTCCGTCTCCCGGGAGGAGACCGGGGAGCACGAATACAGGCTGACCTTCCGCGCGGGCGAGCATCCCGCGCAGTCCGGGGAGGCCGAGGAGAGGCCGCGGCGCCCCCTCAAGGCGGGTGAGCTCGCGTACAAGCGATGCGGCGCCTGCGGCGTTCCCCTGGGCGTGGCCAGGTGCCGCTGGGACCTGGAGATGGGGGTGGTCGTGGACCCGGGCACGAGCCGCCGCATGGCCATTTTCTCCCCCGCCAGCGTCGAGGCCGTCCTGAAAGACCTCCAGGAGGAGGTGGGGGAAGATATCGTGGATTTGATCATCGACGAGCAGAGGCGCTTCGTGCGCAAGACCATAGGGCGCGACGAAGCCCTGCTGAAGCGGCAGAGCTATCGCGAGCTGGCCGCGCTGCGCGGCCTGGGCAACGTGACCAAGATCGAGGTGGACGGCAGGAACTGCACGGTGATCATGGAGAATCCCTGCCTGACCCTCTTCCTGGTGGGCATCATCCAGGCCTTCTTCGAGATGAGCACGGAACACGGGGAGGTGGAGCGCAGCTGGGAGATACTCCCGGACGGCGACCTGGTGGTCGAGCTCCGGGCCTGAGCGGGCGGTTGCGCAGGGGAGGGCCGGCTCCGTGCCCCGCGCGGGTCGGGGCGGCAAGGGGTCAAATGGTCGTGCGGCGAAGGGAAGGTATTGTGGATTATGCGAGGGAAAGGGCCGTCCGGTGCGGTGCATGAACGGCGCGGGCTCCGGAGGGGGGCCGGCAACGGGGAGGAGAAGAGAAGGTGCCCGATAAGAGACACCTGCTGCTGACGCTGGCCGTGGTCGCGGCCGTGCTGGCGGTGAGCGTCCCCGTGCAGTACCTGGTGAGGAAAGAGGTGGTGGTGGGGCTGCCCTCCGACAGCGCCCACAGCCACGCTCACGCGGAGCGGGAAGAGCACGGGGCGGAGGACGGAGAGGAAGCGCGGGAACATACCTGAGGCGAGGAACATGCCAGCGAGTTCCCGCTGGGGGTCAACCTGATAGCCAACTACGGTTTCGAGGTGGGCACGCGCGAGCAGATCTGGGGATGGTACAGCGTGCGGTCGGGCCAGGGCGAGACCATGTACCGCGACACCGCGGTGGCGCGCAGCGGCCTGGCGAGCGCGGCGGTGACCACGGGCGGCGGCGAGAGCGAAGGCGCGGGCTGGCTCATGCGCCTCGACGAACTCCCCCTGGGGCATGTGGTCCATGTCGAGGGCTACGCGAAGACGGAAGGGCTGGTCGGCGCGGCCTATCTCAAGATAACCCTGGAGACGAGGGAAGAGGGGGTGGCCGAGCCGCTGGTGCTGGGCTGGGCCTACACAGATTCTCCTGCCTCCGACGACGAATGGGCCCTGCTTGAGGTGAACATGTTCGTTCCCCCCGAGGCCACCGGGGTCTGGCTGGAGGCCGGCATGCGGGGCAGGGGCCGGGCCTGGTTCGACGACCTTTCCCTCGTGGTCGAAGAGGCGGACTCGCGGGAATAAGGGGTGATGAAGATATGGAGCCTGTCCTGCGCGTGGAGGGCTTGCGCAAGGAGTACTCGCTGGGGCGGGGCAAGCCGCCGCGCAGCGCGCTGTGCGGGCTCGACCTCGAGGTCCCGCGCGGCCAGATCGTGGGCCTGCTGGGCCCGAACGGGGCGGGGAAGACCACCACCCTCAAATGCGTGATGGGGCTGGTGCGCCCGCAGGAGGGGCGCATATGGCTCCTGGGCGGGGAGGGGGCGAGCGCGCAGGCGCGCGCCGACATCGGCTTCCTGCCCGAACAGCCTTATTTCGACCTCTATCTCAGCCCGCGCCGCCTGCTGCAATACTACGGCCGCCTGGCGGGAATGGACGCCGAGAGGATCAAGATACGGACCTCTTACGTATTGAGCCTGGTGGGCATGGGGCGCGAGGCGGACCTGCCCATGGATAAATATTCCAAAGGGATGCTGCAGCGCATCGGGCTGGCCCAGGCCCTGCTGGGAGAGCCCTCCTTCCTCATCCTCGACGAGCCCTCCTCGGGGCTGGACCCGCTGGGGAAGATACAGGTGCGCGACCTGCTTTTGAGCCTCAGGGAGAGGGGGACCACCATCCTCATCAGCTCGCATCAGCTTTCGGAGATAGAGGGGGTGTGCGACGGGGTGGTCATCATCCACGCCGGGCGCGCCGTCGCCTCCGGGAGCATGGACGAGCTGCTGAGGCCGCGGGAGGAGATGGAGGTCGAGCTGGAGCGAGCGCCGCGGGAAGGCGTCGCCATGCCGGACTCGGCCGCCTGGGCGGACGACTCGCACACCCGGCTCCTGGTGGGCAAAGCGGACCTCAACCAGGCGCTCACGGCCCTGGTGGAGGGCGGGGCGCTCGTCTCCGAGGTCAGGCAGCGCCGCATGAGCCTGGAGGAATATTTCCTCTCCCGGGTGGGCAGGGAAGGATGGGAGGTGGGGTGATGGGCGCCGTGGCCGCCTTCTCCTGGAGCGTGGTGCAGGACGCGCTGCACCGCAAGGTCTTCTACGCCATCCTGGTCTTCACCCTCGTGCTCATCCTGCTCATCCCCCTGCTGCCCAGCGCGGATGTCGGGGTGCAGGTGGACCTGATGCGCGAGGCCGCCCTGGGGCTCACGAGCATCATGGCCCTCCTGCTGGCGGTGATACTCGCCGCCACCGTCATCCCCGGCGAACGCGAGAAGCGCACCCTCTACAACACCCTCTCCAAGCCGGTCAAGCGCTGGCAGTATTACCTGGGCAAGTATACGGGCATCGTCCTCGTGGTCGCGGCCGCGCTTGCCTCCACCTTCGTGGTGCTGCTGCTCTTCGTGTGGATCAAGTTCGGCGTCTTCAACCCCGGCCTGGCCAAGGCCCTCTTCGCCATATTGCTGGAGGCCATGGTGCTCGTCTCCGCCACCATGCTCGCATCGGTGTATCTGGGGCCCGTGGTCTGCGTGACTTTCGCGGCGCTCTTCTATGTCGTCTGTCACGTCAAGGGCGACTTCCTCTACCGCGTCATGCAGGACGCCGCGCATAACCCCCTGGCGCGAGCGGTGGCTGCGGTCGCCTACTATCTGCTGCCCAACCTGGAGCGCCTGAACATCAACGAGACCATCGCCCATTCCGAGAGGGTGTTCGCGGTGGGCGCGCTCGAGCTCCTGCTGCTCATCGCGCTCGCCGCCGCCTTCTCCGCGGTCTTTCTCAGCCTGGGCGCCTACCTTTTCTCGCGGAGGGACCTGTGAAGAAGACGCTGCTCCTGTCGCTGGTGCTGCTGCTGGCGGCGGCGGTGCTGCTGCAGTGGGGGCTGGACCGCACCCCGGCCGGGGGCATCACGGAAGAGGCGGGCGTCTTCCCCGCCGCCTCCAGCCTGCTCGACTTCCTCGGCGGCGCGCGCCAGTACCTGGCCTTCACCTTCTACATCAAGACGGACAAGTTGCATCACACCTATTACGGCAGCTTCACCGAGGAGGCCGAGCTGATACCCTACCTCAAGCTGGCGACCATGTTGAACCTCGAGTACGTGAACGCCTACTACGTGGGGGCCGGGATCATGAGCTCGCTGGGAAGGCGCGAGGAGGCCATCGAATACACCCGGCAGGGCATAGGGGCCAACCCGGAGTCCGCCGACCTCTATTACAGCCTCGGTGCCCTGTACCTGGAGGAGAAGCGTTACGAGGAGGCGAGGCGGGCCTTCGAGGCCGCCCTCGCGCACGAGCCCGAGCTGGTGAGCCGCAACGTGCTGCTCACGGCGCTCGCGGCCACCTGCCACGCCCTGGGGGATGCCGAGGCAAACCTGAGGGCGCTGATGGACAAGGCCATCTACAACCAGATACGGCTCTACAGCCCGGAATACACCTACGAGGAGGGCAAGACCATCCTCAGGATCATCAACAACACCCTGGATGCCGCCGCGGCTGCGGGACGAGAAGGGGGATGACGCCGCCTCCCGCTTGCCGCAGGGTTGACTATCGCCGATAATCGGTGATGCGGACGACGCGCAGCGCGATTCGCAACAAGGGCGTTTAGCTCAGCGGGAGAGCGCCTGCCTTACAAGCAGGAGGTCATGGGTTCAAATCCCTTAACGCCCACCAGAACAATACAAGCCGGGCCCCGTGCCCGGCTTTCCATCTGCAAGCATTTCCAAGGCTTAACCTTCTCGCCGAAGCCGCCAATGAACGCTTTGTACAGACATGCTTGGAAAAGGATGTACGTGTAAACGCCGCTAGGGGGGTTGACCTGGGATGGAATACTGTTATTATTCTGTTATAACACCAGGGAGTTGATGAGATGATAAAGAGACTGCAGAAGGTGGGAAACAGCAACGCCCTGATTCTGGATCTGCCGATCATGGAGATGGTCGGGCTGGAAGAGGGCAAGGAGGTCCAGCTGACGGTGAGCAATGGGTCCATAATCATCACCCCCGTGAGCCCCCGGAGGGTGGATCCGGAGGAGCTTGAGCTCCACCTCGCGCGCATCGTGGGGGAGCGCGGAAGGATGCTCAAGGAACTGGCCGATTCGTGAGCGCGGAACCCATCCTCCTTTCACTGGAGAATGTGCTTACCATTCACGCGCGGATGATAGCTGAGTTCGGTGGGGCGGAAGGCGTAGCGGACCGCGGAATGCTCGAAAGCGCGGTGGCGATGCCCAGCGCCTCTTTCGCGGGGGAGTTCCTTCACGAGAGCCTGCCCGCCATGGCGGCGGCCTACCTCTTTCACATCTGCAGGAACCGCCCGTTCAACGACGGCAACAAGCGCACGGCAGTGGTGGCCGCCGAGGTATTCCTGAATATCAACGGCATGCGCCTCGATGCATCGAATGAAGCCCTGAAACGGCTTTGCCTCGGGGTTGCCGCGGGGCAGACCTCCAAAGAAGAGGCGGTATCCTTTTTCGAGCGACACGCTACGGGTTGAAAACCGGCTTGCGCGCACCCGGATCTCTTCAATTGCCATGAGGCCCTTGTTCCTTGCCGGCATCGCTGCACTCCTCCGGGGCGGGGAGCTCGAGCCGCCAAGCTTAGCCGAAAGAAACGATGGCCGTTGCGCGCCGCATTCAGCCAGCCCATGCTTGTGCGGCCGTTTCGGCCGGCCTCGCGGCGCCCGGCCGGGAATGTCACTGGCCCCCTGTAAACTATTTTCGTGGCGATAGGAGGCATGGGAATAAGTCCCGAGGGCAAGGTGGGTGTTTCGCTCTCTTTCTACCACCTGTAATAACGCCCCCGGGATTATCGGGCATGGGCAGGGGGGATGATATGGCGAGATCAAGGCACGCAAGCGGCGTAGCCGCTATGGAAACGGCGCTTTCGAAAAATTTGAGAGGTGATGAATCATGAAGGATAAAGCCGACCTGATCGCCGAGGCGCTCGCCTCCCCCTATGTCATCCTCAGCGTCATGGGGCCTCACGCGGGAGAGGACGAGGCCACCATTTACGCCCGCAAGATGAAGGAGATCGAGGACGAGGGCTTCTCGCTGTGGGTGCACGGCTCCAACAGCGCGAGGCCGGAGCCGGTTAAAAGGCTCTGCCGCAGGGCGGAAGATGCCGGTGAGACCCCCTACTGCATATTCATCGAGCCATCTTCTCCGGGAGGCGCTCAGCCAACGGCGAATGACAGGAGAGCTGCCGAGTACTCGGGCGATAAGATCAACTGGCAGCGGGTGCCGGCCGGCATCAGTCCCACGGGAAATATCGGAGGAAGCAGGACCGTGGCGATGGTATTCGATGGCCTGTGGCCTGTTGATAGGCATGCGCAGGTCGACCTCTGGAACTACTCCGTGTTCGAATCGCCCGGGAAGGCATTGCGCGTTGCACAGGGAGCCTCCTCCATATGCTCGGAGAAGATCCCATCCGCACAGGACGAGCGCAAAATCAAGAGCCACATCAGGAGGGTCACGGCCATAGGGCGCTTTTGCAAGCCCTATTCCGTATGGCTCAGATAGGGAATATATGGCCTGCGGACGCCTCGCGGCGAAGATGAGCGGCTCGCAAGTGGCAATAATGATTCACAGGTAGGCGCGAGGCGCAGCTTTTCCGCAGCCATATGGCATTGCCTGAGGAAGGCTAAATCTTTGACACAAATCCCTTGGCGCTATCGGATTGGACGGCGATTGTGGGGTAAGTTGAAGGGCCTTTGAATACAATGCTAACACGGGGAGGGAACCATGAGGGACAAATCTGTTGAAGAGCATGTGAAGAGAATCATGGATGTGGGCCTGCTCTCCGAGAAAGATATCAGGGAGATCAAAGAGACCTCCGCGGATTTCATGAAAGTATATGACTCCATTGCATATGACGACACAATTCATAAATTGCATGACGGCCCCGATCTTGAAGACAAGGAGATAGCAAGGCTTTGCGTGACCCTCTGCAATAGATGGAGGTGCAGGATCAGGGAAGAGGCGAAGAAAGAGCTGGACTTAGCGATTCCCAGGGCCAGGGGACTCGTCGACGGGATAGACGAAGTTTTAGAAGACATCAAGCCGTCAGACTACGGGGATATCATCGCCCCCTTCCGGGCGCTGACGGAGATAGACAATGTGGGGCAGACATCTGCCAGCAAGATCTTGTCCCTGCTTAAGCCGGACCTGTATGTCATGACCGATGCCGCGATCAGCTGGGAGCTCGGCTTTGCCACAAACGATAGCGGCTATTTCAGGTATATGCTGGCCATGAAGGAAGTGGCGGTCAGGCTCAGGGACATATATAAGGGATCAAAGAAGATAAGCTTTCCGGGCAGCCATTCCCTCGAGCAACACCTGAAACCTCCGGAAAGAACCTGGGATGCCCCCCTCGCGATATATCTCGATGAATGGAACTGGATGAAGATAACTTACGAGCTGCAGCAGCTGGAGAAGGAAAAAAAGAAGGCGCAGTAGAGGGGCTTGGGCAGCGTATAGCGTTCTATGCCTGGATGCAATAGTAGCCCTCCTCTTGCATGTGCGAGCAAAGAAACAGGGGGAAGGCTAGAGGGCCACGGAGACAGATTCCTTGGCGCTATCATGGTGCCATCGAGATTGAGATTTCATCTACATGTCCCCTGAGAGCAGTATTTATATGGCCTCTTCCAGGACGATAAGCGGGGTAAGGTCTTCCAAGGGCCTTAGCGCCCACCAGCATTAACAGGGTCGAAAGGCCCTTTTTATTTTGGCTTTGCTAACGAGTTTGCTAACGAGTCATCGCGGAGAAGGGGGTGGTGGATGGTAACATAAGCAGTAGGGTGATAGGGTGCCTCAGAGATCACCTGAGCCCTTCAGAAGGGAGAGAATGAATGGGCCTTACCACAGAGCACGCAGCGAGCTCCTACGGCGTGCCCGTTCTGGTGTATACCGAGACGGGGGAGGCCTCCGAGATAGCCTTGCCGAAGGATAGAATATTGGTGCCATTTAGATGATTAGGGGGTGCTGAAGATGAAGAGGATGAGCATGATTCTAATTGCCTGTCTTATAGCCACGACTGCCACATTGTTAGTGGTTCCAGGCTGTGGGGGCGATGGAGGAAAAAAGGACTGCTTAAGAACTCAGAGAAACTTTTTAACCGCTGCTGATCTTTGCGCAGCTGATACGGGTAGTTATCCGACTGGACCGACTTCCAAGTGGCCTAATTATTATTACGAAGGTGGCCTCAAAAACAATGCGCCGGTCTGCCCTGGCGGTGGCACCATAACGGTTACCTATGGTGACTCTTCTACGCGTCCCACGACTAGTTGTTCCAAGCACGGTTCTCCATAATCACTTTTGCGGTAGCCCTATTATGGGGAGCTGGAGGAGACCGCCGGCGCTTGGTTCAGCCAGGACTGCGGCAACACAAACCCCCCCACCCGGGGGGTTCGGCCGTCCTGCACGCTCTTAGGCCTTCAGAGAAGGCGCAGCTCTTGGGGGAATGGTGACAATTGTTGCCAAAGCACGTTGCGTGTGCTGGGAATAGCTGTACAGGCATCCGGGGATGCGGACGTCATTACAGTTGATGCCGAGGATAGGAGGTACGGGAATGTCCCTTGTGACGGACAAAGGCCCCACCTCCCCTCGAGTTCGGGCCTTTTTTATAGCTTTGTAAACTTTGCGGCTTTCCCTTCTCTGAGAGTACTTTTAATGATATAAGTTGCCATTTCCCCTCCTGCGAGAAATGCACTCGGTCAAGTCCCAGGACGTCTGTAAACGCGATCTAGCCATCCCGTATCGGTTATCTGTCTTGCCACTATATGTTAAACCCCCTCAGGGGTAATCTGCGTATATATCACGGTGCTGAGGGTGACTTCCACCCCATGCGAAACCATTGGCGGAGCGCTCCCGGCCGCTCCTGAGCCATCCCGGGAGCCCGGCCCTGTTGACGATGTTACCTATGTTCTTGTTGTTGGTGCTTGCTCGCCAGCGGCTCAGGCGGAGCCAACGAGATCGGCGCTCGCGGCCCTCTTGCGTTGCTCCTCTTCCTTCCTCCTCATCTCGATATATTTATCAAGGTGCTTGCGCTCGATATCTGTAAACCCTCTGTGCCAACATCAGTGAGACACATGCCCCAAATAGTTTAGAGTCTAATTGAGGGCGAGAAGGAGAAAGACTGATGGAGGCGATCCGAGAGATGACCCAGAGAGAAGAGCTGGCCGGTTCCTGGGCGAAGGGAGCCCGTAGAGCGGAAGGATCCCAGGAACCCTCGCCCAACCGTCCGGATCCCGAGGTCTGCGAGAAGCCCGAGAGGCGCAGGTTCACCGCCGAGTACAAGATGAGGATCCTGGCGGAAGCCGATGCCTGCACCGAGCCCGGCCAGTTGGGGGCGCTGCTCAGGAGGGAGGGCCTGTATTCCTCCAACCTGTCCAGGTGGCGCCGGAACCAGAATGCGGGCGCGCTCGGTGCGCTCGAGCCCCGGAAGCGCGGGCCCGAACCCGACCCGGCCGTTCCCTTCAAGAAAAGAATCGCCGATCTCGAACGTGAGAACGAGCGCCTGAGAAAGAAACTTGCCCAGGCCGAGACGATAATCGACGTCCAAAAAAAAGTCTCTGGACTCCTGGGGATCCAGGCGGAGACGGAGGACGGGGAAGGCTGATGACGGCTGCCTGCGATCTGTCGGCCGAGGTGGGGGTAGCCGGTGCCTGCCGGGCGCTCCAGCTCCCCAGGGCTTCCTACTACCGGGCCATCAGGACAGCGGCGTGCCCGGCGGAGAGCGCGGCCAGGCCGTCCCCCGCGCGTGCCCTCAAGCCCCGGGGAGAAGGCGATCGTGCTGGAGGTCCTCAACTCCGAGCGCTTCTGCGACATGGCACCGGCCGCGGTGTACGCCACCTTGCTCGACGAGGACGTTTTCCTCTGCTCGACCAGGACCATGTACCGCATCCTGGCGGACGCCGGCCAGGTGCGCGAGCGCAGAGACCAGCTCCGCCACCCCTCTTACGCCAAGCCGGAGTTGCTGGCCATATCGGCAAACCAGGTCTGGTCCTGGGATATCACCAAACTGCGTGGCCCGGTCAAGTGGACCTATTTCTACCTCTACGTGATCCTGGACATCTTCAGCCGTTACGTGGTGGGCTGGATGGTGGCCATGAGGGAAGCGGCGGAGCTGGCCAAGAGGCTCATCCGTGAGACGTGCGACAAGCAGGGGATCGAGCCGGGGATGCTCAACCTGCACGCGGACAGGGGATCTTCCATGAAGAGCAAGCCGGTGGCGCTGCTGCTTACCGACCTCGGGGTCACCAAGACGCATAGCCGGCCATACACCTCCGGCGACAACCCCTATTCCGAGGCCCAGTTCAAGACCTTGAAGTACCGGCCGGAATTCCCAGCCCGCTTTGGATCGATCGAGGACGCGCGTTCTTTCTGCCAGGAGTTCAGAGGGTGGTACAACACTGAGCATCGGCACTCGGGAATCGGCTACATGACACCCGAAGCCGTCCATTACGGCCACGCGAAGCAGATCACGGAGCTCAGGCAGTCTACCCTGCTGAACGCCTTTGCGGCACACCCGGAACGTTTCGTGAATACCGTGCCGCAGCCACCGGTCGTTCCAGAGGCAGTCTGGATCAACAAGCCGGAGAAAGTGCGCGGAGAGGAGGTGATGCTTCCCTAAACTTTTCAGACATGTGTCTCAGAATCGTTGACACGCTCCGTGTTGGCAGCGGAGAGGTGCCGGGCCGCTGCGGGCAACAGCCAAAGGGATGTCATAAAGGCGTAGGAGGTAGTGCCGCTGGATTTGAGGTCTCGGGAGATGCCTTGGAGTCTCCTTAGGGCTTGGACCCTTATCGAAAGAATGGCGCTCCGGCCTCCCTTTTGAAAACCTGATGGGCTTCCTGGGGCACGGAAAGACCCCTTATCTACCCACAAGGATGGTCTTTTAGGGAGAACGGACCGGAGAGATCCCGACGCTTCGAATGAAGTAGGCACGCAAGGAAAGGAGGCTTTATGGAAGGTATCTACTTCGGCATCGATATCGGTGGGTACTCCCACCGGGTCCACTTCTCCGACCAGGAGATGAGACCAGTTTGCAGCGACCTGACCATCGCAGA
>CAZEAU010000017.1:42426-58911 GCA_964510515.1 uncultured Actinomycetota bacterium | reverse complement strand
AGACAGAGGTCTGAGGGGTTGACTTTTACCATGGCTTCTTTCGAGGGTTGACCCCGGAAGTGCCGCTTTCGGGGGTTGACCCCGGAAGTGCCACGGCTCAAGGCATGTTGTCGCCGCCGAAGAGCTCGCTCACCGACTCATCCTTGAAGACGCTGGCGATGGTGTTGGCGAAGATGGACGCGATGGAGAGCACCTCCACCTTCTCGCTCAGCCTCTCCTCGGGTATGGGCAGGGTGTTGGTGACCGCGACCGTCTTCAGCGGGCTCTCGTCCAGGCGTTCCTTGGCCGGCCCGGAGAAAACGCCGTGGGTGGCGCAGGCATGGACCTCCACGGCCCCCGCCTTTATCAGCGCCTCGCTGGACTTTACCAGGGTGCCGGCGGTGTCGATCATGTCGTCCACCAGCACCGCCGTCTTTCCCTCCACCTCCCCGATGACGTGCAGCACCTCCGCCTGATTGTGCCCGGGGCGGCGCTTATGCAGGATGGCCATGGGGACGCCGAGGTGGTCTGTGTACTTGTCGGCCATCTTCACCCTCCCGGCGTCGGGGGAGACGATCACCATGTCCTGGAAGTTCTGGCGCGATATATAGGAGGCCAGCAGGGGCACGGCGGTGAGATGGTCCATGGGCCCCGAGAAGAAGCCCTGTATCTGCCCCGCGTGCAGGTCCATGGTCAGCACGCGGTCGGCCCCGGCCACCGTAAGCAGGTCGGCGATGAGGCGGGCGCTGATGGGCTCGCGCGCCAGGGTCTTCTTGTCCTGCCGCGAATAGCCGTAATAGGGCACCACGGCCGAGATGCGCTTGGCCGAGGCCCTCTCCAGGGCGTCGATCATGAGCAGCAGCTCCATGATATTCTTGTTGATGGGCTCGGAGCAGGTCTGCACCACGAAGGCGTCGCTGCCGCGCACGCTGTCCTCGTATCTGACGTAGAGTTCGCCGTTGCTGAAGGTCTTGAGGTCCACCCTGCCCAGGCTTATGCCCAGATACCCCGCTATCTGCCTCCCCAGCTCGGGGTAGGACCTCCCGCTGAAGATCATGAGCTTTTTGCGCGTTACCTCCTTCAAGACGGGCCCTCCTCCTCCTTCTTCTTCGCCTTCTTCTTGTATTCCAGTATATTCTTCTGTTTGTCGCGTTCCACCCCCAGGGCGCCCGGCGGCACGTCCCCGGAGATGGTGGAGCCGGCGCCGGTGACCGCGCCCTTGCCGATGCGCACGGGGGCGATGAACATGGTGTCCGAGCCGATGAAGGCCCCGTCCTCTATGACCGTGCGGTGCTTGCTCACGCCGTCGTAATTGCAGGTGATGCTGCCCGCCCCCACGTTCACGTCCTCGCCCAATTCCGCGTCTCCCATGTAGCTGAGATGCGGCACCTTGCTCCCCTTTCCCACCACCGTGTTCTTGATCTCCACGAAAGTGCCCGCCTTGGAGCCGGCGCGCAGCACGCTGCCCGGGCGCAGGCTGGCATAGGGGCCCACGTTCACCCCGTCCTCCAGCTCGCACTCGCGCAGCGTGGCCTGCTCCACCGTGACCCCCGCGCCGAGGCGCGAATCGACGATGCGGGCGTTGGGGCCGATCACGCAGCCCTCTCCTATCTGCGTCTCCCCCTCCAGGAAGACCAAGGGGCGCAGCACCGTGTCCCTGCCGATGGCCACCCCGCCGCCGACATAGGTGGTGGAGGGGTCCTCCATGGTCACCCCCGCGGCCATCCAGCCCCGGTTGATGCGCCCGCGCATGAGCGCCTCGGCCTCGGCGAGGTGTTCGCGCGAGTTGACCCCCATCACCTCGTGGGCGTCGCCGGCCACACAGGCGTTTATTCCCTCCCCCGCCCGCGCCAGCAGGGCCACGGCGTCGGTAAGGTAGTATTCCCCCTTGGCGTTCGCGGTGCCGATGGCGGGGAGGACCTGCCGCAGGGCCGGCCAGCTGAAGACGTAGGTGCTGGTGTTTATCTCCCTGATGCGCTTCTCCTCCGGCCCCGCCTCGCCCTCCTCCACGATGCCCTCGATCTTGCCCCCCGGGCCGCGCAGGATCCTGCCGTACCCGGTGGGGTCTTCGACCTCGGCGGTGAGCATGGTCACCGCTGCCCCCTCGTGGTGCTTCTCGACGAGCGCGCCGAGGGTCGCGGAGGTGATCAGGGGTGTGTCCGCGGTCATCACCAGCAGCTCGTCGGCGTCGATGTGGGGCGCGGCGGCCATCACCGCGTGCCCGGTGCCTTTCCTCTCCTCCTGCACCACGCAGGCCGCCCTTCCGGCCACCTCCCGCTCCACCTCGGCGGCGCCCTTTCCCGTCACCACCAGGATGCGGTCGAAGCCGCCCGGGGCCTCTAGTCCCTCCAGGGCGTCCAGGACCCAGGAGAGCATGGGTCGCCCGCACACCCGGTGCAGCACCTTGGGGGTCTCCGACTTCATGCGGGTGCCCTCGCCGGCGGCGAGGACCAGGGCCACGCGGCTCATCTACGCCTCCTTGACTTCCCGACGGCATTATTCTATCGGACGGGAAGCGGCAGTCCAAATCCCCAGCCTGCGGGGGCGGTCAGCAAGGTGGGAGACAGCGAGTGACCGCGCTCCTCCAGATCCCCCGCCTGCGGGGGCGGTCAGTGGAGAAGACCCTGCAGGGTTGCCGCTACGTCCCAAGTGTCCAGCCTGGGGGGGGCGGCCAGCAAGGTGGGAGACAGCGTGTGACCGCGCTCCTCCAGATCCCCCGCCTGCGGGGGCGGTCAGTGGAGAAGACCCTGCAGGGTTGCCGCTACGTCCCAAGTGTCCAGCCTGGGGGGGGCGGCCAGCAAGGTGGGAGACAGCGTGTGACCGCGCTCCTCCAGATCCCCAGCCTGCGGGGGCGGTCATGGCTTGATAACAACTTTGAGTGGGAGGAGCTGCCCGAATCCCCAGCCTGCGGGGGCGGTCACCTGCCCTCCGCCTCCGCGTCTCAGTCTCAACTCCGACGGCCCAATAAAAAGAGGGCGCGGGCCCTCTTATTGTCTTGGCTGGGGCGGTAGGATTCGAACCTACGATGGCGGCTCCAAAGGCCGCTGCCTTACCGCTTGGCCACGCCCCAGAGAAAAAGCGCGCTGCCCTATTCCTCTTGGAGCGGTTCGTCCTCCCCCTTCTGCACCTTGAAGAACTCGCGCAGCACCGCCTCCTGTATCATCTCTCGCGTCTCCGAGTTCAGGGGATGAGCGATGTCCTTGAAATCGCCGCTGGGAAGCTTTCGGGAGGGCATCGCCACAAAGTATCCGCGGTCGCCGTCGACCACTCTGAGGTCGTGGATCACGAAACAATCGTCGAGGATGATGCTTGCTATGCCCTTGACCATGTTCATGTCGATCTCGCGCACGGTTACCCTTGTGATCTCCAAGCTTTGTGTCCCCCCCCCCTATAAGTAGCCTTCTGCTCTCGTTCAACCGACAGGGTGCTCGTCAACTATATTATTCTCAAGCCGCCGCTATTTCAAGGCTAACCGGCTGTTTTACCGATTGCCGTGGCACTTCCGGGGTCAACCCTCCGAAGTGCCAAACATATCGCTCCTTGTGTCCCCCTTGAGGCACTTCCGGGGTCAACCCTCCGAAGTGCCAAACATATCGCTCCTTGTGTCCCTCTTGAGGGTTGACCCCAAGCGTGCCATCGCCCCCTGCCATAACCTGACGTCCTTTCCGGGGTCAACCCTCCGAAGTGCCAAACATATCGCTCCTTGTGTCCCTCTTGAGGGTTGACCCCGGAAGTGCCATTACGACCGGCTCACGCCCGTGGCGCGGAACCTCGTGCGCACCACCAGCGGCGCATGCCTCCGCATCTCCTCCTCCAGGTGCGCCGCCTCCCCATCGTCGCCCGCCAGGATGAAGACGGTGGGGCCGCTGCCGCTCACCAGCGCTCCGACGGCGCCCGCCGCCGTCGCCTTCTCCAGCAGCAGCGCCACCTCCGGCATCAGCTCCCGGGCTGCGGGCTGCAGCGAATTGTGCAGATGCTGCGCGACGGCCCGCGCATCGCCGTGCGGCAGTGCGTGCATGAGCGCCCCCGGATCCCCCGCCGGAACGGGCTCCCCGGCGAGGAGGTCGAACCGGCGGTAAACCTCCGCGGTGGAGAGCTCCCGCCCGGGGTTCGCCAGCACCACCGGCAGCGGGGGCGCCTGGGCCAGAGCGGTCACGCGCTCCCCCCTCCCCTCCCCGAGGGCTGTCCCGCCCACCAGGAAGAAAGGGACGTCCGAGCCGAGGGCGGCGGCTATGCGCATCAGCCCATCCCCGTCCAGCACCTCGCCGACTATGAGGTTCAGCGCCCGCAGCACCGCCGCTGCGTCCGAACTCCCCCCACCCAGGCCCGCCGCCAGGGGTATGTGCTTGGTGAGTTTAATGGCCACCTTCATGCGCATATCCGTCGCGGAAAGAAAGGCGGCCGCGGCGCGCAGGCACAGGTTGTCCTCCCCAACCGGCGCCTCCCCCTCCACCTCCAGATCCAGCCCCCGGCCCCCGTCCGTCACCTCCAACTGCAGCAGGTCGCAAAGCTCCACGGCCTGCATCACCGTGCACACGGGGTGATATCCGTCCGGGCGTGCGGGACCCACCTCCAGGTAGAGGTTGATCTTTGCCGGGGCTTCCATGGTTATCCTGCTGCGCATATGCCCTCCCCGCACAGCGCGCCGCCCTCACATCATATCACGCTGCTCCCGCCGCCATGGGAGTCCGGCGGGCATAGTAGAATGGTGACAAAGACGCCGTCGCCCTTTCGCGGAGGATGCGGGAAACGTCATGGGAGAGCTCGCCAGACCCAGCGTGGCTATAGAGATACTGCGGAGGCATGGGCTGCGCCTGACGCGCGCCCTGGGCCAGCACTTCCTCGTGGACGGCAACGTCCTGGGGCAGCTGGTCGAGGCGGCCGGGCTGACCCCGGAGGACGCCGTGCTGGAGATCGGGCCCGGCATCGGCACCCTAACCGAGGAGCTGTGCCGCCGTGCGGGCCGCGTGGTGGCGGTGGAGATGGACCGGCGCCTGCTCCCGATCCTGGACGAGACCCTCGCGGCCAGCAAGAACCTGCAAGTGGTGGAAGGCGATGCCATGCGCGTGGACCTGGGGGAGCTGTTCGCCCCCGCCGAACGGGTCAAGGTAGTCTCCAACCTGCCCTACAACGTGGCCACCCCGCTCATCCTGCGCCTGCTGCGCGAGCTGCCGCAGGCGGTGAGCATGGTGGTCACGGTGCAGCGCGAGCTGGCCGACCGCTACGCCGCGCGGCCGGGCCATCCCGCGTACGGGGGCGTCTCGGTGAAGATGGACTTTCTTGCCCGGGTGCGCCGCCTGGCGCTCGTCCCCCCCACCGTCTTCCTGCCTCCGCCGCGCGTGGAGTCGGCCATGCTTCGCATCGACCGCAAGGACGCCGTGCTTCCCGAGGCCGAGGTGGAGGCGTTCTTCCTCTTCCTCAACGCCGCTTTCGCCACGAGGAGGAAGATGCTGGCGAACGCCCTCAGCGCGGGGAGGGCGCCTTACTGCCCCCGTGCCGTGATCGGTGCCGCCCTGGAGGAAACCGGGCTCGCGCCGGGCGCACGCGCGGAGGAGCTCAGCTGCGGGGAGTTGCTCTCCCTCTACCGCGCCCTATCCGGCCCTTAGCCGGCACGCCTGGGTTCAACCCTCGGAAGGGACATATGACACGCCTGGGGTCAACCCTCGGAAGGGACACAAGTTATGGCACTTGGCGGGGTTGACCCCGGAAGGGACACAAGTTATGGCACTTGGCGGGGTTGACCCCAGAAATGCCACGCCTCGGGTTACTTGCGCTTGAGCTCGTTTATACATCTCTGGCAGATGCGGCTGCCCTTGAAGGTCTTGTTCTTGTCCGGGTTTCCGCACACGATGCAGCCGGGCTGATACTTCATCAGCACGATCTTCTCGCCGTCCACGAATATCTCCATGGGGTCGCGCTCCTTGATATTCAGAGTGCGGCGAAGCTCCATGGGGATGACGATCCGTCCGAGTTCATCGATCTTCCTGACAATACCGGTCGCTTTCATAACTTGCCCACCCTTTCTGCATTTTTCGGCCCGGATCCCCGCCCCGGGCGCCTTCGTCCTCCTTGACAATACGGGGATGAAGCAGAGATATAATTATATGTATATCGCCGAATAGGTGTCAATAATATCCTAGTAATTTTTTACATGGGAAGGAAAAAATGGACAAGGTCTTCTACGTCACCACCCCCATCTATTATGTCAACGACCTCCCCCACATCGGCACCGCCTACACCACCGTGGTGGCCGACACCCTGGCGCGCTACCACCGCCTGCGCGGCGAGGAGGTATTCTTCCTCACCGGCGTGGACGAGCACGGCCAGCACGTCGCCGGCGCCGCCGAGCGCAACGGCGTCACCCCCCAGGAATGGGTGGACGGCATGGCCAACCATTTCACCCAGGTGTGGGAGAAGCTGAACGTGAGCAACGACTTCTTCATCCGCACCACCTCGCCCCGCCACGCCGAGGTGGCGCGCCGCTTTATCTCCGACCTCTACGACAAGGGCGACATCTACCTCGACACCTACGAGGGCTGGTACTGCGTGCCCGACGAATCCTTCTGGCTGCCCTCCCAGCTGGTGCAGGGCAAATGCCCCCAGTGCGGCCGCGAGGTGGAGATGGTGCAGGAGGACAATTACTTCTTCCGCCTCTCCGCCTATGCCGAGCGCCTGCTGGAGCACATCGAGGCCAACCCGGACTTCGTACAGCCGGAGATGCGCCGCAACGAGGTCGCCAGCTTCATCCGCCAGGGGCTCACCGACCAGAGCATCAGCCGCAAGACCCTCACCTGGGGCATCCCCCTGCCCTTCGATAAGAGCCAGGTCATGTACGTGTGGTTCGACGCGCTGCTCAACTATGTCAGCGCCATCGACTACGGCATCGACAACGCGCGCTTCCGCTCCGTCTGGCCCGCCGACGTGCACCTCATCGGCAAGGAGATCCTGCGCTTCCACGCCATCATCTGGCCGGCCATGCTCATGGCCGCCGGCCTTCCCCTGCCGCGGCGCGTCTTCGCCCACGGCTGGCTCACCGTGGAGGGCGAGAAGATGTCCAAGTCCAAGGGCAACACCATCAGCCCGCACGAGCTCATCGCCGAATACGGGGTGGACGCCTATCGCTACTACTTCCTGCGCGAGTTTTCCTTCGGTTACGACGGTAACTTCTCGCACGAGAGCATGACCGGCCGCTACAACGCCGACCTCGCCAACACCCTCGGCAACATGGTCAGCCGCGTGCTGGCCATGGTGGAGCGTTACCGAGGCGGCGAGGTTCCCGCCCCCGGATCGGAGGACGGCGGCGGCGCGGACGCGGCGCTCAAGGAGGCGGCGGCCCGGGTCTTCGGCGAGGTGCACGCCCACATGCAGGAACTGGCCTTCCACGAGGCCCTGCAGGCGGCCTGGAACTACCTGGGAACCGTCAACCGCTACGTGGACGAGACCGCGGCCTGGGATCTGGCCAAGGACCCCTCCCGCGAGGGACGCCTGGACGCCGTGCTCTACAACGCCGTGGAGGCGGTGCGCCTGACCGCGCTGCTGTTGCTGCCCTCCATGCCCGGGACGGGCGAGGGCATCTGGAGGCGCCTGGGCTACGGGGACTCCATCCACCTCCAGCACCTGCCCGCCGCCGGCGCGTGGGGGCTTTTCCCGCCCGGGCAGAGGGTGGGCAAGGGCAAGCCCCTCTTCCCCCGCATCGAGACGGTGAAATAAATGGGCCTCCTGGACACCCACGCCCACCTCGACCTCCTCGGCGGAGACCTGGCGCAGGCGCTGCAGCGGGCAAAGGCGGCCGGCGTCACCGGGGTGGTGACCATCGGCATCGACCTTCCCTCCAGCCGCCGCGCCGTGGAGATGGCCCACGCCTTTCCCGGGGTGCGCGCGGTGGTGGGCATGCACCCCCACGACGCCATCGACCTGGACGCCGCGGCCCTTAGCGAGCTCAGGCGCCTCGCCGCGGACCCCCGCGTGGTGGGCATCGGCGAGACCGGCCTGGACTTCTACCGCAACCTCTCCCCCCGCTCCGCGCAGGAGCGCGCCTTCCGCGCCCAACTGGACCTGGCGCGGGAACTGGAGCTGCCGGTGGTGGTGCACGACCGCGAGGCCCACGTCGAGACCATGCGCATCCTGGAGGAGTACGCCCCTTTCGCCGACCGCATGGTCATGCACTGCTTCTCCGGGGACCTGGAGATGGCCCGCGGCGTCATGGCCATGGGCGGATACGTCTCGGTGGCGGGGCCGGTCACCTTCCGCAACGCGCGCGGCCTGCAGGACGTGGTGCGCGAGCTGCCCCTGGACAGGCTGGTCATCGAGACCGACAGCCCTTTCCTCTCCCCCCACCCTTTTCGCGGCAAGCCCAACTCCCCCGAGAGGCTGGTGCTGGTGGCGGAGAAGGTGGCCGAGCTCAAGGGCATGCCCGCGCATGAGCTCGACCTCCCCGACCCCTTCCCGCCGCGGGAGGGTTGAGAGGCGCCGCGCCGGTAAAAAACATACGCTCGCCGCCCGTCAGCCGCCATCCTTTCTCTCCAGCCAGGCGCCGTACACCTGGCGCTGGGAGACGCCGCGCCTGAGCGCCACCGCGCGCACCGCCTCGCGCGCGGGCAACCCCTCGGCGACGAGCGCGCCCACCTCCCCCGCCAGCTCGGGCAGCGGCGGGGCCTCTCCCTCCCCGCCGGGGCCAACGATGATCACGAACTCCCCGCGGGGCTCTCTTTGCGCGAACTCCTCGAGCACCTGCGAAGCGGTGCCGCGCAGCACCTCCTCGTGAAGCTTGGTCAGCTCCCTGGCCACCACCACGCGCCGCTGCGGCGCCAGTTCGGCCAGGTCCTTGAGCGTCTCCAGCAGGCGGTGAGGGGCCTCGTAGAAGACCAGCGCCTCCCCCTCGCGCAGCAGGTCGGAGAGGCGGGAGCGCCGCTCGCCGCGCTTGCGCGGCACGAAGCCGTCGTAGCGGAAGGAGCGCAGCGGCATGCCGGAGAGGGCCAGCGATGCGGTGAGGGAGCTGGGGCCGGGGACGACCTCCACCTTCAGCCCCCGCCGCGCGCATTCCTCCACCACCCGGAAGCCGGGGTCGGCCACGCCGGGCATGCCGGCGTCGCTCACCAGGGCCACCTTCCTGCCCGCCTCGACCTCGCCGGCGATGGCCTCCGCCTTCTCGCGCTCGTTGTGGGCATGGTAGCTGGCCACGGCGACGTGGATGTCGTAGCGCGAGAGCAGTTTGCGCGCGCGCCTGGTGTCCTCCGCCGCCACCAGGTCGGCCTCGCGCAGCACGCGCAGCGCGCGCAGGGTGATGTCCTCCATGTTGCCTATCGGCGTCCCCACCAGAAACAGCTTTCCCTTATCCATACCAGGATTATAGACCCTGGGGTTGGGGGTTGGGTTGGGAGTTGGGGTTGGGGGCTGGGTTGGGTTGGGAGCTGTGGGTCGGGGGTGATGCGCCATCATTCGCCGTTGCGAGTTGAGGGCTAGGGGTCGGGGGTTGGGTTGAATCGAGCGCCATCATTCGCCGTTGCGGGTCGGGGATTGCGGCTCAGGGGTTGGAGTTGGGGCGCGAAACCGCCGGTGTGCGTGGCGGACGGTAGCCGGGCTCCGGGCGCCGAGCTTATCAGCGGGTGAGGAGGGTGTTCACCAGCTCTATCTGGACATCGTAGTCCATGTCCGGGGCCAGCTCGGCGATGCGCTTGAGTATCAGCGCCGAGGCGTAATACATGTATATGGGGACGGGACGTGCGGGCACCTTGTGGCAAATGCCGTGTTCGGAGAGTTCCTCCAGCGCCCTCTCCGCCTCCTCGCGGGAACGCCCCACGCGGCCACAGAGCTTGTCGGCGCTGTCCACGGTGCCGGGGTTGTCCTTGAAGAAGGTGATGAGCTCGAACTTAACCCTGTCTATATCCGCATCGCGGACGATGATGTCTCCCACCCTTGCCAATTTCGCACCCCTTGTCCCGCCTCGTAGCCCCGCTATCGTCTCGCCGCTCCACCCCTTTGTCGCTTGCGGTGACTCATTGCAGGGCCTGAAGCCGCCTTGCCTGCCTCCTTGCAGGGCCTGAAGCCGCCTTGCCTGCCTGATTGCAGGGCCTGAAGCCGCCTTGCCTGCTTGCTCCGCCGAACTCCGGCGGCGCTGGTTCAGCCCCTTTCTCCTCGTGCCTTCCTCGTGCGGCCGGCGTGCGACCGGCGGCGCTTTCCGCCCTCTCTATGAGATTAGAATCGGCACTGCCAGGCCCCTCCTTGACCCGCGATTTATCCTCCCCCGCTCCCCCGCTGCCGCAGCCTCCTTTTCCCCTCCCCTCGCGGCCATGCCTTCCCCTCCGCAGCGGCCATGCCTTCCCCCCGCGAGCGCACCTTCCCCTCCGCAGCGGCCTCCTTTTTCCTTCCTCCCGCGGCCATGCCTTCCCCTCGCGAGCGCACCTTCCCCTCGGCCGCAGGCTCCTCTTCCCTTCCCCTCGCGGCCACTCCTTCCCTCGCCCCCGCTGCCCCGCTGCCGCCCGTATCAGCCCCCCGCGCAGCGCTCTCTCCGGCGCCTGCCGAGCCGCCGCCCTCGCGGGACACAGATACGCGGCATACATGACGCAGACCCTTGTCAAAATAATGCTTCCTGCGCATAATATCCCCAATGCCGGGAAGCCAGTCCCGTGCCTTATCATCAGAGGTGAAATACAGGTGAAGCACGCTCGCCGCGCGGGGAAGGCCATGCCCCCCAGCTTGTGGACAATCGCCCTCGCTCTGCTCGTGGTCTTCGCCGCCGCCGTGCCCGCCGCGGCGTCCCCGGGCGGCCCCCCGCTTCCGCCCGGCGACCCCCGGGCGCAGGACCGCCCCGACGACAACGGGGGCAAGATCGACCTGGCGTGGTCGCCGAGCCCGTCTCCGGACGTCGCCGCCTACCGCGTTTACCGCGCGGCCCAGCCCGGCGGCCCCTACGAGCTCTTGAGCGAGCGCTCCACCTCCTCCAACATCAACTACCTCGGATACGTAGATACCGGCCTCGCGGACGGCACCCGCTATTACTACGTGCTCACCAGCGTGGACTCCGGCGGCCGTGAAGGCGCGCCCACGCCCGAGCTCAGCGCCGTGCCCGCCGCCCAGCTTTTCGAGGCGGCGGTGGCGGTGCAGAAGACCATGGTCTTATCCATCGCCGATCAGCGGCTTTACTGCATGGAGAACGGGCGCCTGGTACACATGTTCGTCGTCTCCACCGGGGCGGCGGGCACCCCCACCCCCACCGGCAACTTCCGCATCCTCTACCACGACCAGGCCCACCCGGTGCCCAAATACCCCGGCTGCGTATGTTATTACTGGATGGGCTTTTACCAGGACTACGCCCTCCACGCCTGGCCCACCTACCATGGCGTGCAGTCCAATTACAGCGGGCTGGGCTACCCGGCCTCGCACGGCTGCGTGCGCCTCGACCCCACCCAGGCCCACATCCCTTATTACTGGGCGCCGGACGGCACCCCCCTCTCCATCATCCCCGGTCATTTCGTGCCGCCCAACCCGCCCATACAGGGAGGGACGGTATCTAAGGGGGCGCCGGAGCCGGCCGCCTCATGGTACTTCGCCGAGGGCTATACCGGGGAGGGCTTCGACGAATACATCCTCATCCACAACCCCAACCCGGGGGCCACCATCGCCACCCTCGACTATCTCAAGCCCGACGGCAGCGTCTATTCGCAGGGCTACCTCCTGGGCGCCAACACCCGCACCACCGTGCTCGTGGACGCGGTGCCCGGCATGGAGGAGACGGACGTTTCGGTGCGGCTCACGTCCACCCTGCCGGTGGTGGCGGAGCGCGCCATGTACTTCAACTACCGCGGGAAGACGGGGGGCCATGACTCCCTGGGCGTGAACGAGCCCGCCCTGCAGTGGTACTTCGCCGAGGGCTATACGGGAGGGGGCTTCGACGAATATATCCTGGTGCTCAACCCCCAGGACACCGCCACCATCGTCACCCTGGACTACCTCAAGCCCGACGGCAGCGTCACCAGCCAGGGCGTCCTGGTGGGGGCGCATAGCCGCTGCACCGTGGCCGTGGACAGCGCGCCGGGCATGGAGGCCACGGACGTTTCGGTGCGGCTCACGTCCACCCTGCCGGTGGTGGCGGAGCGCGCCATGTACTTCAACTACCGCGGGAAGACGGGGGGCCATGACTCCCTGGGCGTGAACGAGCCCGCCCTGCAGTGGTACTTCGCCGAGGGCTATACGGGAGGGGGCTTCGACGAATATATCCTGGTGCTCAACCCCCAGGACACCGCCACCATCGTCACCCTGGACTACCTCAAGCCCGACGGCAGCGTCACCAGCCAGGGCGTCCTGGTGGGGGCGCATAGCCGCTGCACCGTGGCCGTGGACAGCGCGCCGGGCATGGAGGCCACGGACGTTTCGGTGCGGCTCACGTCCACCCTGCCGGTGGTGGCGGAGCGGGCCATGTACTTCGGCTACGAGAACTGCCCGGGCGGGCATGTGCAGACGGGCGCGACCGAGTTGGGCCAGGTCTTTTACCTGGCCGAGGGATACACCTCGCCCCACTTCGACACCTATCTCCTGGTCATGAACCCCGGGGACAGCGCCATGGACGTGGCCTTGAGCTTCCGCAGCCCGGACGGCTCCCTGGTCATGTGGCCCATGCAGGTGGGGCCCCACAGTCGCGGCACCCTTAAGGTGAACTCCATCCCCTACCTCACCCAGAACGAGTTCTCCGTCAAGGTGGACACCAGCGCCCCCGCCGTGGTCGAGCGCGCCATGTACTTCAACTTCCCCCGCTGACGCCGCACCCCCGTGGCACTTCCGGGGTCAACCCTCGAAAGGGACGCAAGTGATGGCACTTCCGGGGTCAACCCTCGAAAGGGACACAAGTGATGGCGCGCCGTGGCACGCTGGGTGGCACACCGGGGGTCAACCCTCGAAGGGGACACAAGTGATGGCGCGTATGGCACACTCCGGGGTTGAGCCCGTAAGGGACACACCGGAAGTGTTATGGCGATTGTTGGGGTTGACCCCAGAAGTGCCGCGAACGTCATGTGCGGGGAAAGCCCGACATATACTGAGCGCTGAACTGCTACAAATGTCCCTTTCGAGGCCTGACACCAAAGAGCATATAGGAGACGGCGCGTATGGCACTCTTCGGGGTTGACCCCGGAAGGGACACACCGGAAGTGTTATGGCGATTGTTGGGGTTGACCCCAGAAGTGCCACCGGCAACATGTGCGGGCCTTTTTGCGTCTATAATCCAAGGTGATGCCGGAAGGCGCGAAGAATAGAGTAGCGGGGATATGAGAAAGAGGTTGATGCGTTGATCTGTCCCGAATGTGGCAGTTACCAGCCCGACAGGGCGAAATACTGCGGTATCTGTGGAGCGGGACTCTCCCAGGCCGGCCTGGTCGAGAGCTTCCTGAAAGGCGGGTCCGAGCAGGACATCATCCTGCCGCGGCACCGCGGCGTCCTCTTTTACCTGGTGGTCTCGCTGGTCATCCTCGCCGGGCTGGCCGCCGTCGCCGGCGCCGGCTATCTGGTCTACCGGATCGCCTGGGGTCACGACAAAGCCCCGGATAAAGACGGGAGGGCCGTGGAGGCCCCGCACATCTACACCGACCCCGAGCTCGGGTTCACCATCACCTACCCCAACGGATGGTCCATCGACGCGGCGGCCCCCGGCCAGGACGAACTGGCGGCGCTGATCATCTCCTTCACCCCGCGCAAGGCCATGGACCTGCGCGCGCTTCAGCTCGACCCCCTGGTCTCGATCGGGGGGATCGAAGCCATAGAGGAACACCTTGAAGGAGTTGCGGCGGCGCGCATCTCGGCGCTGGGCGGCGAGCTCGGTTTCGGCCCATCCGGCGGGGCGGCGCAGGAGAGGGAGGGCGCACGGCAGCCCGGCGACGGCGCCTACGATGAGGCCGAGGGCGCCCCATCCGGCGAGCCCGATCCGGGCGACACCGCCGCGGTCGACACCGCCGCGGGCGAGTCCGTCACCCCCAGCGACACCGCCGCGGGCGAGTCCGTCACCCCCGGCGACACCACCCCGGGCGAGCCCATCGAGCCCGGCGGCGACACCGCAGACGACCCCGGCGGCGACGAGGCGCAGAGACTCTTCAACTCCACCAGCGTCTCGGGCCTCCCGGCCTTCTACGCCGAGTTCAGCGCCAATTACATGGGCGAGGAAACCCGCTTCCTCCTCTTCTATATCGTGGCCGGGGACTACATCTTCGCCTTCCAGGGCCGCGCCCCCTACGGCGAGTTCAAGGACGTGCGCCCGCAGTTCTTCGCCATCACGGGCTCCTTCAAGTATGAGATGGATTCCGGCGAGCTCACCCCGACCAAGCGCCCGCTATGAGCGAAGGCGAAAGTCCCCGGCGGGCAACGCATATGTCGCTGTGATAACCTTTATCTGAGATGGGACCAGAGTAAGCGAGGATATCCGCCGCTTCATCGGCGCCGATACCCTCTTGATAAACTTTATCTGAGATGGGACCAGAGTAAGCGGCGGACGGGGCCCGGCGCCCGAGCCCGCGGGCTGTCCGGCGCCGGGCGTGAACAAAACGGGGAGGTGGAGCGATTGCGTATCGTGGTAACGGGCGGAGCGGGATTCATCGGGTCCAACCTCGTGGACACCCTCCTGGGGGAAGGCCACGCGGTAACCGCCGTCGACAACCTGTCCACGGGCAAGTTCGACAACCTCATGGGGGTGAAGGAGGCGGCCAAGGAGAACCGCTTCTCCTTCCTCCATACCGACATCCGCGACGGCGCTCTCCTGGCCGCCTTCAAAGGGAAGCAGCAGGATACCGTCATCCATCTCGCCGCCCAGCCTGACGTCAGGGTATCGGTGAAGAACCCGGTCATGGACGCGGACATAAACGTCCTGGGCACCATCAACGTGCTGCAGATGGCGGCCGAAAACGGGGTCAAGCGCTTCATCAACACCAGCTCGGGAGGATGCGTTTACGGCGAGCCGGAGACCATGCCCGTCTCCGAGGAGGCGCCGCGGCACCCCGATTCCCCCTACGGCGTAAGCAAGCTGGTGGCCGAGGAGTATATCCGCTACTACGAGCGCACGCACGGCATCGCCTGCTGCACCCTCGCGCTGGCCAACGTTTTCGGCCCGCGTCAGAACGCCTTCGGGGAGGCGGGCGTAGTGGCCATCTTCATCGGCAAGATACTCGGCGAGGAGGAGTCCACCATCTTCGGCGACGGCGAACAGACCCGCGACTTCGTCTATGTGGAGGACGTGGTGGACGCCTATCGCGCCGCGCTGAAGAAAGGGGACGGCGAGTTCATGAACATCGGCACCGGGGTGCGCACCTCGGTGAACGAGCTTTACCGCGAGATCGCCGACATCATGGAGTGGGATGAGGACCCCGCGTATGCGCCGCCGCGGGAGGGGGAGCTCGACCACATCGCCCTCGACGCCGCCAAGGCGAAGCGCATCCTGGGCTGGAAGCCGCGCACCCCCATGCGCGATGGCCTCGCGCGCACGGTGGATTGGTACCGCAGTAACCTGCGGAGGTAGCCTTGCCCTTTACCGACCTACATTCCCATATACTTCCAGGTTACGACGACGGCGCCTCGGACGTCGCCGAGTTCCTGGACATGGCCCGTGCCGCGGCAGCCGGCGGAACCGTCCGCATGGCCGCCACCCCGCACTACGACCCGGACAGCCCCGGCCTCGACCCGGAGGAAACGGCGGCGGCGGTTAGTAGCCACGATGCACTCCTGCGCTCCGCGGGCATCCCCCTGGAGCTGGTCGGGGGGATGGAGGTGCGCATCAACCCCGGCCTCCTGCGCCTGGCCAGGGAGGGGGCCGACTTGTACCGCCTCACCCTGGGGTATGGCAATAAATACCTGTTGTGCGACCTTCCCCTCATAGACATGCCCGCCTGCACCGCCGATACCCTATTTCAGCTGCAGCTGCGCGGTTTCGTCCCTATCCTCGCCCACCCGGAACGCAACCGCTACCTCGCGGCCAGGCCGGATGAGATAAGGGCTTTCGCGGAGCGGGGGGTGGAGCTGCAGGTGAACAGCGGCAGCCTGGAGGGCCTGTACGGGAAGGCCGCCATGCGCTGCGCCTTTTCTCTTCTGGCCGAGGGCACGGCACGCCTGCTGGCCTCGGATGCCCACGCCTTGAACAGGCGCGGCCCCGACCTCTCGGGGGCGGCGCGCATCGTCACGCATAAGTTCGGCGCGGACACGGCGCGCTTGCTCCTCGAGGTCAACCCCGAGCGGGTGCTGGCGGGAGAGCCGCTGCTGCACACCGTTGCCGCGGAGAAAGGCCGCAGCGCCCGCAGGCGTAGGGGATTGCTGTCGAGGTGGAGACGGGTGTGAGGGGCGGCTTGTTGTCGAGGGGGAAGCGGACGTGAGCGCCAACGGACCGGACCTCTCGTATGCGGACGTGAGGGGCGGCTTGTTGTTGAAGGGGACGTTTAGGGCGGCGCAGCGAAGCCGAGGGGGGAACGGGCGTGAGGGACGGAGCAGCGAAGCCGAGGAGGCGGACGTGAGGGGCGGCTTGTTGTCGAGGGGGAAGCG
>CAZEAU010000017.1:0-42326 GCA_964510515.1 uncultured Actinomycetota bacterium | reverse complement strand
TGAGGGGCGGCTTGTTGTTGAAGGGGACGTTTAGGGCGGCGCAGCGAAGCCGAGGAGGCGGACGTGAGGGGCGGCTTGTTGTCGAGGGGGAAGCGGACGTGAGCGCCAACGGACCGGACCTCTCGTATGCGGACGTGAGGGGCGGCTTGTTGTTGAAGGGGACGTTTAGGGCGGCGCAGCGAAGCCGAGGGGGGAACGGGCGTGAGGGACGGAGCAGCGAAGTCGAGGAGGCGGACGTGAGGGGCGACTTGTTGTCGAGGGGGAAGCAGACGTGAGCGCCAACGGACCGGACCTCTCGTATGCGGACGTGAACGATAACGACGTGAACGACAACGCAGTTAAGAGAAGGAGGCGATCATGACCCCGTCGCGGCAGTGGGAGTGGGTCTCCCGCTTCAAGGAGGACCCCCGCCGCTCCGGCATTTTCCTGGACTTCGAAGGCACCATCGGGGAAACGGCTACCACGGCGGGGGGCGCCAGGCTGCTCCCTCGCGCTGCCGAACTCCTTCCCGGGCTCGCGCGCCGTTATCCCCTGTGCGTGATGTCCGGGCGCCGCGTGGCGGACCTGGCCGCCTTGGTGGGCCTCCGCCACATCAACTACGTCGGGGCGCACGGCATGGAATGGATGGAGGACGAACCGCGCATTGACCCCGAGGTCCTGCCCCATATCCCCGCGCTTGAGCGGGCGCGCTCCGAGCTTGCCGAGGCCCTCCCCAACCTCGCCGGCGTGACCATCGAGGACAGGCTGGTCTCGGTCTCCCTGCGCTTCCGCGAGGTGCCCGACGAGGAGGACCCGGCCCTGCACCTGGTGGAGAGTCTGGCCGTCAAGCTGGGCCTGAAGGCGCGGCGCGGCAGGATGTCCGTGGAGCTGCGCCCGCCGGTGGACATCGACAAGGGCACGGTGCTTATCCGCCTCGCCGCCGCCTGGAGGCTGAAGCGCGCCCTTTACGCCGGCGACGACCTCACCGACGTGGACGCCTTTCGCGGCTTGCGCTATATGATGAAGGAGGGCGGCTTCGAGGGCATAGCCATCGCCGTGCTTTCGCCCGAGGTGCCCATAGAGCTGGAGGCGGTGGCCGACCTCACCGTGGACGGTCCCGGCGGCCTCCTGGACCTCCTCTCCCAGCTGTAACCTGGCACTTCCGGTGGCACTTCCGGGGTCAACCCCAACAATCGCCATAACACTTCCGGTGGCACTTCTGGGGTCAACCCTTGAAAGGGACATAACCCAAGGCGCGTATGGCACTTCTGGGGTCAACCCCAACAATCGCCATAACACTTCCAAAGCCAGCCCTCGAAGATACTTTGTAGCACTTTCCGAAGCCAGCCCCCGGAAGGGACATAATCAAGAAACGCTATCGATTGCACACTCCGGGGTTGAACAAATCCGATGGTAGACCCCGGAAGGAACCGGAAGGAACATCATCCAAGGCGCGTATGGCACAACTCTGGGTTGACCCCAAAAGGGACGTCGGGAGCGGAACGGGTGACCCTTGGAGTTAATCCCCGGAAGGGAAACCGGGAATGGTATGTTTGGCACTTTCCTGGGTTGACCCCAAAAGGGACACGGAATGTACATCATCCAAGGCGCGTATGGCACTTTCGAGGGTTGACCCCGGAAGGGACGCTACCAGACGAGCTCCTCGGCATCCTTGGGGTTCTCTATCCTGGCCACCTCGGCGACCTCGCCGCTGTGCAGGCGGACGGTGCGGTCGGACATCTCGGCGATGGCCGAGTTGTGGGTGACGAGGATAATGGTCTGCTTCTCCTCGCGGTTGATCCTCTGCATCACCTTGAGCACGTTCTTCCCCGTCTCGTAGTCCAGCTCGCCAGTGGGCTCGTCACAGAGGAGGATGGGCGGGGCCTTACAAATGGCGCGGGCGATGGCCACGCGCTGCTGCTCGCCACCGGAGAGCTGGCTGGGGAAATGGTCGGCACGATCAGCGAGCCCCACCATCTCCAGGGCGCGCATGGACTTGTCGCGCGTGTCCTTCTCCACCAGCTCCAGGGCGAACTCGACGTTCTCCAGCGCGGTGAGGGTGGGGATGAGGTTGAAGAACTGGAAGATGAAGCCGATCTGCGTGCGCCGGTAGTCGGTCAGCCCCTTGCCGTCCAGGTTGGAGATGTCCTGCCCGTTCACGGTGAGCCGCCCGCAGCTGACGGTGTCCATGCCCCCGATGAGGTTGAGCAGGGTCGTCTTCCCCGAGCCGCTCGGACCCAGGATGACGATGAACTCCCCCTCCTTGATGGTCAAGTCCACGTCGCGCAGCGCCCGCACCTCCAGCTCCCCCATGGGATAGGTCTTGCATACCCCACTGAAGGTGATCAGGTCTTTTCCGTTGTCTTCCGCAGCGACCAAAGCGACTCCGCTCTCCTCTTTCCCGGCGGCACCCGCTACCCGTTTTACGCCTGCGCGCCCGGCTCCAGGCTGGCGGGCTTCGCCCCATGATACACCATGGGATATCTCGGCGGTTACGCTGCGGGGCATCAACTCACGGGGCGCCGGGGCGCATCCCCGTACCCGCACGGAATACGGAAACACGGACCTTCAGTTTTCGAATAGAATGCCGCATTCCCGCCCTCGCGCGAAATGCGGTAATCCCTCCCCTGCACCGGACGCCCGGGAAGGCCCCGTCCGGCAGAGCCGCACGCACGGCGCCCGCCCCCAGGACCAGCGGCAAGCGCGGGGTGATAAACCCTATCGCCATCGCCATCATCTCCTCCCCCTCTCTCCGCTTGACCGGCTTAACCGGGCGCCGACCTCTCCGCGCGCACGGCGCCCGCCCCCAGGACCAGCGGCAAGCGCGGGGTGATAAACCCTATCGCCATCGCCATCATCTCCTCCCCCTCTCTCCGCTTGACCGGCTTAACCGGGCAACAACCTCTCCGCTTGAGCGGCTTAAGCGGGCGACGACCTCTCCGTGCATAATCAACAGGCATAATTAAAAGGCGTGATCAAGAGGCATACTCGAGAAGCATAATCAAAAGGCGTGATCGAGAGGCATAATCAACAGGCTTGATCAAGAGAAGGCTACGCCTGCATCAGGGCGTGGAAAAAGCGCAGGTAGTCCAGGAGGTGGCGGGTGGAGAGGAAACTGCGCCGCACCTTGTCGTGCCCAGCCTCACCCATGCGTTGGGCCGTGGCCGGGCTCTCCAGCAGCAGGCTCACCTTCTCCGCCGCCTCCTCGATGTGGTTGATGAGGAAGCCGTTCACCCCGTCGTCGATCTGCAGCTTGATGCCGCCCACCGCACCCGCCACCACCGGCTTGCGCTTCCACATGGCCTCGGCCACCGTGAGCCCGAAGCCCTCGCGCAGCGACTTCTGCAGCACCACCGTGGCCATGGCCTGGAAGGCGCTCACCTCCACGTTGCCCACCCCCTGCTGGTTTGAGAGCAGGAAGATATCCGGGTCCCCGTCCGCATAGTTGAAGGTCTTCTCGTAGTAGTGCCACCCCTCCGGGTCGTCATCGGCCATGCTGGCGCAGTACACCAGCTGCAGGTCGTGGCGCTGCCGCTTGACCTCGCGGTAGCAGTCCACCAGTCCCAGGGGGTCCTTCCAGGGGTCGAAACGCGACACCTGCAGCATGATGGGCCGGTTCTCGTCGACGCCATAGCGGCGGGCGACGTCCGACTGCACCCTCTTTTCCGGGATGATGTTCTTGGCGCTCAAGGGGTCGATCGACGGCGGGATGAAGGCCAGGTGGGGCACCTCGAGGGGTGACTTAATGTACTCCTCCATGGTGAAGATAGCCCCGTCATAGCGCTCGATGTAGGGTTTGAGGAATTCCCAGGCGTCGTCCTGCGCGTAGGTGGTGTCGATGTGGCAGCGCCATATCCACTTGCCCCTGCGCGCCGGCGAGCCCTCCAGCGCGGCTATCATGGCGCAGGGCTGGGGGTCGTGCACGATGACGAAATCGTATTCCTGGTCGCAATCCGAGGCGTTTTCGTCGCACGCCTGGAGGTACTTGAGCTTCACCTCGTCGGTGACGGGGATGTCCATGCCCTGCAGGACATTGTGATAGAGCTTGGTGATGGTGAAGAAATCGGCGTCCCCCCGCAGCAGGCGCCACTCCGCCTGCAGGCCCACGCTGTTCATGAGGGGGACCAGGGTATAGAGCAGCTCGGCCACCCCGCCGCCGTGCGCGGTGCTGTTGATGTGCGCCACGCGGGCGCCGCGCAGGCCCTCCGCCAGGCGGCGTATCTCCTCTATCTCCTCGTCGCCGGCGATGCCGCGGTATTGGTCGATGTTCTTTGCCTGCACCGGTACCAGGGGCAGCATATGCGTCCTTCCTTTATCCGCTCCCGCGTCTCTCCTCTTTCCCGCCTCCACCGCAATTTCATGGCACTTCCGGGGTCAACCCCCGAAAGGGACACTAGTTGTTGGCACTTCCGGGGTCAACCCCAACAATCGCCATAGCACTTCCGGTGGCACTTCTGGGGTCAACCCCAACAATCGCCATAGCACTTCCGGTGGCACTTCCGGGGTCAACCCTCGAAAGGGACATCATCAAGAAACGCTATCGATTGCGCCCTCCGGGGTTGAACAAATCCGATGGTAGATCCCGGAAGGAACATCATCTAAGGCGCGTATGGCACAACCCAGGGTTGACCCCAGAAGGAACATTGAGCGAGGTTCGTTATGGCACTTGCGAGGGTTGACCCCAGAAGGGACGCAAGGGGGGCGGCGAGGCGGCGGCGCCCGCCATTCGTCAGCTCACCCTCCGGACCCCAGGTGGGCTTGCCCATCATCCCCTCCCGCCGCCGCGGGCCCCACCATGGTCAACCCTCTATCCCCTCCCGCCGCCGTGGAGACCAGTGGCACTTTCCTGGGTTGACCCCAGAAGGGACATTGAGCGAGGTTCGTTATGGCACTTGCGAGGGTTGACCCCAGAAGGGACGCAAGGGGGGCGGCGAGGCGGCGGCGCCCGTCATTCGTCAGCTCACCCTCCCGGGCCCCCGACAGGCCTGTCCCTCATCCCCTCCCGCCGCCGTGGGCCCCGCCATGGTCAACCCTCCATCCCCTCCCGCCCGCCGCCCGGCAGCCCTTCAGTCTGCCCGGCGGATATGTTAACTTGCCCTTGAGGGGGAATTCGCGCCCGCAGAGAGGATGGAAGGGGATAATCACATGGCCATGAAGATATTCGGGGAGAGGCGCAGCATTCGCAGGTACGGCGACCGTCCGGTGGAGGAAGACAAGCTCGAGGCGGTGTTGGAGGCGGCCCGCCTGGCCCCCTCGTGGGCCAACATGCAGTGCTGGACCTACATCGTGGTCAGAGACCCCGCCGTGAAGGAGGCCGTGGCCAACACCCTGGAGGGCAACCCCATCCAGAAATCGATACTATCGGCGCCGGTGCTCATCGTGGCCTGTGCCGACCCCGAGAAGTCCGGAAACGTCAACGGCCAACCCTATTACATGCTCGACATCGGCATCAGCATGCAGCAACTGATGCTGGAGGCCTGGAACCAGGGCCTCGGAACCTGCTGGGTGGGATGGATCAAGGAAGATGGGATACGCGCTGCCCTGGGCGTGCCCGCGGACGTGCGCGTGGTGGCCCTCACCCCCCTGGGATACCCTTCCGTCCTGCCTGAGAGCCCCGGGCGCAAGCCCCTGGACGAGGTGGTCCGCTACGACCGCTGGGGCTAGAGGTCCGCGGCGGCGGCTCTTCCTGCCTGCGCAATGATGCAGACCCCGCTTGTCCTTTCTGTCCTTTCCGGGGTCAACCCTCGCAAGTGCCATAACGTCACCCCGCTTGTCCTTTCCGGGGTCAACCCTCGCAAGTGCCATAACGTCACCTCGCTTGTCCTTTCCGGGGTCAACCCCGGAGTGTGCCATCTCTTATGCCGCCATGTTTGTCCTTTTTAAGGGTTGACCCCGGAAGTGCCACTCCCGGGGCTCAAGGGCGCTGCCGGGAAGGGAGAGCGATCGGCGTTGCCGGCAATGGAGCCGCTTCAGGTTCGCATATGGCGAGCCTTAAGGGCTGAGACCACGCTTACTCCCTTCGGTAGCCAATGTCCCTTTTGAGGGTTGACCCCAGAAGTGCCACTCGGCAGCTGGTGTCCCTTTTGAGGGTTGACCCCAGAAGTGCCACCCCGGAAGTGGCAAGCGATCGGCGTTGCCGGCAATGGAGTCGCTTCAGGTTCGCATATGGCGAGCCTTAAGGGCTGAGACCACGCTTACTCCCTTCGGTAGCCAATGTCCCTTTTGAGGGTTGACCCCAGAAGTGCCACTCCGGAAGTGCCATGTTGCTGCATGCGCTATTATGGATGGCAAGGGGCTGACCTCAGGGAAGGAGTGACAGCGTGGAGCGAACAGGTGTCGAATTCGACGAATTGGACCTGGAGACCATCACCCCCCGCCAGGTGCGCCAGTACCTCAAGGACAAGTTCGTCATCGTGGCCTCGAACCGCGGGCCGGTGGAGTTCCGCCGCGGCGCGGACGGCACCATCAGGCCGTTTCGCGGCGCCGGAGGCGTGGTCACCGCCATGTCCACCGCCCTCACCGCCACCGATGCGGTGTGGATATCCAGCATGCGCACCAAAGAGGACGCGATCATGGCCCGCGAGGCTCCGCGCGGCCGCCTGGCCATGCCGCCCGACAGGCCGCAGTACTGGGTGAAGTACGTCATCCCCGACAAAAAGGACTTCCAACAGTACTACAGCGTCATCAGTAACTCCATCCTCTGGCCCCTGCAGCATTACCTTTTCGACATGGTACGGCGCCCGGTCATCGACGAGGCGGTGCACGAGGCCTGGAGCAACGGCTACCGCAAGGTCAACCGCCTCTTCGCCGACGAGATCGTGCGCGAGATACGCGCCAGCGATAAAAAGCCCCTCGTCTTCCTCCAGGACTACCACCTCGCCCTCTGTGCCCAGTACATCCGCCGCAAGGCCCCGGAGGTGCTCATCCACCACTTCACCCACTGCCCCTGGGCGCAGCCCGATTACTTCCGCCTGCTTCCCCAGGCCATGCGCCGCGAGCTCCTGCAAGGGATGCTGGCCAACGACATCGTCGGCTTCCACACCCCCCACTATGTCAATAATTTCCTGCAGTGCTGCCGCGAGGGTGAGGCGGTGCGAGCCACCGTGAACGCCAAACGCCGCATGGTGCGCCACGGCTCGCGCGACACCTTCGTGCGCCACTATCCCATCTCCATCGACCACGACGCCCTGGAGAAGACCGCCGCGCGCAAGGACGTGGAGGAACACCGCCGCCGCCTGCGGGCGCTCGCCGGGGAGCGCAAGCTGCTGGTGCGCGTGGACCGCGTGGAGCCCTCGAAGAACATCCTGCGCGGCCTGCAGGGATACGAGCACTTCCTGCGCCGCCACCCGCAGTGGCAGGGACGAGTACTCTTCGTGAACTACCTCTACCCCTCCCGCTCCGACCTCAGGGAGTACCGAGACCTGCAGCGCGACATAGAGGAGGCCGCCGACGCCATCAACCGCGAGTACGGCAACGTGGACTGGGAGCCTATCCACCTGGAGATCAGGGACGACTACCCGCGCTCGGTGGCGGCGCAGATGGAATTCGACGCCCTGCTGGTCAACCCGATCATCGACGGCATGAACCTGGTGTGCAAGGAGGGAGCGGTGCTCAACCGCCGCAGCGGGATCATCATCCTCTCGGTGACGGCAGGGGCCTATCAGGAGATGCGCGGGGCGGTCATCCCCCTGAACCCGCTGGACGTCGCGGAGACGGCGGACGCCATTGCCGCCGCCCTGCAGGCGGGCGAGCGCAAGCGCAAGCGCATGTCCCGGGGGGCGCGGGAGGTCGTGCAGGCCAACACCTCTTTTAAGTGGTTCCTGCAGCAGATGCGCGCCCTGCGCCGGGTGGAGAAGCTGCGCGAGGCGGGCGAGGAAAAGGGGCCCGAGCTCGCCGAGGTGCCCCGCTACGAGCGCTTCGAGTGAGGGCGCGGGAGGTCGTGTGGGCTAACACCTCTTCTAAGTGATTCAAGTGGTTCAAGTGATTCCTGCAGCAGATGCGCGCCCTGCGCCGGGTGGAGAAGCTGCGCGAGGCGGGCGAGGAAAAGGGGCCCGAGCTCGCCGAGGTGCCCCGCTACGAGCGCTTCGAGTGAGGGCGCGGGAGGTCGTGCGGGCCGATGCCTCTTATAAGTGATTCAAACGGTTCCAGTGGTTCCTGCAGCAGATGCGTGCCCTGCGCCGGGTGGAGAAGCTGCGCGCCGGTTTATGGCCGGGACATGCTGGAGAACAGGGAGAACGGGCGCCTCAATGCGGCCGTGGCCCCCGCTCACCCACGGATGCGAGGGCGTTGCGGGTGTCCAGAACGGGGACGCCGCTGCCCGCGATGAGCGCGTAGTCCACATCGCTGTGGTCGGTGACGATGACCACGCAGTCGCAGCCGGAGAGCTCCCGCGCGGAGAGCTCCACGCTGCGCAGCACTTCTCCCTCTCCCCCCAGCGCGCCCCCCAGCGCGAACTCCGGAACGAAGGGGTCATGATAACTAACCAGCGCGCCTTCCGCCATGAGCAGCTGCATGAGCTTGGCGGCCGGCGTCTCGCGCGTGTCGCCCACGTCCGGCTTGTAGGCCACGCCCACGATGAGCACCCGCGCCCCCTTCATGCTCTTTCCCGCGCGGTTCACCTTGCGCCCCACCAGCCCGCTCACAAAGTAGGGCATGTTCAGGTTGACCTTTCCCGCCAGCTCGATGAACTCGGTCTGGAAATCGTACTCCCGCGCCTTCCAGGAGAGGTAGAAAGGGTCCACGGGGATGCAGTGCCCCCCCAGCCCCGGCCCGGGCCAGAAGGCCATGTATCCGAAGGGTTTGGTGGCGGCGGCCGCGATGACCTCCCACACGTCCAGGCCCATGCGGTCGCAGAGCATCCACATCTCGTTGACCAGCGCGATGTTCACGCCGCGGAAGATGTTCTCCAGTATCTTCGCCGTCTCCGCCACCTCGGGGGAGCTCACCTCCACCGTCTCGGCGACGAAGGAGCCGTAGAAGGCGCGGGCCATCTCCGCGCACTGCGCGCACATCCCCCCCACCAGCTTGGGGGTGTTGGAGATGTTCCAGCGCTTGTTCCCCGGATCCACCCGCTCGGGCGAGTATGCGAGGTGGAAGTCCCGGTGCAGCTCCAGGCCCGCCTCCTCGAGAATGGGCAGGACGACCTCGCGCGTGGTGCCCGGGTAGGAGGTGGATTCCACCACCACCAGCTTCGGCGTGCTGCCGGCGCGCAGCGCGTCCCTTATCTGCGCGGCGGCCTCGCGGATATAGGTGAGGTCGGGGTCGCGCGTCTTCGACAGCGGGGTGGGCACGCAAACACAGATAACACGGCAGGCCGCGAGCAGCTCCGCGTCCCCGCTGACCTCGAACCTGCCCGCCGCCGTCAGCTGCGCCAGCTTCTCTCCGTCCAGTCCCTCGTAGAGGACTTCGCCCCGCGACAGGCGCTCTCTCTTTACGCCATCTTTTTCCAGGCCGACGACGTGGAAACCGGCGCCCGCGGCCTCCAGCGCCAGGGGCAGCCCGACGTACCCCATGCCGATGATCCCCACGCGTGCATCGCGGCTCTCAATGGACTCTTTGAGGCCCATGTCTCCTCCTCGCAACGACCGGTCGTGTTCCCCTATTTTCTCTGCTTCCCAGTTCCCCTGTTTTCTCTGCTTCCCCTGCTTGCTTTGTTCGCGTTGCTCGCCTTGGTTGCCTTAGTTGTTTTATTCCCCGCCTCACGGTGCTCGCCTGGTTGCCTTCGTTATAATGCTCCCATGCTCACGGTACTCGCCTTGGTAGCCTTGTCGCCATGCTTCCCTGTGCTCGCAGTGCTCGCCTTATTTCCCGTGCATGCCTTGCTTATATTATTCCCCCGTTCACTGTGCTCGTGGTGCTCGCCTTGATACCTCTTTCCCCCGTTCTTCGTGCTCACGATGCTCGCCTTGACTGCCTTGTCACCCTGTTCCCCTATTCCCCCGTGCTCGCATTGCTTGTTTAATTCCCCGTTCACTGTGCTCGCCTTGTTGCCTTCGTTGTGATGTTCCCGTGCTCACTGTGCTCGCCTTATTTCCCGTGCTTCCCAGAAACGCTGCGTGCGGCGGCGGCTATGCGCTGTGGTCTCAGCCTGGTGTGCCCGTTTGACCGCGGCCCAGTGCAATTCCTTCAGGCCTGGCGTTACCGCCCGCCACCGGTTTTGCTATATATTATCACTTGAGGGACGGCACCGCGTCCCCGCGAACGAGCACGGAAAAAGGAAGCGGCGGGAGCATTCGGGGGCTTGTTCCCACCCCGTAAGAAGCTGAGGGACAGCGGGCGTCGGGCCAGCCGCCTGCCGCTCAGGACAAAGGCGCAAGGGGAGGTCGCCGCTTGCCGGCGGGACCAGTCACCTATGCGGAAGGGGAAACAACATGCCGGCGGGACCGGTCTTCTATGCGAAAGGGATCACAATATGCTGACGGCGCCGGCCGTCTATGGTCTATGCGGAAGGGATCACAATATGCCGGCGGGACCGGCCGTCTATGGTCTATGCGGAAGGGGTAACAATATGCCGGCGGGATCGGTCGCCTATGCGGAAGGGATCACAATATGCTGACGGCGCCGGCCATCGACGCGGAGAAGGCTCTCGTGCACATCCTGGCCTTTATCCGCGAGCGCATGGAGGAGGCGGGGAAGGCGCGCCTGGTGGTGGGCCTCTCCGGCGGGCTGGACTCCGCCGTTTCCGCCTGCCTCGCCGTGCGCGCCCTGGGCAGCGACGCCCTCACCGCTTTCCTCATGCCCTACCGTACCTCCGATCCCCAGAACACCAAGGACGCGTTGCTGATGGCGTCGGAGCTGGGCATCGCCCATAAGATCATCGATATCACGCCCGTGGTTGACGCCTACTTCAACCGCCTCGCCGGCGCCGACCTCAAGCGCAAGGGCAACTTCATGGCGCGCACGCGCATGGCGGTGCTGTTCGATCAGTCGGCGGCCAGGGACGCCCTGGTGCTGGGCACCAGCAACCGCAGCGAGTCACTTCTCGGTTACACCACCCTGTGGGGCGACATGGCCTGCGCCTTCAACCCACTGGGCGGCCTTTATAAGACGCAGGTGCGGGAGCTCGCCGCTCACCTCGGCGTGCCGGCGCGCATCATCGCCAAGCCCCCCTCGGGCGACCTCTGGGAGGGGCAGACCGACGAGGGGGAGATGGGCCTCACCTACGATGAGGCCGACCGCCTGCTCTACGGCCTGCTCGACCTGGGCCTGAGCGAAGCGGAGCTGGAGGGCGAGGGCTTCGACCCCGCCTTCATCCGCAAGGTGCGCGGCATGGTGGAGGCCTCGTCCTTCAAGCGCCGCCTGCCTCCCATCTGCCAACCCTGACCTCCCGGCATCCCTTCCAGTGTCCCTTCTGGGGTCAACCCTGGGGTGTGCCATAACCGCCACCCGAAGCCTCTTCCGTCCCTTTTGGGGTCAACCCCGGAGTGTGCCACAACTCACGTCCCTTCCGGGGCCAACCCCGTGTGTCCTTTTTGGGGTCAACCCCGGGGCGTGCC
This sequence comes from uncultured Actinomycetota bacterium, assembly GCA_964510515.1. Taxonomy (GTDB): domain Bacteria; phylum Actinomycetota; class Geothermincolia; order Geothermincolales; family RBG-13-55-18; genus SURF-21. The sequence continues at coordinate 30,852 of CAZEAU010000017.1, read as the reverse complement.
ACTCACGTTACCGCCAACCCTGTGTCCTTTTCGAGGGTTGACCCCAGGCGTGCCATGGGCGCTACCGTCAACACTGTGTCCTTTTTGGGGTCAACCCCGGGGCGTGCCACAACTCACGTCCCCTCCGGGGCCAACCCCGCCCTACGCTATAAGCGTTATCGTCAATGTCACCCCGTTTGTCCCTTTTGAGGGTTGACCCCAGAAGTGCCATCACCCCGTTTGTCCTTTTCGAGGGTTGACCCCAGAAGTGCCATCACCCCGTTTGTCCTTTTCGAGGGTTGACCCCAGAAGTGCCAGTATGCCCTCGACGTCTTCATAAACGCGCCTTCTGGCGTTGTCGTCCTCCTCGATCTGCGCCTTGATGCGCGTATAGCGATGGGAGATCGCGTTGGGCGTCACTTCCCGCAGGATGCTCGCGATATCCGCTCCCGTCGACTGCGTATACTCCTTGGCCATGAAGATGAACGTGTTTCGCGCGCGCACAAACTCGCCGTTTCTCCTGCCCTTCCCGCCGGCGAGACCGCCGAGTCTGAAATGGGAGCAGACCTGCGCATACAGCTCATCCAGGGCCAGGCACTTCAGGGCCGCTTTCTCCAACTCACGCAGCGATTTTTCCTCCCTGCTGCCGGGCTTCACCCTGGACTGCACCTTGGCGAGGAACTCCCTGCTGCCGAGAATCGAATTGGCGATGACGTCCTCGTGAGGATAATGGGACGGGTCCTTCAGCCCCGCTTCGACGAATTCCGCATAGCCCTGGATGGGGTCCTCCCGCCCTTGCCCGAAATGCTCGGGCAGCCACTCCCGGTTAAGCCAATCGGCCGCCTTGCTGTGTTCACTGCGCAGGAACAGCGGATAGCTCGACCACGCGTATTCCTCGGGTTTGCTAACCAGCAGGGCACGCACCGGGTTGAGGTGGATATATCTGCTCACCGTCAGCAGGTATTCCTCCTTGTCGACCAGGAGCGACTTGTACCTGCCGGAGAAGACATGGCCGATCCAGCCGTTTCTAACCAGGTAGTTCGCATAGGATGACCCCACGAAGTGCATGAACTCAGGAAGATTGACCTTGTTGATCTGGACGAGGAGGTGATAATGCGTTCCCATCACGCAGAATGCGTAGAACTCGACTTCATACCTCTGCGAGCCCTCCCGGAGCATCTTGACGAAGTAGCCCTTGTGCTTCCCCTCGGGGAAGATGGGCTCGCCCCGGTTTCCACGCGAGATGACATGCAGCATCGCGCCTTCATATTGGAGCCTGAGATTTCGTGCCATATATACAAGTTATATAATTTTATAATGTTTGTCAATAGGCATCCCTGTGGCACTTTGGGGGTCAGCCCCGGAAAGGGACGGAAGGGACGGCGGTTATGGCATTTCGGAGGGTTGACCCCGGAAGGGACGGGAGGAATAGGCTTCGGGCGGGGTTCGTTATGGCACTTTGGAGGGTTGACCCCAGAAAGGACGGAAGGGACGTTGGTTATGGCACTTCGGAGGGTTGACCCCGGAAGGGACGTAAGGGGCGGGAGGAATAGGCTTCGGGCGGGGTTCGTTATGGCACTTCGGAGGGTTGACCCCGGAAGGGACGGAAGGGACGTCAGGTGCTGAGGAAGTGCTTGACCGCCGCCGTGCGCGATCTCACGTTCAACTTGCGGTAGACCCTGGAGACGATCTTCTCGACCGTCTTGGGAGAAAGGAAAAGCGTGGCGGCTATCTGTTTGTTGCTCAGCCCCTCGCTCATCAGGGACAGCACTTCCTTTTCGCGCTCCGTCAGCGCCCCCTCAGGCGACCGCTTCGCGGCCTCCGACCTCTCCTGCCTCAGCGAGGCCACGATGGCATCGAGCACCTGCGGGCTGAACACCTTCTCCCCCTGGCCGGCCCTGCGCACCGCGCTCACGAGCTCGGAGGAAACGACCTTTTTCAGCAGGTAGCCGTCCGCGCCGGCCTGCAGCGCTTGGTCTATATATTCATAGTCCTCGTACATGGAGAGCATGATCACCCTCATCAGCGGGTGCGACGCCTTGAGTCGGCGGCAGACCTCTATCCCCGACATCCCGGGAAGCTTGATGTCCAGCACGACCACGTCCGGCAGGAGCGCCGCCGCTTTCTCCAGGCACTCCTCCCCGTCCTCCGCCCCACCCACCACCGCGATGTCCGGCTGCTTCTCCATGAGCGACGCCAAGCCCTCCCTGAGGATGGCATGGTCGTCCGCGAGCAATACTCTCAACCTCTCCCTTACCTTTTCACTCACGCCTAATCGCCCCCGCAGTGGGGCAGGTGTACGGAGATGGTCACGCCGCGCTTGCAGGGCGGGCAGGCGAAAACCCCGCCGATCTGCTCCGCGCGCTCGCGCATGTTCACCATCCCCAGACGCACCCGCCCGTCGTCGGGCGAGGCCTCGAACCCCTGCCCGTTATCGCTTATTACCAGGTCAAAGCCGTCTCGCCCGCCCTTCAGGCGCACCACCGCCTCGCTCGCGCCGGAGTGCCTGATCACGTTGTTCAGCGCTTCCTGAACTATACGGTAGAGGTTTATCTTTATCTCCCCGGAGAGCTCCCCCTCCGCGCCGCTCGTCACCAGCGAGAACTCGATCGAGTGATCGGCGTTCATGCGCCTCACCAGGTTGCGCAGCGCCTCCACCAGCCCCAGGTCGTCCAGAACCGGCGGGTGCAGGGACGCCGAAAGGTCGTGCAACTGCTTCACCACCCGTGAGATGGACAGCGACGCCGACTCGATGCGCTCCCTCGTCTCCTCCGTCGTCCCCTCCTCGGTCAGGGCCAGCTCCAGGTTGACCAGGGCGTTGGTGAGGTTCTGCCCGGTGTCGTCGTGCAGGTCGCGCGCCACCGCCGCCCTCTCGCGTTCCTGTATCTCAACGAAAGATTGAAACAGCGCCTTGAGCTCGGCGTTCTTGAACCATAGTTCGCGCGCCAGCTCCTTGTTCTCCTTTATCTGCGCCGAAAGCAGGTACTGCTTGAAGCTCATCTCCGCCACCACCTGGGCGATGGCGTTGACCACCGAGAGCAGGAACTCGACCTCCTCGATGTTCACGCTCCGCACCTGGGAGAGCGACGCCAGCAGCGGCTCGGGGTCCAGGTTCAACTCCTGCGCCAGGCGCCGGTACTTGGCGGGGTCGGCGGGTTCCGCAAGCGAGGCGTCCCCGCTGATCATGCCCACCATCTCGCCGCCGAGGATGAGGGGGGCGTCGAAACAGATGAAACCGGCGTGGCAGATGCGTACCCGCGGTTTCATGTTCTTCTTCAGCTCCGCCAGTCCGCCTATGGAGGAGCCGTAACAGCGCATGACCCCCTCGAGGGAATCGATGATGAGCTTGCAGTGCTCACCGCCGGCGACGCTCACCACCACCGGCATGCTGTTCATATCCAGCACCCAGAGGCGCACGCCGGTTATCTCCGCCAGCTCGTTGACCAGGTCCTGCAGGTAGCTGACGTCGAGGATCTCGGTGAAGGCGATGTCGCGCAGCTGCAGCGGGCGTATCATATCCGCGTACTCGGGGGGCTCGGAGAGTATGCCCACCTCCTGCAGAAACAGCCCCAGCCCCATCGTCCACAGCTCGATGAAGGGGAGGAGCATGTCCAGCCTCAGGCGCTCCTCGCGCGTCATGGCCACGAAAAGCGCGCCGAACTCCTCGGAGCTTGTCACCTCCATGAAGCGTTTGAGGTCTTCGGGGCCCTGGAAGCAGATCTCGAAGAGGGGGATGGCGCCCCGGGGGTCGATGAGGGATATCTCGCCGCCGCGCTTCTCGCAGGCTGCGCGCGCCCCGGGGGCCGACACCGTCAGCACGGCGCCGTCCTTGAGCAGGCCGAGGGCGTGGCTTATCGGGCTGTCCGCGCTCACGAAAAGCCGCTGCACGAACCCCTCCAGGAGTTGCTGTGCCGGCGCCTGCATGCCTCCCCCCCCTGCTCCTCGTCCTTCCGAGCGCTATTCTCACCCCGGGCCCGTTTGTTCGCTGGGGCCTGTTTGTTCGCTGAGGCCTGCTTCTTGTTACGGGCCTGTTCATCCCGCGGGGCTCTCTCACCCCGGGCCCGTTTGTTCGCTGGGGCCTGTTTGTTCGCTGAGGCCCGCTTCTTGTTCCGGCAGGCCCGCTCATCCCCTACGGCTCTCTCGCCCTCCTGAGCCCGTTCGTCGGCTGGGACTCATTTCTTGTTCCGGGCCCGTTCATCCCGCAGGGCCTGCTTCTTATTCCGGCGGGCCCGCTCATCCCCTACGGCTCTCTCGCCCTCCTGGGCCCGTTCGTCGGCTGGGACTCATTTCTTGTTCCGGGCCCGTTCATCCCGCGGGGCTCTCTACCCATCCCAGTATTAAATTATATCCCAGAGCGGGAGGGGAGCCCTCCCCATCCTGTCAGTCGGGGAGAAATAGAGGGCTCTCTTCGTCCCATCCACGAGGGAGAAGAGAGGCTCATCCATACTCCAAAGCGGGAAATCGGGTGCTTACTCCACACTGTCCGCGGGAGGAATAGGGAAGTTCTCGCCGTCCCATCCACGGGAGGGAAGGGGGGATCATCCATACTCAAAACCGGGGAATCGGGTGCTTACTCCACACTGTCCGCCGGGGATAAATAGGGGGCTCTCGCCGTCCCATCCACGGGAGGGAAGGGGGGATCATCCATACTCAAAACCGGGGAATCGGGTGCTTACTCCACACTGTCCGCCGGGGATAAATAGGGGGCTCTCGCCGTCCCATCCACGGGGGAGAAGAGGGGCTCATCCATACTCAAAACCGGGGAATCGGGTGCTTACTACACACTGTCCGCGGGAGGAATGATACGTGTAAAGGGCTGGCCCCATGTTACAATTGCCCCTGTCGGGACGCTGCTGCCGGAGCAGAGGAGACGCTTATGGAGAGCGAGGCCACTTACAGCCACGCCGCGCGCTTCGAGGCCTTTACCGCCCTCTACGACCCCGTGGTGGCGTGGACCTGCCGGGAGAAGACCTTCAAGCGCGCCCTCGTCGCGCAGGCGGGCTTCGCCCCGGGGCAGAGCGTGCTGGACCTGGGATGCGGCACCTGTACGCTCACCCTGATGATCCTGGAGGCGCACCCCGACATCGATGTAACCGGGCTCGACGCCGACGAGAGAGTGCTCTCCATCGCCGCCAGGAAGGCAGCCGGGCGAGGTGTGGAGCTGAAGCTCGACCGTGGACTCTCCTGCGACATGCCTTACGAGGACACCTCCTTCGACTGCGTGGTCTCCAGCTTCCTTTTCCATCACCTCACCCCGGAGAACAAGCGCCGTACGCTGGCGGAGGTGCTGCGAATCCTCAAGCCCGGCGGGGAGCTGCATGTAGCCGACTGGGGCAAACCGCCCAACTTCCCGCTACGCCTGGGCTTTTTCCTCGTGCAGTTGCTCGACGGGTTCGAGACAACCAGCGACAGCGTGCGGGGGATGCTGCCGGTGTATATGGAGGACGCCGGGTATGCGAGGGTGGAGACGACGCGGCACATCCCCACTCCCCTGGGCAGCGTCTTTCTCTACCGCGCCGCTAAGCCCTGACGCCCTATGTCCCTTCTGGGGTCAACCCTCCGAAGTGCCATAACGATATTCCTCGCGCGTTCCTTGCAAGTGTGTCCCTTCTGGGGTCAACCCGGGAGTGTGCCATAACAATGTCCCCCGCGTGCTCTAACGAGGGTCAGCCCCGGGTGTAGCGTGTCCTTTTAGGGTCATGGCCGCCCCGCGTCATTGTAAATGTACCCTTGGGGGTCAATCTCGGAGTGTGCCACTCACTCCGTTGATGGCCTCAAGCCTGGAGTATGCCATGCGCTCCGTTGATGGCGTCCCTTGCGCTTTCCTTCTTATCCCCTCTGGGGTTCAAGCCCGAGGCGTAACGTTGCATCAGTTGCGTGCCTGCGGCTGCCTCCTTTTGGCACAAGTGAGGGTTGACCCCAGAAGTGCCACCTTTTGGCACGGGTGAGGGTTGACCCCAGAAGTGCCATTCGTGCCATCCCTTGTGGCACTTTTGAGGGTTGACCCCGGAAGTGCCACGGGGGATGGCGCGGTCAGCCGATGGTGGCCGCGGGGGTGGTGCGCTTTCTTTTCAGCACGTTGTTCACGAACTCGTCTATCTGTTCGTCCAGCACGCTCATGGGGGTCATGCGCCTTATCCAGGAGTCGCCCTGCAGCACCAGCGTGGGTATCTTCGCGCGCTTCATTATCTCGCTGCGCACCATGGAGAAAATCCCCCAGGTCTGCTTGCAGGAGTGGTGCCCGCAGTAGATGCAAGCGTCCGCGTCCAGTTGCGAGGTCCAGTAGGCGATATCGTCCGCCCACTGCGCGGACATGGACTGCGCCCCCACCTGGCGGGTCATGGCGTAGTCCCAGCAGGTGTCGGCCAGGCCGTCGAGCATGGTCTCCATGCTGGAGGTGTCGATGGGCAGGAAGAAAAAGGAACCCAGCAGGTCGCCCAGCACGGTTATCCCCCGCTCCTCCATGCGGTTGAAGAAGCCGTACCAGTCCCAGTAATAATAGGTGTAGATCCAGAAGCAGCGCGCTATCTCCTCCTCCGCGGGGTACATGCCCTTTTCCACGCGCTCCTTCACCATGTCGAGCATGATCCGCATGATGCCCGTGCCCACCTCCTTCCCCCACAGGGCGTAGCGCACCCCGTAGACGTAGAGGGTGAAGAGGTTGGGACAGGGGTTGGGCCTGAGCTTGCGCAGCTCCCAGAGGTCGTAGTAGAGCTCCGTGGCCTGGTTGGCATGGGTGAGCACCTCGCGCATGTGTTCCTCGTTCAGCTCCTCGCCCAGGAACTCCTCCATATCCCTGACCAGCCGGCGGAAATAGGTGCGGTAGGCTTTGCGCCCCCGCGGGGAGTTGTCCACCGGCTTCTCCAGGAGGAACTGCGGCACGCCGATGTAGCGGGCCACGAACTCGTGGATCTTGGAGTTGGCGTCGCAGCTCCCCGGGGCGGCCGAGATGACCGCGTCGGGCTCGAAGTCGGCCTGGCTCAGGGCGGATCCCAGCTCGATGGTGTTGGCCGAGCACAGGTAGTCGGGCAGGCCGAGTCCCATGGCGTAGTCCCAGTACCGCTCGCCCTGTCCTTCCAGCGCGGCCAGCCCCGCCACGGTGAGCACCTCGCTGGTGAGGGGATAGGCGTTCTTGAAACAGTACACGAACTCGGGGGGGAAGTTGAAGGGCACGAGGATTATCTTTTTGCCCTGCGCCCTTGCCTGCGCGGCGCCGTCGAACCATTTGTGGAAGCCCTTGAGGAAGGCCATGCTCGCCTTGCGCAGGCGGGGCGTGAGGACGGCGGCGATGCTGGCGGACATGTTCCCGGGCAGGAGGTGCACTATGCCCTCCACCTCCGCGTCGCTCATCTCGTCCGGGAAATACCGCATGAGCTCGAAGATGCCCGCTGTCCGGTTGACGAGGCCCTCGTATTCCTTTGCCTGTTTCTTAGCCATGCTCACCGCTCCTTTACCGTGTCCTGCCCGCCCCACCCGCTCTGTCCCTTCTGGGGTCAACCCTCCGAAATGCCATAACTGGCGCCCCTCTTTGTCCTTTCCGGGGTCAACCCTCCGAAGTGCCATAACGATATTCCTCGCGCGCCCCTAACGAGGGTCATCCCCGGGTGTAGCGTGTCCTTTTAGGGTCATGGCCGCCCCGCGCCATTGTAAGTGCACCCTTTGGGGTCAACCCTGGAGTATGCCATGCGCGCCGTTGATGGCGTCCCTTGTGCTTTCCTTTTTATCCCCCTGGGGTGCGATGGGTGCCGTTGCATCAGTTGCATGCATGCAGCCGCCTCCTTTTGGCGCGGGTGAGGGTTGACCCCAGAAGTGCCACATTCTCAACCTCCCCAACTTCAGCCGGCGCCGTCGCTTCTGGCACGTTCCAGGGTTGACCCCAGAAGTGCCACCTTTTGGCACAAGTGAGGGTTGACCCCAGAAGTGCCATTCGTGCCATCTCTTGTGTCCCTTTCGAGGGTTGACCCCAGAAGTGCCACCAGGAGTGGTAAGTGCAGCGTCAGTCCTCCTCGGCGGACATGGCGGCGCCGATGGCGCAAGCCAGCTGCGGGTTGTAGGGGAAGGGATGGAACTCGCCCCTTATCTTCTCCCGCGCCGGCCCCGTCACCGACTCGTACTTGGCCACCCCGCCGGTGAAGGTGTAATCGTCCTGGAAGCCGAACTTCAGCGCCTGCGATATCATTATCTTGGCCACCGACTCGCATATCCCCGCCATGATGTCCGCCGGCTCCACCCCCTCGTTGACGTGGGTGATGAGCTCGCTCTCCACGAATACGCCGCATTGCGAGCTCACCGGCACCTTGTTGGTGGAGCGCGCGGCCATCTCGTCCAGGTTCTCCGCGGAGCAGCCGAGGGCCGCTCCCATCACCGTGAGGAACTTCCCCGAGCCGGAGGCGCACTTGTCGTTGCGCATGAAGTCCACCACGCCGCCGTCCTCGTCCAGGAGGATGGAGGTGACGCTCTGCCCCCCGATGTCCAGCACCAGGCTCGCGCCGGGGGTGAGGCGGCTCACCGCCTCGCACAGGCACGAGATATCGTCGCGCTTCACGTCCCCTATCTCCACCATGTCCGACCCGCGGCCGGTGACGCCCACGCCCGCCAGCTCGTCGCGGGCGACGCCCGCCTCGGCCAGCACCTCGCCGACCAGGGCCTCGACCTCCTCGGCGATGTTCCCGCTGGTGTCGATCATCTTCGCCGCCAGCAGCTCTTCGCCGTCGATAACCACCGCCTTGGTATAAAGGCTGCCTATGTCCAGTCCCAAGTATTTCATTTGCTCCCTCCCATGCGCCTGGCCATCAGGGCCGCCCCCAGCGCCCCCACTATCTGCGAGTCCGAGCTGTACTTGATGAGCCTGACGTTGAGCATGCGCTCCAGCTCGGTGCGTACGGCCACGTTTTTGGCCACGCCGCCGCTCATGGTGACCTCCTTCTCCAGGCCCACGCGGCGCACCAGGGCGGCCACGCGCTCGGCCATGGCCCGGTTGACCCCCGCCGCGATGTCCGCCTTGGAGTGCCCGCGCTGCAGGTAATGCAGGACCTCCGTCTCGCAGAAGATGCTGCAGCGGCTGGACAGCTCCAGCACGCGCTCCGCCCCCTGCGACACCGTGCCCAGCTCGTCCAGGGACAGCCCCAGGGTGCGCGCCTGCACCTCGAGGAAGCGACCCGTCCCCGCCGCGCATTTGTCGTTCATGACGAAATCGGCCAGTTCCCCGCCGGGGCCGATGCGTATGACCTTGGCGTCCTGCCCGCCAATATCGATGACCGTGCGCGCCTCGGGCACCAGGAACGCCGCCCCCATGCCGTGGCAGGATATCTCGCTCATGTTGTCCTGCGACAGGCCCTCGGCCTGCACCTGCTCGCGCCCGTACCCGGTGCTGACGCAGAACTTAACCTCGTTCCAGGGGATGTTCTCCTCCCGGATAAGCGTGTCCACCACCGCCTTGGCGGACTGCACCGGATTGGGCAAGACCCCCATGCTGTGGTATGCCTGTATGCCTTTTCCGTTGACCAGTACCGCCTGTGCCGTCAACGAGCCCACGTCAATGCCGGCGTAATACATCCTTTACCTCCTTGTGCGATCCCTCCGCGCACTGCCATCATCCTCTGCCTCTTATGTCCCTTCTGGGGTCAACCCTCAGAAGTGCCATAACCAACCTTCCCCGATGTCCCTTCCGGGGTCAACCCTCAGAAGTGCCCCGAATAGTGCCATGACTGGCGTTCCTCGCGTGTCCCTTTTTGGGGTTGACCCCAGGAGTGCCACATTGTCAACCTCTCCAACTCCAGCCGACGCCGTTGCTTTTTGCGCTATCCGGGGTTGACCCTAAGAGTGCCATAACTGGCGTCCCTCGCGTGTCCCTTCTTGGGGTTGACCCCAGAAGTGCCATTCGTGCCATCTCTTGTGTCCCTCTCGAGGGTTGACCCCAGGTCGACCTCCTGGCCCTCACGTTCCTGGCCCACCCCTTTCCCCGCGGCACGCTTTGGGATTGACCCCGTGTCCCTTCTGGGGTCAGGCCCGGAGTGTGCCGTTGTGTTAGTTGCATGTTTGCTGCTGGACCTTCCCTTTGTGGCACTTCCGAGGGTTGACCCCAGGAGTGCCATAACTGGCGTTCCTCGCGTGTCCCTTCTTGGGGTTGACCCCAGGAGTGCCACCAGGAATGCCATTCGTGCCATCTCTTGTGTCCCTTTCGGGGGTTGACCCCGGAAGTGCCGTCAGGTTTTGCGCACCACGTTCTGCACGAACTCCTCTATATACTCCTGCAGGGCGCTCATGGGCGTCATGCGCCTTATCCACGAGTCCCCCTGCAGGATGAGCGTGGGTATCCTCTCGCGCTTCATGAGCTCGCTGCGTACCACCGAGGCCGAGCTCCAGGTCTGCTTGCAGGAGTGATGCCCGCAGTAGATGCAGCAGTCGGCGCCCAGCTCATGCGCCGCCCAGGTGATATCCTCCAGCCACTGCAGGGACATGGAGCTGGCCCCCATCTGCCGGGTCATGGGCATGTTGCGCGCGCTCTCCGCCACCCCCCGCAGCATGGTCTCGCGCGAGGTATCGTCTATGGCGATGGGGAAGACGAGGTCCAGGCCGTCCCCCAGGTGGGTGATGCCGTTCTCCTCCATCCAGTTGAAAAGCCCCGCCATGTCATAGTAATAGCTGGTGTAGGTCCACATGCTGCGCGCCACTTCCCGCTCCGCCGGATACTCGCCCTTCTCCAGGCGCTGCTTGGCGACATCCACCATGGCCTGCATGAGCTTCACCCCATTGGGCGTGCCCCACTGCGTGAAGCGCGTCCCGTAGATTATGAGGGAGAAGATATTGGGCACCGGGCAGGGCTTGAACTTGTGCAGGTCCCACAGCTCCCAGTACAGCTCCGAGGCCTCGTTGGCCAGGGCGATGACCTTGCGCATGTGCTCCTCGTCCAGCTTCTCCCCCATGAAATCCTCCAGCTCCTCTATCATAGTGAAGAAGTACTTGTAGTACTGATTGACCCCCCTCTCGGTGTCGTCCACCGGCTTCTCCACGAAGAAGAGGGGGATGTCCATGTAGCGGGCCAGGAACTCGTGGGTCTTGGAATTGATGTCGCATGACCCGTAGCAGTCGCTGATGATGGCGTCGGGCGTGAAGTCCTCCGAGGTGAGCACGGAGCCCACCTCGATCATGTTCGCCGAGCAGGAGGAGTCAGGCAGGCCCAGCCCCATGGCGTAATCCCAGTAGCGCTCGCCCTGCCCCTCCAGCGCCAGCACCCCCATGGTGGAGAGCACCTCGCTGGTCACCGGCCAGGCCCCCTTGAACATGTACACCGCTTCCGGCGGGAAGTTGAAGGGGATGAGTATCACCTTGCCCCCCTCCCGCCTGGTGCGCTGGGCGCCCCTCAGCCAGTCGTTCATGCACCTGAAGAAGACGATGCTGGTCTTCCTCGTGCGCTCGTTAAGGAAGCCCCGCATGGTCTTTTTCAGGTCGTCCGGCAGGAGATGGAGCATGCCCTCCACCTCCTCGTTGCTGAGATCGTCTGGCAGATGGTCCACGATGGAAAAGGTCTCGATAGCCCGGTTGATCATCCCCTCGTAAGGCCTTATCTCTATCTTCGCCACTTACCACACCCCCCTGTCCTCATCGTCCCTTCCGGGGTCAACCCTCACACGCGCCATGTCCCTTCTGTCCTTTCCGGGGTCAGGCCCGGAAAGTGCCATTGCGTTAGTTGCACGTTGGTGTCCCTTCCGGGGTCAACCCTCACAGGCGCCATTTCGGCGGCGGCTCCCCAGCGGCACTCGCCCGCCAACGGTAACCAGGCTCCAATAGCCGTCCCTCGCCAACAACATGCGCCTGCCAACAGTAGCCAACCGCTAAAAGCCACCTCCCGCCAACGGGAGCAGGCTGCCGGACACTCGCCCGCCAACGCCAGTCGCCCGCCACCGTGCTCGGCCGGCAACGGCCGCCCCCTCCCCATGTCCCTTTTCTGGGTTGACCCCAGGTGTGCCATTCGTCCCTTCTGTCCTTTCTGGGGTCAGGCCCGGAGTGTGCCATTGCGCCAGTTGCATGTTTGCTGCTGGACCTTCCCTTTGTGGCACTTCCGAGGGTTGACCCCAGGTATGCCACTTCTGTCCCTTCTGGGGTCAGGCCCGGAGTGTGCCGTTGCGCCAGTTGCATGTTTGCTGCTGGACCCTCCCCTTGTGGCACTTTCGAGGGTTGACCCCAGGTGTGCCCTTTCGAGGGTTGACCCCAGGTATGCCACCTTGTGGCACTTTCGAGGGTTGACCCCAGGTATGCCACCTTGTGGCACTTTCGAGGGTTGACCCCAGACGTGCCATCATTTGCCCAGTCTCTCCAGGAAGGCCTGCACGCGCGTCTTGATGCGCCCGGTGTCGGCCTGCGAGCCGTAGTCCTTCTCCAACACCAGCACGGGGATGCCCGCCTCCTCCAGGTCCATGCGCAGCGAGACCGCCTCCACCCCGTGCAGGTCGCAGAACTTGTTGTAGGTGACGATGGCCCCGTCCACCCCGGCGCGCTTCGCCGTCTCCAGCACATATTCGATGCGCCGCGGGTAATCGTTGAACATGCGCGGGCAGAAGAGATGCCCCAGGTAGCGCTCGGCCAGCATGGTCATAAGGTCCTCGCTCTCGCCCTCGCGATTCCAGAAGGAGCGCGAGCCGAAACACAGCGCGTCCGCCGCGATGATGGCCCCCCCGGATTCGATGTCCTCGATGAGGCCCACCTCGTCGGTGGCGCTGCCCATGAGCATCAGCCGCGCCTTGTAGTCCGTTATCCTCGCCTCGGACTTCTCCGCCAGCACCTCGTCCAGCAGGGCCGAGAAGTCCCTGGCCATCATGGAGGACCCGGTGCACAACACCTTCACGACCTCGGCCCCGCCCACCGCCGGCGGGGTCTGTTCACGCAGGGCGTACAGCCGCTTCAGCTTGGCGTTGACCTCGTCGTAGGCATCGATGGCCTCGCGCAGCGCCTCGTCGCTTATCTCCCTGCCCGCGAAAGCGGACACCGCCTGGCGCATCATCCCCAGCTCCTCGGCGAAGTACTCCAGCGAGTCCTCGCGCAGGAAATGCGGCACCTTGAGGTAGTAGAAGAAGTCGTACCTCTTCACATGCTGCCAGTTCTCGAACATGCCCCGCAGGTGGTCGCAGCCGTTGGTCTCGATGAGGCCGTCGAGGAAATCGTAGGAGCCCTCCAGCCCCAGCTGCAGGCAGGAGCGGCAGAAGCGGCAGTTGAAGCGCGCCAGGTAGGCGTCGCCCAGCTCCGTGTCCGGGTGGCCGAAAGCCTTGATGCGGTAGGGCAGCACGCCCGCGGCCTCGATGATCTCCACCGGCGTGGCCACGCAGGCATAGCCCAGCACCTTACCTCCCTTTTCCTTCCAGTCGTGTACGTATTCGGTGTAGAGGTCCGTCGATTGGCTCTGCATCGTTCTCATATCCAACCCCCTCGGCCGTTTTCCTGCTTGCGCACGTCCCTCACGTCCCTTCTGTCCCTTCTGGGGTCAGGCCCGGAGTGTGCCATTGCGTTAGTTGCACGTTGGTGGCCTTTCTGGGGTCAGGCCCGGAGTGTGCCGTTGTGTTAGTTGCATGTTTGCTGCTGGACCTTCCCCTTGTGGCACTTCCGAGGGTTGACCCCATGTGTGCCACAACCTCTCCAACTCCAGCCGGTGCCGTCGATTGTGGCACTTTCGAGGGTTGACCCCAGATCGACCTCCTAGCCCTCACGTTCCTGGCCCACCCCTTTCCCCGCGGCACGCTTTGGGATTGACCCCGTGTCCCTTCTGGGGTCAGGCCCGGAGTGTGCCGTTGCGTTAGTTGCATGTTTGCTGCTGGACCCTCCCTTGTGGCACTTTCGAGGGTTGACCCCAGGAGTGACACAACCCCTCCAACTCCAGCCGGTGCCGTCGATTGTGGCACTTTCGAGGGTTGACCCCAGGTGTGCCACAACCCCCCCAACTCCAGCCGGCGCTTCTGACTTTGGCACTTTCGAGGGTTGACCCCAGGTCGACCTCCTAACCCTCACGTTCCTGGCCCACCCCTTTCCCCGCGGCACGCTTTGGGATTGACCCCGTGTCCCTTCTGGGGTCAGGCCCGGAGTGTGCCGTTGCGTTAGTTGCATGTTTGCTGCTGGACCCTCCCTTGTGGCACTTTCGAGGGTTGACCCCAGGTGTGCCCTTTCGAGGGTTGACCCCAGGTGTGCCACCTTGTGGCACTTTCGAGGGTTGACCCCAGGAGTGCCACGTCAGTTTCTCCATCTGCGCACGATGAGAACCATGGCGGCGAGGCCGGTCAGCGCCGCCGCTCCCGCGCCCGCCGCGATGGCCGCCGGCTTGGCCAGGGGCTTGAGCGCCTTGCCTATCACCGCGGGGTTCTTCACCAGGGCCTTGAGCCCGGCCCCCATCACCTCCCCCGCCGCCAGCACCACCTGATCCATGTCCACCACCGCCAGGGTGCGCGCCGCCTTGTCCGCCATGAGCCCCGGGTTGCGCCAGGCGAAGCGGTTGAAGGTCGCCAGGCCGGTGTTGATCATCTCCCCCACCCGCTCCGGCTCCAGGGCGGCCTGCAGCGCCGGGTCGGCCAGGGCCGCGTCCCGTATCTCGAGGAAGGCTGCCTTGCCCGCCTCCGCCAGCTCCTCGCCCTCCAGCGAGGCCAGCAGCCTCCCCACCTGCCTGCCCATCTCCCCCGGCCTGGCCGCCATGGCCTTGCTCGCCTGCGCGGCCCCGTAGTTGACTATCCTGCCCAGCTCGCGCGGGTCCACGGTCTCCGCGAGGATGTCCACGAAGGACCCCACGGCCTCCTCGGGCAGCTCGCCCACACGCCGCATGGTCTCCGCCGTGGTGCGCAGCGCGGCTCCCGTCGCCAGGCACAGCCACCTCCCCACCTCCACCGTGGCCTCGGGGCTGGCATAGATATATTCGGAGAGCACCTTGCCCACCACCGCGCCGTCGTCCCGCAGAGACAGCAGCATCTCCCTGAAGACCTCGCCGTCCACGCCGTCCACGAGATTACGGATGATGCGGGAGAGCACCTCCCGGAAGCGCGGCTCGTCCCTCCCCAGCAAGAGATTGCCGCGGTGCAGGGCGTTGAGGAAAGCGGACAGGGCGTTCACCAGGCCACCCACCTCCGCCATATCCAGGTCCTCCAGAAGCTGGAAGATGGCGTTGGCCAGTATCTCCGCCGGCAAGGTCATCCCCTGCACGGTGCGCGTCAGCGCCCGCAGCACGAAATTGACCAGCGAGGGGATGGCGGCCAGCAGGTTGGACAGGGCCACGGGGTTGAAGATGTCCGGGTCGTCCTGCATCTGGGCGCGCCGCTCGTCGAAATGGGCACTCAGGCCCGCGCGTATCTTGCCGAAGTCCGCGGTGTTCCATATCTTGCGCCAGGTGCGCTCCCCCGCGCCCGCCAGGTCCTCGGCCAGCGAGCCCAAGCCGGCGATGAGCCCGTCCAGGGCCTCGCGATCCTCCAGGAGCAGCTCGTTCACCAGGGGAGCGTAGGCCGCGGGGAGCAAGCGCAGTTTCTCGACATCCAGGTCCTGGCCCAGCTTGACCAGGAAGTCGCGCAGGATGTCCAGGGTGAAGTTGTTCAGCTGCACCCCCAGCTCGATGAGGGCCTCCAACAGCCAGTTGACCAGCTGCGGCGTGGCGCCCAGGGCGCTCATAGTGAAGACCACGTCCTCCCAGATGGCGGCCTTCATCAGCTCCCGGGCGTTGTCGGGATTGATATCCCGCAGATGCAGCATGAGCAGTTCCTTGAAGCCGGGGGTGCGGATGAGCTCGCGCACCATCCCCGGCAGGGCGCTGTAGCCGCCCCCCTCGGGACCGGCGGGTCCCTGCTGCGCCGCGAGCCTGTCCATATCTATCTGGTCCACCATGCACACCACCTCATTCCTTGCCCGCGCCGGATTTGCCCGCGCCCCCAGCCTTGGGGGAATCCGCGGCCTTGGGGGAGTCCGCAGCCTTGGGGACAGCGCCCTTGTTCGCGGCAGCGTCAGCGCCCGCCGCCGCTCCGACCGCGCCCAGCACCCCGCTCGAGGCCTCCTTCAGGCTCTCCACCACCGGCGCGAGCCTCTCCAGGAGCAGCATGAACTCCCCCGCCCCGGCGCCCATGGCCTGGAAGTCGATCTCCTTCACCAGCTGCCCGAGGAAGGCGACGAGGATGGCGGGCGGGAAGACGTTGAGCTGCGCCACCAGCTCCCGCACCATCCTCACCAGGTAGTTGACCGCCGCGGGAAGCGCCGAGACGTCGCCCAGGAAGGCCTCCACGTCGTCCCACATCAGGGTGCGTACCAGCCCCGCCGCGTTGTCGGGATCCAGGCTGCCGGCGACTATCCTCATCCCGGCCTTGAACTTGGGACTCTTGAGCAACTCGTGCAGCAGCCTCTCGCCCAGGCCGCCCCCCTCCGCGCCCTGCCCTCCCGCCTCTTGCCTGCGCACAGCCGTCTTTTCCATGATCCCTCCCCGCCTAAACCGTCTCGAGGTCGAAGAACCAGCGCGCCGTCTCCGCCTGCGCGAGCTGCTTGCCGCCCAGCCACAGCTGCACGATTTTAAGGTCTCGCCAGTGCTTCTCGATGTCCCAGTCGCGGTCCGCGCCGTAGTTGGAGAGCAGGTTCATGGCCTTGCCGGCGACGTCCATGGCGCGGTCGCAGGTGAAATACTTATAGGCGCGGCACTTGGACACCATCTCGTCCTCCCAGTGCTGCCCGTAGAGGTCGCTGCGGTCGAGCATGCGCGCGCCCTGATAGCCCAGGATGCGGATGACCTCTATGTCGGTGGCGATGTCGGCGAGCGTGCCGGCCACCGCGTCGTGCTCCTTGAGGGGCTGTCCCTTGTAGGTGGTGTCGCTCACGAAATCGTAGAGGCGCTCGTAAACGTTGAGCAGGGCGCCGCCGGCAAAACCCACGGACATGATGTTGCCTACGGCGACCATCTCCTTGAAATACTTGAGGTCCTCCCCGGGGCCGTGGGCGCGGTAGGACTTGGGCACGCGCACGTTCTCGAACCAGATGTCGCCGTTCTTGTCCGCCGCCATGCCCGCCTTCTGGTAGAGCGGCCCCTGCGTCACCCCGGGGGTGTCGGCGGGGACGAAGATGAAGGCGAAGTCGTCGGGGTCGGTGGAGCCCGCCTTGGTGGTGCACACCACCCCGAAGAGGTCGCAGACCCCGCCGGAGTTGGTCGGCCACAGCTTGTGTCCGTTGATCACCCACTCGTCGCCGTCCAGCACCGCCGTGGTCTGTATGGTCTCCCCCTTGACTATCTCCATGTTCTCGATGTCCGCCCCGCCCTGGGGCTCGGTCATGGCGTTGGCGGCGAAGCGCGCCTTGGTGGTGGCGCAGAAGATGGGCGCGAACTCCTCGCACAGCTCGCGGTTGACGTGGGGCTCGACGCATATGAGCAGCAGCGGCCAGTGCACCACGGCGAAGGCCACGCCCATCCCCGAGTCCGCACGCGAGACCTCCTCGCATATCATGTAGGCGGCGGTGTTGAAGTAGTCGGAGCTGCCCATGCCCCAGCCCCCGAGGTCGGAGGGGAAGAGCACGCGCTGCAGGCCGTACTCGCCCATGAGCTTGTCGAAGGCGGGCTCGATCAGCTTGTGCTCGTCGTAGTCCTCGTCGAACTTGCGCCGCAGGGGTATGACCTCGTTATCGGCCCATTCGCGCACTATGCTGCGCATCGGCGCGTCCATGGGGGAGAGGTATTCCAGCGGGCGGGTGAAATTATCCGTGGTCTTCATGGTGATGTCCTCCCTCCTTTATCTGGCCTGGGATTGATAGAAATAGTGCGCGTAATCCATCTTGGCCAGCTCATAGGGGCCCAGGCAGACCTGCATGGTCTTGGTGTCGCGCCAGTAGCGCTCCAGGTTCCACTCCGTGGCGTAGCCCGCCGAGGCCATCATCTCCATGGCGTTGCCGATGGCCTTTTCCGCCGCGCGGGTGACGCTGCCCGCCACCATCTCCGCGAGGACGAAGTTGCGCTCCTCCCCGGCCGGGCCGTAGATGCCGGGCTCGGAGAGGACGCGCCCCAGGTCGCAGGTGAGCATGCGCGACACGCTTATCTCCCTGGCCACCTCGGCCATCACCGAGGCGGTGAGGGGATTGCTCTTGAAGACCTGTCCCTTGCCCTTGATGACGCGGTTGTCCCCCCATTCCTTGAGTATCTCGTAGGCGGCGAAGAGGGCCCCCACGGTGGAGGCGGAGACGCCCAGATAGAGCCAGGCGAACATGGAGCGGCAGTCCTGCAGGCCCCTGGCCACGCACATCGCCTCCGGAACCTTGGCCTTGTCGATGGACACGGAGGCGTTGCGGCTGGCGGCGAGGCCGGTCTTGAGGAAGGGATCGCCGCGCGTGACGCCCTTGGCCGAGGCGGGGAGGACGATGATGCCTATGTCGCCTGTGGCGGTGGCGGGGGTGTCAGGGGTGTTGGGAGCGGGAGTGCTTTGGGTGCCCGATCCGCCCGGTCCCCCATTGCCCTTGGATGCACTGGAGCCGGCGGCGGCCTTGGGCGCGCCCTTTGCTGCGTCCGGGCTGCCCGCGCTGCCCTCGCCCTCGAGCGCGCACAGCACCCCGAAGACGGCAGCGTCCGCCCCGGAGGAGAGGGGCCGGGCGTCCTCGGCCTCGACCGTCCAGCTTCCCTTGGCGAGCTTCGCCCTCGCCTGTGGCTCATCGCGGAAGACGGGCAGGACGAGGGAGGTGATGCCCAGCGTATCGGAGGAGGGGTAGACGCCGGCCAGGGCCTCGCAGGCCGCGGCGTTCTCGCTCCCCTCCTTGGCTATGCAGCTCTGCAGGGCCCACATGGAGGAGAGAAGGAAGGCAATGGAGGTGTCCCCGCGCGCCACTTGCTCGAGGGCCGCCACTATGGTCATGGCGGCCTTGGGGTTGTTGTGCCCGTCGCCGCCGTGCTGCTCCGGCCAGAACAGGCGCTGCAGGCCTATCTCCAGGAAGAGCTTGCGCATGGCCGGCGCGAGGAGGCCGTCGTAGCTCTCCTTCAGCTCCAGGCGCTTGGCCATGACTTCGTTGTCCGCCCACCTTTTGAGGTTACCGGCCAGCGACAAGTCGGTGTCGCTCAGCCACTCGTGCATACACGGAAAGATGTCGTGCTCGCCCATCAGCTACCTCCCTCTCGTCCCCCTTCTGTCCCTTCTGGGGTCAACCCTCGAAAGTGCCACAACTGGCGCCCCTTCTGTCCCTTCTGGGGTCAACCCTCGAAAGTGCCATTGCGAACCTTGCCCGAAGCCTCTTCCGTCTCTTCGGGGGTCAACCCCAGGGTGTGCCATAATCTGTCCCTTCCGGGGTCAACCCTCCGAAGTGCCATTGCGAACCTTGTCCGAAACCCCTTCCGTCCCTTCCGGGGTCAACCCTCCGAAGTGCCATTGCGAACCTTGCCCGAAACCTCTTCCGTCCCTTCTGGGGTCAACCCTCCGAAGTGCCATTGCGAACCTTGTCCGAAACCCCTTCCGTCCCTTCTAGGGTCAACCCTCCGAAGTGCCATTGCGAACCTTGCCCGAAGCCTCTTCCGTCTCTTCGGGGGTCAACCCCGGGGTGTGCCATGTGCGCCATCAGCAACGTCCCTTGCGAGTGTCCCTTGCGAGGGCTGACCCCAGATATGCCACTTTCTGTCCTTTGCGAGGGTTGACCCCAGATATGCCACTTGCGCCGCCGTCTTCGCCCGCAACGGCGTCCGCTCCGCCCGAGATCAACTCAATATGGGAATACGCGCACGCGAAGATGCTAAATGACCCCTTCATCGGGCAGTCCGCCCGCAACAGCATTACCCCCCTGGCCGCGGAACGTCGGCAGTTTGAGTTGTATGGAAGAATTGCTGCGCGTTTTCGCTTCGACTTACCGACTTATACAAACAAGCTGAGACAGTATGGTTATCATACGATTACTCGGTCGGGGTGGCAATGGGTGAAACCCCTCGATCGCCCGGGGGTAATCCCCCCTGCGTGGCTCTATCGGTGGTGGCGGTGATGGTGGCCGCTGGGGTGGAGGTCCTCCTCGGCAATCCCCCTTGCGTGGTTCTGTCGGTGGTGGTGGCGGTGATGGTGGCCGCTAGGGTGTAGGTCCCCCCGGGTAATCCCCCCTGCGTGGTTCTGTCGGTGGTGGCGGTGGTGGTGGCCGCCGGGCTGGAGTCCTCCTCGGTAATCCCTCCTGTGTGGTTCTATCGCCTCTCAATGGGGGATTTTCGCCGGCATCCTGCCGTTGGGCGTGTGCGGAGACCGTGATGCCATGCCAGCCCGGCTGGATGCGCGCTTGACCCCCCGGCCTTATCTCTGTAAGAATCCTCAAATGATATGGGTACTGTCCGCCCAGGCCAGGGGGCTTGCATCCCTCTTGGCGGGGGCATGCATCCAGGCGTTGCGCGAGGCGTTGTGCGGCCAGCCGTTTCGGCTGGCCATGCGAAAAATTGCCCGAGCTGAAACGTGCATATATCGCAGGCTTCGATTTGCTGCATTTTTCGTCCATGCGCCGTCTAAAGGGCTGGCGCCGCGGGCGTTGAAGTATTTGCGAGCACGGCGCTCCTGGGGTCTAACCTCGCGTGGGGCGCCCGGAAGCGCCCCGGCACTGTGCGGCACCGTGGGGAGCAACCCTCGAAGGGGACATCGGTTATGATGTGCTTCAGGGTCGATCGTGGAGGCGACACGTCGGGTCAACCCTTGTGAGGGGCGGCGGTTGTGGCACTTTGGGGGGTTGACCCCAGGTGTGCCGGTGCGGTTGTGGCACTTGGGAGGGTTGACCCCGGAAGTGTCGCCGAGACGGTAGGTTGTGGCACTTTGGGGGGTTGACCCCGGAAGGGACGGAAGTGTCGCCGAGACGGTAGGTTGTGGCACTTCGGAGGGTTGACCCCAGAAGTGCCATTCGAGGGTTGAGCCCGGAAGTGCCGTGTTGGGAGGAAGATGAGGTCGGTCAACTGGATCTGGGAGGGGTTCCTCTCCTTCCGGAAAAGGCACCCGCGCGTCTCGTCCTGGCTGGGACGCTACGGCATCTACCTGGTGGTGCTGTTCTTCATCCTCCTCTACAGCATGATATCGCTGCTCAAACACATGAACTTCCAGTCGCACGGCTGGGACCTGGGCATCTTCGACCAGCACGTCTGGCAGCTCTCGCGCTTCGAGTTCGGCTTCAACACCGTGCGCATGGTGCCGTCCCTGTGGGGTGACCACTTCCACCCCATCTTCTTCCTGGTGGTCCCCGCCTACTGGATATGGTCCGACGCCCGCATGCTGCTCATCTATCAGGCGGTGATCGTGGCCCTGGGCGCCCTCCCCGTCTTCTACGTGGTGCGGCGCAACTTCGAGAGCCGCTTCTGCGCCCTGTGCCTGGCCCTCACCTACCTCATCTTCTGGGGGACCATGGAGCTCATCTTCTTCGACTTCCACACCGAGGCCTTCCTCGGGCCCGTGCTCGCGCTCTCCTACTTCTTCATCGACCGCGAGAACATGCTGGGATACATGCTCACCATCCCCCTGTTGCTGTGGGTGAAGGAGACCACGGCCTTCCTCGTCTTCTTCCTCGGCCTGTACATGATCGTCTTCCGCAGGAAGCACTTCATCGGCGCGTCCACCTGCCTCATCTCCGCGGGATGGTTCTACTCCGTGACGCAGCTCATCATGCCGCCCCTCGCGGCGGGCGGGGACTACTTCTACTTCAAGTATTACTCCCACCTGGGGGACGACTGGCTCGACGCCATGAAATACATAGCCACCCACCCGTGGGTCGCGCTCAAGGAGCTTTTCGTGCCCTATCACAAGACCAAGCTGCTGCTGTTCATCCTGCTGCCCTTCCTTTTCCTGCCCCTGGCCGGGGGCTTCGCCATCGTGGCCGTCCCCGCGCTGCTGGAGCGCCTCTTCTCCAACTACTACCCGCACTGGGAGATACTGCGCCACTACAACGCCATCTTCGCGCCCATCTTCATTTTCGCCCTGCTGGACGCCGTGCCCCGCGTGCATCGCTGGCTGGGCAAGCGCGGGCGGCAGGTCGATTACCGCAAGATGGTCTTCGTGATATGCCTGCTCGTTCTGCTGATCAACGTCCCCTTCACCTTCTCGCGCTCGGCGAAGACGCTTTTCAACCCCTGGTTCTATCACCTCGACCCCAGGATGGAGCAGACGGGCTACGACATCATCAGCATCATCCCGCGCGATGCCTCGGTGTGTGCGCAGGACCCCGTCGTGCCGCATATGACGCAGCGCGAGTTCATCTTCCAGTTCGACGGCGATACCTACGGCGCGGAATACGTGGTGCTCAACAAGTTTTTGGACGCCTATCCCCTGACCAACCGCACCCTGGTGTGGGAGATCGCCAAGCTCTACCGCGACCCGCGATACGAGGCGCACCGCTACGGCTATGGCTGGGTGCTCTTCACCCTCAAGCCCGAATACCGAACCTGACGGGTGGCATTTCTGGTGGCATTTCTGGGGTCAACCCTCCGAAGTGCCATAACCTGGTGGCATTTCTGGGGTCAACCCTCCGAAGTGCCATAACCGGCGTCTCGGCGGCACTCCTGGTGGCCCTTCTGGGGTCAACCCTCCGAAGTGCCATAACCGGCGTTTTCTACGCGTCCCTTTTGTCCCTTCTGGGGTGTCCCTTTTGGGGTCAGGCCCCAGGTGTGCCATCGTTGGCGTTCATCTCAAGGGTCGGGCTGATATGGGCAATGGTGGGAATTAGCCGTTGCCACCCTCGGGGTTTGCTCCGGGTTTGCTATCGCCTGATATCCCTTTCGAGGGTTGACCCCAGATGTGCCACTTTTGGGGTCAGGCCCCAGTTGTGCCATCGTTGGCGTTCATCTCAGAGGTCGAGCCCGAAGTGCCCTTTAAGGTCAGGCCCCTGGTGTGCCATCGTTGGCGTTCATCTCGGGGGCCGGGCTGATATGGGTAATGGTGGGAATTAGCCGTTGCTACCCTCGGGGTTTGCTCCGGGTATGCTATCGCCTGATGTCCCTTTCGAGGGTTGACCCCAGGTGTGCCATCGTTGGCGTCCCTTTCGAGGGTTGACCCCGGAAGTGCCACAGGATATTACCAGAGGCGGAGGATGACGCGGTCGCCGCGTTTCTCGGCGCGGACCTTCTCCATGTGCCTGAGCAGGGCGAACTGCGTCTGCAGCTCCTTTTCAGTAACCTCCTCGCCCAGCCGGGAGAGCAGCTCGGGCCGCTCCAGCCCCCCGGTCTCCTCGAGTATCTCCAATATGCGTGCCTGCAGCGGGTTCACCGCCGCGCCGCCCATCATCCTCTCGGTGGACTTCGCGCTGCGCACCGCCCATGGATCGCAGGCTTTGGTCTCCATGGAGCCGTCGATAAAGCAGTCCTCGCAGACGATCCGCCCCGCGAGTTTTCTCTCCTCTCCCGGTCCTATCTCCACATTGCAGATCTCACATTCCACGACTCTCCCTCCCCGCTACTCTCCCGGTTGGCCGTCCGCTGGGCCTGTTCCCGGAAACCGCAACACCATATCTTCTCTATCTTCTCCCCCCGGGACTGGGCGCCATCTCCCGCTCGGCGTCGGCTTTTAACGTGCGGGATGCCTGCCGTCCAACTTCTGCAGAGCCTCGCTTTTGCTGTCCATCGTCAGCCCTTATCTTGCTGGCTGCCTGCCGCCCGGCAACGGCAGAGCCTCGCTTTTTGCTGCCAAGCTGGCCCTTATCGTGCGGGCTGCCTGCCACCCGGCAACGGCAGAGCCTCGCTTGCGCTGCCAAGCTGGCCCTTAACGTGCGGACTGCCTGGCGTCCAACTTCTGCAGAGCCTCGCTTTTTACTGCCAAGCTGGCCCTTAACGTGCGGACTGCCGGACCTTTTAGAATCGGCTCAAGCCGATGCCTCGTCATCCATCGTCAGCTAAGGGTTTGCCGATGCGTCACCCAGAAGCCGCTCAAGCCCTGGCCTTGCCGACCAGCTTCGGCTCAAGCCCTGGTGTTGCCGACCAGCTTCGGCTCAAGCCCCGCCAGTCCCGTCCAGCTCATCCAACAAATGCATGGATGTATAGGCGATCGACGGCCCGCCGCCCAAGAGGATGCCAGCGCTCGCCGCCTCGAGGATCTCCTCGCGGGAGGCGCCCTCCTCCAAGGCTGCCTTGGCGTGAACGCGGATGCACGGCTCGCACCTTACCGCCACCGCTGCGCCCAGCATGATCAGCCGCTTGACTTTGATGCTGAGGGCGCCCTCCTTAAAGACCTCCTCGTGCAAGCCCGAGAAGGCCTGCATGAAGCCAGGCAGCTCCCCCGCCAGCCTCTCCATGAGGTCCTCTCCGTCTTCTTTCATGTATCTCACCTCCGCTTTCTACCTTACCCGTCAACGACCGCGTTTTTCAATGATCCAAACGCGGTGGCACTTCTGGGGTCAAGCCTCGAAAAGGACGGAAGAGCGGAGAGGCATGACGACAACGCGGGGTTCGTGGCACACCTGGTGGCACACCTGGGGTCAACCCTCGAAAGGGACGGAGGAGCAGAAAGATATGAAGACGGCGCTGGGTTCGGATGGCACACCTGGTGGCACACCTGGGGTCAACCCCCGAAAGGGACGGAATGGGTGCCGGTTATGGCACTTCGGAGGGTTGACCCCGGAAAGGACATAAAAGCGGCGCTGGGTTCGTAATGGCACGGGGCGGGGTTGACCCCAGAAGGGACGGAGGAGCGGGTTAGGGGTGTGGCATGCGTCGCAGCCGAGAACCGACAGGGCGTGGGAAAGATACGGGGAAGGCGCTGGGGATGGCACTTCCCGGGGCTGACCCCGGAAGGGACGGAATGGACGCCGGTTATGGCACTTCGGAGGGTTGACCCCAAAAGGGACGGAAGGGCCACCAGGTTATGGCACTTTCGAGGGTTGACCCCAGAAGGGACGGAAGGGACATCGGACAAGGTTCGGTATGGCACTTCGGAGGGTTGACCCCGGAAATGCCACCCGGAAGGGACACCGGATAGGCATCCCTGGATAATATAGAATAGACGATACTGTACATTCTGTATATCCTGGTTCTGGCCGGGACGCAAGGCGAGCATCGCGAGGGAGGTTTCAAGGTGAGCAGGCATAAGCGCGCATGGTCGCTTCTACGGGACAACTACCAGAGCTTGATCAACGTGCTGGTCGTGAT
This sequence comes from uncultured Actinomycetota bacterium, assembly GCA_964510515.1. Classification (GTDB taxonomy): domain Bacteria; phylum Actinomycetota; class Geothermincolia; order Geothermincolales; family RBG-13-55-18; genus SURF-21. Next base: position 5,822 of record CAZEAU010000017.1, on the reverse strand, counting down.
CCAGCTGATCGCGCTGGTGGCCGTCGGCATTCTCGCACTCCGGGGCAAGGAACCCACCGCAACGCATCTGCCGGTAAACGACCATCCCGCCGAGCCCGGCGCACCCTCCTCCCTCATGGAGATGCTGGACATCATCAAAAACCCCAGCGTTATCTCCGGCCTGGTCAACAACAACCCCGAGCTCATCTGCGGCGTCGTGGCCCAGCTCGACCCGGCGGTCGTGGCCCGCGCCATCAATGACAACCCGGACTTCCTCCCCGCCGTCCTCAACGAGCTCGAAACCCCCACCGTCGGCGCGCTCATCACCCGGAGCTCCTCCTTCCTCGACCGCATGCTGGGCTCGCTCGATCCTGCCGCGCTGGCGGGCATCGTCAACGCCAACCCGGGTTTTCTCGGGTCGCTTCTAGGCGGGATGGACGCCGCCGCGCTGGCCGGCGCCCTCAATTCCAACCCGAGCTTCATCGCCACCCTGCTTGGCTCGCTCGATCCTGCCGCGCTGGCGGGCATCGTCAACGCCAACCCGGGTTTTCTCGGGTCGCTTCTAGGCGGGATGGACGCCGCCGCGCTAGCCGGCGCCCTCAATTCCAACCCGGGCTTCATCGCCACCCTGCTTGGCTCGCTCGACCCGGCTGCGCTGGCCGGCGCCCTCAATTCCAACCCGAGCTTCATCGCCACCCTGCTGGGCTCGCTCGACCCTGCCGCGCTGGCGGGCATCGTCAACGCCAACCCGGGCTTCCTCGGGTCGCTTCTGGGCGGGATGGATGCCGCCGCGCTGGCCGGCGTCCTCAATTCCAACCCGGGTTTCATAACCAGCCTGCTCACCACGCTGGAACCCGGCACCATGGCCGCCTCCCTCAACGCTGAGCCCATGCGGGGATGGCTCTCCGCCCTCCTCTCCCGCCTGGACCGCGGAGCCCTGGCCGGGCTCATCAACGCCAACCGGGAGATGGTGACGGACGTGCTCTCATCCCTCGACCCTGCCGTCCTCGCCGGCGCCCTCAACGCCAACCCGGGTTTTCTCGGGTCGCTTCTGGGCGGGATGGATGCCGCCGCGCTGGCCGGCGCCCTCAATTCCAACCCAGGTTTCATCGCCACCCTGCTGGGCTCGCTCGACCCCGAGGTGCTCGCCGCGGCCGCTAACGCCAACCCCTCTTTCCTGAACGGCATGGTCTCGCGCCTGAACCTCGCCGCCCTCGACCCCTCTGCGGTGGCGAGGCTCATCAACGATAACCCCGGCTTTGTGGCCCTGCTCTTCGGGCGCCTCGACCCGGTGGCCCTGGCGGCGGCCGTGAACAGCAGCCCCGACTTCCTGGCCGGCATGCTCTCGCACCTGGACCTCTCGGGCCTCGACCCCTCCGCGGTGGCGGGGCTCATCAACGCCAACCCCGGCTTCGTCGTGGGGATGCTGGAGGCCCTCGACCCGGCGGTGATCGACGCCCTCCTCGCCGGGAGCGGCGATCTCATCTCGCGGCTGCTCGAGGACCTGGACCCCGACCTGATCGCGTCCATCATCAAGAACAACCCCGGCCTCCTGGGCGAGCTGCTGGAGTCGCTGGACCTCTCGGGCCTCGACCCCTCTGCGGTGGCGGGGCTCATCAACGCCAACCCCGGCTTCGTCGTGGGGATGCTGGAGGCCCTCGACCCGGCGGTGATCGACGCCCTCCTCGCCGGGAGCGGCGATCTCGTCTCGCGGCTGCTCGAGGACCTGGACCCCGACCTGATCGCATCCCTCATCAAGAACAACCCCGGCCTCCTGGGCGAGCTGCTGGAGTCGCTGGACCCGGCCGCGCTGGCGGGCATCGTCAATTCCAGCCCGGCGTTCACGAGCGGCCTGCTTGCGGCGCTCGACCCGGAGGTGCTCGCCGCGGCCGCTAACGCCAACCCCGCCTTCGTGAACGGCGTCCTCTCGCGCCTGCAGGTAGGGACGCTCGACCCCGCGGTGGCGGCGGGGCTCATCAACGCCAACCCGGCGTGGCTGAGCGCGCTCGTCTCCCAGCTCAACCCGACGTCGCTGGTGCCGGCCCTGCAGAACAACCTGGCCTTCATGGTGTCGCTCATTGACGGCCTGGGCAGCGGACCTCTGGCCTCGCTCATCGATTCCCTGGCCACCGGCGCGCTGAGCAAGGTGGAGGTTAAGACCCACGTGCGCCTGGAGGTGCCCATCCTGGACATGTTCTGGTTCGACGCCGGCGCCATGGTAAGGGGAGCGCAGATCCCCTAGCGCCGCGCATGGCACTTCCGGGGTGGCACTTCCGGGGTCAACCCTCGGAAGGGACATTGGGAGGGTTTATATTATGGCACTTCTGGGGTCAACCCTCGAAAGGGACATTGGAGCGGATTCGGGATGCAGCATGCGCTGCAGCCGGCACCCGGCAGGGGCGTGGAACAGATACGGAGAAGACGCTGGGTGCCACGTCGGAGAGTCTACCCTAGGCATAGCACTTTGGAGGGTTGACCCCAGGCGTGCCACGGAAGGGACATTGGAGCGGATTCGGGATGCAGCATGCGCCGCAGCCGGCACCCGGCAGGGGCGTGGAACAGATACGGAGAAGGCACTAGGTGCCACGTCGGAGGGTTGACCCCAAGTGTGCCACTCGTGGGGGATTTAGTTGTGGCACTTCGGAGGGTTGACCCCAAGTGTGCCACTCGTGGGGGATTTGGTTGTGGCACTTTGGTGGGTTGACCCCAGAAGTGCCGTAGCCTGGGGCTTCACTTCCTGCGGAGATAGCCGCCGAGTCTCGCCAGTTGCTTGCGGGAAAGCGACCGGGCCTGGCGAGCCATCCTGGCGTAGAACCTGTCCATCGCGTCCGCGACTATGACGAGCTGCCTTATCGCCTCCTGCCGGAAATCCCTTAGCATGAGGTCGATCGCCGCTCTCAATTCCACGAGGATGAGCATGTCGGGGGCCTCGCCCTGCTCGCCCATGCTTTCGCATAGCATCTCGTAAGCGGCTTGCACCCTGATGAAGGCCTCGGGTTTACCGCCCATGTCCGGGTGACTCTGTCTGGCCTTCTCCCTGTGAGCCCGCCTTATCTCCTCATGGGACGCTCCGGGGCGCAGCCCGAGCGTCGCATATGCCTCGGCGACGGTCAAAGGATGCCTCCTCCTTGCCTGCAGCCCTCGCTCGGGATGTCCCGGCAACCGCTCGAGGGCAAGCGCTCCATAATCACAGGCGTCATGGCCGAGTCGCCATGGCCGCGCCTTGTGGTCACCCGCCGCGACCGGACGCGCCGCGACCAGGGCGCCACCTAAAAGCAAGGGGCACGGCAAGCCGCCGCGCTGCACCGTTCAGATATTACCATCCCGGTCAGGCTGGTCAAGTTCGGGGATGTCCCTTCCGGGGTCACCTTTAAAGACCCAAGTCAAGGGTAAGCTTCCCCTGACCCCTCCCGGGAGGGGTTGGTTGCTTTCCTATTGGCTTGGGAGGACGCCTCCATGCGGGCACCGTCGCCTCTTCCGCCTTTTCGGATGCCCCCGCTCTTTCGTCTGCGCCTTTGCGGACCCTTCCAAACCTCTGGTTCGCCGGTTAGAGGCCTTGCTCAGCCAGTCACCTTTATGAGCATCTCCCGCCGCGGGGCGGGCGTGCTATGGAATGGTGGGGCTTGCGTGCCGGGGTCTATCCAACCCTTGGATCCTCAGCTCCCCCCCTTCTTTTAGGGGAGGCCGGGATATGACCCCTGAGTGAGACTTCCCGGCAGCCCGGTCCGCTCGCGTGCAAGGGGGGCGAACCGCCGCGCAAAGAGGCATGCCCATGCGCGGCTCCCCTACGAGCGGGCCGTCAAGCCCCGTGTTTTCAGATCGTGGTTATCGTCATAGACCTCCCCGCATCTCCACATGGACCACATGATGGCCAGTATCTTTCTCTGGGTGGTGAGGCGGGCATGCACCTCCGAGCCCGTGCTCTTAAGCGTCCTCGCGTAGGACCTCTTTATGAGGTTGTCCCCGCGGGTTCTGAGGGCGGCCTGGAAGGCCTTGCGGGAGATGTCCTTGAGGGCCCCGTTTCCGGCGCGGTCCAGGCGCTGGCGGCGGATGGCCTTGCCCCCGGTCTCGCAGACGGTTATGCCTAGGCGGGAGTAGCGCCACAGCTTATGCCGGTCGCTGAAGCGGTGGGGGCACTTCACGTAGGCGCAGAACTTGGCCGCCACCACCGGGCCCACCCCGGGGATCTCCTCGAAGGCCCGGCAGATGGGGATCTCCCTCGCCAGGCGCACGAAACGCCCCTTGGCCCCGGCCTGGGAGTGCAGCAGGAAGTCCAGCAGCTCGTAGTCGGAGGCGATGACCTCCCGCAGGAGCGGGCTCGCAACCTGGGCCAGGACCTCCTGTCGCCCCCGCTTTCCGAATACCTTGGCCCCCTCGCAGATGATGCCCTCGCTCCTGAACTTGGCCTTGATCTGGTTCTTGAGGGAGGTGGTCCTTCTCACCAATCCGTCGTAGGCCTTCACCGCCAGGTGGAGGTGGTAGATCCTCTCGTCCCGGGTGTGGTAGACCTCCTTGTAGTTGCCCATCCAGGCGATTTCGGAGAGCTTCTTGGCGTCGATCTTGTCGGTCTTCACCGCGTCGCGGTGGATCCAGAGGTTGGCCCGGGGCTCGCAGACGGCCACCTTCTCCGCACAGGGGATGAGCACCTTCTGCGCCCAGCCCGCCAGGTCGCACTCCTCCATGAGCACTGTGGCCTCACCCCCTTGAGCCTCCACGTAGGCTACGAGGTTCTCCTCGCTGGTCCTGAACTTCTCGATGCTCGTGAGCTCGCCTTCCCGATTCCTTGTCGCCCCCCAGCAATACTTTGCCGCCAGGTCGATACCGATGTACACTCTACTCATGGACGCCTCCCTTCGTCTGCCGGCTATATAACCGGCGGTTACGGTTTCTCACCTAATTGTTCGGAGGCGTCCGGTCTTTATCATTCCAACCCTAGGGTATGCCATAGCCTTGCGTCCCTTCCGGGGTCAACCCGGGGGTGTGCCATAGCCTGAACCCGCTTCGATGTCCCTTCTGGGGTCAACCCTGAAGAGTGCCATTCTCTTATCGCGCGGACAGGATGATGCAGCTGGATGATGGGGGTTGGGGGAACTTCACTTGATGATGGCAGGGGGCTCGTCCCGCACACCTCAGAGCAGTCTTATCCGAATTTAGTTCCCAGTTCAGCTAGCCTGGATTCCCACGTTGGACAAAAGGCTAACAGCATCGGTGGCGAATCAATGCGCATACGCACTTGTTGCCCATCAAAAGAGATGGCGAGTTGGCAAGATTGTACACCTATAATATTGCGAGACTCCCTTTCGGATGAGGTGATATCGATGCTAAAGGAGAACCCCTCCATCTACGACATGAGCGCGGCCTTAAAAAGCTAGGGCAGGGACATCAGGCCACCGCCTGACGGCGCATACAACTGCAGGGCTTGGCACGCACTTGGCGCACCCCGCCTTGGATCGCACAATCATCCTGCCTGGATACGCTGGCCCACTCCGCCAGCTCCTCGTGGCCAACCTGGGCCACGAGGAACTGGCTCTACTCATCTGGCTCAAGCTGTCTCCGGTCAAACTGATCGGGCGCTACGCTCAGCGCATGCTTATCGAGAACTCCATCTCCGAAGGCATCGACTTCTTCCACATGGACGCCCCGTCCTCGGCGGTGGCCATGAAGGTCGACTGCTACCCGCAGCTCACTCTGATGGCCTCGAGCCTCTACCGCCTCCCGGGAACCAGGGTCGGTAACGGTTACGAAACTGCCCGTTCCCGGCACATCTTCAGGAACCTGGTGGAAGTAACGGCTGAGCCCTCGAAGTTCTGTAAATTCCCCTGAAGCCCAAACGGGCTTGCTTT
>CAZEAU010000016.1:0-59141 GCA_964510515.1 uncultured Actinomycetota bacterium | reverse complement strand
CGGGGCGTGAGTCGGAAACATGAGGCGCTGCATGAGATCGAGACATGAGAGCGCGGCGAGAGGTCGGGGCGCGAGTCGGAGACTTGAGGCGCTGCATGAGATCGAGACATGAGAGCGCGGCGCGAGGTCGGGGCGTGAGTCGGAAACATGAGGCGCTGCATGAGATCGAGACATGAGAGCGCGGCGCGAGGTCGAGGCACAAGCCGGAAACATGAGGCGCGGCGCCCGGATGGGGTCAGGTCTTGCGGAAGGAGAATACCTTAAGCAGTCCAAGCTCTATAAAGCCTGGTCAGCGACGTCTATTCTTACATATTATGGCATTTCTACCAGAGCAGGCAAAGAACAAGACCTGACCCCATCAGAGGAAGGAGGATGACCAGGCGGGGTTTTCGGGGAGCGTGCCCGCTTCCACTTTCTGCCTCCAGGCCTCGCTGGATAGGGGGCTGTCCTCGGGCCTGACAAACTCGTAATAGGAGTATCCGGCGCCCACGGTGAGGGTAGGCCTGCCCTCCAGCGGGACGATGACGTAATAGACGGCGGGCCTGCCCGACGCCGCCTGCAGGGTCTCGCCGTAGTCGCCGCCGCTGTAAACGCTGGTCGCAAAGGGGAGCGCGCCCTCCCCCTGCGCTTCCTCGTCCCCTCCCTCCAGGGGGGAGAGAAGACGGCGCATGGTCTCGCCGAAGCCGGCCAGGGCCTCGTACTCCTCCGCGCTCAAGGCCTCGCCGCGCAGCTCTTTCTCTGCCATCCCCACGAGGGCGAGCAGCAGCGAATGCAGTTCCTCCAAGCGCCGCCGCAACGGCTCCGCGACGAGGTCGCGCTCCTCCAGGCCTCTCCTCATCGTGTCCGCCGCTGCGGCCAGGCGGGCGAAGGCCTCGGGGCAGGGCTCCACGTATCCCTGCGCCCCCGCCGCCCGCTCCGGGGCGGGCTGCGCGCCGCCCACCGCGCTGGCGAGGGCGGCATCGTCACGGCGCAGCTCCGCCCAGGAGCCCAGGAACGCATAGGTGCAGCGGTCCTGCCAGGCCGGAGAGATCATGAACCCGGGATAGCCCTCGCCATCGCCGTAAGCTTTGAGCAGCGGAAGGAGGGCATCCAGGCGGGCCCAGTAAGTGTTGGAGTGGAGCTGCCTGGGGTCGACGCCCTTGAAAAGCTTGCGCAGGGCGTTCATCTGCTCCTCGTAGCCCTCGTGGGCCTTCTCCTCATAGAACTGGTCCAGAACCTCAAGGGCCCGCGCCGACCCCAGGGCGGCCGGCACGTCCAGGCCCCGCGGCATATACCTCTCCTCCACCAGGGGCGCGACCAGCTGCTCGAAGACGTGGTCGTCGGGCCTGTGCGCCTGCGGGAAGAGGCGGAAGGAGGCCTCCGCTTCGTCGCCGCGGAAATCCCCCCCCGTCAGCGACGAGATGCGCGGCCTGCGCTCGGCGAGGGCTCGCGCGATGAAGTCGTCCATGAGGGCGTCGTCGCCCAGGCGGCTCAGGGGGAAGCTGTCCCCCAGGACCTCGCGCGCTAGCCGGGTATAGGCGGCGGCGTCGAGGTCGGCCTTCCGTCCGGCGATGAACGCGGTGGGGTGATAGATGCGGTCCCACAGAACATGCGCCGGCCTCCCCTCCCATGAGGACGCGTGCAGCGCCCCCACCAGGAGCAGCGCCTGGCGGGTCATGCCCCGTCCCGCGGCAATGCTGCCGGGAGCCGTGCCGGGCCGGAGGAAGAACTCCCCGGCGCCGAGCCAAGTCATAGCCTTGAAATAGTCCGCCGCTCCGCCGCCGCGCCCACGCGGGTCGTAGATGCGGTAGTCCTGCGCGTATGCGAAAAGGGGCGAGGGGGCCACGCCGGAGTGCGCCGCTACCAGGGATAGCTCCTCTTCGACCGCCCCCTCGACCTCGCGCGGGATGGCGACCTCCGCCCCCAGCAGGCGCGCCGCCACGCCGAGGAAAGCGGCGTTGGCGAGGGCCGCCTCCCGTACCGCCCCCCCGCTGCCCTCGCACATGCGCAAGGTGGTATCGTGCAGCGACAGCACCAGGGCCTCGAGGTCCGCGGCCAGGTGCCTGTCCTCGATGTCCCCCAGCGCGCATGCGCACATGCGGTCGAAAAGATGCATGAGCGCGTCCACGGTCACGAACACCGGCAGGCGTGCATGCGCGTAAACCTCCTCCATGGAGGCGCTTTCCCCCGCAAGGACGACGAACCCCTGGGTCGCCAGGGCGCGCGTCGCCTCCGGGGGCAAGGCCGCCGCCCCCGCCCCCACCACGTTGGAGAGGTCCATGTTCACCGCGTAGGCGGGGACGGCGGGCGCGACGGACGCGGTGACGGGATAATAGAGGGCGAAGTCGTCCCGCAGCTGCGCCTTGCCCAGTTCGACCTCCCTTATCGCCCCCCCGGCTCCCCCGCCGCAGCCCACCGGCGCAAGCAACGATGAAAGCACAAGGGCGACGGCCGCCGCCATCAGCACTCCTTTTCGCAACGCGCTCCCTCCTTGCCCGCGGGCTCATCTCGACAGCCTCGACAGCCTCGACAGCCTCGACAGCCTCGACAGCCCATATATTAATGCACCTTGCGCGGCGGGGGGCAACTCGCGTTGCGGGTTTTGCCTGGAGACGGCGGGCTGATGCACCTTGCGCGGCGGGGGGCAACATGGAGGCGGGAGCCTGAGCTTCAGGGCAGGTATTCCTCGCGTACGATGTCCAGGTCGAGGGGAACCAGTCCCCCCATGTCGCGGTAGAGCTCCAGCGCTCCCTGCGGGCAGTGCTCCACGCAGAGGCCGCAGCCCATGCAGTCCTCCCGCCGGTAACCGGTACGCTTTCCGTCCCGGGACTCCACGGCGCCGAACATGCATATCCTCACGCAGGCACCGCAGGCAACGCACCTGGAGGCGTCGTGCCTCGCCGCGTACCCCGATTCCGCGATCAACCGTATGCCCGGGGCGCCCGACTGTTTGACGAGCCGGTGGGCCCGCAGGGAAGCACAGTCGTCCATGCGGCAGTTGCAGATGAGCCCGGTGTTGCCACCGGTCGCGACCTTGAAGAAGATCTGGGTTATATAGCCGCGTTTGCGAAAGCCCCGTATCATGTCCAGGGCTTCCTCCTGGGTCACGCGCCTGGCATTATATTTCTCCCTGCAGCGGTCCAGCCAGAACTCGGTCGTCTCCTTGCCCACGCAGAAACAAGAGTTGAGTATCTCCGGTTCCTTCACGTTCACCGCCTTCTTGCACGGGCAGTCCATGACCGCTATGTACTCCGGGTTCTCCAGCAGGATCTTGTAAGCGTAGGGCCAGGGCGCAATGGCCCTGTTCTTGTCCGTGAGCGCGCTGACGTCCTCCTTCAGCTCCAGCACCTTGGAGACGTTGTCGCCTGAGAGTATCTTGGAGTGGACGCGGTTGGCCATCATGCGGAAGATGAAACGGGAGGGCTTGAACCTGATGAGCCGGGGCGCGATCCTGTCGACCATGAAGGTGAGGACCCGTACGTAGGGGGCGTAGAAGGCAAAATAGACGTAGTTATGGACCGCCCTGTCGACCCTCCAGCCGTGTTTGGAGACGAGGGCCCTGGTCGAACTCCTCATTTTGACTCCCCCGATAAGTCCTCCGCCGATAAGCTCAGGATACCATCGGCTCTTCAGCAAGGCCATGGTGGACAGGCCATGGTGGACACGGCCGGGGCGGCCGCCTCATCCGCCGTGCGGGGGCCCGACCCCCTCGCCGCCTGTCCCAGAGGGGCATCGAGGGCGCCGGCACACGTGACGCGGAGCGCGGGGAGGGGGCGAATCCGCTATGATGAAAAGACAGCCCAGGAGAGCACGCACGTCGCGCACGGAGGCCGCATGCCATGTATGGCGTCAGAGGATCGCCCGGCCGCTCGACCCCGCTCGCGCCCCGCCCCCGGCGCGGGCTCGCAGCCATCGGGGCGCTCTGCGCCGCTCTCATCGCGGCGTGCACGCTGGGCGGATGCGGGGGGCGGGAGGCGGAGCCCGCAAGCACCTACCGGCAGCGCACGGAGACCGAGCGCGTAGAGGGACTCTCGGCCGAACAGGGCCGCACGGTGGCCGAGGCCGGCTATCCCGACCACTTCTTCATCTCCATCGACCCCTACAGCGGGGATCGCATCGAGCGCTGGTCGTACTTCTCCACCGAGAGGGCGCTGCAGTTCGACAACGGCCGCCTCGCGGGGGAGGAGCCCCTGGAGGAGGGCGCGTCCGCACGCCCCCCCACCGATCTGCGCCCCCAGGACTTCACCTCGCTGATGACGCCCGAGGAGGCGGACGCACTGCTGGGCGAGCCCCTCCTCACCCGGGAGGCGAAGGACAGCCTGATGCCCGAGAACGCCATATTCGTTTACGAGAGCGCCGCCCTCCTCTTCAGCGCGGGCAGGCTTGTCGGGGTGGAGACCCGGGTCAGCCCACCGCAGCTCCCCCTGCACTGACGGCACGGACGACGGCCCCGCGCCCGCCATGTCCACGGCCCCGCCTTGCCATGCCCGCCATCTCCACGGCCCCGCCTCGCCATGCCCGCCATCTCCACGGCCCCGCGCCCGCCATCTCCACGGCCCCGCAGCTCCCCCCGCACTGACGGCACGGACGACGGCCCCGCGCACAGACCTCATAACGCACAGACCTTATAATGTTGGTGGGCGCGCGGAAAGATGCGGATGGGAAGAATGAACAGGGGGCCGCAAGCGGGGCCGCGGCGAGCCGGGGACGAGGATGGCCATGTACCGGGAGGCACGGCGAGCGTGAAGACCTTCAGATACCGTTACGCGCTTTACGGCACGGCGATCGCCCTCGCCTACTGCCTGCTCTTCTTCGCCCTGCACCGCGCCTCAAGCGCGCGGCCCCCGGGAGATCCCCCCGGGGAGTTCCCCGCCACCGCCGCCCTGGTCCTGCTCAGCCTCCCCCTGTGCCTGCTCGGCGGCTACCTGCTGGGCGCCGAGCGGGACCGCCGCGAGGGGGCCCAGCGGCTGGTGGAGCGCTACCGGGCGGAGGTGGAGGCCGCCGGGGAGCTGGCGGCCTCTCTGGCCAGGAACGAGGAGGCCAAGAGGATGATGGCCATCGCCGTGCGCGAGCTCAAGCACCCCCTCACCTCTATCGTGGGCTTCGTCCTCACGCTGCGCGAATACTGGGACAAGCTCGAAGAGGAATCCAAGCTGGAGTTCATGCAATACCTGAACGTGTCCTCCTCCAGGCTGGTGGGTATCGCCAACTACCTGTCGCGCATACTGGAGATGCCGGAGAGCATCGCCTGGAAGCCGAAGGAGGCGCTGGAGCTGGAGGAGATGCTCGCCGAGGCGAGCTCGATGCTCGAGGACATCTACGCCGAGCGGAAGGTGCGGATCGCGGTGCGCTTCATGCGCGGCGCTCCCCCCTTGCGGGGGGACCCGTCCCTCCTTTTCGACCTCATCTACAACCTGCTGGATATCTGCGTGCGCTGTTCGGAGAGCGGGGGGATGGTCTCCGCCTGGGGCTCGACCAGGGACTCCGGGGCGACCCTGCACCTGCGATGCCACCATGCCTCCATCGGCGCGGAGAGGATCGCGGCCATAAGGGAATGGCCGCCCGCGGACAGCGGGGGGGAAACGGCGACCCTCAGCATGCAGTACCGGCTGGCGTGCGGCATGACGGAGGAGATCGGCGGCGACCTCCGGCTGGAGGTCGTAGGCGAGCACGGCATCAGCTTCCTCATCGCCCTCCCGAGGGGTTGAGGCCATGTGGCTCGCTCCCCTCCATCTCCCATATCCGGCTCCTGACAGCCCGATGCCGCCCGCACGCCGCGCGCGTTTCCCGCATGCGCCTCCTGATGCCCTGTTCCCGCCCCCGCCGCAGGTATCCACGCGTCCCCGGAGCGGCCCCCCTTCGCGGCGATGCCCCCCCGACTCTCGGGCCGTCCCGGTTTGCATTCCGGTGGCGGGAAAGCGGCGAGACTTGAAAAAGCAGCGTGCAAGGCACAATAATCAATGCGTGGAGCATGACGCGCATGGAAGGGCGGGATAAATATGAAGAGATGCCGCGAATGCGGGTTTCCCTACTGGCTGAGCAAGTTCATCCGCTGGAACGAGGACGGCACCATCGCCATGAAGGTCAACCTGGACTACCGCATCGTGATCATCGAAGCCGACTTCCTCTCCCACCTTTTTGGACGCATCGAGGAAAGCCTGGGGTTGCCCATCTCCCATCTCGTCTTCGAGGCCCAGCGCAACGCGGCGGTGCGCACCATCAGCTCGCAGCTCAGCAAGTTTCCCTACGGCATCGGGCGCCTGGGATTCAACCGCCGCATCACGATCCGCATCCTCTGCAGCCTCTCCACCTGGCTCGGGCAGGCCTACACTCAGTCCTTGAGCTATAAGCCGGGAAAATACGGTGACGCCCTCGTGCGCAACCCCTTTAACCGGGACCTGATGGCCGCGATCATCCTGGGGGCCGTCGAAGCCATGGAGAGAAAGCCCTACGAGCATACATGGAAAAAGTTGGGGGACGACGACGTCATCCGCGTGCAGGCCGCCGCGAGCCGGCCGGAGATATCGCAGCGCCTCGACATCGTCTATCCCGAAACCAGGCCCGGACGCTACCACAGCCCTCGCTGCCGCGCCTGCGGCACCCCGCGCGAGCTGGCCTACATGCGCTGGAACGTGAAGGAAGGGACCATCACCGACAACCGCCGCGGCACCAGGCTGGCCTTCCTGGACGGCTTCGTTCCCACCGTCGTCTTCCGGGAGATGGAGAAGGAGCTGGGCGACGACATCTACCCCCTCATCATCCAGGCCGAGAAGGAATATACCCACCGCCGCATGCACGAGCTGGGCATATCCGGCGGCGGGAGCGGCGTGCTCCCCCGCCGCGAGAGGGAGAGCATCTACGAAAACGCCCTGGCCACCCTCCCCCTGCGCGGCCAGGGCAATCCCGTGAATTACCGCTACGGTTACGACGGCCTCTCGGTCACCGTCGAAAACCCCTACAACGAGCACCTCCTGGCCGGCCAGATGGCCGCGCTCTTCGAGATCGCCGAGGGCAAGGACGCCGAGGTGGAATGGCACTCCCCCGAGCCGTCGAGCATCGTCTTCACCGTGCGCGCCAAGCCATGAGGCGCGGCCGGGCCCTCCAACGCCGGGGAGCGGCCGCGAGCGCGCCGGCGAGCTCCCTCCCCCGCGGCCATCACGTCCATTCCGTGCCGCACAGGGGGCGAGCGTAAGGCGGCGCCTCGCGGTGGAAATAAACGATGGCGACGCATTTGCGCCCGCTCTCCAGCGTGACCTCCATCTCCCCCTTCTCGCAGCCCGCCTCCCCCTCGATGGCGTCCACGATGTGCAGCATCTCCTCGTACAGGCCGTCCCGGGGAAGAAGCAGCACGCCGCTTACCTGCGCCTCCTCCGCACGGCCCGGCCCGACCAGCAGCGGATACCCGAAGGGGGTGTCGTAGAGGCGGCCGCCGATGGTCGCGGGCACGGCGCCGCGCACGGCATGGCTGATATGCCTGAACATCTTCTCCCCCGGCTTTAGCCTCCCGCATACGAACAGCGGCGTCATATCCATCTCAAGACCCCTGCCTTTTCCGGGGGCGCCCGCCTCCCCGCCGCCTTCCCGCCGCCTCCCCGCCGGGCGTCAGCGCGGCGGGATGAGCTTGCCGGGATTGAGGACGCCCGAGGGATCCACAGCCTCCTTCACCGCCCTGATGGCCTCGAGCGCCGCCTCCCCCACCTCGCCCGGCATCCAGGGCAGGTGTTCACAGCCTACGCCGTGATGGTGGCTGATGGTCCCGCCGTATTCCAGCACCGCCTCCATGGCGGCGCGCCTTATCCCCTCCCACTGCTCTTCCTCGCAGCCCCCTTCGGCCATGGGAGCCAGGATGGTGTAGCAGAGCGAGGCGCCCTGGCGGTCGGCGTGAGACACGTGGCAGGCCACCATGCCCTTGCCGCCCCCCTCCTCCAGGACGCCGCGCAGGGCGCTGCGCAACTCGCCGTAAAGGCGGAGCAGGTTGTCCCAGGTGGTCGCGGTCTCGATGCCGCCCACAAATACGCCGCGGTCGATCAGGCGCTCGCGCAGATAGGGCATGTCGCAGCGGATGTGCTGCCACTGCCTGCCGGGGACGGTGCCGAGGTGGCAGCCCCCCAGCCTGCGGCACAGGCGCAGTATCTCCACGCGCAGGTACTCCGTCTCCCCCCTCTCCCCCTCCAGGCCCAGCAGCATCAGGGCCCCGTCGTCCATGGAATAGCCCCTCCTCGCGAGGACCCCGAGCACGGCATCCTCCCCCCTCCTCCTCCACTTGCCGCCGGCGCCGTAGCGGAGGCTCCCGGCCAGCGCGGTCTCCGTGCGGTCGCAGAGGTGAACGCAGGTGGGCTCCATGCCCTGCTGCATCATCTCGCGCACGGCCGAGACGCCCGCGGCGAAATTGCGGAAGATGAGGCCGCGATAGTCGCTGGCGATGGGGGCGGGCCGGACCTTCACGGTGGCCGCGGTGATGACGCCCAGTATGCCCTCGGAACCCATGCAGAGCTGGAGGATGGACGGCCCGGTGGCGGCGCGGGGTACCCTGCGGGTATCGATCAGCCCCCGCGGCGTGACCATGCGCAGGGCCAGCACCATGTCTTCGATGCCCCCGTATGCGGTGGACCGCCGCCCGGAGGAGCGGGTGGCCGCCCATCCCCCCAGCGAGGAATGCTCGAAGCTCCCGGGGAAATGCCCCAGGGTATAGCCGTGCGCGTTGAGCTGCTCCTCGATCTCCGGCCCCAGGGCTCCCGCCTCTATCACCGCCGTCTGCGAGGTGGCGTCCACGCGCAGCACCCGGTTGAGCTGTGCCAGGTCCAGGCTGATGGCGCCGCCCTCGCCCTCGCCCCTGGGCTCCACCCCGCCGGTGACGCTGGAGCCTCCCCCGAAGGGGATCACCTCGAGGCCTCTCTCCTCCGCGAGGCGCAGGACGGCGGCGATGTCGTCCTCTCCCCGCGGCCACACCACGGCGTCCACGGGCCGCTGCACGCGGCGCATACGCATGCGCAATGCGTCGCGGTAGCTCTTTCCCATGGAGTGACTGACGCGGTGGAACCTGTCCGTGGCCACGTTGCCCCGCCCACAGGCCTCCCGCAACTCGCGCAGCGCATCCTCGCCCAGGCGGGACGCGGGAAGATCCACCTCCTCCAGGGAGGGGGCGGCGAACCTGTCGCGCTCAAGCGGCATCTCCAGGCTCTCGCGCAGGAAAGGCAGGAAGTCCGCGTGCTTCTCGAGGTCAAAGGCGCGCCCGAGCTCCCCCCAACCCCACCAGCGGCTCTTTCCCTCCAAGTAGTCGGACATGCCCTCGACCTCCGCCCGGGGACGAAACGGGCCTCAACACTATTCTATCCTGAAGCGGCGCGCCTCATCCCTCCCTGGGCGGGCAGCCCCGCCTTCCCGCGCGAAATGCCCGTGTCCATGCGTCAAGGTGGGCGCCGGCATGATGCCCGTGGCGCTTGCGGCCGCGTCAGCCGCCCAACTGGGGCGGCCGCGGCGAACCCGCATCGGCGCGGCGGCACCCGGCTGCGCCTTACTGCGAGAGCTCAAATTCCTGGGCCTGCGCCGCTTCCTCGGGGAGTGCGATCACAATGTCGGCACCGAAGTCAAAGAGGTCGACGAGCATAGAGCTGCTCACCTCTCCCATCGGGGAGAGCCCACCCATGGCATAGGTCGTCTCGATGCGCCGGATAAGACGGTCCTCCTTGCCTATCCAGATGGTCATGTCCGCCTGGAAATCGGCCATGTTTTCCTCCGCCATATCCAGCCATTCCATTTCCGCGGCGGCCTGATCACCGTTCTCCTCCATCTGCCTGCGATAGAGATCCATGGCCGCCTGCATGAACTCCTGCCCCAGGCGGAAGGAGAGCGCAACGGTCTTGTCGTCCTCCTCCACCACCTCGGCGTCCTCAGCCAGGAGCACCATCAGGTCCATCTGCTCGGGGTCGGCCAGCCCCAGGCCCATGTTCCGGCTCATGTAAGCCCCGGAGCTCATCTTCATCCAGCCCTGGCCGGGGACGTCCTGGTAATAGACCCCACCCACGATGAAGGCCTCGGTGACGAAATCGCCTATGCTCACGGTCAGGCGCTGGCGCATGTCGCCGTCCACGTTCTGCACCTCGGCTGCCACTTCCATGTCGATAACCTGGCCCTGCCCGCCCGGCATCGCGGCCCCGGCGTCCACCTCGATGACCCCCTTCATGCGGAAGCTCTCGACCTCCGCCATGGCCGCGGCCGATTCCGCCAAGAGGGAGAGGTTCGCCGCTTCGCCCTCCTCCTTCTTTCCTCCTCCACAGCCGAGAAGCGAAACCGCCAGCAGGGACACCAACAACACTGCAGCTATACGCTTCATGCCTGCCCTCCTTTCCTCGCCTTAATCATATGTCAAACCCCTGCCCCCCGCCAGCGCGCGGCGCTGGCGCGCAGATGCGCGTGGGCGCCATGCTGTGAGCGCCTTCGTATATAATCGGAATGGAGCAAAGGGGGTAGGCTATGAGGTTCGCCGTCTTCTCCGATGTCCACTCCAACCTGGAGGGGCTGCGGGCGGTGCTGGCCGAGGCGGAGCGCATGGGGGCGGATTCTCTCCTCTGCTGCGGGGACATCGTGGGCTACAACGCCGACCCCGAGGCCTGCGTGGACCTCGTGCGCGAGAAGGATGTGCGCTGCATCCAGGGAAACCACGAGCGCGGGCTGCAGGAACTCGCGCAGGGCCTGGAGCCCGATATGAACCCCTTGGCCATGGAGGCCCTGCTCTACACCGCCGAAGCCCTGGGGGACGACTGCCGCGCCTGGCTGCTCTCCCTGCCCGAGGAACTGACCGTGGAGGGCTCCTTCTGCCTCTTTCACGGCTCGCCCTCTTACCCCGACGAGTATGTCTTCGGGCCCTTCGAGGCGGCGTACGCCCTCAAGGCCCTGGCCTCGGAATACCCGCCTTCCACCAACTCTCTCTGCTTCATAGGGCATACCCACGTGTGCGCCGCATACTGCTTCGACGCGGAGAGCGGCCGCGTGGCCGAGAAGAGCGTGGGCGGCGGGGACCTCTTCACCCTCAGACCCGGGGCCCATCACATGTTCAACGCCGGAAGCTGCGGGCAGTACCGCGGCGGCGTGCCGGTAGCCACCCTCTGCCTCCTGGACGACGAGGAGATGACGGTGGAGTTCCGCTTCCTCCCCTATGACCTTTCCGCCGCCCAGGATAAGATCGTCTCCGCCGGCCTGCCCCCCAGCCTGGCGGCCAGGCTGGCCGAGGGACAGTAAGCGGCGGATGGAATATAATCTTTGACATGAAGGACAGGCAGGATTTACAGGATATGGCAGACCGCGGAGACCTGGACGGGCTGGTCCAGGCCATGGGACATACGCAGCCGTTCATGCGCTTCGCCGCCTCGGACATCCTGGCCTCCCTGGGCGGCGCGGCCTTCCCCCGCCTGCTCGAGGCCCTCTCCCACAGCAACCCCGACGTCAGGAAGGGCGCGGCCAGGGCCCTCGGAATAATCGGGGACATCAGGGCGGTGCGCCCCCTGCTCAACCGCCTGGGCAAAGACAACCCCGGGGTCTGCCAGTTCATCATCGATGCCCTGGCGGATATCGGCGACCCCCAGGTGGTGGGGAAACTCTGCCAGGCCACGCGCAGCCACAGCCTTTCCCTGCGCTACAGCGCCGTCAGGGCGCTGGGCAAGCTGGGGCACCGCAAGGCCGTCCCCTACCTGGTGGAGGCCCTGAGCGACGCGGCGAGCATCGTGAGGCTGCGCGCGGTGGAGTCCCTGTCGCGCATGGGCGAGCCCAGCCTGTGGGCTCCCATCAGCGAGATGCTCACCGAGCCCTCGGCCGGCGTGAGGGCGGTGGCGGCGCGTGCCCTGGGGGAGATGCACAGCCTCCGCGCCATCGACTCCCTGCTGCCGCTGCTGGAGAGCGACGTGGAGAGCGACATCCTGGAAACGGCCAGGGCGCTGGGTAAACTTGGCAGCGCCAAGGCCATCGCGCCGCTGCGCGCGGCGCGGGAACGCGAGGGCAGGGACAAGGTGCTCGACGCCATCACCTCGGCCCTGCAGGCCATCGAGGGCTCGGGAGAGGAGGCCTGAAGACCCGCTCCGGCCCGCGGCAAAGGCGCTGCCGGGCAAGATATTTGGGCGGAATCCGTTTACTTTCGATGCATAAAGGGAAAATGAGTATGGCGACGAACAATCCTAGAAGGATTTTGGAAGACGCAAAGGAGGTGACTGATGAACAAGGCGGAAATGATCGATGCCATCGCCAAGACCGGCAAGCTCAGCAAGAAGGATGCCGCCGCAGCCGTTGATGCCATGATCGACACCGTGACCAAGACGCTGAAGAAGGGCGACAAGGTCACGCTGGTCGGCTTCGGCACCTGGGAAGCCAAGAAGAGGGCTGCGCGCAAGGGCGTCAACCCCAGGACCGGAGAGGCTATCAAGATCAAGGCGACCAAGGTCGTGTCCTTCAAACCGGGCGCGTCCCTCAAGCAGGCCGTAGCGGGCAAGAAGTAGAACGACGGCCGAGCCTGACACGGCAGTTTCGTTTTTACCAAGCGAACCGCTCCCCCACCGGAGGGGAGCGGTTTGGCCTCGCGAGCGCGGCAGGGGCTTCGGGATTGATCCAACCGGAGTTGACCAGGGGGTTCAGCCTTGCGCGCGGGCGCCGCTGCGGCCCGTAGATCGTACTCGCGCCGCCGCCGATGAGCAGCGTTCAGCCTTGCGCGCGGGCGCCGCTGCGCCCCCTTCCCCAGTGAGCATCACGAGCAAGGATCCCGTGCTGCCGCCCTCATGCGAGCGCCACCGAACCCCCCTTCCCGTGTGCGCATCGCGGGGAAAGGCCATCGCCCGCGGGGTGGACGCGGGCCGCGAATATTCCCCCCATATTCCGCCTTGCCTTTTTTCGCCCCTGCTTGGATAATAAATACTCGCGTGCGCCCGTAGCTCAATTTGGCAGAGCAGGGGACTCTTAATCCCAAGGCTGAAGGTTCGAGTCCTTCCGGGCGCACCACCATAATGCGAGATAGAGTGCCATATTTATGTTGTCACTCTTCCTTTTTTCTTAAGACCAATGCCCCTGATAGGCTCGCGGGCAATTTGCGCCGATTCAGGCCATTTCTCATGTCCCCTTCCCCTCTCAATGGGGACGATCTTGCAAGAGGCGCAAGGCCTCGCTTGAGAACCCCAAGGCAGGGGTGAGCGACCTTGCCGGGCAAAAGCGCTCCAGCCAGGCGCGGGTGCGGGCGGAGGGCTCGGGGCCGCGCTGCAGCCAGGAGGCCCCGCCAGGGGACCAGACGATCTGCCCCACCCCGGAGTGGCCGCAGGCGTGGCCGTGCCGCCAACGGCGAGGATGGCGCAGGTGTAGCGCCAAACCCTGGCAAGGAAAACACGAAAGACCTGGTATACTGTTAGGCGAGATAAAATGTGATCGCTATGGCACATCGTTCAAGGAGCCTGAGCTTGTCTGAGCCGCTTGTAGAATTCCTCCCCGAGCAGGAGCATGATCCGAAGCTGCAATCGCTGTCGATAAACAAGGACACGATAAAGAGGATCTTCGACAGCATGCCTGTCGGGATAGCGCTACTGGACGACAGCCTCTCGATATGCAGCTATAACCGGGTCTTCGGAGACTACCTGAGGCGCTATACGCGTTTGGATTCCGGCGAGATACTTGGCACCACGCTCACCGACCACCTTTCCGATAAAGACAACAAGATGGGGTCCTTCAAGCAGCGTTTCGATCGGGCGATCGTCTCCGGAGAGCCCAGCAGGCTGAACAATCTCGAAATGAAGTTTGCGCATGGAGACAGCGAATACGAAACCTGCTGGGAGGTTTATATACTCCCGCTTGTCATCCGCGAGAACCAGGAAAGCCTCGCGCTCCTGATAGTCAACGATACGATGATGCAGAAAAAGAAAGAGGACGAAATAAAGAGGTCGGAAAAGCTTTACCGGGCCATCTTTGAGGCGACGGGAACCGCATCGGTGGTTATTGAAAACGATACCGTCATCTCGATGATGAATTCCGAATGTGAAAAGCTCTGGGGGTTTACGAGAGAAGAGGTTGAAGGAAAGAAGAGCTGGAGAGAGTTCGTGGCATGCCAGGATGACCTGGACAGAATGAACGAATACCATATATCGAGAAGGGTCGATCCCTCGCTGGCGCCATCGGAATACCAGTTTAAGTTCATAGATAAAGCCGGTTTCAGAAAAGATGTTTTGGTCACGATCGGGGTTGTCCCCGATACGCGACAACACGTGGCTTCCATGCTCGACATGACGAATTACAAAGATATTGAGGAGAGACTGAGGCAATCCAACGATCAGCTGCGCGCCCTGGCCACACACCTGCAATCGGTCAGGGAGGAAGAAAGGGGCATGCTGGCGCGTGAGATACACGACGAGTTGGGCCAGTCGTTGACGAAGCTCAAGATCGATCTATCGCGCTTGGCCAAGAGGCTTGACGGCGACAACTTGCAGGCAGTGGAGAGAATGATCGATTTCGTAGATGAAAACACCGAGTATGTCCAGGGGCTGGCCAAGAGGCTCAAGCCGTTGATACTGGACGATTTGGGCTTGATAAGCGCTGCGGAATGGCTGATAAGTGATTTTCAGGAACTCCTGGGCATTGAATGCGATTACTCCACGAACATATCGGATATAGATATGGACCCCAAGCTGGCGACCGCTTTGTTCCGTATTCTACAGGAAGCGCTGACCAATGTGGCGCGACACGCCGAGGCGACAAACATCGAGGTGGTGCTCAACAAAGACGGAGAGCACATTACCTTGAAAGTCTCGGATGACGGGAAGGGTCTTGACTACGAAAAGATCGAGCAAAAGCATTGTATGGGGCTGATGGGCATCCGGGAAAGGGCTGCTCTTTTCGGCGGAGAGGCCGCGATCGAAGGAAAAGAGGGAGAAGGCACAACGGTAATGGTCAAGATGCCTATAAGTTGAAGCTCATCGCGGATAAACGTTCCTGTTGGCAGAGGACTTCTCATGGTAAATGAAACGATCAAAATTCTTATTGCGGACGACCACCCCCTGATAAGGGAGGGCTTGAAGCAGATCATATCGGACGAAAGGGATATGAAGGTAAAGGGCGAGGCGGGAAACGTTGACGACATGATGAAGCTCTTGTCGGAGAACAATTACGATATGGTCATCCTGGACATAACCATGCCGGGAAGAAGCGGCCTGGACACACTTGAAGACTTGAAGCACGACTACCCGGATCTGCCAGTATTGATATTGAGCATACATCACGAAAAGGAGTATGCAATATGTGCCTTCAGGATGGGAGCGAGAGGCTATATCACAAAGCAAAGCATGCCGGAAGAGCTTGTCAGGGCGATCAGGAAGATATACGGCGGGGGAAAGTACTTGAGCCCTTCCTTGGCGGAGATCTTTATCGATATGCTGTGGAAAGAGGATGGAACGGAGCCCCATGAACTGCTTTCCGAGAGAGAATTCCAGGTGATGCGGAAAATCACGGCGGGAAAGACCATCAAGCAGATAGCCAAGGAGCTTTTTATCAGCGAAAACACGGTCCGGACATACAGGGTGCGAATCCTGGAGAAGATGAAGATGAACAACATCGTGGAATTGATACGCTATGCGATCAAAAGGGATCTTGCGGAGTGAAACCGGAACTTATCCGCGAATCCTGAATGGGGCTTGTTAAAAACCTCGTGATGTCGTATCCTACACCGCGTGTGCATGCCCAAGGCGCAGGCATGCGCTTGCGGCCACAGCGCAGGCCCCTGTAGCGGAAATGACCACAAAGCAACGTTGAAACCGCTACAGGAGTTTGCGTTTTTTGTGTCATCAGGCATAGAACAACCCCTTCCCACAAACCCCTGATCATCGATACCATTCCGGGGCGCTTCACCCTTAGTGTAATGGGTAGATATAGGGATAAAGAGGCTAAAGGAGTGGGTTATGGCCGAACACGTGGAGGATACAAAAAAGAAGAGCGATAAGCGGATGTCGCTGAGGGATGCGATTGCGGAATATGTGTTCGACGGCTGCTCGATATCCTTTGGGGGCATGGGCGGGGAGCAGGTGGTAGCGCCCACTTACGAGATAATACGGCAGGGATTCTCAGACCTTGTTCTCATAGGAGACAGCCCTTGCGAATGCGGGGATTTCTTGCTCGGAACGGGCCAGGTGCAGAGGCTGGAAGTGGCCTGGCTCGCCTATGCCGTGGCGGGCGTCAGCCAGTGCTACAGAAGAGCGGTAGAAAAGGAGGTCCCGCGCCCCATAGAGGTGTTGGAATTCTCCAACTATACAATGGGCTTGCGCTTTTTGGCGGGCGCGCTGGGCGTCCCGTTCATGGCCACAAAATCGCTGATGGGCTCCTCGATCGCGGAGAACAACGATTTGATAAAGATCATCGACGATCCATACTCCGGCGAAAAAGTAGCCCTGGTCCCAGCCGCGAATCCCGATGTGGCCATCGTGCACGTAAACCGGGCGGACATGTCGGGGAACGCCCAACTCTTCGGTTTCTCCTCAAACAACGAGAACATCGCTCGCGCAGCCAGCAGGACCGTTATCACCTGCGAGGAGATCGTATCCACCGAAGAGATCAGGAAGGCCCCCACGCTTACCTGCATCCCCCAATACTGCGTTGACGCCGTCGTGGAACTCCCGTATTGCAGCCATCCGTGGAATATGCCTTATGAGTATGCCTACGATATCCCCTTTCACATGGAGATGATGTCTCAAGTCGAGAGCGAGGCAGGTTTTCGGGAGTGGATAGAGAAGTGGGCTTATGGGTGCGAGGACCACGAGCATTATTGCGAACAGGTAGGGTGGCACAGGCTGCACCGCCTTTCGAGGATCGAGAGAGTATTCTGTCGCGCTCCGCTGCCGTGAACTGGTGGACGAGACGGCACGCGGCAGGGGCCATTCATCAAAGGAGCTGACATGACACTGGAAAAGAACAACGTGGGCCCTGGAGATGACCCTGCGGACGATTATACGCTGCAGGAGCTCATGGTTGTGGCCGCCGCGAGGGAGATCCGGGATAAAGAGATCGTTTTTGTGGGGGTCGGCATTCCCTGCCTTGGCGCCCTGGTAGCGAGACTGACCCATGCTCCAAATGCCATGCTGACGGTCGAGTCGGGCTGTATAGGAACGGCACCTTACAGGTTGATCCTGGGAATTGGAGACAACTCGTGTGTAGAAAACGCCATCTCCATCACCACGCTGTGGAGGGCCTTTTCAGATCAGCAGCGCGGCTATTTCGACCTGGGCATGCTGGGGGGAGCCCAGGTGGATAAGTACGGGAATTTGAACAGCACCGCCATATTCGGGGATGGCGACTATCGTTGTCCCAGGGTCAGGCTTCCGGGCAGCGGCGGCGCGAACGATATAGCGAGCTCAGCGGGCAGGACCCTGATAATGATGACCCAGGAGAAGCGCCGTTTCCTGGAAAAAATCGATTTCGTGACCTCGCCCGGCTACATGGACGGACCGGGCTGCCGGGAGAAGTATGGCCTTCCGGGAGGGGGCCCCGCGGTGATCATCTCCAACATGGCCATATTCAGATTCGACCCGGAGACCAGGGAGGCCTACCTGGATTCGTTGCATCCAGGAGTAAGCGTGGAGGACATCAAGGAGAGGGTCTCCTGGGACTTATCGGTAAGCTCAGAGCTCAAAGAGACACCACCCCCGACAAAACACCAGGTAGAACTGATAAGGATCCTGGATGAGCAGAAGATCTATACGGGAGACGGCCTGGCGAGCTTGACCTTCGAGAGCTATATGTCCATGCTGGAAAACTCCTATGCGAAGATAAAGTCCATTTTCAAGCTGTGAGGCCCCCCGGCAGAGCAGGTAGGCGCAGTAAGGAGATGTGTGAAAATGACCACGAACATGTTTGAAGACCTCTTCTCCCTTAAAGGCAAGACGGCGCTCGTCACCGGAGGCTACAGGGGCATAGGCCTCGTCTTCTCGCAGACTTTCGCCGCGGCGGGTGCGGACGTGGCGATAGTGGCAAGAACGGTCGAGAAATGCAAGGAGTCGGCCAAAGACATCGCGGAATGCTATGGGATAAGGTCGGCAGGAAAATGCATGGATGTGCGCGATAGCGCCACGGTGGAGGGGGTCGTCCAGGAAGTAATCGAGGAGTTCGGCAAAATAGACATCCTGGTCAACAGCGCCGGCGTTTCCGGCCAGGAGAAGTCGATAGTCGAAGTGACCGATGAGGACATGGACTATGTCATGGACATAGATTTCCGGGGCACTTTCGTCACCTGCAGGGCGGTCGCCAGGCATATGATGGAGCGCAAGAGCGGGAAGATAATCAACATCTCCTCCATACTCGGCGACATCGCAGCTCGCTACATGGCTCCTTACTGTTCCAGCAAGGGAGCCGTCACGCATTTCACGCGCGTGCTGGCGCTCGAATTGATGCGCTACAACGTGCAGGCCAACGTGCTCAGTCCGGGCTACTTCATCACGGACTTCAACCGCGAATTCTTCGAGTCCGAGGCGGGAAAAAGGCTCATCAAGAAAATGATCCCCATGAACAGGGTGGGGGATGTAGAGGAATTGAAGTCGATAGCCCTCTTTCTTGCGAACTGCCCGCCTTTTATGACTGGCGCGGAGATTGTCATCGACGGAGGGCACAGCATCGCCTGAAACGGACTGCCGACGGTTCGGGGCGGCGAAACAGAAAGGAACGTGGAAAGATGTTGAAGAGCAAGCAGGAATATCATGAGCGTCTGTTCGCGATGAAGCACAACATATTCATCGGGGGTGAAAAGGTAGGGCGAGATGATCCGCGGTTGAGGCCGGGCATAAACGTCCTCGACATCACCTACGACCTCGCGATGGACCCCGAATGGAAGGGTCTTGCAACCGCCGTATCCACGGTCAATGGGCAGGAGATCAACCGGTGGTCCCACCTGCCCCAGAACCCCCACGATCTCCTGCAGAAGCAGAAGCTGATCAGGCTGGCCTCGAGAAGAGCGGGCGGATGCATACAGAGATGCATGGGCCACGACGCCCTTACCGCGCTGGCGATCTGCACCAAGGAGATAGACGAGGAAAAGGGAACCGAGTACCACAAGAGATTCCTCGACTACCTGCGCCTTTACCACGAGAACGACTGGGATGGCACTTGCGCCCAGACCGACGCTAAGGGCGATCGCATGAAGCGGCCGAGCCAGCAGGAAGACCCTGATGCTTATGTCCATATCGTGGAGGAGAGAGACGACGGCATCATCGTCAGCGGATTCAAGATGTCCATAACCCAGGCGGCCTATGCGGACGAGATAATCGTCATTCCAACGCGTGCCTTGATGAAGGACGACAGGGACTATGCGGTGGCGTTCGCCCTTCCGGGGGACTGGGAGGGCATGTCCCTGGTCACGCGCCCTGTATGGCTGAGGGAGAAGGACGAAGCAGACGCACCGCCCTTCTGCCGCTATGGCGTTTCGGACTCGGTCATCGTCTTTGATAAAGTCTTCGTTCCCCGGGAAAGGGTGTTCATGTGCGGGGAATGGGAATTCGGCAGAAGGATCGCTCTCCTCTTCGCCAATTCCCACCGCCACAGCTACTCGGGGTGCAAGCCGGCGCTGTCGGATATCCTGTGCGGCACAACGTCCCTGGCGGCGGAGGCCAATAATATCGAGAGGGCCTCGCATGTAAGGGAAAAGCTGACCGAGTTCGCGGGAGCCGCTGAGCTCGCCTATGCAGCCGGCGTCGCAGCGGCTCTGTATGGCGAGAAGACGAAAAGCGGCGTCTATTTCCCGAACCCCATATATTCAAATGTCGGCAGGAAGCTGACCGGTGAACTGATCTATCATGAATACAACCTGCTCACCGAGATCGCCGGAGGGATAGCAGTCACCCTTCCGTTCAAGGAGGACTTCGGCACGGAAGAGAACCGGGAAATGCTGCAAAAGTTCATCATGCGCAATCCGAACATTCCGCACGACGAGGCATTGAAGATATGGAAACATGTGGAGAACATATCCGCATCGCCCATGACCGCCTGGTACGAGATAGCGGGTGTACATGGCGGAGGCTCTCCGGTGATGGAGACCATCGCCTTGGGCGTGGATTACGACTTCAAGGCAAGGAAGAACCTGGCGAGATATCTCGCCGGAATAGATCCGGCCATTGACGATGCCAAAGACAGGCATCTCGAGCCCACCTTCGGAGACAGCTTGACCCAGGACAACAGCGAGGGATGATCGCCGAGAAAGAAAACGGCCGCGGAGTCGCGCTGAGGGGAAGGGGATGATCGACGATGAGTAGAGGGATGAAAGCCGCCAGATTCTACAAAGTGAACGAACCTCTGAAGATCGAGGAGATACCCGTCCCCGATATCGGGCCCGACGAGGTGCTGGTGGACGTCAAGGCGTGTGGGATATGCGGATCCGACATCCACATCGTTTTCGAGGGTGTCACCCCAACGGGCTTTCTGCCCATAACGCTCGGGCATGAGCCGAGCGGTATCGTAGCCAGGTTGGGAGAGAACATGGGCGACTGGAAGGTTGGAGACCGGGTGGCCGTAAGCTCAATTGTCGCCTGCGGGAAGTGTTACAACTGCCTGGCCGGGCGGGAGTCGGTCTGCACGCATAGAAAGCTGCTGGGGATTCACCTGAACGGCGGCCTCGCCGAATACATGGCTGCCCCGCGGGCAAACCTGATAAAGCTCCCCGACAACGTGCCTTTCGACCAGGGAGCCGCGGTGACCGACGCGGTGGCGACGCCGCTGCATGCCATCACCAAACGCGGCCGGCTGGCTCTGGGAGAGACCGTGGCGGTGGTGGGGTGCGGAGGCTTGGGAATCCATGCCGTTCAACTCGCGAGCATAGGCGGCGCCTCGAAGGTGATAGCGGTAGACGTGGACGAGGAGGTGCTGGAAAGGGCGAAGGGGGTTGGAGCGACAGACATAGTGAACGCAAAGGACGATGAGCCCGCGGCGCGCGTGAAAGAGATCGCCAACGGCATAGGCGTCGACCTCGCGCTCGAGTTCGTGGGCCGCCAGGATACCATCGCCTGGAGCGTAGAGTCTCTCAAGATAGGAGGTCGCTGTGTTGTCTGCGGCCTCGGTCCCGACCAGATAAGCGTCCTGCCGCCGACCATATTCGTGCGGACCGAACTCTCGGTGATCGGCTCATATGGATGGGACCGTGTGGATATCGGAAACGCCCTGAACTTGATCGAGCATGGCAAGCTGGACATATCGGGCTCCATAACCAAGAGGTTCGCCCTGGACGAAGTGAACACGGCCCTTGACCATCTTCACAAAAAAATCGGCAATCCCATAAGAATCGTCATTGTTCAGGATTGAGCCGCAGCCTGCATGGTTTCTCCCGCAATCGAGGCATGCGGGAAAGGGAAAGAGCAAAGGAGGGATGGGGATGGCTGAGAAAGACTGGACAATCGATCAATGGAAGTATGCCCCGCAAGAGATGTTCAGCGTGGAAGACAAGGTGACCCTGGTTACGGCTGCTGCTTCCGGACTGGGCCGGGCGATCGCACTGGGATTCGATGCCCTGGGGGCCAAGGTGGTCTTGGCCGATATCGACGCAGAGGGCCTGGAGAGCACCGCGGGAGAATGCAAGGGGAAGGCGCTTAAGGTAGAGCTTGACGTCACGGATAGCGGCAGCGTGCAGCGGGCAACAAAGAGCATACTGGATAAATACGGGAGGATTGACGTATCCTTCAATATCCCCGGTATCAACATAAGGAAGACGGCCCTGGAATTGACGTACGAGGAATTCGACAGGGTCATGCAGATCAACCTTTACGGCGTCTTCAGGTGCGCGAAAGAGGTCGGCAAAGTCATGTGCGATCAGAAGAAGGGCAGCATGATCAACATGGCATCCGTCTTCGCGGAAATAATGATGCCCAGGCAGATCGCATATGCCGGCAGCAAGGGCGCGGTGAAGCAGATGACCAAGGTCCTGGCCTCGGAATGGGCGCCCCATGTCAGGGTAAACGGCATCGGACCGGGCTATATCGAGACTCCCCTGGTGAAGCAGGTGATGACGGACAAGGCATGGTACGACAACATCAGAAGGCAGAACATGCTGCAACGCTTTGGAAAGCCGGAGGAAGTCGTAGGCCCGGCCCTGTTCCTCGCCTCGGATGCGAGCAGCTATATGACAGGGCTGCTGCTGATAGTAGACGGCGGATGGTTTGGCTACGGAGGACCTGTTTAATCAGATATGGAGGTGAATGCGAAGGCCCATTGCGCCGTGATCAGGAAGTTCAGGAGTTGGAGGGATTCTCAGTCACAGAGGGCGAAGCTAGGAAAAGAAAGAGGAGGGAAAGAAGATGAAATTATTTGTCTTCAAATGCGGCGAGCTGACGTGTGACAAGAGCCTGATCACCTTCGGGAGGGATATCGGGAAGGAATATACCGTTCCCGTGCCCTTCTTTTTGATCCAGCATCCGAAGGGGAACATACTGTACGACTTGGGCAACTCGATCGAAGTCGCAAGGGGCGCGAGGGAGTGCTGGGGGCCGCTCTGCGACGTTTATGTGCCCAACATGACCGAGGACGATTACGTGGTAAACCAGCTGAGGGACAAGCTAGGCATAAAGCCCAAAGACATCGACTACGTCATCCTTTCCCACCTGCATCTTGATCACGCGGGGGGAGTGGGAGAATTCCCTAATGCAAAATATATCGTCCAGAAAGAAGAACTCCGCTGGGCCTACGCGGCCGATTTCTACCAGAAAGGCGCCTACATCAGGGCCGACTTCGACAAGGATGTGGACTGGTTCCTCCTCAACGGTTACGAGGAAGACAATTTCGACCTCTTCGGAGACGGGGCTTTGACCCTGTGGTTCACCCCGGGCCATACTCCGGGACAGCAGTCATTGGTCGTGAAATTGAAGGAGGAGACGCTCGTCCTCACGGGCGATGCGTGCTACAACATGGAGATTCTGAACGAAGACGTCCTGCCCGGGCTTGGATGGAATTCGGAGGAGACCGTAAGGTCCATCCGCAAGCTCAGGTGGGCGAGGGATTTCCTCGGCTACAAGATAGTCACCGGCCACGACCCCGAGTCGTTCCCCAAGCTCAAGCAAGCCCCCGATTATTACGAGTGAGGCAATGCCACTCTACGAGTAACCCACGGGTTCTTTAAATCACGGGGCTCGGCTTATGGCGATTGGCAGTGGGGCAGGAGACAGATAAGCCGGGCCCCAATAATGTCAGCATACGGCAACGCAGCTCGGCTCGCAACCGTTTGCCAAAAAAGGCAAGAGGGCAGGGAGATGAGGCGCGCATCTCCCTTGCTTTCAAGCCAAGTGAGGCTGCCGACAGCCAGGCGCTTTAAGCATTCTCGGCTTTGGGGGATATCCGGCGGAGCCAAAAGGCATGCGGAGCCGGGTGGGAATATGCTGGTTGCTTGTCGAGAAAGGTGATTCAGATGGCGGAAGATTTGGCGGAAAAGGCGTACAGGATAGGGTTTGAAAAAGAAGTAGCATACGGAGGGTGCTCTCAATGCGCTATCGCGGCGATATACGAAACGATCTCGCATTTACGCAACGAGGCTATATTTAAATCGGCCTCGGGGCTCGCCGGCGGAATAGGGTTGACGAACCTGGGAAACTGTGCGGCTTTGACGGGAGCGGCAATGGTATTGAGCCAGATCTACGGAAGGGAACTGGGGGAAATAGAAGACCCGGAAAGAAAAAGGTTTACGGCTTACAGGCTTGCCAAGAGGCTGGCCGACAGGTTCGTGGAGGAATACGGCACGGTTACCTGCGAAATGATACAGGAAAGGCTGATGGGTCGCGCATTCAATATTTATGAGGAATGGGACGAATTCCTCGCGGCAGGGGGCCATTCGACTGCCTGCCCTTCCGTGGTCGGAAATGCGGCGAAATGGGCCGTCGAGCTGATCGAGGAGATCGAAAAAAGGGGAATCGAGGGAGTCATCGGGGGAAAGTGATGCCGATAACCCGCAGCCCCTTGCGAGCCCTGGGAATCATATCCCGGGATAGCGTTGGCAAATGAGATGACGCCGCTGAGGCCATAATCCAGCTGGTCCGAAAGGGAACGGGCGTATGAGTCCGGCATGAAGTCGGCGCCATCCAGCCGGAGCGCGGGCACGACGCGCCACGCTCCTCATCCATGCTCCACCACCTGCTCCTGTTATCCTGAAGTACGACGGAAGGGGATGGAGCAGGGGGATGAATGCATTCCGGATGCCGGTTTGCCGGCCGGGCATAGGGGTCGAGGCTGTTCGCGAAGACCCCCGCAGGGATAAGGCCGATGCCGCTGCCGGCATCCCCCTATGCCCCCATGGCGTCCAGGGTGGCGAAGATGTCGGCGTCCTCGGGATGCTCTCTCTGCTCGTCGGCCAGGAATACATACCTGACGGTTCCCTCCCCATCGAGGATGAAGACGCCCGGGCGCGCGCTGTGCGCAGACCCGGAGTCGGCGCGCACGTACACGCCGTACTCCCTCGATGCTTCGCGCCCTTCGTCGACCAGCAGCGGGAAGGAGAGGGCATGCTCGCGCAGCCACTCTCTTATGGGGTCACGCTTCTGGGGCAGGATGGCCGCCACCTGCAGGCCGCGCCCCTCCAGTTCGGGATAGATTTCCTGTATATGACCCATATACTGCGCGCAGTGGGGTCACCACGTGCCCCTGCCGAAATAGAGCATGAGGGGCTTCCCCGCAAAGTCGGAGAGCCCCACCGCCTCTCCGCTCGTCGCCTCGGGCAGCGTGAAATCCGGGGCCTTATCGCCGGGGCCCGGGGGCCTTTTCCCTCTCGGCATGACATCACCTCCACCATGATTATTCCCCGCCGGGGCGCGATTAAGCATACCCGCTTGCGGGGACACGCGCCGCGCAGGTGGCAATATAATCAAGGCAGCCAGGGGCGATTGGGGGGCGTCGACTCACGACTCTTCCGCTCGCGCACGGGCCGTCAGGCTGAAAGGCGGTTGATGGACATGGGTATCTTCAGGCCTGAGCTCGCCCGAAAGAGGCCCTTCGACCGCCCCGTCAAGGCGCTGGCGGGCGGCGGCGCCGGGGGATAGCGGCGACGCCGAGGCGGTGTCGCGCCCTCGCGTCACAGCATCCCTCGCGGCCTCCAGGAGCGCGCCTCCTCCATCATCGCCTCCAGGTTGCGCAGGGGGGCGTCGGCGGGCACGTCGCATCCGGTGGAGAGGACGAAGTTGCGCGCCTTGCCGGTGTGGCGCAGCAGGCGCCTGACCTCCCAGCGCACGTCCTCCGGGGTGCCGCGCCGCAAGACCCGCCTGGGGTCTATGTTGCCCAGCACCACGACATGCGCGGGCATCTTCCCCAGTTCGCGCGCCAAGTTCACGCGCGAGCCCAGGGATATGCCCTCGACCCCGGTGAGGGACAATTCCTCCAGGAGATGGGTGCAGTCCCCGCACACGTGCAGCAGGCACAGGGCTCCCGACGACCTCACGATGCCGGCCAGGGCGCTGACGTAGGGGCGGTAGAGCGAGCTGTACTCCCCCGCCCGCAGGGCCTCCGCAGCGGGGTCCACCACCACCACCACGTCCACCCGGGCCGCGAGGGCGGCGGCGTACTCCCCCACGACGGAGGTGGCGAACGCGAGGGGCTCGGTGAGCGCATCGCCGAGCCTTATACGGTCGAGCAATTCCTCGCTGCCCAGCAGTTGGGCCAGGAGCGCCAGGGGGGCGGTCACGTAGGCGCCGCTCATCCTCCCTCCGCCCGCCGCCATCCCCTCCGCGACCTCCAGGAAAACCGGCATGCGGCCCGCCTCCTCGGGGTCGGGCGGGCCCATCTCGTAGAGGCGCTCCAGCCTCGGCCCCCACTTCTCCGCCAATCTGGGGGGCTGGCGGTCGTGGAAGTCGACGCCCAGGCCCATGCATTCCGCCTCCACGGTGAGATCGAGAAGGGGAAAGACGATATCGGGGCGCAGCCTCTCCTCCAGGGCCCTCAGGGCGCGCAGCTGCACGGGGGCATGGTGCAGGGCCTCGCTTACCGGGCGGCCTATCAGCCTGACCCCGGGGTAGGCCGCGAGCGGCGCCGCCATGCGCCCGCTGCGGCTCATGACCATGTCGAGGAGGTTCACTGCCACGGCCCTCTTCCTTTCCCCCCTGGAAGCCGGCCGGGCATGCCGGGAACCCGGCCGCGGTGATAACGATGACAGCATAAGCATAGAGCATTCGCCCACCCCCGCCAACACCGGCGGGGGCACGGGGCGGGGAGGTCGCTGTGCGCGCCCGCCGGGTGGGCGGAAGCCGCCCTCCCCCCCGGCAGGCGCTCTCACCCCCGCTTGCCGTCCCCTTCGCGGCCGCCCCTCGGCCTCCGCCCCTCCACCATATATAATGACCTCAATATTTCCGCCGCAAGGCGGTTTCGATCGAGGGAGGCGGGGCCATGCGCGAGGAAACGACGGATACGCGGCGGGAGGACGGAGAAGCCGGGGGAAGGGCGCGCCTCCTCTCCTGGTGGGGATGGGAGGAAGCGCTGGTCGCCTGCGCATGCGTTCTCTGCGTCACCGCCGCGGCGGCGCTCCCCTGGGCACGAGTCGACCTCCGCTGGAGGAGCATCCTTTTCGGCGACGAGATGGAGCTGGGGGTGCATTCCTTCAGGCTGACGGACAACCCCTGGCTTGCCGCCGCTCTCATCTGTGTCGCGGCGCTCTGCCTGTTGGGGCTCTTCTCGCGCCGCTACGCCTGGGGCATCGCCGCCGCCGCCTCCCTGCTGCTGCTCGCCGGCTGCGCCGCCTACGCCGCCGGCCTCATCGGCGACGCCTACGATTTCCTGGGCATCTACGAGCGCCTGCTGGAGCTGGTGAGAAGCTTCCCCATGGTGGGCCCGCTGGCGGAGGCGGTCATCCGCGAGCGGCTCTCCATCTCCGCTTTCCCCCACGCGGGCTTGTACATGTTTCTCGCCTCCTCCCTGTGCGTCCTGGCCGGAGGCCTGCTCCTGAGGCGCCGCTCCCGCCTTCGGGTATAATGGTGGCCATGAAGATCGTGCATTACAGCGAAGTGCCCGCCGAGGACCCGGGCGGAGAAACGCGGGGGGTCACCATACGCAGGGTCATCTCCGCGCAGGACGGGGCCCTCAATTTTCACCTGCGCGTCTTCGAGGTCGCGCCCGGGGGCCATACGCCGCTGCATTCCCATCCCTGGGAGCACGAGATCTTCTTCCTCTCCGGAGAGGGAGAGCTGGTGGCAGAAGGCGGGGGCACGGCCACGGGGCCGGGCACCGCGGCCTTCGTCCCCGCGCAGGAACTGCACCAGATAAGGAACCCCGGCGCGCAGCCGCTGCGCTTCATCTGCGTCGTCCCCGCCAGCGGCAGCTGAGGCCGTGCGGCCGGGGGAGGCGTGCCACGCCCGCTCCCCTGTTGCGCCTCCCGCCTGCCCGGCGGCCGGGAGCTCCGCCGCGGGGCGCTTCACCCCCCGCCGCCGGGCAGAAAATCCTCGCGGTCTATGAGGTGGATGACCTCCAGGCAGTCCTTCACGATCTCCTGGTATTTCCTTCCCTCCCGGCTCAGGTACCCAACCGGGCAGCGCACGGCCCGGATGTCCCGCACCAGCAGGTCCCTCTTGTCGTGAACGTGTCCGGAGATGGACGTGGTCACCAGGTCGTGAGCGAAGAGTATGCCGGCGGTGTCGCGAGAGCCGGGGAAGGGAACCCCCTCCACCGACATCTCGGCGAAAGGCGGGTAATGGGTCACCACCACTATCTCGCTCACCCCGGGGTCGCGCTCAAAACCCTCGATATCCTGGTCCAGGCGCAGGTTGAACTCCCGCGCCACCTCTGCGTCCGGCCTGCGCACCGGGCCCAGGGCCCCCTCCATCATCATGGAGATATCGCTCCAGCACGCCCAGCGCATATCGTTCCAGCTGCTGTCCAGAAGGTAGCGGTGAGCGCGCGGCGGAGGCGCCGACGCCGGGCCGGGTCCGGCATGGTCGTACCACCCGATGCTGCCCACGAAACCCACCCCCGCGAGCACCACCGGCTCCATCCACAGGGGGATGAAGCGGTTGCGGCGGCAGGCATCGGGGAGGTAGAAGTAGTATTTTTCGTAGGAGTCATGCCCCTCTTCCTGCATCTCCTCCGAGGACACCCATATATCATGGTTCCCCGGCACGTAGAGCTTGGCGCACGGCAGCCTGGAGAAATACTCCAGCACATACTCGAGGTCGTCCAGTTCCGGGCTCACGTCCCCGGCGATGACGAAGACGTCGGGGTCGATTATTTTGAGGACTTCCTCCAGGTAGGGGATGAGCTCCCGGTTGCGCTGCGACATGTCGATATGAAGGTCGCTGGTGTAGGCGATTCTCACATCCACATCTCCCCGGCTCGCGGGCTTCCCAGGTTTGTTCTAACCCGGGGAGGAAGCCCTGGCGAGAACCGCCTCCGCCGCATCATACGCGCAGGGCATCGACGCCGCGGGGCGCCGCCTCCGGTCCCCCGCCGGGCTGCGGTATACGCGCGATAAAGGTCGAGCCCCTGCCGTGTTCGCTGCGCACTTCGATGCGGCCGCCGTGGGCCTCCACCAGGCGGTTGACGATATAGAGCCCCAGGCCCATGCCCTTGATGGGGCCGGTTTCCTGTCCCTCGCCCTTGCGGAAGGGCTGGAAGATGAGGCCCGCACATTCCTCGCTGATCCCCTGTCCCCGGTCCCTCACGCCCAGCACGGCCTCCCCGCCCTCGCGGCGGGCGAATACCGCTATTCTCTCCCCCGGCGGCGAGTACTTGACCGCGTTGTCCAGGAGGTTGAAGAGTATGATCTCCAGCTTGTCCCGGTCGGCGAAAAGCGCCCGCGCGGCGGGTTCGATCTCCACCTCGATATCGTGGTCCACGGAACGTGCCCGCAGTTCCTCCACCAGGCTGCCGAGCAGGGTTTCCAGGTCCACCTCCTGCACCTCGAGGGCAAGCTTGCCCGACTCCAGGTGCGACACCTCCATCATGTTGACCACGCTGCGCCGCAGCCTGTCCGCCGCCTTGGTCAGCTTGTCGGCCACCTCGCGGCTCTCCCCCACGTCCAGGGAATCGCCGTAGTCCCGGAGCACCTCCGAGAAGCCCATGATCAGGGTGAGGGGATGGCGGATCTCGTGCGAGGCCATGTTGATGAGGTCGGTCTTGGCGCGCACCTTCTCCTCGCCGGAGCGGCACATCTCCTCCAGGAGGCGGATGCGTCCCTGCTGCGCATCGTAGCGCAGCGGCGCGGGGAGCTGGAAGCTCAGCATGTCGGCGCTCCTCTCCAGCAGCGTGGCCTCGCGCTCGTCGAAGGCTCCCCCGCGGCAATTTCCCACCACCATTACGCCCTTCATATCCTCCCCCCGCAGGGCCACCGCCATATAGGAGCGGATGCCCTTCAGCGCCAGCTCGTCCTCCCCGGGGCCGCGCATGAAGGTGTTGAGGTTGTTGCGGATCAGCTTTCCCGTATGCGAGAGCGCCACCATCAAGGGGCCGTCGGCCTGCAGAAGTTCATCGTACGCGGCGACATCGTCACTCTCCCCCTTGAGCCATGCCAGGCGCCTGATCCCCGGCTTGCCGAAGACCGAGAGCAACAACAGGTCGGCCCCGACGGTCTCGTCCAGCTCCCGGTACAGCGCGCCGCATATCTCCTCCAGGGTCTGGGCGGAGGAGAGACGCCGCGATATGCGCAGCAGGATGCGGTTCTCGTCCGCCGCGCTCTCCAGCCTGGTCCCTTCCCTGTAGGCGTCGAGCACCGCAGCAGCCTGCCCGGCGACGAAATGGGAGAGGTGGCGGTGGAACTCCCCGAAGGGCGCCCCCGCGCCCCTCCTCTCGAAGGTGAGCACGCCCAGCCTGCCCCTCCTCCCGATCAGGGGCACGGCGATGAAGGAGCGGGCCCCCTCCCCGGCAGCGCCCTCCCCGCCGCCTTCGGACTGCGCGCCGTAAAGGGTGCGGCCTTTCTCCAGCACCGCCGCTATCTCGCGGCCCGCAAACGCATTAAGGTCGCCGGGCTCCTCTCCCTCCGCGGTCTCAACCACCCCTTCGAAAGTGCCCGCGCTCTCGTCCATGACCAGGATGGCCGTGCGGTCGCAGTCCAGCAGGCGCCTGCCCCCCCTGGCCAGGATGCGCAAGGCGCGGCGCGGGTCCCCGCATGCCGCCAGGTCACCTTCGATCTCGGTCAGTATCTCCAGGGAACGCCGGTAGTCCTCGGCCAGCGTCCTCTCCCTCCGGCCCCTGGCGAGGGCGAGCAGCACCGCCGCCAGCGGCGGCAGCGAACTTATCACCGCCCTGGTCAGCTTCCTATGTGCGGGGAGGTAGAGCCCGACGAGCAGGAACATCCCGCTCTCCCGCGCCGGCACCAGCAGGGTCACCAGGCCTTCCTCCGCGGCCTGCCCACCCGCGGGCAGCTCCTGCATGGCCTGGTTCTCCGGCCTGACCACGGCCATGCGCTGCAGGCGCGAGGCCATGCGCTCCAGCCCCGGCGTACGCTTGAAAATGCTCTCCCCGCCATAGATGGAGTCGGCGTACCACAAAAAGCTCCTCTCCGCGCGGGCGGCTTCCCCGGCATAGGCGAATGCCATCACCGCGCCGACCTCGGCCGCCACCACCCGCAGGGCGGTGGAGAGGAAGTCCTCCATGCCCAGCGCACCGTCGCTGATGGCCGCCAGGTCCTTGAGCAGGGAGGGCAGGTCCCACTCCGCCGCCCGCCCTCGCGTAGCGGCCCTCCCCGCCACCTCCCCCGAGAAAAGGGAGCCCAGGCGGCAGGAGAGCTGCACCAGCAATTCCATGTCCTGCGGCTCCATGGCCGCATAGGCCTTGCCGAAGAGCGTCAGCAGGCCCACCAGCCTCTCATCCTGGAAAATGGGGGTGAGCAGAAAGGACTTCACCTGGTTGGCGTGGAAATACGGCTTCACCCCGGGGAAGTATTCGGCGATGCGTCCGGCGTCGAGGCTGACCTCTCCCTCCCGGGAGCGGCGCATGGTCTGCAGCAGCTCGATGAGCCCGTTCTCGAAGAGGTGCTCGACAATCTCCGGCATGCCCCCCCAGCCCCGCGACGCCACCAGGGCGGCATGCTGCTCGCCCGGCGGCCCGCCGATGCGATGCACCGTTCCGCCGTCCATGTTCAACAGCTTGATGAGCAGGTCTAGGCTGAGGGAGGCGGCGCGGACGTGGTCCGCCTTGCCTATGAGATAGCTGGAGAGTATGCCCAACTCGACCGTCGGGGTCTCCCCGCCCTCCTCCTCGCCGTCCGCCCTCTTCTCCGAGGAGAAGAGCTCGACCATCTTCTCCAGCACCGCCCCCACCGCGGCCGTCCGGTAGGACTGCTGGTCGGGAAGGGATGCCCCCTCGGGCAGCGCCGCCAGCAGGGCGGCGCGCAGGTGCGCGTGTATCCTTATCGGGAACATGACCACCACATCTGAGGTCTCGCTGCATATTTCCTCGAGCCCGAGTTCGGCCAGCCCGGCTTTATCCAGAACGGCGTAGCGGCGTGCCGGCTGGCGCGCCACCCAATCCAGGGGAAGCAGGCGCTCCATCACCTGATCCCTTTCTGCCTCGTCCAGGTTCCAGGCCAGGCGGGGTTCGAGCAGGGAGGACAACTCCTTGCGCACGAAGAGCACCGCGCACCTGCCCCCCAGCGCCCCAGCAACGCTTCCCAGCACCTCCTCCAGGGAGAAGCCCCGTGAATAGCGCTGCAGGACATCCCGGTAGAGGTCCACCGCGTTCTTCAGGTCCATGCTCAATCCTTCCCTCCCGTCATGCCCGCCGGCCCCTGCGCGTTCTCCTTAAACACGAAAAGAACAGCCCAAAGCGCACTCCGGCCATCAAAGACGACAAGACCTCATATAGTCATTTGACCTTTCGCCGCCTATTCCTTCCCCGTCCCCCCCGCGGGACAGGCAAGCCGAGGCTGTTGCGGGACCCCCTTTCTCCATGCAGGCAAAGCGAGGATCCTTCGCCGACGGCCCGGGACGACCCTCACCCATGCGGCAGGGGGACGCCGCTGGGCCTCCCTGCCGCTTAAGGCCAGCACGCCTCCGGCACGGCGTCTCGGCACACCATGTCGGAGGCGCGGCTGTTCATCTCTGCCGGGCGGTCAAGACGGGGCGGCGGTCATTCCTGCTCGACACTCTCGAAAAGGTCGCTCAGCTCGCGCGCGCTCTTGATCTCGTCCAGCAGCCACTGCACTTCCTCGCGCACCTGCGCGTCGGCGTCGTCGGCCATGGCGGCAAGGGGGCCCTCGGCGGCCTCCCCCATCGCGGCGAGTTTATCCCATTTGCCGGAGGCGATGAAAAAGACCGTCTCCTCTTCGCCGCCCGCCGGTTTCCACCCCAGGCCGGTCAGCGTAGAGGCGGCCTTCGCCCGCACGTCGCTGTGCCGGGCGGAGAGGGCGGCGCGCAGCGACGCCATGGCGCTCTCGCCTTTTATCCTCCCCAGCGCCCAGACCGCCTTCCTTCTCACCTCATCGTTGCCGTCATCCAGGGCAGCGGCGAGCGCATCGACGGCTCTTCCGTCGGCGATTATGCCCAGCACCGCCACCGCCTGCTTGCGGACTTCGCCCTCCGCGCCCTTCACGGCCAGGGTGAGTTCATCCACGGCCGGAGCGCCCATCTCCGCGATCCTGTCCCACTGCCTCTCTTCAATCATCCTGCGTATGGCCTCCGCCCCCGCGGCAAGAACGGGCGCGGCGGGCTCTTCCCGTGCCGCACCCACCGCCACCGGCTCCTCCTCGGGAACAGGCGCCGCTGCTTCGGGCACCTCGGCGACTTCCTCGGGAGCGGGGGCAGGGGCGACCTCCTCTTCGGGAGCGGGCTCCGCTTCGGGCTCTTCGACCACTTCCTCCTCGGGGGCTGGAGCCGCGACGACCTCCTCCTCCTCGGGCACCTCGACCGCTTCCTCCTCGGGAGCGGGGGCAGGGGCGACCTCTTCTTCGGGGACGGGCTCCGCTTCGGGCACCTCGACCGCTTCCTCCTCGGGAGCGGGGGCAGGGGCGACCTCTTCTTCGGGGACGGGCTCCGCTTCGGGCTCTTCGACCACTTCCTCGGAAGCGGGGACTTCGACCACTTCCTCCTCGGGGGCGGGGGCAGTGGCGACCACTTCCTCCTCAGGAACGGGCTCCGCTTCGGACACCTCGACGACTTCCTCGGGGACGGGGGCTTCGACCACTTCCTCCTCGGGGGCGGGGGCAGTGACGACCTCCTCCTCGGGCACCTCGACGACTTCCTCGGGAGCGGGCTCCCAGCCCAAACCCTCGAGGGCCGCCGTCACCGCTTCGCGCACCGAGGCGTCATCATCCTCCAGGGCGCTCACCAGGGAATCGATGGCCATCTCGCCTCCGAGGCGCCCCAGGGCCCAGGCGGCTTTGCCGCGAACCGTGGCCTCCGGGTCCTCCAGGGCCATGGCCAGCACCTCCACGCCTCTCGCGTCTCCGATCTCTCCCAAGGCCCAGGCGGCCTTGAGGCGGGTCTCCCCGTCGCCGGTCTTGAGGACCTCGATGAGCGATTCCACCGCCACGTCGCCCATCCCCGCCAG
Source organism: uncultured Actinomycetota bacterium (assembly GCA_964510515.1). Lineage (GTDB taxonomy): Bacteria > Actinomycetota > Geothermincolia > Geothermincolales > RBG-13-55-18 > SURF-21. The sequence continues at coordinate 25,739 of CAZEAU010000016.1, read as the reverse complement.
GCGGTCCCACTCGCGGCTCGCGATGAGCTTGTTTATCTCCTCCGCCTCGTCGGGGGGCGTCCAGCCCAGCTTCTCCAGCACCAGCAGGGATACGCGGCGCACGTCCTCGTCCTCGTCCTCGAGCGCCTCCACCAGGGGCTCTATCGCCCTCTCGTCCGCGATCTCTCCCAGGGCCCAGGCGGTTTTCCTCCTCATCTCGGGGTCGCTGTCGAAAAGCGACGCGGTGAGGGCCTGCGTGGCCTCCGCATCGCCGATCACGCCAAGCGCCCATGCCGCGCTGCGGCGGACCGAGGTGTCTGCGTCCACCAGCGCGACCACCAGGTGGCTCGTCGCGCTCCTGTCCCGGATCACCCCCAGGGACCACGCCGCGCCGCGACGCACATCCGCTGCGTCGTCTCCCAGGGCAGCGACGATGGCATCCAGGGCCTCCCCTCCCAGCGCCACCACCTGCTCCCACTCACCCTCCAGGATGAGCTGCCTTGCCCTGACCTCGGCGGCGGGTTGGGCCGCGGCCGCGGGAGCACCCGCCGGGGCCTCCACCTCCAGCACCGGGATCTCGGGAAGCGGCGGCAGTTCCTCCATCCACTCCCACGGCGCTGCGGGCGCGGCGGGGGCCGGCTCCGCGACCTCCCCGGCCTCGCGCACCGGGATCTCGGGAAGCGCCGGCTCCTCCTCCATCCACTCCTGCGGCACCCCGGGCGCGGCGGGGGCCGGCTCCGCGACCTCCCCGGCCTCGCACACCGGGATCTCGGGAAGCGCCGGCTCCTCCTCGGGGGGCTTCCAGGACAACCTGGCCAATATGGACGATGCCAGCCGGCGTACGCCGGGATCCTCGTCATGCCTGGCCGCCTGCAGCGACTCCATGGCCGGGTCGCCTATCTTTTCGAGGGCGTTCGCCACCCTGCCGCGCACCTTCTCGTCCTCGTCCTTGAGCGCTTGTATAAGCGGCGCGATCGCACGTATGTCCTTGATGTCTCCCAGCACCCTGGCCGCTTCCTTACGCAGTTCGGGGTCCCGCGAGCCCAGGATGTCGATGAGGGGGCTCACGCCGGCTTCGCCGAGCTTTTTAAGGGCATCCGCCGCTTTGACCCTCACGTCCCTGTCCGCGTCTCCCAGCCTCAAGATCAGGGGATCCACGGCCCTGACGTTGCCGATGACCCCCAGGGCCCATGCCGCCCCGGCACGCACCTCTTCGTCGGGGTCGTCGAGGGCCGCCGTGAGGGAGCCCGTCGCCTCGTCGCCCATCTCGATAACGCGGTCCCAGTCCCTGGCCGCGACAAGGGCGGCGGCCTTGCCCGGCTCCTCCTCCGCCCCGGATATCCAGCTCGGCCCGCCCGATATCACCGGGAGGGCAAAGGGGGTTTCTTTCTCTTCCTCCATCGTGGGCAGCGGCGCCTCTTCGCGTCCTCTTTCCCGGGCCGGCGGCTCCTCTACCCATTCCTTCGCGGGCGCGGGCTCTGCCTCCAGCCTCTCGTCCATCCTGGCGAGAAGCTCTACCACCTCGTCGCGGACCTCCTCATCGACCAGGGCCGCCTCCAGGGTAGGCCTGACTTCCTCGCCCATCTGCGCCAGGGCCCAGGCCGCCCCGCGGCGCAAGTCGGCGTCCTCGTCCTTGAGCACATCGAGCAACTTCTCGCACGCCCTCGCATCCGCGATGACGCCAAGGGCCCAGGCCGCCCCGCGGCGCATGCCCGCGCTGTCGCCCTCCAGCGCTTCCAGCAGCGGATCCACGGCCATCTCTCCCATTCCGCCCAGGGCCCAGGCGGCCACGCGGCGCACGTCCTCGTCCTCGTCCTCGAGGGCCGCTATAAGCGGGCCCACGGTCTTCTCGCTCCCCATCTCCCCCAGGGCGAGAGCGACGCTGCGGCGCACGTACCAGTCCCGGTTGTTCATGGCCGCCAGCAGGGTCTCCAAGTTCGCCTCGTCCGCGAGCTCCTTGAGGACCAGCGCGGCCTCACGGCGCACGTCCTCGTCCTCGTCTTCGAGCGCTGCCGCTATCACCTCCAGCATGGGGGCGCCCCTGGCTTTTATGGCCATCGCGACCTGCCTGCGCACCTCCCAGCTCTCTTCCTTGAGGGCTCTGAGCAGGGGATGCGCGCACTCCCGGCCCAGGGCCACCACCTCTTCCCATTCCCTGTTGGCGATGTAGAACTGCACCTTGTCCGCCTCGTCGTCCGGCTTCCAGCCCAGGCTCCCCAGCACCATCGCCGCCCGGCGGCGCACGTCCTCGCTTCCATCCTTGAGCATCCGCTTGAGGGACGATATGGCTTTCTTGTCCCCTATGGCGATCAACGCCGCGGCGGCGTCGCGGCGCACCTCCGCGTCCTCGTCCCGCAGGGCGACCAGCAGGGGCTCCAACGCCGACTCGTCGCGTATCACCCCGAGGGCGAGGGCCGCGTCTCTGCGTATCTCCGCGTTATCGTCCGTCAGGGACTTGACGAGCGACTTCGCCGCCGCGCCGCCGATCTTTTCCAGCGACCAGGCCGCGCCCCAGCGCACGTCCTCGCCCTCGTCCCGCAGGGCCTGCATCAGCGCGCGCACCGCCCTCACGTCCCCTATGGCCCCGAGCACCAGGGCGACCTTCGCCTTGGCTTCACCCGACTCCGCCTTCAGGGCGTGGATGAGCGTCTCCACCACTGGTTTGCCTATTTTTTCCAGAGACCATGCGGCCTTCCACCTCACGTCGGCGTCTTCGTCGTTGAGCACCTGGATGAGGGGGCGGGCGGCGGTCTTGCCGATCTCCCCCAGGGCCCAGGCCGCTCCCCAGCGCACGTCCTCGTCCTCGTCGCGCAGGGACTCGATGAGCGGGGCCACGGCACGCCCCCTCTTGAGCTTGCCCAGGGCCAGGGCCGCGTTGATGCGCAGGTTCACGTCATCGCTGCTCAAGACCTGGATCAGGCCGTTGACGTCCTTCTTCGCCTCCATTTTCTCGATGTTCGGCTTGATAAACCTGCTTCTTTGCAATCTGAAGGCTCTCACCTATGTTCTCCTCTCCCAGCTCCGGCCAAAGACGAGATGCATGCCTTGCTTCCTCACTTTTTCCCTCCCCCTCGCGCCCTTCTCCCCACGACGCCCGGCGCGCGCCATGCGCATGCGGGCCGCTTTTAAGCCCTGCCGGTAAGATGACCGCGATGTTATGCAAAGACGTGCCTACATAAACATCTATTATATATCGACATGTGTCAAGGCCGCGCGAGAGCGGCGCAGCGCCGGCTGGCGGACGCCCTCCGCGCCCCGCCCCGACGGCCCTTGGCGCCCCCCGCCGCGGACGCTTCCCCGGCCTCCCGCGGACGCTTTTCGGGGATGCACGAAGGGGGGAAGGGCGGCGGGGAAGAATATTGAAGATAACGGCGACGGAGAGGTCGCGCCGTCGGCATGGAACCCGCGGTGAGCCCGCCGTGGAGCTGTCGCAAAATGGCCGGAAAATTGATATAGTTGCGAAAAAGCGGGGGAGGTCATATTTTTTATAGATGAGGCCGAGAGGCTGCCTCGAAGAGGCGGTGTATCTTCTAGAAGGAGGAGATGGCAGTGGCGATAACCCCTATGAATATCCATCTTAAGGAGTTCAGTGCCGTCGGCAGCGACGGCTACAACAAGGAAGAGGTCGATTCCTTCCTCGACGTCGTTGCGGACGAGGTAGAGAAGCTGGCCAACAAGAAGCAGGAGCTGGAGGAGACCGTGACCGGCATGAGCCGCAAGGTCTCGCAATTCGACGAGATGCAGAAAACGCTGCAGACCGCCCTCATGAACGCCCAGAAGAGCGCGGGCAGCATCCTCCAGGAAGCACGCAGCCAGGCGGCCGCCATCATCAAGAGGGCGCAGGACCGCAGCGACCGCATCCTCGCTGACCTGGAGCGCGAGAAGACCCTCATGCTCTCGACCTATTCCGCCATGCGCGAGCAGATCGTGGAGCAGATACCCCCCATGCGCGAGCTGCTGCTCAAGAGCCAGAGCCTGCTCATCGAATACGAGGAATACACGGCGAAGGCCGACCTCGCCGCGGCGGCCGAACCCGCGGGGTTGGAAGAGGACGCGCCCCCGCAGGCGGCGCCCCCCCGGGAGGAGCCCGATGTGGTGGTGGAAGAGACGGCCTCCCCCGCTGAAAGCGCGATCGAGGTCAGCGAGCCCGCGGCCGAGCCCGCCCCCGAAACCCCCCCCAAGGCGAGAGAGAAATACGTCTGGGAGTGACCTTCACGCCCGGAGACAACGGCCGGCCCTAAGGGGGGCCGGGCGCCGCCCCTTTCTGTGACCCCCTTCCCGCGGCTCGCGACCACCGCGCGGGCCGGCAGCCGTTCCCAGCAGCCGGTCACGCGTTTCCCCGCCCAGGCGGCGCAGGAGAGCGAGGGTCACGCTCCGGTCCTTCTTCGCGGCGCGCAGAAACGCGCGGGCCGCCCCGCCCTTGAGGCCGCGCCATCCCCTCGCCCGCCGCCGGGCCCGCGCGGCCGCGGCGGCCAGCGCCCGCCCCCCTACCTCAGCCTTTCATCAACCGGGTCCCTGGCGCCGCGTACCCCGGTGGTGTCCCTGCTGATGACGAAGGAGGTGGTCATCCCCGCGGCGATCAGGTTGCCCTCCTCGTCCCTCACCTCCGCCTGGCCCACGCCGGTGAACCTCCCCTTGTGCAGGGCTTTGCCCTCGCCGATGAGGACTCCCTGCTTGACGTTGGAGATATAGTTGATGCGCTGGTCCAGGGTGACCGCCACCTCGTCCGGACCCAGCAGGGTGCCCACGGCGATGGAGCAGGAGGAGTCGAGCAGCGCGGCGATCACCCCGCCGTGCAGGATGCCGTAGAGGTTCTTCAGCTCGTCCCTTACCGGCAGGCGCAGCAGCGCCCTGCCCCCGCCCGCCTCCACCACCTCCATGCCCAGATGCAGGTAGAAAGGCGAGTTGTTGAGAAGGGCGAGTATCCTGCTCCTTGCCTCCCGCGCGCCCGCGTCATCGCTCATGCCCGCCGCCTTTCTCCGCCTCGGCCCGCACGGTGCCCTCCGACCCCTCTTCTGCCCGCGCCGCCGGTCCTGGGGATGCCGGCCCGCCGCGCCCCCTCCCCCATGTTCAGACCAGCTCCTGCAGCGGGCGCACCTTGATCATTTCCAGGTTGTCGAAGCTCAAGGGATACCTGCCGCCCTCGATGCCGCGGATGATCTCGGTCACCTTGTCGTTGACGGGAGTGGGCACGCCCACCTGGGCCGACTTGTCGCTGAGATAGCCGTTGAGGGTATCGACCTCGCAGGGGACGCCCTTCCTCAAGTCCTGGAGCATGGAGGCGAGGAGGTCGCGGTGGCGTCCCCATACCATGCGCATGACGTTGAGGGCGTTTTCCTCGCTCTCCTTGATGATGTCCAGGAGCACGCCCGGATCCACGCCCTGCATGGGCTCCATGACGACGCCGAGCGCCCGCGCCGTGAGTATGGTCTCCACGATTATGGAGCCCGCGGCCACGATGGCCTTGTCGTCATCCAGTATCTCTCCGTAGGTGCAGTCGAGGGCGGCGCTGAGGCCGCTGAAGGAGACGTTGGCCAGGAGCTTGGTCCAGCGCACCCCCTCCAGGTTCGCGGTCACCGTCGCCTCGCCGGTCTTGTCCAGGATGCCCTTGAGCGCCCTCACCCGCTGCGTGTCCCCGCCGTCCAGCTCCCCGACATCGTAGGTCATGGCCTCCAGCTCGCTGGTAAGCTCGGATACCCCCGGCTCGAGCAGGGTGGCCCCCCAGCCGATGGCCCCTCCCAGCGTCCTCTCCCTGCCCACCGCGGCCGCCACCCTCTCCTCGGGCACGCCGTTCTGCAGGGTGAGCACCATGCTCTCCGCGGCCAGGAAGGGCAGCATCTGCGGGAGCGCCTGCTCGTCGTACACCGTCTTCACCAGGTAGATCACGAGGTCGTACGCGCCCTCCATCTGCTGCGGGGTGATGGCCTTCACCGGTATGGTCGCCTCCATGTGGCCCACTATCTTCGCGCCCCTCTCGTTCAACGCCTTGACGTGCGGCTCGTTCACGTCCACCAGCACGATGTCCTCGCCGCCGCGGGCGAGCAGGGCGCCGATGATCATGCCCATGGAGCCTGCTCCTACCACCGCTATCCTCATCTCGCTCCCTCCTTCCGCCGCCTTCCGGGGTCACCCCGCGGCGGCCGTGCCGCGCCTTCGCCCGGCGCTCGCGTCGCCCTCGCGCCGCCCCGAGCACATACCAAGAATATTATTCCCCGCCGTGACGCAGCTGACCCCCCCCCGCCGCCGGCAGGCCCTTCGGGAGATATTTCATCGCCGTCCGCGGCAGCGATCTCCCCGCCTGCTTTTCCATTTGCCTCATCGTGCCCGCCCTCCCCTCTACGCGCCGAAAAGCGGGGGTGAACCGCAACATTCTACAAATCTCTACTTATAGTATAGGTTTAGTTATAGGGAGCCAGCGGGCCTTTTCAGGCGCCCTGCGGGCATACACGTCCCTCCTTATTGCGAGGGCCCATAATGCCGCATGACCTCCCTTTATTCCGATATGGCATCGCGGTTCAGGCGAGGACCGGCTGAACCCTGAAGGTTTACTTCATATTGGCTCCAGGTGATGTAGCCCACTGAAAAGGGGGCCGTCCGGAGTCCGGCCCCCTTACCGAAGGTCAACGCGTTGTTCATGCCTCTTCCCAGGCCTCCAGCATGATGCGCTTCCTCGCCCTCCGTGAGCGCAGAGTTCTCTTCACCAGCCGGTAGCCCACGTAAGCCCCTATCGCGTAGGGGACGTACTTCTTGGCCTGCTCGAACATCCCCAGCATCTGCTGCCGCCGCTCCTCCGCCTCCTCTTTCGCGATCACCTGCAGCTCCTCCACCGTCTCCTTCATCTCTTCCCCGGCCTGCTTGATCGGCTGCAGCGCACTCTCGCCCAGCTTGGGTATTTCCCTTGCCGCCTTGCGGGCGATACCCACCCCGATCACGGCGACCGCCGCGCCAAGCAGCAACAGCCCCAGGACCACGATCAGGGCGGAAAGCCACAGGCGGTCCAGGGCGATATTCAAGAGCAGGATAATTACGGCGACGATGTACACGGAGGCCACGGCGACGATGGCCAGGCCAAAGGCCGCTATCCCGGCCCCGACCCCCATGCGGGTTCCCAGCGACTTCGCCTTCTCGCGCAGCTCGACTCCCCCGGGGCCCTTGAACTGCTCGAGCTTTCGCTTCATCCCGATGCCGATTTCCGCCATATGTTGCAGGCGCTGCTTCATCCCCGCGAGCTTACTCACCCGATCACCCTCCTTCCCTCGCATCATCGCTACCTATATGGCAAATGCGGGAACGCCCGCCCTCTAAGTCCACCCCGCGCTTCTGCTCTGCTTTCCCAATAATACACGCTAATCTTCTCCAATATAATGCCGTTGACCTCCCCGCGGCGCCGCCCCGGCGCTGCGGGGGTTGTTTTTTCGCGGTCACCTGTGGGTATATTGAGCATATGCCGCAAGCGAATTGGGTCATCCTGTTGCATTTCGCCCTGCTATGGGGCAGCGTGGTCACGGGCCTTGCCGCCGGCTGGCGTATCGGCGTGCCCCTGCCATTGGCCATCCCCATCGGGCTGGCGATATGGCTGCTGGGCTTTCTCTACAACCTCAGCCTCGTGAACAGGCAGCGGCGGAGGCTGCCTTCGCGCCTGACGAGCATCCGCCACAGCTATCTCAGGATCATGGCGAGGTCGCTCATGAACCTGGGGGTGGCCATAGGGTCCACGACCTGGTTGACCCTCATCGCCGTCGCCATCCTCGTCCCCCTCTACACCGCCGCGGCGCACCGCAGGGAACGCTACCTGGATTACGTGCGAAACGGCATGATGTCGGGCGCCTTCCCCGACCGCATCGTCAGGCATTGACGCCGCCATATGCGGCCGCCTCCCCCGCCTCCGCTCACGCCCCCTGCGCCGCCTGCGGCCAGAAGCGGGCCATCATGTCCAGGGCCAGGGCCGGCCAGCAGAAGTCGGGGATTCTCCTGCCCTCCCCGCTGCGCGAATCGTAGTACTCGAAAAAGCCTTCCCGCAGGACCATGCGCACCACCCTGGCGGTCATCTCCCGCGCCTCGCCGTCGCGGCCGCACTCCTCGAGTCCGATGGCCAGCATCCAGCAGAAGTTTATCCACACGCAGTGCCCGGACCACAGGCGGCGCTCCACCCATTTCCCCTCCCCCCGCAGCTCTCCCGGCGGGTTGAAGGGCACGGGATACTCGCCCCAGAACTCGTCCTCGTTCAAGAGGTGCTCCTCGATGAGACGCTCCGCCCTATCGCGGCGGCAAAGACCGGTGTAGAGCGGCATGAGCGAATCGGCCGTCTTGCGGCGCGCCAGCCGCGGGCGGCCCATGCCGAAACGCGGGAAATAGCAGCCCTCGCCCTCGTCCCAGCAATGCTCGTCCAAGGCATCCATCATCGCCTGCGCCCTGCGCCCGTAGCGCTCCTCCTCCTCCTTCCTCCCCAGCTCGCCCGCCAGGCGGGACATGCTGCGGCAGGCGCGGACGGCAAGGCAGTTCATGGTCAGCTCCTGGCACGCGAAGCGGTCCGCCGCGGCCAGTTTCTTCGCGTCCCACCCCTTGAGCAGGTTGAAGGCGAAAAGAGCGGTGGGATACAGGTTCGAGCGCAGGGCGTTTCTCCACCCGCTGCGGTCGAGGCCCATGGCGCTGAAGAACTGCGGGGACATGTCGGTGCCCGACTCCCAGGGATGGAAGATGGTGACCAGGCCGTCGCCGTGCGCATCCCTCTCCTCGAGCAGGAAGTCGAGGCTGCGGCGCATCCCGCCCCACACCCGCTGCAGCCAGTCCCGGTTGCGGGTACGCCGGAAAACCAGCTCGGCGGCGTAATGGTAGCTGGGCGGGTCCACCATGTAGGAGGCGCCATCGCGGTCGAAGCCCCAGCGCGTCAGCAGGGTCACCGCGCCGCGCCGCCAGGGCCGCGAGGCACGGTGCGGGAGCAGGGTCTCGTGGGGGAGGTGGCCGTCCCCTCCCCGCTGGCGGAAGAGGGTCTCCAGTTCCCGCTCCGCCTTGGCCGCGTCGAGGTGCAGCATAGCCGCGGCGTGAAAGCCGCTGTCCCAGGCGAAGAGCGAGGGATAGTGGTGATGCGAGGGCATATGGTAATATATGTCATCCCGCTCGACCTCGTTCAGGGCGAAGACGCGGCGGGACTCCTCGCGCAGCCTGCTCCAGTCCCCGGCGTCAAGGTGAGGCGCCCCTGTCACTCTTGCGGCGGCTTCTCGTAGGCGGGCACCCCGTACACCTTTTCATACGCCCTGCAAAAGGGGCATACCTTGAGCTTGGACTCCATGCGTACCATCCAGTTGAAGAAGCCCTTGCCCTTCTCCCGGCCCATCCTGCAGGCGATGCACTTGTCCTTGCAGAACTCCGCCCTCTTCAGGGTCTTTGCGTCAAACTCCCCCCTCGCCGCGGCACCGTTTCCGGCCATCTCTTCCCCCTTCCCACGCGCCTTGCTCCCCCGCGAACCGGAGCCGTCTCTCCCGCCTTCTCCGCCGCCCCTCCCCGCTCCGCGCCTGCGGGCGCGGGATGGCGGCGCCAGAATCGAGTAGAGGAAGCCGGCCTGTAAGCCGGATCCTGTGCCCGGCCTGAACCGGGCGGTGGCCATCCATCTGGGACCGCCGTTACCGGCGGCCTCTAGCGGCCTACCCGAGCCTCGAGCGCTGCGGGCCGCAGCATCGGCTCCTATTTGGCCTTGCTCCGGGAGGGGTTTACCTAGCCGGCCTGTCACCAGGACCGCTGGTGGGCTCTTACCCCACCTTTTCACCCTTGCCCGCCGGCGCCGCATGCGCAGTGCCTGCGGGCGGTTTCCCTTTCTGTGGCACTTTCCGTCGGGTTACCCCGCCTGGGCGTTACCCAGCTCCCCGCCCTGTGGAGTCCGGACTTTCCTCGCGAGCGGCTGTCGCCGCTCCCGCGACCACCCGGCCGACTCCCTCTCCCCCGATTATAGCCCATCTCCGCTCCCCGCCACTCGGGCGCCGCCCCCCACGCGACCCGTGCGCGGGCGCCTCTGCGTACCCCGGGGCGGGGAAGCCCGCCGGGTCAGGGCAGCGGCGTGAGCAGGTCGGGAAAACCGCAGCGGGCGAGCAGGTCCCGCACCGTGCCCGCGAGCATGGCCTCCTCCGCCTCCCCGCCCAGGTCGAAGTGCTTGAGGTCCTCGAGCAGGGCGGGGTGGTACCCGAACCCCACGGGGAAGTCGCTGCCGTACATGATGCGGCGAGGGAAATCCCGGAAGAGGCGGAAGAAGTCGTCGTGGTTCTCCTTCACCTCGTCCACCTCCAGGCTGCCGGCCACGGGGGGCACGGCGTCGCTCCCGCGCGCCATGTCCTCATACAGGCGCATGCAGGACATGGTGTTGGTCATGTCCAGCCAGAAGTTGGGATATTGGGAGAGCAGGCGGTGCGCGAGGCGGAAGCGCGGGAAAAGGGAGTGCACCGCCACCACCTGCATGTCGGGGTGATCGCGGACGGCCCCCTCCATCTCCTCCAGGTCCATCTCCATGCCGTAGAAGGTATCGAAGCCGGTATGCACCAGGAGGGGCCGGCGGTGCTCGTTGAGCACCTTGAACATGGGGCGCATCTCCGCCCCGAAGGCCGGGAAGCGCTGGGCGAAGGGGTGCAGCTTCATGCCCACGAAGCCGTAATCCTCGATGCAGCGGCGGGTCTCCGCCTCCTTGTCCGGCGTCTCGATATGCAGCGAGCCGAAGGGTATGGCCTCCGGGATGCCGGAGCAGAGGTCGCGGTTGAAGCGGTTGAGGTCCGCCGTCTCCTCCTCCCACAGGGGGAAGACGAGGTTGAAGAAACGGGGTATCTCGCAGTCGCGCAGGCCGCGCAGTATGTCCTCGGCGCTGATGTCCTCGCGCAAGGGAAACCCGGGGGTGAACTTCTTCACCCAGCGCACCAGCCCGGCCATGCGTCGCGGCGGCATGATGTGCACGTGGGGATCCACCCAGGCGATGTCGTTATCGCTGCCGCGCGTCTTGCCGCTCTCCCACCTCATGTCCTCGCTCCTTCCCTCGCGTCCTCCCAGCCGGTGCCGCTTCCTTCCAGATTATATCCCAAGGGCGGAGCGCGCCGGGCGCAGGGCGCGGGCGGCGTACCTCCCCCGCCGCCGCGCGTGCAGGCTGGCGCCGGGCTCTGCTAGGATAAACGGGACAGGCGTGGAGGACGGAGGCGGGAAGGAGGCGCTGCTCGCGTGCGCAGGCCGGCGGTTTTCCTGGCCCTGTTGCTGGCGGCCCTGCTCCTGCCCGGCGGCTGCGGAGGCGGCGGCCTCCGCGGCGAGGTCATCGAGCTGCTCGAGCGCCGCAGCGGGGAAGTCGATTCCATCTCCTACACCTGCGTCACCGAGGACGCGGGGCGGCTTTACCGCGAGCGTTTCGAGCTGCGCTTCCCCGACGACTACCGTTACAGCTTCTACGAGGTCGCGGAGGGGCGGGAGCGGCTGCTGGCGCACACCGCGCAGAGGGGGAACGACATCTGGCGGGCGCGGCTGGCGCAAGGCGGCGAGGGCGAGGCGGCATCCCTGCGGGTGGAGATGCTCTCGCGCGTGCCCCCCCTGCGCTGCACCGGCACCTACCTGGCCCTCTACCACCTCGTCGGCAATGGCGATTATTACCAGTCGCTCGTCTCCCTCATAGAGGGCGGAGAGCTGGTGGTCGCGGGCGCGGAGGAGGCGGAGGGGCGGGCGGGCTTCCGGCTGGAATCGGCGGACGGGCTCTCGCCGCGCCTGCGCATCTGGCTGGACCGCGAAACGGGGCTGCCGCTGCGCAAGGAGATGGCCCTGGGCGGGGAGCGGACGGTGGTCTTCCGCTATGAGGACGTGGTGGAGGACCGGGGCTACGAGGAGGGGCCCTTCCCCCCGCATGCCGCCACCTTGTTCGGCGCGCCCGGGGAGGACGTGGAGACGGAGCGGCGAGACGGCGCCTGCCTGCCCGTCGACGTCGCCGTCGCCGCCGCCGAGGTGGGCTTCACGCCCCTGCTGCCCGACCTGGAGGGTTTCGAGCTCGCCGCCGCCTGCGTGTGCGACCCCGCGGCCTCTACCCTTTCGGCATCGCAGGAGCCGCTGCGTTTCCCCGCCGGCTTCCGCGAACTCTACCTGGTGCTGAGGAGCGGCTCGCGCCAGGTGGAGATAAGGCAGAGCCCCCGCGACCCGCAGTTCTCCCATCACACCACCGGCCTGGGCGCCCTCACCGGCGCCTGCCTCACCGGCCGCCGCACCTTCGGGGAGGAGGCCGGCGGCGCCTTCTATGCGGCCGCCGTCGACTGCCAGGAGATGCACCTCACCCTGGACAAGGTGGAGATCATGGTCACCGGCGACCTCTCGCGCGGGGAATTCGAGGCCCTGGCCGTGCAGCTGCGGGAGCTGGCGCGTTCGCGGCCCGCGCCCTGAGCCCCTCCCCCGCCGTGCTATAATGGCGCGGGGAAAAGGACGTGGTTGCATTGCATTACGACTTCGATGAGATCGACGCCGTCATCAACGCCCGCTCCCTGGCCATCGTGGGGGCCTCGGCCAAGCCGGTCAAGTTCGGCTCCCTCTTCACCATGTCCCAGCTCGCCTACGGCTTCTCCGGGCCGGTGTACCTGGTCAATCCCGGCGAGGAGGAGATCATGGGGCACAAGGTCTATCCCGACCTGGCCTCGCTCCCCGAGGTGCCCGAGCTCGTCTATCTCACCATCCCCGCCCACCGCTCCATGGACATCCTGCGCCAATGCGCGGAGCTGGGGGTCAAGGGGGTGATCGTCATGGCCGCCGGCTTCCGGGAGATCGGGGAAGGCGGCGAGGCGCTGGAGAAGGAGGCCCTGGAGATAGCGCGCGGCGGCGGCTTCCGTATCGTGGGCCCGAACTGCTTCGGCATCTACAACCCGCGTAACCGCCTGGCCCTGCTGCCCGGCCACGACTTCTCCTCCACCCCCGGCGAGGTGGCCTTCATCTCCCAGAGCGGCGGCTTCTCGGTACACGTGGGGCGACAGTGCAAATCCCTGGGCATCGATTTCTCGGCCATCGTCAGCTTCGGCAACGGGGCGGACCTGGACGAAACCGGCCTCATGCGCTACTTCGCCGACGACCCCCAGACCAGCACCATAGCCGCCTACCTGGAGGGCGCCGCGGACGGCCGCCTTTTTCTCCAGGCCCTCCAGCGGGCCTGCGCGCGCAAGACGGTGGTGCTGTGGAAGGTGGGAAAGAGCGCGCCCTCGGCGCGGGCGGTGATGTCCCATACCGGCTCGCTGGCCGGTTCCGCGCAGGTATGGGAGGGCATGCTGCGCCAGGCCGGTGCCATCGAGGTCTCGGGGGTGAACGAGATGTGCGACGTCCTGCTGGCCCTCAAGCACCTCGGCCGCAAGGCGGGCAGGCGCCTCATGCTCAGCGGGGGCGGCGGAGGCCTGGGGACCTACGCCGCGGACCTGGCGGAGGAGGAGGGGCTCGAGGTGCCGCCCTTGGCGGCAGAGAGCGCGGACCGCCTGCGCGAGATCCTCAGCGCGCCCGGCGCGGCGGTGGGAAACCCGCTGGACATCGGCACCCCGCTCGTCGCCCTCCCCATCTTCGCGGCGGCCATGCGTGAGGCGGCCGCCAACCCCTCCACGGACATCCTGGTCTTCGACCTCGCCCTCAATTTCGCCTTCGGCCTGGGCGGCGAGGAGGGCCTCACCGCCGCCGCGGACACCCTCGTCTCCGTGCGGCGCGATTCCGGCAAGCCGGTGGTGGCGGTGCTCTATTCCCGGGCGCAAGGCGCCGAGGACATCGCCTTCGAGGAGATGCGCCGCCGCCTGCAGGACCGCATGCTGGCCGGCGGCGTCCTCGTCTATCCCTCCATGCCGCGGGCCGTCCGCGCCCTCTCCCTGCTCGCTGCCTGGGCTCCGCGCGCCGCGGGCGGGCCCTCGCTCCAGACAACTTGACATATATCCCAGCTATATGTTACATAACGTGACACAACATATCACAACGTAAACGGCACGGAGGACATGTATTGCGCAGCTACCTCAACACCCATCACGTGGCCAAGAGCCTGGGGGTGAACGTGCAGACCGTTCGCCACTACATCCGCCAGGGGGAGCTGCAGGCGGCACGGGTGGGCAAGCGGTACGTGGTCACCCAGGAGGACATCGACGATTTTCTGGAGCGGAGGAAGCAGCGGAGGTCGCTGGAGAGCATCGGCCTCACGGACAAGGGGCGGGAGGCGGTGTGCAGGATCAGGGAGGATGCGGACCGGGTCCTGGCCTACCTGCGAGAATGCCCGGGCGCCGGAGCCGGAGAGGTCGCCGAGGCCCTCGGACTCGAGGGCACGGCGGCGCAGCGGGCGCTGCGCAGGCTGGAGACAAGGGACCTCGCCCACCGCGAGACAGCGGGGACGGCGCCGGGCGGAGACGGCGACCCCTGGTTCGCGGGCTGCGCGGAGGCGGAATGAATGCCCGCCCGCCGGGCGGGCATTGGCGGAGTAGGAACGGCCGCGACCTGAAAGGGGGAAAGGAAAATGGGAGAGAAAGGACTCGGGATACAGGAATACCTGGATACCTACATCCCGAACCTGGTGGGCAAGCGCCTGGCTGAGAAGCCCATGCCCGACATGGAGGGCACCGACTTCACGCTCTCCGTGACCATCAAGGGGGAGAAGACCTTCTCGTTCGGAATATCCATCAAGAACGCGAAGGAGATCTCCGTCATCGAGGGAGGCATCGCCGACCCCATGCTGGAGGTGGTCCTCTCCGAGGACTTCGTCAAGCCCCTGGTGGACCTGGCGTCCTCCTTCACCGGGCGCAAGCAGTACGACGCGGTCAGCCAGACCAAGGGCACGGTGGACTTCGAGGTGGGCATGCCCGGCGACTGGACCCTGCCGGTGCAGGCCACCTTCAACGGCGCGACCCAGCCCAGCCTGCACATCGAGGGCTCCTCCGCCGACCTCGCCAAGATCGCCACCGGAGAGCTCAACGGGCCCACGGCCTTCATGCAGGGCAAGATCAAGTTCGAGGGCGACATGGCCTTCGGGCTCGCCCTCGGCAGCATCTTCATGTGAGGAGCCGGCCCCGGTATGCGGGCGGCCCACTGCGCGAGATGACAGAAGCGGCGTTGGGGGCACACGGGGGTGCGTAGGGCGGCGGCGGGGAGGGGGCGCCTCGCCGCCCGCGCCTGCGCGGCGGGCTTTTACCCGCCCCGCGGGGTGAGAGGATGGGGGCGGGGGGCCTCCTCAGGCGTCCAACAGGCGGTCCTTGGTGATTTTGCCGCCGGGGTTCATGGGCAGGGGCAGCTCGGAGATGACCACGATGTCGGGCACCTTGTAGTCGGCGATCTTCCCCCGGCAGTACTCCAGGACCTCCTCGGCGCTTATGCTGTGCCCGGGCATGGGAAAGACCACGGCCTTGATCTTCTCCCCCAGCACCTTGTCCGGCACCCCCACCACCGCCACCTGCAGGACCCTGGGGTTCATGCTGATGAGGTTCTCCACCTCCACCGAATACACGTTCTCGCCGCCCCTGAGTATCATGTCCTTTTTACGATCGACGATGGTGTAGAACCCCTCCCCGTCCACGACCACCACGTCGCCCGAGCGGTGCCAGCGGCGCCCATCCTCGCCGACGACGAAGCTCTCGCTGGTCTTGTCGGGAAGGTTCCAGTAGCCGCGGCAGACCCCCGAGCCGCTGATGAGCAGCTCGCCGGGCTCGCCCCTCGGGACCTCCCGCAGGCGGTCGTCCACCACCTTGAAGAGGGTGGGCGGGGTCGGCCAGCCTATGGAGGTGCCCCGCTTTATCACCTGCTCGGGGGGGAGGATGGAGCCCGCGCCGATCGAGGTGGTCTCGGTCATGCCGAAGCCGTTGCCTATCTTGGCCGCCGGAAAGTCCTTGAGCATGAGCTCCCCGAGTTCCGCGGGCATGGGCGACCCCCCCTGAAACATCAGCTCCAGGTGCCCGGCCTCCACCAGTCGGGCGTAATTAGGCTGCATGCGCAGCAGCCAGAACATGGCCGTGACCCCCACGAAGTAGTTGACCTCCTCCGCCACCATGGACTCGATCACCTCGTCGGCCTGGAAGACCGGGTACACCACCGCTCCCGCCCCCAGCAGGCAGAGGTTGAGCAGGGTATGCAGGGCGGTGACATGATAGAGGGGCACGGAGATGATCTGCTTTATCTTGCTGATGTCCTCCACGCCGTATCCCTCCGGCAGGAGATAGGGCATGCAGCTCAGCTGGGCCATGGCGTTGGCGACCACGTTGCGGTGGGTGATGATGCTCCCCTTGGGCCTGCCGGTGGTGCCACTGGTGTAGCAGATGCTGCAGGCGTCCCGCTCGCTCACCTCGACCCCGATGCAGGCCGGCGCCTCCCGGGCCAGGAGGGTGGTGAAGGGCGGACACCCGTCCATGCCCTCGTTGCCGGTGACGACAACCGTCTTCAGCTCCTCCAGCCGCTCCCGCAAGGGGCGCACGCGCTCGTACAGTTCCGCCTCCACGATCAGGGCCCTGGCGCCGGAGTCCCGGAGCTGGAAGCACAGCTCCTCCGCCTCCAGCCTGGCGTTTACGACCACCGATATGGCCCCCACCGCGGCGATGGCCAGGTAGCTTATGCAGAACTCCGGGTTGTTGAGCAAGACCATGGCCACGCGGTCGCCCTTCTCGATGCCGTGGTCCTCGATGAGGGAGGCGGCGACCTTGCGCACCGCCAAGTCGAGCCTCCTGCGCGTATAGCGCTCTCCCCGCGCGGGAAAGACGAAGATCTCGTCATCGCCGTATGCGCACAGGCTCTCCGCGAAGATGGCCGTCAGGTTAGGATACCTGCGCGCGTAGACGGTCTCCAGTGCCCCCTCGAACCATTCGTCGATCACGCCGTCCCGTGGCCAGCCGCCTGCGAGCATCGCCTTTCCCCCTCAATTCCGCAGGTCGTATCGCCGCGATATGAAGAAGTGCCGTCTTTCTCCTGATTATTACCTATCGAGGCCCTTTTGAAAATAGCTGCCCGCCGCGCGTATGCCCCGAGCCGGGCGTCCAGCGGCGGCCGCCGCCTCGCGGACACATGAGCGCGGGGCCGCGCCTGTGGGCGCCCGCGGGCCCCCCGCGCTTAAGCGCCGCCGCGGCGGGGAACAATACACCCGTGCGGCATGCCGCGGTCTCGGCGGCGGAGGATGCGGCACGGGAGGCGATCTGGCCTGGCTCGAGTTCAAACCCGCCTGCGGCGGGGCGCATCCGCCGCAGCGCAATACACCCGTGCGGCATGCCGCGGTCTCGGCGGTGGAGGATGCGGCACAGGAGGTGATCGGCCTTGCTCAAGGTCAAGCGCATTTACGACAAGCCGTCACGCGGCGACGGCTCCCGGGTGCTGGTGGACCGGCTCTGGCCCCGGGGCCTGCGCAAGGAGGCGGCCGCGCTGGACGCCTGGATGAAGGAGGTCGCGCCCAGCGACGAGCTGCGCAAATGGTACGGCCACGATATCTCGAGATGGCAGGAGTTCAAACGGCGTTATGCCGCGGAGCTCGCGGGCAGGGACGACCTGTTGCAGGACCTGGAGGACAAGGCGCGCGCGGGCACGCTCACCCTCCTCTTCGGCGCGAAGGAGGAGCGCTACAACAACGCCACCGCCCTCAAGGAGATGCTGGAGAAAAGGATGGGGGCGGAGGGGGCCGCGAAATGATGCCCATCGGCCCCCTCATGACCGAACACCGCCTCATCGAGCGCATGGCCGGCCTGATGAGCAAAGAGGCCGCGGCGGAGGAGCGCGAGAAGCGCGTGGACGCGGTGTTCATCGACCGCGCCGTGGATTTCTTCCGCACCTACGCCGACCGCACCCATCACGGCAAGGAGGAGGATATCCTCTTCCGCGAGCTGGAGCGCAAGGGCCTGAGCGATGAGCACGGGCGGGTCATGCAGGAGCTGGTGGAGGAGCACAGGTACGCCAGACACAAGGTCGGCCTCCTCGTGGAGGCCGGGGCGGCATACCTGGATGGCGCTCACGCCGCCGCCCCCGTCCACGACATCATCACCGAGCTGGTGGACTTCTATGCCGCGCACATCGTCAAGGAGGACAAGCACTTCTTCATCCCGGTGATGGCGTACTTCGACCGCGCGGAACAGGATGCCATGCTCGCGGAGTTCGACGCCTTCGACCGGGAGATGATACACGAGAAATACCGCACCCTGGTGGAAGCTTACGAGAAGCTCCGGGCATAGCGTACCGGGAAGCGGGAAGGAGACCGGGCCGGTGGAAAGGGAGGCGGTGCTCGTGCTCGAGGCCGGCTACGAGCCGGGGCTGCTCGCGCGGCGCATGCGCGAGGTGCTGGAGACCTTTCCGCTCGAGCTGGAGGGCAGGGGCGTCCTGGTCAAGCCGAATATGCTGGGGCCGTGGCCGGGCGACAGCGGCGCGGCAGGCGGTGAAAAGTGAGGGTATGGGGGGTTGCGGCCCCCCATGCGGCCTTGGCCGGGGCTACGGGCAGCCGCAAGGGAAGAGCGCGGGGACATATATGTCCCCGCGCTCCCTTGTGTTGCGAGTCCTCCGCCGCCAGGGCGGCGGAGCCTTAAGGGTCAATAGCGGTAGGAGTCCCTCGACTCGGTCCTCTTGGGCTTGGCCTCGCTGACGTTGAGCGCGCGGCCGTCCACCTCCTTGCCGTTGAGGGCAGAGATGGCCGCCTTGGCCTCATCGCCGTTCGACATCTCCGTAAACCCGAACCCCCTGGAGCGGTTGGTGTTGCGGTCCATGACCACCTCGGCCGAATCGACCGAGCCGAACTCCTCGAACAGCGCCCGCAAGTCCTCTGAACTGGTTGAGTAACTGAGATTTCCCACGTATATCTTCAAATCTTTCACCTCCTTCGCCTAAAAAAATCCCGAGGATACGGTCTCCTCGGGAAGACGAAGATCTAACCTAAAAAACCAATACGTGCACATTATAACAGATAGCGGCGGGTTTCCAACCCCTTTCTCCTCCGCGCGGCGAAAACCCGCCCGCCGCTCAGTCCGTTCCGATCATCACGTGGCTGGCCTTGACGATGACGTAAACGTCCTTGCCCTCGGCCAGTCCCAGCGCTTCGGCGGAAGTCTTGGTGATGATGGACACCATCTCGTCCCCGCCGGGCAGCTCCACCTTGACCTCGGTGTTGACGGCGCCGGGGGCGACCGCCTTGACCTTGCCCTTGATGACGTTCCTGGCGCTGATCTTCATCTCATGCCTCCTCTCTACGAGCTTTCCTCATGAGTAGTGTTTCCCTCCGGGGGTCGCCTTTAAACACGCGGGGGCCGGGACGGTGCCGTGTGCGCCGCTTCCGCGTCCGCTAGTCCCCCTGATCGAAGAGGTAGAAGAGGTGGCGGCCGTAATCCTTCACCCCGAAGCTCTCGATCAGCTTCCGCGTGGCCGGGGCGAAGAGGAAGGCGGCGAAGTCGCGGGCTCCCTGGACGTTGACATCCGGGAACATGGCGGGGCTGGTGACGGTGACCGAGTAGATGTTGAGCAGCCGGGAGTCCCCCTCGACCATGACCTCGAGGTCGAGCGCCTCGTCCAGGACGATGAAGGTGGCGCGGTCGGTAAGGGTATAGGTGCCGTCGTCCTCGGCCATCCTCAGGGTATAGCCCATGCCCTGCCCGCTCTCGCGGTACCAGTCCCCCTGCGGCTCGATGCCCGCCTGCTCCCACATGCCCAACTCCATGGCGTGGGTGCCGGAGGCGTCCCCACGGGAAAGGAACAGGCTTTCGTTCTCGGCGATGCGGGTGAAGGCCAGGGCCGCGTCCTCCATGCCCCTGATCCCCGCCGGGTCGGAAGGGGGGGCCACGAGGATGAAATCGTTGTACATGACCTCGCGGTGGCTCTCGCCGTATCCGGCCTCCATGAAATCCCTCTCCGCCTTGGGCTCATGGGTGAGGGCGACGTCGGCCTCGCCCTGCATGGCCATGAGCAGGGCGGCGCCGCTGCCCACGGCCACCGCCTTCACGCGGTAGGGATTGTCCTTCTCGAAGCGCTCCACCAGCACATCGAGGAGGCCGGAATCGAGCACGCTGGTGGTGGTGGCGAGGATGAGCTCGCCCCTGTCCTCCTCGCGTATGCCGGAGGACCCGCAGCCGCCGAGCCCCGCAACGAGGGCCGCCGCCGCCAACAGGAGGGCGAGAAAAAGGGCGCACAGCGCGCCCGGGGCCCTCCCCCTCATCGCACGATCTCCATGCGGGTGATGCGGTGTATCCAGAAGAAGCCGTCCTCGCTGCCCACGACCAGCCTCACCGGGCCCTGTTCCTCGGGCAAGGGGACGCCGTTCTCCTCCCAGGCCAGGATGGTGTCGGGCAGCATGGCCATCTCATAGGGGACCTTGGCCACGTACCCGTCCCAGGCCTCCAATCGTACCTCGACGAACGGGCCCTCCACGCCCCGGCTTTGCAGGATGTCGGAAAGGCTCGCCCCGGACCACACCCCCGGCTTGGCCATGCCGTTCGACCTCACCAGGAGGGCATCGACCTCTACCTGGTTCAGGGACTTGATCTCCTCCGTATCCACCTCCGGGCGCTCCCCGGCGGGGTCGGAGATCTCTATGCTCCTGCACGCCTCGTACATGCCCTCGAGGAGCTTCTCGCTCGGCAGGAAGCGCGACGCCTCCTCCTTCTTCCCGCAGCCGCCCGCCGCCAGCACCAGGCAGCAGGCGAGCGCCAGCACGGCGAGGGTTGACGCTCTTCCATATGTGTTCTTGTTCATGATGCTCATGATGCCTCCAGGATGCAGCTGACCAGGCAGGAGAGGGGCAGTGCCGCCTCCAGGGGCTGCAGCCGCAGCGAGGATGACACCAGCCGGCTCGCGTAGAAGGCGCCCTCCGGGGTGTGCAGGACCTGCAGCTGCGCTGCGGCTTCCTCGTCCCCCGCATCGTCCTCCGGGCCCTCGCCGTCTTGCGGCTCCGCCTCTTCCGGCTTGGCGTCCGGCGCGGATGGCTGCGAGGGCGCGGGGGCCGGTTCGCTCACCGCTCCGATAACCGCCAGCGAGCCCTCGGGGACCGTGCCCGGAGCCGGTGCCTGCTCTCCCGCCCCCAGGGGCAGGACCTCCACCGCGTAGATCTTTCTCGCGCAGAGGGGGGTGTTGGCGTCTCCTCCCTGCTCCTTTTTGCCGGGGACGGTCTGCGGCACAACGAGCCGCAGGCCCTTCTCCTCGCCGCCGAGCGTGGTGCCGTCCCTCTCGTAGGCGATGATCACCTTCAGGCCCCCGCTGTAAATGGTCCTCACCTGGTCGAGGGAGAGCGAGACCTTGTATCCGTCCCTGGCCAGCACCTGCACCCCGGTGGCCCCCGGGGCGAGGTTCAGCCTCTGCTCGAGAATGTATGCGAGCGGCACCCCGCGATAGTCGGCCTCGTAATAGGTGTACGGCTCCTGCGATTTCAGGAAGGTGTAGTGGGCGGAGAAGGCGGGCATGGCCCTGAGCTCACCCATGGAGAACGTGCGGGCGCCGGGGTTCGCCCGGCAGGCGCACCGCTGCGGCGCCAGCAGGGGATAAGCGGCCATGAGCAGAGACGCCACCGCCAGCAGCAACAGTATCTGCGCCGCCGCCCCGGGAGCCCCGCGCCCCTTCCTCCTCCCGCTCATATGCAGGATCAGGCCCTCGACCAGCGCGGCTATGCCCGCCAGAAGCAGGACGATCGGAATCAGGATGGAAAAGGGGAAGACCGCGGGGACGTCACCGTAGATCCATATCTCGTCAACCGGCACCGTGGTCGCGTCCGGGGCCTCGATTCCCTCCTCCACGGGGCCGATCTCGATCAGCCTGAGGTTGGAGACCCAGGAGGGCTTGTTCACATGTTCCTCCCAGTACTGCGGCATCACCAGCCTCAAGGGTCCGGAGCCCCGCGGCTCCGGCTGCATGATGTCGCCTTCGACCTCCCAGGCCAGCAGGGGGTAGAGCCCGTCCGCGTTGGCCTGCTTGAGGTCGGACAAAGTGAGCACGGTGCCCACCGCCGGCCAGAAATACTCGTCCGGCGCCATCAGCTTGACCTCGGCCTCGTCGCTCTTCACTCCCACCTTCTCCAGAAAGGTATAGAGCGGGACCCCCTCGAACCCGGTGTCCTCCACCGTCTCCCAGTTGTTGATGCTGCGATAGACGGCGCGGGTGGCCGGCATCTCCAGGACCTCGTCGTAGGTGGCCACCACGTAGTCGCGGGAACCCACCTGGCGCACCACGAAAAGGGAAATGGATGCGGCCAGGAGCAGCACGGCAATGATTGTGAGCAGGATGGATTTTTTTCCCATGCACCCTCCTTTCCAAGCACGGGAAGCCCGCCCGTTTCCAGACGAACCCTGTCGGCCCCTCCCCGTGGCCGCGGCTTTAGGGCAAGGGGCTCGGAGAGCGTTTCCGCTGTCAAGATAGCATGGAGCACCGCCGTGGTGTCAAGACAGGCGGGCAGCGTGCCGATTCTCGGCACCCATGTCTCGCCCTGATCACGCCGCGAGCATATGCCGCCCGCCCCCGCCTCCTTCGGCCCGTCCCGGCCGTGCGCCGACCGCCGCATCGCGGCCCATGTCCGCCGCCCCCGCCTCCTTCGGCCCGTCCCGGCCGTGCGCCGACCGCCGCATCGCGGCCCATGTCCGCCGCCCCCGCCTCCTTCGGCCCGTCCCGGCCGTGCGCCGGTTTGCGTATCCCGGACCCAGGGGCGGCCCCACGGCTTTTCTCTCTCCGCGAAGCGCCTGCCGAGGCGGTGCGGCGGCCGCTATGAGGGGGGCGTTCCGACCTCCGGCATGACTTGACAAGGGTGAAAAGTGATGATAAATAGCAGGCGTATGCTTTTAAAAGAGCAGGCGTATGGTTTTCCGAGCCGCTCATCCTAAGGCGAAAGCTAAGGAGGGCTGCCGAAAGGGTAGGATTGGAAACGGTTCTGCCTCCCGTGCTTGGAAAGGGAGACCGGGGCAAGAGGCGTCCTTTCCTCATGGGGCGGACGCTCCTTTTTCGCTCTATGCCGCCCCTCCAAGCGCGGGGGGGCGGTTTCTCTTTATTTGTATATGGCTGACGGCACTTTCGAACATCGACCGATGCGAGGGAGGAAGGAGAGAAGATGCGAAGATTCCTGATCATCATGGTGGGGGCCCTGCTGTGCCTGGCGCTCATCGCGCCCCTGGCGGCGGCCTCGACGCCCGCCGCTTCCGCGGGTGAGTTCCGGGCGGACGCCGTTTCAGCGGCCTCCCCCAACTACCGCAGCTTCAGCGAGGCCGAGCTCAAGTCCATGCGCAATGTGCACGGGGAGCTGTGGGGAGGCCATTACACCTGCGCCAAGAACTCTGCGCCCTATAGCTACTTCGAGCAGGACTGGGAGGGCGTGGACCTCTCCTACCTGCTCGAGCAGGAAGTGGGCTTCGCAGACAACACCACCGGCTTCAAATTCTACGCCGTCGATGGCTATTCCGTCACCCTGGACATGGAGCAGATGCGGGGCTATAGCAACCCCCGAGGCCTGCCGTCCCTGCTGGCCTGGAAGGCCGGGCCGGACAGCGAATACAACATCAATAAGCCCGACCCGACGGGCGCGCCCTGGGTGGACCCCGAGCCCGCGGACCGGGTGCTTGACGGCAATGAGGGGCCCTTCCGCCTGATCGTGCCGCAGAAGGTAGAGGGACCCGACCCGCGCAGCGAGGAGTACAGCCCCAGTGGCGCGGGGACGCCCAACTGGCAGTTGGCGGTGCAGAAGGTTAGAGCCATCGAGGTGCTGCCACAGCACCCGGGCATCCCGGCCATCGACCCCAAGAAGATACCCGAGGGCGAGATCATCGTTTACGGAAACATCCTCAACCGCAAGACGCTCACCGTGGACCAGCTGAAGTGCATCAACCCCGTCACGGCCACCTATTCCTGGAAGAACAATGTCGGCATAACGGGCGATTCCGAATGCACGGGCATCTTGGCGGATTATCTCCTGGATAACGTGATCGGCCTGCAGAAGACGGCCAGCGATGTGACCTTCCTCGCGGCTGACGGATGGGGATGGAAGGATGCATGGCCGCTGGAGGATATCAGGAAAGCGTATCCAGGCGACCTCAAGTTTATGCTCGCCTGGGACATCGAAGGTGACGATATGTCGCCCGAGAAGCGCTTGCCTGATGGCACGGTAGAAAAGAATGCGGGCGGCGAGGGGCCCATTAAGCAGATCAAGCCCCAGGCTGACCCCGACGACACCAATAAGAGCAAGTGGCTCAAGAATACGCGCGTCGTCGAGGTGGCGCCCATGGGCAAGGACCCCGGCCCCGACGCCACGAAGATACCCTCCGACC
The DNA here is from genome assembly GCA_964510515.1 of uncultured Actinomycetota bacterium. Classification (GTDB taxonomy): domain Bacteria; phylum Actinomycetota; class Geothermincolia; order Geothermincolales; family RBG-13-55-18; genus SURF-21. Next base: position 1,572 of record CAZEAU010000016.1, on the reverse strand, counting down.
GCGTGATCTTCTGCGGAGCCATCGACGCGAGCAATGTGCCCGACGAGTGGTTCTTCGCCGAGGGATGCACCGGGTTCGGCTTCGAGACCTATCTCTCCATAGCCAACCCCAATCCCTGGAACACGCAGGTCATCGTGGATTACTTCATCGAGGGCGAGGAGCCCCAGCAGAAGAAGTATGAAGCCCCCGCGCGCAGCCGCACCACCATCCTCGTCAATGGTGAAATCGGCGAGGGCAAGAACGTCTCCACGCGGGTGGAGGGCTATCACGGCGACTCCCTGCTGGTGGAGCGCGCCATGTACTGGAACGATAAGATAGGCGGCCACTGCGCCTCGGGCGTTAACGCCCCCGCCGCGGGCAAGTGGTATCTAGCCGAGGGCTGCACGGGCGAGGCCCAGGGCTTCGAGACCTGGGTGCTGCTGCAGAACCCGGGCGACGAGGCGGCCAATGTCAAGGTCACCTATATGACGGACGAGGGGCCGAAGGAGGGCGCCGATGTGGTGGTGCCCGCCAAGTCCCGCAAGAACATCAATCTGGCCGAGGACGGCGTCGCCGACACCTGGGACGTCTCCACCATGCTGGATGCGGACCAGCCCATCATCGCCGAGCGCTCCGTGTACTGGAACGCGCGCAGGGCGGGGCATTGCGAGATGGGCGTGACGGAGATGGCCGACCGCTGGCTGCTGGCCGAGGGCGCCACGGCGGGCATCTTCGAGACCTGGGTGCTGGTGCAGAACCCGGGCGACGAGGAGGCCAAGGTCACCCTGACCTTCAACACCTCGGAAGGAGTCAAGGAGGGGGCCAAGGACTTCGCCATCCCGGCCAACTCGCGCCATTCCTTCAACCTGGTCGATTATGTGACCGACTTCGATGTCTCCACCGAGGTGACCTCGGACAAGGGGGTCATCGCCGAGCGCGCCATGTACTGGAACGGCAAGAGTGGCGGCCACGGCGCCCACGGTCAGAAGCAGGCCAAGTTCAGGGCCTATCTCGCCGAAGGGGCCACCGCGGGCGGGTTCGAGACCTGGGTGCTCCTGCAGAACCCCAGCGACTGTGACGCCGAGGTCTGCATCACCTATCAGACCGAGAGTGGGGCCGTGGTCATGGATCCCCTGGTGCTGGAGAAGGGCAATCGGACGTCCATCAACGTGGGCGAGGCGATAGGCGAGACCTACGACGTCTCCACCATCGTGCGCTCCAGCGCGCCCATCGTGGTCGAGAGGGCGGTGTACTGGAACGGCCGCGTGGAAGGCAGCTGCTCCACCGGCTACTCGGCCTGGTAAAGGCGCCGGAGAGCGAGGAGAAAGGACGGAACGACAGGTAAGGGATAAGCGAATAAATCAGCTGGGCCAAGTCCGGCTGTGAAGTTCCTCCCACACAATAAGGGGGGCCGCCCCAGGGCTCCCCTTATTGCATTCCCCAACGTCCCTTCCGGGTGTCCCTTCCGGGGTCAACCCTCCGAAGTGCCATAACTGGCGCCCCCTTTTGTCCCTTCTGGGGTCAACCCTCCGAAGTGCCAGGCCACGTCCTAAACTGTCTGTAAATTCTTAGCGGTCTGGACTACCATATCGG
>CAZEAU010000015.1:0-59894 GCA_964510515.1 uncultured Actinomycetota bacterium | reverse complement strand
GCAGGGGATCTCCCTCCCTGCGCTGCAGGGACGCCTCCACGGCCGCCAGGGCCTTCTCCCGCCACTCCTCCAGGCGGTAGATCTCCACCCCCAGCTCACGTGAGAGGGAATCCAGCGGCTCGCCCCTCAGGATACGGATGACCACCTCGGCCTTCCTCTTCTTGCTCCAGCGTCCCTTCGGCCCTACGGGGCCCTGGTGCAGTTCCCCGGCTATGACGGTTACCTCGCCCAGCCTGGCTCCTGTCTCCTTCTCTCCTTGCGTCTCCTTCTCGCTTCCAGCATCCGGCATCTTCCCACCTCCTTGGACATAAGGTTATCCTTATTCAGTGTCCAAGGAAATCGGGTCCACCTTAGGTCGTCCAGGAAGTGAGCGTGCGCTATCCTCAGCCCGACCAGGGTCTTTCCCGAACCGGGAACCCCCGTCACGAGCACCAGCCTTCTTTCCTTTTTCACAGCCACTTCATGGATCACATTAGAGATGTACTCAACCGCCGGATCGGTCGCTGCCCTGGCCCGGAAGATAGGCCTGATCCTGCCTGTTTGAAAGAGCTCCCGCGCAGCCTGCACGAGGGTAGGCAGGGGACAATACGCTGATTCCGCCAGAAAACGTATTGGGGAAAGGGGTGGGGCGCTCACATTCTTCTCGATATCCGTGATCAGGGCATCAAGCGCATCGGGCCCCGCTATATGCACACCTGCCTGCTCTCCTAAATAGCCCTTTGCTCTTGTGGGAACCACGATGGCCATTACCCGGCGATCGGAGCATTCGGAATGATAGCATCTGAGGTCGCGGGCATACGCTGCCGCCTGGTCGATGTCCGCCTGCGCCGGCGTTTCCTTGCCTTTAAGCTCGAGCACGAGAACCGCGCCCCTGGCCAGGAAGACGACATCTACACGTCTCGATTCCATGGGCAGCTCATACTCCAGAACAGCCCAATATTCCCTGGCTTGCGAATCTGTTTCGATAACTTCCCGCACCTCGTCCTGCAGCTCAGGTATTGATTCATCCCAGGCTTTGATCTGGGAACTGCTGACTTCTCCCAGGAAATCCTCCAGTTTTATCCGCACCAGGCGTGAGGGGGTATCGCTGAATTCCTGGAAGTTGGAATCCCAGCCGCGCCGCGCCTCCACATCGTGGTCAGCCAATAGCGTTCACCCTTCACGAAATTCACGTAGGCAGCACTGCTGCCGGTATGCTTGGCCCGTTTTCTGGGTTCATTCTAACAGCCCCCCGAGACAGGACCCATTTCGATACCCAACCTCGCTTCTGCACGCATGCAGAAGGCTGACTTCCCTTGTGTGAGCCCTGCAAGCTCAATCGGGCTCCTCGATCTTGCTTGCTTTACTTTTCCTCACTTCCATGCTTTCTTCCCAAGAGATAAAAGGCGCAAGTTCTGCAAGCCCCCCTTCTTCCCCGGGGCACTCAGTTACTGCTTTATCCAGCCTTCGTGTGCTTAGAACGCTTGCTTCTTCAAGGCGCCCTAATTCCTTGCAGACATTTTCTAGAGCAGCCCCGTCACGAGATTCGGACGATGGGAAACCTCTCCGTATTGACCCAGATCATAGAGGCGCCATATGTGGAATCGCAGCGCTTTATCATAGAAGAGGCGAACTCAATGATGCCGTAGAAATGTACAGAAGGGTATTGGGCCGTGCCCGGGAATTCGATGAGGCATGGTTAGGCCTTGCAAATGCGTATTACGACTCCGGAGAACTCGAACCTTCTTTGGACGCTTATCGGAAGTTTCTCAAATATGTAACAAAAAAGAACAGGGGCCAATTAAAGGCTGCGAGAAGGCGCATGGCGCATTAGAGAGACTAAGGATGCCTGTCGTTCATCACAGCCCCCCTCTGATTAGATGGCGCATGGGAGAGCTTAAGGGAAGGCAGCTTAAGATGTATAGTCCGGTTTCTATCTCTTGATCTGTGTTTCCTTGTCCCCTAGCTTTCTGCGGTTTTCCTCCGGAATATGAGGCGTTATGAAGCCCACTGCAGTTTCAGGAATGCTGTTGTTTGCTCACATCAAGCATATCTCGCCTCAAGATGAGGGAGGCAGTATGCGCTGTCCGTAAGACGGGTCTGCAAGCATGTGAGCCATTTTTTTAACTCTGGTCCGGTAGTTGCGGATAATTGTATCTTTAAGGTTATGAAGGACGTCCTGCTGAGTCTGGATGATATAGGCCTGCAGGGCAGGTGTAGCAAGTTGCATGAAAGCCTCGAACTCCACGAGGATGCCCTGCCTCATTACAGGGGTGGGATGTTGTATGTGGCTAATAATCGTGGAGGCTCCCCATCCGATTAATCCGCCCACAAGCGGTCCCGCCAACCCCTTTGTCAGCATACTCCCAGCGACAGCCCCGCCTGCGCCGGCCACGCGCCCCACCTGAATATCGCTTCGGAGCACCTCGCTTGAGATGCTCATGATCTCGTTTCTTCCCACTTTAAATATGGCCAGGTCAAGACATTCAACGGTCCTGGGCTTCCGGTACCTTTTAAGATAGGAGTTTGCGACAAGAATGAGCGCGAACAGTACCGACATGACAAGGCCTACCAGAAGCACTATCAGCCCAGCTCTGCTGTGCAATGCTATGGCCAGAATTATCCCAATTATTAATGGTATGAGTCCTTGCAGCGCGAGCTTGGGTGAACGGATGTAATAGGAGAACCTCTCTTCCTGAATCTCCTTGTGCAAATCCGTTACTGAATCATCGAACCACCTCTCATAGTTATTGAACATCTGCTCATTTGATCTGTTAACGCGCTTGAATATAGCCTTAACCGTGCCATTCCACTCTCTGCGAAAGTAATTATTGAACTTCGAAAGTTTCTTGCGTGAAAGAGTCATTATCAGGTGAGTTATACCTCTGTAAAATGCTTCCATCGCTGAGGCAAATACGCTTAGTTGCCTTGCCGTCTCCTGATGGAACTCCCTGATTATCTGGTCAATGACAGCTCTCAATTCGGGCGGTATCGGTACTTCAGATTCCTCCCTCGTCTGGCCCATAAACACGCATAGAAGCTCATAAGCGGCTTGTACTCGTATAAAAGTCTCTGCATCGCCCCCCATATCTGGATGGCTTTGTCTGGCTTTCTCTCTGTAGGCTTTTCTTACCTCTTCAAAAGATGCCCCTGCTTGAAGGCCGAGTGTCGCGTATGCTTCCTCAATTGTCACTAGCCGCCCCCTCATGAACAACCCGATACGGCACACTAACCAAATCGCAAGCATCCAAGGTTCGGTAAAATGATATATCGTCATTCACTCATGAAAAGTCAAGGCCGATCACGCGCAACACCAACGTCTTGGAGCGGGCTTTCCTGGGAGGTGAGGCGAAGGACCAACCCCATGGGGCTGTTCCCCAACGCCGAATCGGCCAACCGCATCTCCTGCAGGATCACCGGTTTCATGAACGAGAACCGGAGGGGAAGTCATCTCAAAGATATTTCAGCGGAATCTTCGGCATGACCGCCCGGACAGCGGAAGGGGGCTAGACGCAGCCTCCTGTGGCCACTATATATCTATGCTCGGATTCTCAGCTCCAGACCCTTTGTATATTGTGTATTATTGGCGTCTGGCAAGCGCCGCGGGATTCATGACGTTCTCGGGCTCGCCGCGGTAGAAGGAGACGACGTTCTCCACGGCGATGGCGGTCATGCGGTCTTTCGCCTCGCGGGTGTTGAAGGCGATGTGCGGGGTGAGCACCACGCGGTCCAGGCTCACGAGGCGGCCCAGGTCGGGGTGGGGCTCGCCGGGAAAGTTGTCCAGGCCGGCCCCGGCGATGCGCCCTTCCTCTAGAGCATCCGCGAGGGCATCGAGGTCGAGCACCTCCCCCCGGCTGGTGTTGACGAGGAACGCGCCCGGGCGCATCCAGCCCAGCTCCCTCTCGCCGATGAGGTTCAGCGTCCCGGGGGTGTAGGCGACGTGCAGGCTGACGATGTCGCAGGTGGAGAGGAGATCCTGCATGTCCAGGAAGGTGGCTACGTCCTCTATCTCTGGCCTTCTGGCCACGTCGTAGTAGAAGACGCGCAGCCCGAAGGCGCGGCACAGGCGGGCCATCTCCCTGCCCACGGCCCCCATGCCCACCAGGCCGATGTTGCGCCCCGAGACCTGCACGCCCTCACGGTCCATCGAGGTCCAGCTGCCTGAGCGCAGGTCGCGGTCGCCCCAGGCGATGTTGCGCGCCACGGCGAGGACGAGCCCCAGGGCGTGCTCGGCCACGGAGCGGTTGCCGTAGTCGGGAGTGTTGGTGACCGCGATGCCCAGCTCGGTCGCCGCGGCAATGTCCACGAAGCTGGCGGCTCCCACGCCGATATAGGAGACTATCTCGAGGTCGCGGCAGCCGGCCAGCACGCCCGCGTTCATGTTCGACCAGTCCAGGAAGACGGCGTGGGCGCCGGAGATGCGCTCCAGCAGAAGGCCGGACTCCTCCAGGCGGTTCTTGTAGTAGCGGTAGGAACCGTATTCCAGCAGGGGCTCCATTGCTTCCTCGTAGGCGGTGATGCCCGCGATGAACTCCAGGCCGTCGAGGAAGACGAACAGCCTTTCCTCGCCGCCCCCCCTCATCCTCTTCTCGCCGATCAGCGGCATGGCTCCCTCAGCCCCCGGCGGCGATGGCGCGCAGCGCCCTCTCCAGCATTTCGTTCTGGGCGTCGTCGCCGATGGTGACGCGCACGTGCCCGGGGACGCCGATGGCCTCTCCCTCCCGCGCGATGACGCAGTTCGCGATGAGCCTGCGGAAGAGGTCGGGGTAGGGCCCGTTTTTCACCAGGATGAAATTGGCCTGGGTGGGGACATACTCGAACCCCGTCTCCTCCAGCACGCGGTAGAGCCTCTCCTTGCCGCGCTCGTTCATCTCGCGCGAGCGCGCCACGTGCTCGCCGTCCTCCAGGGCGGCCAGCGCCGCGACCTGCCCGAGACGGTTGACGTTGAAGGGCAGCTTGACCTTCTCCAGGGCGTCGCGCACCGGCCTGGAGGCGACGACATAGCCCACGCGCAGGCCCGCCAGCCCGTACACCTTGGAGAAGGTGCGGACGATTATCAGGTTGGGGTGGTCCTCCAGGCAGGCCAGGGCGTCCGGGTGCGCGGGGTCGGTCACGTACTCGACGTAAGCCTCGTCCAGGACCAGCAGGACGCTCGCGGGCAGGGAGCCCAGCATCTCCTCGAGTTCACCTTTGTTCACCGCCGTCCCGGTTGGGTTCAGGGGGGAGCACAGCACCGCGTACTTGGTGCGCTCCCCCACCGCCGCCAGCATGGCCGGTACGTTTTGGCGGTGGCCGCGCAGGGGCACGCGCACGGCCTTCGCCCCCATGGTCCTCGCGGCCAGCTCGTAGGAGCTGAAGGTGGGCTCGCCCACCACGATCTCGTCTCCGCGGTCGAGGAAGGCGAAGGCCAGGAGGTCGAAGGCCTCGTCCGCGCCGTGGCACACCACGATGCGGTCCGCGGCCACGCCGTGCTTGCGCGCCAGCGCCTGGCGCAGCTCCACGCTGTTGCCGTCCGGATAGATGTGTATTTCGTGCAGAACGTCCCGCATGGCCTGCACGGCCCGCGGCGAGGGGCCGAGGGGGTTCTCGTTGGAGGCCATCTTCACACAGCCGAAGACGCCCAGTTCGCGCCCCACCTCCTCGGGGGATTTGCCCGGGTTGTAGATGGGGAGGTCCCTGACCTCCTCTCTCATCAGCCCCTCCACATCGAAGTCCATGTCATCGGCCCCCGGTCCGTATCGTCCGCTCCGCCACTCCGCTATTCTATCACCGTAGCGCACGAGGTCGGCCATGAACTCATAGCGTATTTGGCCCCGAGGCCTCCGGCTGAAGCCTTTTCCCGCTCACGCGGGCGGCCATCGAAAGATGGGGGACGCGCCCGCTATATCCCCAATGCCGCGGGCGCATTTCGCCGCCGCTCGCATGAACGGCGCGCGTTAAGGGGCGGCCTCATGGGTGTGGACATAGCCGGTACGCTTATAGTAGGCGACGTTGACCACCCTCGTCTCCCCCACCCGCAGCTCGCGCTGGGCCGGCTGGTGTACGTGCCCGTGATAGAGGATGCGCGGCTTGTTCTCCTCGATGTAGCGCAACAGGCTCTCGCTCCCCTCCACCGGCCTGCCCGCGACCACATCCATGGTGGCCGCCTCCAGGCGCGGCGGGATATGGGTGCACAGCACCTCCACCGGCCCCAGCTCGCGCAGCTGCTCCCCGAAGGCCTCGTCGTCCATCTCCCCGGGCATCATAAAGGGGGAATAGAGCGCCCCGGGCACGAAGCCGAAGCTGCAGCCGCCGATGTCGAACTTCCCCCTCGCCAGCAGGACGTTGGGAGACCCGTCCAAGGTTTCCTGCAGGAGCTCCGGGATGTCCCCGTTGCCGAAGATGACGTAGGCCCTGCACCCGATACGCTCCAGCACGCCCGCGAAGGAGCGATACGACTCCCCTACCCGGCGCAGCAGTTCTCCATGGAACCCTCCCCCGGGGGCCAGCAGCTCGTCCCGCAGGCCCACCGCGGCCCCCGCGCCCTCCTCCGCCGCCGCCATGAGCTTGCCCAGCAGGTTCTCCCTGCCCACCACCTCCGGGAGGATGCCGCTGATGTCTGCCCAGTCTATGAGGTCCAGGAGGTCTCCCAGCACGAGCAGGATGTCCTCGCGCGATACCCTCTCCGCCAGGTCCTCGAAACGCCCGTGCAGGTCGGCCACCAGCTTAATCGCCAAGTCAGTCGCCCTCCCCGCCGCCCGCAGCGCGGTATATAACCACTTCACCGGCTCCGTGCAGGCGCGAGTCGTGCATGGCCTCCACGGCCGAGGCGTACAGCCTCTCGGGCAGCAGCACCTCCTCGGGGAATGATGCCAGCCCCCAGCACAGTTCGGGCGCGATGTCCGCTGTGCCCAGGGCGGACAGGTCGCTGCGCAGGTGCTTGTGCAGGCGCTCCGCCATCACCTCTCCGCCGCGCCAGCCCGTCTCCGGCAACAGCACCGCGAAACCTCCCTCGCTGAGACGGGCCACCACGTCGCAGTCCCGGGTCATGCGCCCCACGGAGGCGGCTATGCCGCACACTATCTCCCCCGCCCTCTCGCTGCCCGCCGCCTCCACCAGCAGGAGGTGGTTGCTCACCTCGAAGAGCACCAGCGTGATGTCGTGGCTGTAGCGCACGGAACGGCGGACTTCCTCTATCATTCGCCCGTGGAAATAGCTCTTGTTATAGAGCCCGGTCTCCACATCCCGCAGCGGGTTCTCCATCATCTGCCGGGAATGCTCGTAATGGTAGGCGGAGGCCGCCGCCTGCAGCAGCTGGTCGAAACAGCCGTTCATCCTCTTCTCCAGGTGGTAGTCCACGGCCTGTTTCATGTCCATCTGTTCGCGAAAGACGTTCCAGAACTCGTTGCGCATGATGATGTGCTCCTGCACCAGCTCCTCGATGGAGAAGCCCTGGCGCCGGCGCAGGCGCCCCAGCGCCTCGGCCTCGCTGTACGCACCCGCACCCGTCTGGAAATCCTCCACTGCCCCGGGATCGTTTGCGGCCGCGACGAGCGCGCCCGCCAGCTTTGCCGCCCTGTCCCCCGCCTCGTCGCCGCTTGACTGCACGTGTGCCGGCAGGGGCAGGCGCTGCATCTCCTGCCTCCATCTCTCCAGAAGCACGTCTGCCTTGTCCGGCAGAGGTACCACGGCTCCTCCTTTCCCCTAGGCGATGATCTTGGAGATGGGCAACTCTATGATGTCCTCGGCCCCCCTCTCGGCCAGCTCCGGGATGAGCAGGTTTATCCCCCTCTTCTCGACCACGCTCTCCACCGCGAAGTACTCGCCGGAGAACAGGCGCGACAGGGTAGGGGCCTTGAGGGAGGGCAGCACGCTCACTACCGCATCCAGGTTGGCCTCGCTGACGTTGAACTTGATGAGCACCTTGCTCCGCGCGTTCATCGCCCCCAGGACGAGCAGCTTTATCTCCCCCATGAGCCGGCGCTTCTCGGGGTCGGCATAGCTCTCCCTGTTGGCGATGAGGCGCGTGGTCGATTCCAGCACGGTATCGATGATGCGCAATCCGTGCTTGCGCAGCGTACCTCCGGTCTCGGTGAGCTCGACCACCGCGTCCGCCATCTCCGGCACCTTGGCCTCGGTGGCGCCGTAGGAGAGGTACACCACCGCCCGCGTCCCCAGCGTCCGGAAATAGTCCTCGACCAGGTTGGGATATTCCGTGGATACGCGCACCCCGTCCGGGAGGTCCTGCGGTCGTTCGTAGGGGGAGTCGCCGGCGACCGCCAAGACTATGCGCACAATGGTGCCCACATCGGTCTTGGTGTAGGGGAGGTCCGCGACCTCCACCACCTTCGCCCCCGATTCGCGCACCCAGTCGTGTCCGGTTATGCCGAGGTCGAAGAACCCGTCCTCGACGTATTTGGGTATCTCCTGCGGCCTGAGGATGCGCACCTGCTCGATGCGCGGATCGTCTATGCGGGCATGGTACTCGCGGTCGCCGCTCCGGCGCACCCTCAGGTCCGCATCGTCCAGGATATCCAGGGTGGTGCCCTCCAGGCTGCCCTTGGGGATCACTAACTTCAGCATCTCTCTCCTCTCGCAGGCCCGCTACAGCCCCTCTTCGTCCTTCTCCTCCAGCTTGCGCCCGTAGGCGTCGTTTATGCGATAGTTGTCGTCCTCGCTGGTGAAACCGATGTCTATCTCCAGCACCCTCCCCCGCTTTCCCAGGGAACGCAGCTTGTGCATGCCCATGGCCGGCACCATGAACTCCTCCCCCTCGGAGGGGAGGAACACCTGGTCACCGATGGTCACCTCGAGGCCGTCATCCAGGATTATCCACATGTCGTCCCGCAGCTTGTGATAGTGGAGGCTCGTCTCCTGGCCGGGCTCCACCATGACCAGTTTCACCGTGCATGGCTGGTTCAAGGCGTAGGCCCGGATGCTTCCCCACGGTTTTTCCAGGAACATATCCACCACATCCTCCATGCTCGCGCCGCCACTTCACTAATATATTACCCAATTGCCGAAATCGGGTCAGCTCCCTCCCGTTCCCTGCGCCCCGCACCCGGGCCGGCATCGGGCGGGGACGATACCCGCCGGCCGCACCCGGGCCTATCTGCCCGCGGCCGCTGCGGCTGCTAGCAGCCACGCGACCACGTCGGGCGCGTGCCCCGCCAGCTCGGTGTGCCCCGCCCCCTCTATGACCCACAGCTCGGCCCTGCCTCCCAGCCGCTCGAGCATGCTTTCCAGGTCCTCCCGGGCGTAGAAGGCTTCGTCGGCTCCGTGCACCACGAGCAGGGGCAACTCGGGAAAGTGCGGCGCCGCCTGCATGGGCAGCGGCCCCCCGCCTCCCCTTGCCCGGAAGCGCGCCCCCAGGAGGCGCAGGAAGAGCGACCAGGCCGGAAGCAGGCGGCGATAGGGCTCGATGTCGGGCAGCAGCGGCGGCGCTCCCACCGTCACCACCGCGTCCAGGCCGCCGCGCAGGGCGGCGTGAACGAAGGCGGCCATGCCACCGAGGGAGAACCCCACCGCCCCCACCCAGGGGTAGGCCGACTTGCGCACCCGCTCGACCACGCTGTGCAGGTCCTCCACGGGGCCCGCGAGGTCCAGCTCCAGCCAGCCCTCGCTGTCGCCGTGTCCCCGGAAGTCGAAAGTATAGACGTCGAAATGCTCCGCCAGCAGCTCCGCCAGATCGACCAGCGGGGCGTAGCGCTGTCCGGTAACGGCGGGATGGGCCACGATCACCGCACCGCGCCCCCCGCCGCGTATGAGCCTTGCGCTGATGCGCAGGCCATCCGCGCTCAACAGCGTGAACTCCTCGCAGGGCAGGCGCGGATCGCGGCGGGGCATGAGCCGCCTCAGCCAGCTCCGCAAGGACAATGTCCCCGCCAGGGCGACCAGGGCGGCGGCGCCGAGCGAACATGCCGTGCCCGCGCTGGGCGCAGGCAATAGAAAGCGGGTACGTCCCCGCGGCCCCGCCGCCTTCGCGCCGTCCCTCATGCCCCCCCGCCCCCCGGCGACTTCTCCGCCCAGATGGCGGCCAGTACCTGCTCTACTTTCTCCAGCGCGCCCAGCAAGGCCTCCATCTCGGCCGCATCCATCTTCCCCTGCATGCGCGCGACCATCTCCATCTGCCATGCCTCTTTCTCCTCCGCCACCCGCCTGCCCCGGGGGGTGAGTTCGAGAAAGACCAGGCGGCGGTCGCCTCCGTCCGCCCTTTTCCTGAGCATCCCCCGCTCGCACAGGGTGTTTATCATGCGGCTCGCGGTGGGTTTGGAGACCATCATCATCTCGCTGAGGTCGGTCACCCTCGCCCTCCTGCCGGCCTTCATGTGCATGAGCAGGTGAAACTGCTGCAGGGTCACACCGTGGCGCGAGAGCAGCTCGCCGAAGAGGGCGTGGCGATACCTGCCGATGCGGTACAGCGCCGTCATGAACCTCTCCGTGTCCGCGCTGAGCTCCTCCACAGCCCTCCTTTTAGTTAGCATTGCTAATAAATTAGCATCCCGCAAACGGGAGCGTCAAGGCAGGCGCTCTCGCCGCCGGCGCGAGCCTGCGCCGCCCGCCCGTTCACATGCGCGCAGGCCAGGCCCCGGGCAAGTCTGCATCCTTGGAGGTGATCACGGCTGAATGTATACTGGGTAAGCGGCGGGTAAGGAAACGGCGACTCGCGGGGGAGACATGGATGCCGACGTAGGCCTGGCTTTGCTCATCACCACCATCGCGGGCCTCTCCACGACCATCGGCAGCGTCCTGGGCCTGTGGATAAAGAACCCCGGGCCCGGCTTCATCAGCGCTACCCTCGGCTTCTCCGCGGGGGTCATGCTGCTGGTATCTTTCGTGGAGCTGCTGGCCTCCGGCATCGCCAGCCTGGGCTTCGGGCTGGCCCAGCTGGGCTTTTTCGCCGGCATGCTGCTCATGTACGGCATCGACAGCCTCATCCCCCACGAGTATTTTGCCGAGAAGAGCGGGGTCTCGGGGGAGGAGGACGGGAAGATGTACCGCACCGGTCTGCTGGTGGCCCTGGGCATAGCCATCCATAATTTCCCAGAGGGCATGGCCACCTTCGTCGGAACCCTGCAGGACGTCCGCCTGGGCATCGCCATCGGGGTGGCCATAGCCATCCACAACATCCCCGAAGGACTGGCGGTCTCGACCCCCGTCTACCTGGCCACGGGCAGCCGCAGCAAGGCCTTCTGGTGGTCTTTCCTCTCCGGCATCGCCGAGCCCGCCGGCGCGGCCGTCAGCGCCCTCTTCCTCATGCGCTTCATGAACGAAACCTTCCTCGGCTGGGTGCTGAGCGTGGTGGCCGGCATCATGGTCTACATCTCCCTGGACGAGCTCATCCCCGCCTCGCGGGAATACAAGAAGGAGAACCACGCCATCCTGGGGGCCATCGCGGGCATGGCGGTGATGGCCTTCAGCCTGTGGTTGCTGTGAGCCCTGCCGCCGGGCAGGAGAGCCCGCGGCGCTGCCCGCACGCAAGTCGGAGCGCCGGGGCGGCGGCCGCGCGCGGGCGAAAAGGCCTCTTGCCGCTCCCGGGGCGGCGTGCCGGCGAGCAAATCCGCCGGCGGGAGAAATGAAGCCGGGGCCTGCTTTTCGCAGGGCCCCGGCTCGTCCCTGGTAGCGCATACGGGATTTGAACCCGTGATCTCCGCCTTGAGAGGGCGGCGTCCTAGGCCAACTAGACTAATGCGCCACGCATTCGATATTTAATTCTGGCTGGGGGAGAAGGATTCGAACCCTCACAACGAGATCCAGAGTCTCGCGTCCTACCTTTAGACGATCCCCCAGGGAATGTCCTTGGCTATGATAGCATAAGGTGTTTTGGGGCTCAATCACGCTGCCGGGCCAAAGGAAGGAGGCATGAAATCGCCGCCGCGCCGCTCGCAGCTCACCGCATGCCCCGGGCGCGGACGGGGGCGAAGCCCGGCCCCGTCACATCCTGACCACGGCGCGGCCCTTGGAGGCCTTGGCCAGCAGGAGCTGTATCCTCTCCTCCACCTCTTCCAGGCTTATCTCCGCGGTCATCTCCTCGAGGTTGTCCGGCTTCCACTCCCCGGCCAGCTTCTCCCACACCTCGAGGCGCGGCCCCATGGGGCATTCCACCGAGTCCACGCCCAGCAGGCTGACGCCGCGCAGGATGAAGGGATAGACGTTGATGTCCAGCTCGTGCCCGGCGGCGTTCCCGCAGGTGGTCACGAAACCGCCGTAAGCGGTGGCCTTGATCACCGTGGCCAGGACGTTCCCCCCCACGGTATCTACGGCGTTGGGCCACGCCGGCTTGAGCATGAGCCTGCCCGAGTCGTCGTCCACCCCGGAGGCGGGGATGACGCGTGCCGCCCCCAGGGCGGTGAGCTTCTTCTCGTACTCGGCGAACTCGCTCTCTTCCATGAGCCCCGCGGCCGCCGTCACGCTGTAGCCCAGCCTGGCCAGGATGCGCATGGCCATGCTGCCCACGCCGCCGCTGGCGCCGGTGACCAGCACCTCTCCATCCTCGGGCTTCACGCCCGCGCCGATGAGCCTCCTCACCGAGAGGGCGGCGGTGAAGCCGGCCGTGCCGTAGATCATGGACTCCCTGGGGGTGAGCCCCGCGGGCAGCCTCACCACCCAGGCGGCGGGGACGCGAATATATTCGGCCAGCCCCCCCGAGGTGTTCATGCCCAGGTCGTAACCGGTCACCAGCACCTCGTCCCCCGCGGAGAAGGTGCCGCTCGTGTCCTCCTCCACCACTCCCGCGGCATCTATGCCGGGGGTATGGGGGAAGTTCCTGGTCACGCCGCGGTTGCCCGAGGCGGACAGGGCATCCTTGTAGTTGACCGAGCTGTAGAGGACCCTCACGGTCACATCCCCCGCGGGGAGGTCCGCGATGTCTCTGGTCTCGACCGCGCGCGAGAAGTTCTTCTCTCCGGCTTCCCGCGCCACCAGCGCCCTGAATGGTCTCTTCTCCATATCACCCCTCCAGGTCTTACGGCGGTATTTTTCACCACCATTATCCCCGACACCGGCGGCAGCGTAAAGGCGGGCGGGGAGCCGCGGCGGCCGCCTTCATCCCCGTGCGGCGAGCCCCTCAGAGCTCCATGATGCGGTTGATTACGGGCACGCGCACCTGCGCATCTATGTGCCTTTTGCGCAGCTCGAGCTGGAATTCGTCCAAGTCTATGTGGCGGCTGAGGGGAGGGAAGAAGTCGTCGTGATGGTGGGGTATGACCAGCGCGGGCTTCACCCGGCGCACGAGGTCGGCCGCCACCTCGCATATATCCGACCTCCCCTGCACCGGCACCATGAACACCTCCACCTCGACGTCGAGATCCCAGGGCAGGCATGCGCTGCCCATGTGGAAGAGCTTCTTGCCCTCGACCTCGATGTGCCAGCCCAGGACCTGCCCGCAGGGATAGCGCGCCGTGCTCACGCGGGAGAGCTCGCGCAGGCAGGGCAGGCACCTCCAGGCGGTGGAGAGCATCAGGGGCAGGTCGAAGGTCACGTGCCGGGCGGGAACGGCGGTGAAGGCGAAGGGGCCCACCTCGTTGCGCTCGCCTCCCCAGGACGGCCGCAGCCTGCTCCAGCTCACCCCCCGGGCGGCCAGCGACTGGCATACAAGAGGCGAGGCGAATACCGGAGCCCCGCTCTTCTGCACGATGGCGGGTATGTCATAGGAGTGGTCGAAGTGCCCGTGGGTGAGCAGAACCGCATGCGCGTGGGTGAAATCCTGCGGCCTCAGGGGCTGCTCGGGCCTGGACCTCGCATTCCTGGTGAAGTAGGGATCGATGAGCACGGACACCGTGCCGCTGATGAGCTCGAACCCCGCCGTTCCCAGCCAGCGCAGTTGCATCGCATCCTCCTCCGCTCCGCCCGCCGCCTCCTCGCCCGGCGAAGGGCACGGCTGGCGCCGCGCTGCCCCTATCCTCCGTCCGTCTCCAGGGCGCGGGCGATGCGCTGCAGGCATCTCTCGCGCCCCAGTATCTGCATGGATTCGAACAGCGGCGGGCTCACCCTGCTTCCCGTGACCGCCGCACGGATGGGCTGGAAGGCCTTGCGCGCCTTCAGGCCCATGTCCTCCGCCATCCCGCGCAGGGCCGCCTCGATGGCGGGCGCGCCGAAGCCCTCCAGCTCCAGGAGGCGTTTGCCCGTCTCCCTGAGCACGCCGCGGCTCTCCTCGCCGCGCAGCAGCTCGCGGGCCTCCTCATCCGCCTCCACATCGCGGAAGAGGAAGGCCGTGAGGGGCACGGCGTCGGCCAATACCTTGATGCGCTCGCGCACCAGCGGCGCGGCGAGCAGGGTCTTTTCCCACGCGCGCCCGTCGCCCTCCTGCGCCAGCCCCTCCCGCACCAGGAAGGGCATGAGCTCGCGCGCCAGTTCCTCGTCGTTCATGGCCATGATGTACTGCGCGTTCATCCACCTCAGCTTGTCGCCGTCCCACACCGCGGGCTTCGCTCCCACCCGCTCCAGGCCGAAGTTCTCCACCAGGGTACGGCGGTCGATGATGGTGGTGGCGTCGTCCAGGGACCACCCCAGCAGGGCCAGGAAGTTCACCATGGCGTCGGGGAGAAAACCCTGGGCGCGGAAATGGCCCAGCGCCACGTCTCCGTGCCGCTTGGAGAGGGGCTTGCCGTCCTCGCCCACGATCATGGGCAGATGAGCGAAGGCTGGTTCCACGGCCTCCAGGGCCCGGTAGAGCAGCACTTGCTTGGGGGTGTTGGAGAGGTGGTCGTCGCCGCGCACCACGTGGCTGATGGCCATCTCCGCGTCGTCCACCACCACCGCCAGGTTGTAGGTGGGCATGCCGCCTCCGCGCAGAAGCACGAAGTCCTCGATCTCGGCGTTGTCGAAAACGATATCCCCCCTGACCAGGTCATGCACCACCGTCTCGCCCTCGGGCACCATGAAGCGCAGGGCGAAGTGATCGCCGTCCTTCTCCCTGCGCCGCGACTCCTCCGCGCTCAGGGAGCGGCAGCGCCGGTCGTACATGGGGGTTCTCCCCTCCTCCACCGCCCGCTCGCGCCGTTGCGCCAAATCCTGCGGCGGACAGAAGCAGCGGTAGGCCGCGCCTTTCTCCAGCAGGCGATGCGCCGCCTGCAGGTAGAGGGCGGAGCGCCCGGTCTGGCGGTAGGGCCAGTGGTCTCCCCCCGTCTCCGGGCCTTCGTCCCAGTCCAGCCCCAGCCAGCGCATGTCCTCGATGATGGCCTCGATGGCCCCCTCGGTGGAGCGGGAGAGGTCGGTGTCCTCGATGCGCAGCACGAAAGCGCCGCCCGAGCGGCGCGCCAGCAGCCAGTTATAGAGCGCGGTGCGGGCTCCCCCCACGTGGAGGTAGCCGGTAGGGCTGGGAGCGAAACGCAGACGCAATTCGGGCCCCCTTTCCATTTTCCTGCCCTTGTCGGACCCATGATATCATAGCCCGCGGCGGCGCACGGACGCGGTCATTGCGGCGGCATGAACCCGGGCGAAGGGCCGCAAAGGCCGCTCGGAGGCGGACCTGCAGTCCGCCTGCAGCTCCCCCCTTTCGCCCCCGGGCCCGGTCGAGCTATGGCCTCGGGGTCCCGCCCCACAAGCCCCGCGCGGGCGTGAAGCGGCCCGCTGCCATATCCCCCCGGGCTCACGCACCGAGCATGCGCCTTGCCGGGGGCGTTTCGCGGGGACTTGCCGCTGCCGGCGCGCTCAGTCCCTCCCGCTCACGGTGTTGCGCAGGGGATCGAGGCCCGAGATGGCCACCTCCACGACGTCGCCGGGGCGCATCTCCCCCACCCCGCCGGGGGTCCCGGTGAGGATGACGTCGCCGGGATAAAGCGTCATGATGCGGGACACGAAGCTCAGCAGCTGCGCGGGCGCAAAGACCATGTTGCCGGTATGCGAGGACTGCCGCAACTCGCCGTTGAGCCTGAGCTCAATGCGGAGATGCGAGGGGTCGAGCTCGGTCTCGACGAAGGGGCCAAGGGGGCAGAAGGTGTCGAATCCCTTGGCGCGCGTCCACTGACCGTCCCTGGCCTGCAGGTCGCGGGCGGTGACGTCGTTCCCGCAGGTATAGCCCAGTATGCACGAGGCCGCCTCCGCCGGAGCGACATCGCGGCACTCCCTTGCGCATATCACCGCCAGTTCCGCCTCGTAGTCCACCCTGTCGCTCATGGCCGGGTAGACGATCTCCCCGCCGTGGGGCAGCAGCGAGGACGGCGGCTTCATGAACAGGACGGGCTCCTCCGTTATGGGCAGGCCGAACTCCTCGGCATGGTCGCGGTAGTTGAGGCCCACGCAGACTATCTTCTGCGGGAGCACCGGGGGGAGCAGCTCGACCTCGTCCAGGCGGCAAACGCTCCCCCGCGTCACCGCCCCGCTGAAGGGAGAGCCCTCCAGCCCGTGCAGCATATCTCCCTCGAGGGCGCCGTAATGAACGCCGCCCCGATGCCTGTATCTCGCCAGCTTCATCTCCCCTCCCCTGGGTCAGGCCCCCTCGGCACGACAAACCGCGGCCTGCTCACAGCGTACGTTTCGCGCGCGAACCTGCCGCCTCCTGTGTTGTGGATATTATGGCTGGGCAGGCAAAAATCGGGGCCCCTACATCTTCTCGGGCTGGGCCCTTTTATGCAGGAGCCCATACTCGATGGAGTCCACCAGGGCCTCCCAAGAGGCCTCGATGATGTTCTCCGAGAGCCCGATGGTCCCCCAGGTCTTCTCCCCGTCGCCGCTCTCGATGAGCACGCGGGTGACGGCGGCGGTGGCCTTCTCGGGGTCGAGGATGAGCACCTTGTAGTCGTTGAGGTCGATGTCGTCCAGCTCCGGGTAGGCCCTGCCGATGGCCAGGCGCAGCGCTGTGTCCAGGGCGTTGACCGGGCCGTTGCCCTCGCCGGTGGCGATGATCCGTTTGCCGCGCACGTGCACCTTGATGGTGGCCTCGGTGGCCACCCTGCCGTCCTCCCTCTTCTCCATGATCACCCGGAAGCTCTCCAGGCGGAAGAAGAGCTCGTGCATGCCCAGGTGCCGGCGCATGAGCAGCTCGAAGGAGCCGTCGGCGGCCTCGAAATGATAGCCCCGGTGCTCCATCTCCTTGACCGCGTCCAGTATCTCCTGCACCTTCTCCGGGCTGCGCGCGAGGTCCCTCCCCAGCTCCCGGCCCTTGATGATGATGGTGCTCTTGCCCGAGAGCTCGGAGACCTCGATGTGCTGCGTATTCCCCACCAGCTCGGGCCTGATGTGCTCGTAGGTCTCGGGCTCGCGCATCACCGCGCTCACGTGCATGCCGCCCTTGTGGGCGAAAGCCTTGCGCCCCACGTAGGGCTGATGGGAGTTCGGCTTGACGTTCATGATCTCGCCCACGAAACGCGAGAGCTCGGTCAGCCTCTCCAGTTCTTGCGCGGTCACCGCCGCCAGGCCCATCTTCAGCGCCAGGGCGGGGATGATGGAGCACAGGTTGGCGTTGCCGCATCTCTCGCCGTAGCCGTTGATGGTGCCCTGCACCATCTCCGCCCCCTCCTCCACCGCCACCAGGGTGTTGGCCACGGCGCACTCCGCGTCGTTGTGGGCATGTATGGCCAGGGGCACGCCGATGTCTGCGCACACCGCGCGCATGATCTCCCTTATCTCGCTGGGGAGGGTGCCGCCGTTAGTATCGCACAGGGAGACCCAGTCCGCACCTGCCTCCACCGCCGCCCGCACCGTCTGCATGGCGTAGTCGGCGTTGCCTTTGTAGGCGTCGAAGAAGTGCTCGGCGTCGTAGATGACCTCGCGGCCCCGCGCCTTGAGGAAGTCGACCGAGTCCGCGATCATGTACAGGTTCTCGTCCAGCCGGGTGCGCAGGGCGGTGCGCACGTGCAGCACCCAGGTCTTGCCGAAAATACATACCGCGCGCGTCTCCGCCCGCAGCAGCTCCTCCAGCCCGCGGTCCTTGTCCGTGCCGATCATGGCCTTGCGCGTGGAGCCGAAGGCCACGGGGACGGAGTTTTTCAACTCCAGCTCGGGCAGGCGGCGGAAGAGCTCGTCGTCCTTGGGGTTGGAGCCCGGATAGCCGCATTCCACGTAATGGCACCCGAAATCGTCCAGGCGGCGCAGGATCTTCAGCTTGTCCTCCACCGAAAGCGAGACCCCCTCCATCTGGGCGCCGTCGCGCAAGGTAGTGTCATATAAGCTTATGCGCGCATGCGTCAATCTCAGCCCCCCCGACAAAGCGCCTGTGGGGCGCCTCCGCTCCACCTAGTCCACATAATCCAGCCAGCCCTCGTAGGCCTTTTCCTTGCCGGCGACGATGGAGAAGAACTTCTCCTGGATGCGCCGGGTGATGGGGCCGGGCTCGCCGATGACGCGGTCGTCCACCGCGCGTATGGGCACCACCTCCGCCGCCGTACCGGTGAAGAAGGCCTCGTCCGCGGTATAGAGGTCGGTGCGCACAAGATCCCTCTCCCGGCAGGGGATGTCGGAGTCCTCGGCGATGCGCATGACCGCGTCGCGGGTTATCCCCTCCAGGGCTCCCGAGGCAGCGGGCGGGGTGTGGAGCACACCGCCGCGCACCAGGAAGATGTTCTCTCCCGCGCCGTCCGAGACATGGCCGTGCATGTTAAGGAGGATGGCCTCGTCGTAGCCCGCCTCCACCACCTCCATCTTGGCCAGGATGGAGTTGAGGTACTGGCCGGTGGCCTTGGCCGCGGTGGGTATGCAGTTGACCTCGTTGCGGCGGAAGGAGGAGACTTTGGCGCATACGCCGTTTTCGATGCCCTCCTCCCCCAGGTAGGCCCCCCAGGGCCACACCGCTATGGCCACGTTGACCGGGCTGGAGAGCGGGTGCAGGCCCATCTCGCCGTAACCCCTGAAGGCGATGGGGCGTATATAGCAGCTCTTGAGCGCGTTGGCGCGGATGACCACCTTGGTGGCCTCGCCGAGCTCCTCCTGCGTATAGGGGATGGACATGTGGTAGATGAGGGCGGAACGGAAAAGCCTCTTGATGTGGTCGGCGAGGCGGAACACGGCCGCGCCCCGCGCGGTCTCGTAGGCGCGTATGCCCTCGAAGACGCCCGAGCCGTAATGCAGGGTATGGGTGAGGATGTGTACCTTGGCCTCCGCCCAGTTCACCAGCTCCCCGTCCATCCATATCTTATCCACTTCAGGGATCGGCATCTGAACTCCTTCCCTTGCCTGCCGCTTCCGTGACGGCGGCGCCGCGCGCCGCCTCTCCTTATCCCTCCGTGATGTATTCTACGACAAGGTCTCCCACTTCCGAAGTGGACCTTCCCATCTTCCCCGCCGACATGGAGCGGAGGTCATGCGCGCACACGCGCATCACCGCCCTCTCGACGCGTGCGGCGGCATCCCTCTCCCCCAGGTGGTCGAGCATCATCTGCACCGCGCAGATGGCCGCCAGCGGGTTGATGACGCCCTTGCCCGTGTACTTGGGCGCGGAGCCGCCGATGGGCTCGAACATGGAGGTCCCCCCGGGGTTGATGTTGCCCCCCGCCGCGATGCCCATGCCGCCCTGTATCATGGCCCCGAGGTCGGTGATGATGTCCCCGAACATGTTGTCGGTGACCACCACGTCGAACCACTCCGGGTTCTTCACCAACCACATGCAGATGGCGTCCACGTGGGCGTAGTCGGTGGAGATGTCGGTGTATTCCGCGGCCAGTTCGTCGAAGGCCCTCTCCCACAGGTCCCAGGCGTAGGTGAGGACATTGGTCTTGCCGCACAGGGTGAGCTTGCGCTCGCGGTCGCGGCGGCGGCAGTATTCGTAGGCGAAGCGCAGGCAGCGCTCCACCCCCTTGCGCGTGTTCACGCTCTCCTGCACCGCCACCTCCTCCGGCGTGCCCTTGCGCAGGAAGCCCCCGCTGCCGACGTAGAGGCCCTCCGTGTTCTCGCGCACCACCACCAGGTCTATATCCTCGGGCCCCTTGTCCCTGAGGGGGCACTCCACCCCGGGGTAGAGCTTCACCGGACGCAGGTTTATATACTGGTCCAGGGCGAAGCGGATGCGCAGCAGGATGCCCTGCTCCAGCACCCCCGGCTTGACGTCGGGATGGCCGATAGCCCCCAGGAAGATGGCGTCGAAGGCGCGCAGGCCCTCCAACTCTTCGTCGCTCAGGGCCACCCCCGTGTCCAGGTAACGCTCGCCGCCGCAGGCAAAGAACTCCGTGTCGTAGTCGAACCCGGCCACGCGCGCCGCGGCCTCGAGGACCTTGACTCCCTCCCTGACCACCTCCGGCCCCGTGCCGTCGCCGGGGATCACCGCTATCCTGTGCATACCCTCACCTCGCCTGCTTGAAAGTCGTCCTCCGCCCCCCGCGGGTCGAAGCCCGGCGGGGCGTTTTCTCCTCCGTTGACTATACGCCTATTTCCCCAGGCGTTTCCTGACGTATTCCACCAGCCCTCCCCGGGAGATGATCTCCCGCATGAAGTCGGGGAAGGGCTGGGCCGCGAAAACCTTCCCGCTGGAGAGGTTCTCCACCCTCCCCCCCTCCAGGTCCACGCGCAGGCGGTCGCCCCCGCGGATGTCCTCCACTGCCAGGGGGCATTCCAGGATAGGCAGCCCCACGTTAACGGCGTTGCGGTAGAAGATCCTGGCGAAGGAGGTGGCGATGACGCAGGACACCCCGCAGCCCTTTATGGCCAGGGGGGCGTGTTCGCGTGACGAACCCGAGCCGAAGTTCTCCTCGGCCACGATGAAGTCCCCCTCACGCACGCGCCGCGCGAAATCCGGGTCCAGGTCCTCCATGCAGTGTGCCCCCAGCTCGGCGGGGTCGGTGAGGGTGAGGTAGCGGGCGGGGATGATGACGTCGGTATCGACGTCCCGGCCGTAGCGCCAGGCCTTGCCCTCCAGGACCAGCTCCTTCATCCCCCCATCACCTCCCTGGGGTCGGTGAGCCTGCCCGTCACCGCGGAGGCCGCGGCCACCGCGGGCCCGGCGAGATAGACCTCCCCCTGCTTATGGCCCATGCGTCCCACGAAGTTGCGGTTGGTGGTGGATACCGCCCTCTCTCCCGCGGCGATGACCCCCATGTGGCCGCCCAGGCAGGGCCCACAGGTGGGGGTGCTGACCGCGGCCCCGGCCCGGATGAAGGTCTCCATCCAGCCGCGGCGTATCATCTCCAGCTTTATCTGCGGCGTGCCCGGGAAGACGATGGCCCTCACGCGGCGGTGCACCTCCCGGCCCTCGAGAATGCGCGCCGCCGTCTCCAGGTCCTCCAACCACCCGTTGGTGCAGGAGCCGATGACCACCTGATCGATGTCAATCTCCCCCGCCTGCGAGACGGCACGCACGTTGGAGGGCAGGTGGGGGAAGGCCACCTGCGGCTCGAGGGCGGCGGCGTCGAAGGTGAGCTCCTGCGCGTACGCGGCGTCGGGGTCGCTCGCGAAGGCGCGGTATGCGCGCCGCGCCCTTCCCTCCACCCAGGCGCGCGTCCTGGCGTCCACCGCGAAAATGCCGTTCTTGGCCCCCGCCTCCACCGCCATATTGGCCATGGTAAACCTGCCCTCCATGGAGAGGGCGTCGATGGTCGGTCCCCGGAACTCCATGGCCCGGTAGCGCGCGCCGTCGACCCCGATGCGCGCGATGGTGTGCAGGATGAGGTCCTTTCCCCCCACCCAGGGCTGCAGTTCGCCTTCGTAGCGCAGGCTCATGCTCTCCGGGACGCGCAGCCACACCTCGCCCAATGCCAGGGCCATGGCCAGGTCGGTGGAGCCCACCCCGGTGGAGAAGGCCCCCAGGGCCCCGTAGGTACAGGTATGCGAGTCGGCCCCGACGACCAGCTCTCCGGGCAGCACCAGGCCCTGCTCGGGCAGGAGCACGTGCTCGATGCCCGCCCTGCCCACCTCGAAATAATGCTCGATCTCCTGTTCGCGGGCGAAGCTTCTGATCGCGGCGCAGTTCTCGGCGGCGGAGATGTCCCGGGCGGGGGTGAAATGGTCCGGCACCAGCGCCACCTTCGCGGGGTCGAAGACCCTCTCGGCCCCCATGGCGCGGAAGGCCGCGATGGCCAGGGGAGCGGTGATGTCGTTGGCGAGGGCCAAGTCCACGCGCACGCCGAGCAGGTCTCCGGGCATCACCTCGTCACGCCCGGCATGCCACGCCAGTATCTTCTCGGTTATCGTCTGTCCCATGCGTGTGCACCCGGGCGCCCTATGGCGCTTTCTTCCTGGCCGCGGGCTTCTTCTTTGCCGCAGGCTTCTTCTTCGCCGCGGGCTTCTTCTTTGCCGCAGGCTTCTTCTTCGCCGCGGGCTTCTTCTTTGCCGCGGGCTTCTTGGCGGAGGCGGCCGACGACCTTGCCTGGCGGGCCAGCTTCTTCTTCTCCATCAACCCCTTCTGCACGGC
Organism: uncultured Actinomycetota bacterium; assembly: GCA_964510515.1. Taxonomy (GTDB): domain Bacteria; phylum Actinomycetota; class Geothermincolia; order Geothermincolales; family RBG-13-55-18; genus SURF-21. The sequence continues at coordinate 37,660 of CAZEAU010000015.1, read as the reverse complement.
ACGGTTGATGGCGTTGACATAGGCGCGCGCGCTGGCTTCGATGATGTCCGGGCTGACGCCGCGCCCCACCACCTCGTGGTCCGCGATGTCCAGCTTGACCGTGACGTCGCCCATGGCGTCCAGCCCCCTGGTGATGGCCTGCACCTGGTAGGCCTTGAGCTTGGCCCTTACCTTGGTGGCCTTGAGGATGGCCCTGCACACCGCGTCCACCTGCCCGTTCCCGGTGGAGGTGGCCTCGTAGCCCTTGCCCTCCCGTGACAGCTTCACCGCCGCGATGGGGATGGCGCCGGTGCCGGAGGAGGACTGCATGTATTCGAGCTGGAAGAGCTCCTCCAGGGTGCGGATCTCGTCCAGGGCGATGGCCTCCAGGTCCTTGACCGCCACCTCCTTCTTCTTGCCCGCCAGCTCCTTGAAGCGGATGAAGGCCCTCTCCAGGCCCTTGTCGTCCAGGTAGAACCCCATCTCCTCCAGCTTGGTCTTGAGCGCGTGGCGTCCGGAATGCTTGCCCAGGTAGATCTCGGACTCCACCAGCCCGATGTCCTCCGGCTGCATGATCTCGTAGGTCTTGCGGTGCTTGAGCACCCCGTCCTGATGTATCCCCGACTCGTGGGCGAAGGCGTTGTCCCCCACCACCGCCTTGTTGGGCTGCACGGTGTAGCCGGTGAGCATGGAGACCAGGCGGGAGGCCTGGTATATCTCACGCGTGTTGACCCCGGTGGTCATGTCGGTGATATCCTTGCGGGTGTTGATGAGCATCACGATCTCCTCCAGGGAGCAGTTGCCCGCGCGCTCCCCCAGGCCGTTCACCGCGCACTCTATCTGGCGGGCGCCAGCCTGGGCCGCGGCTATGGAGTTGGCCACGGCCAGGCCCAGGTCGTTGTGGCAGTGTACGCTGACCACGACATCCTCGGCCCCGGGCACGTTCTCGATGATCCCCCCCACCAGCGCGGCGAACTCCTCGGGCAGGGCGTATCCCACCGTATCGGGCACGTTGATCACCGTGGCCCCCGCCGCGATGGCGGCGGCATAGACCTCGTAGAGGAACGCGGGGTCGGAGCGCGTGGCGTCCATGGCCGAGAACTCCACATTCTCCACGTACTTGCGCGCATAGGCCACGCCGTCGCGCGCCATCTCCAGCACCTGCCTCGGGCTCTTCTTGAGCTGGTACTTCATGTGATATTCGGAGGTGGACACGAAGGTGTGGATGAGCGGCCGTTCCGCGAACATCAGGGCCTCCCAGGCCCAGTCGATATCGTTGCGGTCGGTGCGGGAGAGCGCGCAGATGATCGGCCCCTTGACGTTCTTGGCTATGGCCTTCACCGCCTCGAACTCGGAGGGGCTGGAGACGGGGAAACCGGCCTCGATGGCGTCCACCTCCAGGCGGGCCAGCTGCTCGGCGATCTCCACCTTCTCCCTCTGGTTGAGGCTGATGCCGGGGGCCTGCTCGCCGTCCCGCAGCGTGGTGTCGAAGACGTATATCCTCTGCGTCATCGCTCTTTCCTTTCCCCTCGACTGCCTGCCGCCGCAGCGGCCTCGAATGTCTTTCATCCCCGCCCGGGGATGCCCCGCGCGCAGGCTGCTCTCATATGATTATACTGCCTGGTGGCCGCAAAGCCCCTACCAAAGGGTGATGAACTTGCTGTCGTTGACGTCGGGGACGCGCCGTATCTTCTCCATGACCTCGTCCGGGATGGGGATGTCCACGTTGAGGCCCATGACCGCCTCCCCGCCTATCTTCCGCCTGCCCACCTGCATATGCGCGATGTTGATGCCGTGGTCGCCGAGGATGGTCCCCACCTTGCCGATCATGCCGGGGATGTCCGCGTAGCGGAAGAAGGCCATGTACTGCGAGGGTCCGAGGTCGATATCGTACTCGTAGAGCTGCACGAAACGCTCCGCGTTGGAGAGCCCCACCAGGGTGCCCCCCACCGCCACCTCGTCCCCCTCGCGGCGGCCGCGCACCATGACGAGGTTGACGTAGTCCCACGTCTGTTCGGATTTGGTCTCGCGCACAACGATGCCCCTCTCCTTGGCGAAGAGCGGCGCGTTGATGTAGTTGACGGGCTCGAAAACGACTTTCTGGAAGAAGCCCTTGAGCACGGCCACGGTGAGCACCCCGGTCTCGTATCCGGCGAGCTCGCCCAGGTACTCCACCTCTATCTCGTCCACGTGTCCCTCCACCAGGTAGGTGAGGAGCAGGCCCAGCTTCTCCGCCAGGGGCAGGAAGAGGCGCACCGATTCGTCCACCTCCGCGGGCACCGGCAAATTGACCACGTTGGCCACGAACTCGCCCTTGAGCGCCGCGCCCACGAACTCCGCGATCATGGTCCCCGCGCGGTCCTGGGCCTCCTGGGTGGAGGCCCCGAGGTGCGGGGTGGCTATCACCTTGGGGTGGGTGATGAGCGGGCAGTCCGTGGCGGGCTCGTTTTCGAACACGTCCAGGGCGGCCGAGGCCACCTTGCCGGAGTCCAGGGCCCGCTGCAGGGCCCCCTCGTCGATGATGCCGCCGCGCGCCACGTTGAGCACGCGCACGCCGTCCTTCATCTCGGCGAACTCGGCGTCCCCCAGGAGGTGGTCGGTCTCCGGAGTCTTGGGCAGGTGCACGGTGATGAAATCCGCCTGGCACAGCAGTTCGCCCAGGTCGCGCACCAGCTCTATGCCCAGCTTCTTCCCCTTTTCCTCGGAGACATAGGGATCATAGGCGATTACCTGCATACCGAAGGCCTGGCAGCGGTGGGCGACCAGTTCGCCGATGCGGCCGAGGCCGACTATGCCCATTACCTTGTGGAAGAGCTCCACCCCCTCGAACTTCTTGCGCTCCCAGCACCTCTCGCGCAGGGAGTTCACCGCCTCCGGCACGTTGCGGCACATGGCCATGAGCAGGGCCATGGTCTGCTCCGCGGCGGAGATGGTGTTGCTCTGGGGGGCGTTGATAACCATGATGCCCCGTTTCGTCGCCGCCTCGACGTCGATGTTGTCCACGCCCACCCCGGCGCGGCCGATGACCTTCATGCGCGTGGCGGCCGCGATGACCTCGGCGTCCACCCTGGTGGCCGAGCGCACGATGAGCCCCTCGTACTCTCCCAGGCAGGCAAGCATCTCCTCCCTGGACATGTCGGGCAGGAAGTCAACCACGAAATCCCTGCGCAGCATCTCCACGGCCACCTGCGCTATTCTCTCCTTGACCAGGATACGCGCCAACTCGCTCCTCCGTGTCCTTTCGTTCTCATGCCCGTATATATCCACCGGGCGCCTGACCGTGCCGTCCAGCCCCCCTCGCTCACGCGGGCGAAGGGACCATTTCCAGGTATGTTTTCTCCGCCGCGGCCACCCCCGACCCCAGCTCGAAGGCGTGGCCCAGTTCCGCCAGGGTCATCTCCAGCGCTGCCAGCGCCGTCACCACATCCAGGAAGGCGTAATAACCGACGTGCCCGATACGGAATATCTTCCCCTTCAGGCGGTCCTGCCCGCCCGCGATGATCACGCCGTGAACGCGGTTCATCCGCGCCACGATGTCCCCGCCGCCTATGCCCTCGGGGGCCTTCACAGCCGTCACCGCGTAGGCGCGCTCCAGGTCCTTGGGGAAGAGCTCCAGTCCCATGGCCCGCACCGCGGCCCGCGTGCACATGGCCAGCACGCGATGCCTCTCCCAGGCCTCTTCCAGGCCCTCCTGCAGGAGCATGCCCAGGGCCGCCGACAAGCCCCTGACCAAGCTCACCGGGGGGGTGAACGGAGTCTGCGGGCTCTCGGAGGCGAACTTCCTGCGCGCCTTCTCGAAGCTGAAATAGTAAACCGGTGACTCCGCCGCCTCCACCCGCTCCCAGGCCTTGGGGCTCACCGCCACCGCGGCCAGCCCGGGCGGCGTCATCAGGGCCTTCTGCGAGCCGGTGACCAGCACGTCGATGCTCCACTCGTCGGTGCGCAGCTCCAGCGCCCCCGCCCCGCTGATGGAGTCCACCACCAGGATGGCGCCGCTGTCCCTCACCGCCTCCCCGATGGCCCGGACGTCGTTGACCACCCCCGTGGCGGTCTCGGAATGGGTGGCTAACACCCCTTTGATATCCGGCCTCTCCCGCAGCCGGTGCGCTATGACCTCCGCATCGGCGGCTTCGTCCCAGGGGTATTCGCAGGTCTCCACCTCCAGGCCGTAGGCCCTGCCCATCTCGGCGAAGCGCTGTCCGAACTTCCCCCCCACCGCCACCAGCACGCGGTCGCCGGGGCTGAAGCAGTTAGCCACCGCCCCCTCCATGGCGCCGGTTCCCGAGGAGGCGAAGGTGAGCACGTCGTTGCGGGTGAGGAGGACCTTCTTGAGGTCCTCCACCAGGCGCACGAAAAGCTCGGTATAGGCCGGGGTGCGGTGATGGATGATGGGCTCGGCCTGCAGCAGGCTCACCTCGGGCGGGACGGTCGTGGGTCCCGGGGTCATCAGGTACTCCTTGCGTATCATCCCCGACCTCCTCCCGCCGCTCTCTCCCTCATCTCCACGCCTCCGTTTTCAGAGTAACCTTCACCACCGACCTGCATCCTGGTTGCAATTCAAGCCTGCTCCTTGGGCGCCGGGCCCGGGGTGGGACCTGACCCTTCTAAATTATCACAAATCCCGCCCCGCTGCTCGCCGCGGCGACGCCGCCTATTCCCGGGGCAGCCAGCTCATCATGGAGCGCAGCTCGCGCCCCACCTCCTCGATGAGGTGGGCCGCATCCCTGCGGCGCATGGCGTTGTAAGCCGGGCGCCCGGCCTGGTTCTCCAGTATCCACTCGCTCGCGAAGCTGCCATCGACGATCTCCTCGAGGATGGCGCGCATCTCCCGGCGCGTGTCCTCGGTGACTATCCTGCGCCCGCGCGTGAGGTCGCCGTACTCGGCGGTATCGCTGATGGAGTAGCGCATGTAGGAGATGCCCCTCTCGTAGATGAGGTCCACGATGAGCTTGAGCTCGTGCAGGCACTCGAAATAAGCCACCTCCGGCTGATAGCCGGCCTCCACCAGGGTATCGAAGCCGGCGCGGATGAGCTCGGTGACCCCCCCGCAGAGCACGCACTGCTCGCCGAAGAGGTCGGTCTCCGTCTCCTCCTCGAAGGTGGTCCGGATCACGCCGGCGCGCGCCGCCCCCAGCCCCTTGGCGTAGGCGAGGCCGATGTCCAGGGCGCGTCCGCTGTGGTCCTGATACACCGCCACCAGCGAGGGGACACCGCTCCCCTCCACGTACATGCGGCGCACGATGTGGCCCGGCCCCTTGGGGGCCACCATGATCACGTCCACGTTCTCGGGGGGGACGATCTGGTTAAAATGGATGTTGAAGCCGTGGGCGAAAAGGAGGGCGTCGCCGTCGGCCAGCCCGGGGAGCACGCTGTTTTCGTAAACCTCTTTCTGGAACTGGTCGGGCACCAGCATGACCACGATCCCTCCCGCCGCGGCGGCCTCGGCCAGGCCCAGCACCTCGAAGCCTTCCGCCTGCGCGCGCGCGCGGTCGGGGTCCTCCTCGCGCAGTCCCACCACCACCCGCACCCCGGAGTCGCGCAGGTTGAGGGCATGGGCATGTCCCTGGCTGCCGTATCCGATCACGGCCACCGTCTTGCCGTCGAGGAGCGAGAGGTCCGCGTCCTTCTCGTAGTAGATCTCCGCCATTGCTTTTTACCTCCTCTGCTGCGCCCGCGGCGCTACTTTCCGCGCGGCAGGGCCACCTTGCCCGTCCTCGCCATTTCCTTTATCCCATACGGCTTGAGCAGGCCCTCGAAGGCCGTGAGCTTGGAGGCGTTGCCGGTGACCTCCACGATGATGCTCTCGCTCGCCACGTCTATGATGTTGCCGCGAAAGATGCCCACTATCTCGATGACCTCGGAGCGGTTCCCCGCGTCCACCTTGATCTTGGCCATGACCATCTCCCGCGCCACCGAGGCCTCGGGGTCGAGGTCGTTTATCTCGATGACATTGATGAGCTTGTGCAACTGTTTGCGCACCTGCTCGAAAGAACGCTCCTCCACGTCCACCACGATGGTCATGCGCGAGGTGTCCGGCTTCTCGGTGGTCCCCACCGCCAGGCTCTCGATATTGAAGCCGCGGCGGGCGAAGAGCTCCGCCACCCTGGCCAGGACGCCGGGCTTGTTCTCCACCAGGACGGAAAGCATGTGCTTCATCACCATCACCCCCTAGAGGAAGGGCTCCTCGGCCTTCTCCGGTCGGATCTTCTCCACCGGGTAGAGCATGTCGCCGATCATGTCGTAGAGCGGCGCCCCGGGCGCCACCATGGGGTATACGTTCTCCTCCGGCTCGACGTGGAAATCGATGACCACCGGGCAGTCCGTCTCTATGGCCTCCACGATGGCCGCCTCCACCAGGTCGGGGTCGGTGACCCTTATCCCCTTGGCCCCGAAAGCCTCGGCCAGGGCCACGAAGTCGGGGCATTGCTGCTCCCGCTCCAGGCAGGAGCAGGAGTAGGTGCGGTTGTAGAAGAGCTGCTGCCACTGCCGCACCATGCCCAGGTAGCCGTTGTTGAGGATGGCCACCTTCACCGGCGCGCCCTCGAGCACCGCCGTGGCCATCTCCTGCATGGTCATCTGGAAACTGCCGTCGCCGGCGATATCGAAGACCAGGTCCCCGGGCCGCCCCAGCTGCGCCCCTATGGAGGCGGGGAAGCCGAAGCCCATGGTGCCCAGCCCTCCCGAGGAGACGAAGCGGCGGGGCTTGTCCATGGGGTAGAACTGCGCCGCCCACATCTGGTTCTGCCCCACCTCGGTGCAGATCACCGCGTCTCCCCCGGTGATCTTGTGTATTCTCTCCACCACGTACTGGGGCTTGAGCCCCGGGCCCCGCTCGTAGGAGAGCGGATACCTCTCCTTCCAGTCCGTGACCAGGGCGTCCCACTCGCGCCGGTCCGGGGCGGCGGCCTCGCCGCCCATCTCCCCCAGGGCCGCGTTGAGCTCTTTGAGCACCAGCCTGCAGTCCCCGACGATGGGGATGTGGACGGGCACGTTCTTTCCTATCTCCGCGGGGTCGATATCGATGTGGATGATCCTGGCCTTGGGCGCGAAATCCGAGAGCTTCCCGGTGATGCGGTCGTCGAAACGCGCCCCCACCGCCACGATGAGGTCGGTCTCGCTGATGGCGTAGTTGGCGCACCTGGTGCCGTGCATCCCCAGCATGCCCAGGGAGAGACGATGGCTTTCCGGAAAGGCCCCCTTGCCCATGAGGGTATGGGTGACGAAGATGCCGTTGCCGGCGGCCAACTTCTCGAGCTCGGCCTCCGCCGCGGCGGAGATCACGCCCCCTCCCGCATATATCACCGGGCTCCCCGACTCCAGGATGGCGCGGGCCGCCATCCTGATCTGCTTCTTATGCCCCTTGAGCGTGGGCTTGTAGCCGCGCAGCAGGGGTTGCTCCCGGCGGCTGTAATCGAGCTCGCCGCGGGAGACATCCACGGGCATGTCGATGACCACCGGCCCCGGGCGCCCCGTGCGCGCGATGTAGAAGGCCTCCTGCACCACGTCAGGTATGTCCGCGGGGTCCTTGACCAGATAATTGTGCTTGGATATGGGCAGGGTGATGCCGGTGGTGTCCGCCTCCTGGAAGGCATCGGTGCCGATGAGGTTGGTGGCCACTTGGCCGGTTATGGCCACCAGGGGCACGGAGTCCATGTAGGCGTTGGCGATGCCCGTAACCAGGTTGGTCGCCCCCGGTCCCGATGTGGACATGCACACCCCGACGCGCCCGGTGACGCGGGCATAACCGTCGGCGGCATGCGCCGCCCCCTGCTCGTGCCGGGTGAGCACCTTGCGCATCTTGCTCTCGTGAAGGGCATCGAACACGGGGAGCATCACCCCGCCGGGGATGCCGAAGATTATCTCCACCCCTTCGTCCTCGAGGCTCCTCACCAGCGCCCGGGCTCCGCTGAGTCTCACGCCCACCACCTTCCCGCTTCCCTCAAGCATCCTCGAGCCGCAGCCTCACGGCCCCCCGGCTGGCGCTGGAGACGCGCCGCGCGTATTCGGCCAACACGCCCTCCGCCGCCCTGGGCGCTGGCGGACTCCAGGCCTCCGCCCGGCGCTCCATCTCCGCGCCGCTCAAGGCGACATCGATGCGGCGCCCGGGTATGTCCACTTCGACCAGGTCCCCCTCCTGCAGCAGGGCGATGGGCCCGCCCTGCGCGGCCTCGGGAGAGATATGCCCGATGGCCGCCCCGCGCGAGCCGCCCGAGAAACGGCCGTCGGTGATGAGCGCCACCTTGCCCGCGAGGCCCATGCCCGCAAGGGTGGCGGTGGGGTTGAGCATCTCGCGCATGCCGGGGCCGCCGCGCGGCCCCTCGTAGCGCACGACGATGACGTCACCCTCCGCGATGCGCCCCGCCCGCATGGCCTCCACCGCCTCCTCCTCGGCATCGAAGACCCGTGCCGGGCCGCGGTGGCGCAGCAGCTGCTCGGGCACGGCGGACTGTTTGACCACCGCCCCCTCCGGCGCCAGGTTGCCGGTGAGGATGGCCAGACCTCCCGTGGGCATGTAGGGGTCGTCCACCGGCCTGAGCACCTCGGGATCGCCGCTGGTCCTGCCCGCGACGACATCCCCGATGCGGTCCGCCGCCACGCACGGGGCATCCAGGTCTATGAGCCCCTTGCGGGAGAGCTCACCCATCACCGCCGGGATGCCGCCGGCCTCGTGCAGGTCCTGCATATGATGGCGGCCTTCGCCCGCGGGGCTGATGCGCGCGAGGTTGGGCGTGGCGTCGCATACTTCCTGTATGGTGTCCAGGTCCAGTTCCAGCCCCGCCTCATAGGCGATGGCCAGGAGGTGGAGCACGGTATTGGAGGAACCTCCCACGGCCATGTCCACGGCCAGGGCGTTGCGCAGCGAGGCCGCGGTGATGATGTCCCGCGGCCGGCGGCCGATGCGCAGCATCTCCATGACCGCCATGCCCGCCTCCTTGGCCAGGCGCACGCGCTGTGCGTACACCGCGGGGATGGTGCCGTTGCCGGGAAGCCCCATGCCTATGGCCTCGGTGAGGCAGTTCATGGAGTTGGCGGTGAAGAGCCCGGCGCAGCTGCCGCAGCCCGGACAGGCGCAGTCCTCCAGCTGCGCCAATTCTTCCGCCTCCATGCGCCCCGCCTCCACCGCGCCCTGCGCCTCCATGACGGTTATGAAGTCCACGTCGCGGCCGCCGTGGCGTCCCGCCAGCATGGGCCCGCCGCTCACCACCACGGTGGGGATATTCACCCGCGCCGCCGCCATGAGCATGGCGGGGTCGATCTTGTCGCAGTTGGTGACCAGCACCAGGGCGTCGAAGGCCTGCGCCCTGGCCATCATCTCCACGCTGTCGGCGATGATCTCGCGCGAGGGCAGCGAGTAGCGCATGCCGGCATGCCCCATGGCTATGCCGTCGCAGATGCCGATGACCCCGAACTGCATGGGGGTCCCCCCCGCCATGCGCACCCCCACCTTCACCGCGTCCGCGATCTGCTGCAGGTGGATATGCCCGGGGATGACCTCGTTGGCCGCGCAGGCCACCCCCACCCATGGCTGCGCGATCTCGCGGTCGGTGTAGCCGATGGCCTTGAGCAGGGAGCGGTGGGGCGCCCTGGCCAGGCCCTTCTTCGCGCAATCACTCACAAGTCCCATTATTTACCTCCGGTATGACGGAAAAAGCGATTGGGAACCGCAGTTATAGAATGTATTATTTAGATATTGAGAGCGCCCGTCAAGGCTGTCCCCGCTCAGCCCTCGCCCTCGCGCAGCGCTCCTTCCTTGCGGAAGATCATGATGCAGGCATCGCGCATGCAGGCGATGCCCCGCTCCTCGCAATATCGCGCCGCCGCGTCGCTTTCCGAGCCCGGCTGCATCCAAATGCGCCCGACGCCCGCCTCCGCGGCCTCCCGCACCACCCTTTCCGTGACCGCGGGGGGGACAACGGTGATGACCAGCTCCGGTTTGCGCGGCAGGCCGGCGAGGCGCGGGTAGCAGGGGACCCCCTCTATCTCGTCGCAGGCGGGGTTCACCCCGTAGGCCTGATAGCCGGCGCGTTTGAGGTCCATGAGCACCTTGTAGCCGAACTTCTCCCGGTCGCGGGAGGCGCCCACCACCGCCACCACCTCTACCTGCTGCAGGTCCAGGTCCATCATCTGCCATCACCCCTTCAGCCCATTGTAGCGCAAGCGCCCTTCCCCCGCCTCGCGCGCCGGGCCCCGCGCCCGCGCCGAGCGCTCCCGGGGCCCGCCGGGCAGCCGTCTCCCCCCAGCCGAAGGGGCCAGGATGGGCATATTTGGAGCAAGGTTTCCGCAGACTCCGTCTCCCCCCAGCCAAAGGGGCCAGGCCCGCTGGCCTGGCCCCTTGTTCGCGGTCGTGCCCCTATTCGTCAACCTTCTCGAGGTCGTCGATACGCCTGCGCACGTTCTCCAGCTGCTGGGCGAGGAACTCGGACTGCCTCTTCAGGTACTCCAGCTCGCCGAAGCCTCCGGGCGCCGCTCCCATCCCCGCTCCGCCCTGAAACCACTGCTGCATCTGCGGGGTGGGCCACCTCCCGGTGAGCATATATTCCGCGCACGGCCCCAGCCCCCTGCCGCTGCGGCCCTGCCACCCCGGGCTGTAGCCGAACCTCATCCAACCCGGGAGCCCGGTGGCGTAATACATGTTCCTATTGCCGTAACCTCCCACCTGTTACCCTCCTCCTCTCATTCCCGTCCACGCCGGCTCGCTCAATAACCGGGTCCCCAGGCGCCCCATGGCCCGGCACTCCCGGGCGTCGGCGGGGGATAGCCCGCGCTCCCGTAGGCGGCCGGGCCCATGGGTCCCGCATAGGGATATGCGGGATAAGCCCACCATCGCCGCGGCAGCCAGGGGTAGAACCTGCAGTACGGATAGGGGTTTCCTCTCCCCCATCCCGGCCCCCCTCCGCGGCCGGGCCTCCCTCTTCCTCTCGGCGGCATGTGATCACCTCCCACACAATAACGGACATATGCCCATAATTATACTAATCTCCTTATGGGCATATGTCAATAATCGGCCGGCCGCCCCCGGCGGCTCCACGGCCGGGGGGAAGGGGGGATATGGGCGTGGCGGGAAAGCGCCCCCGCGGGGCCGCCCATGGGGCGCGCTCCCCGCCGTGGCTTACAGTCTGGCGATGATGGCGTCGGCCATGTGCGAGGTGCCGGCCTCGCCGCCGAGATCGTAGGTCACCGTCTTCCCCTCGGCTATGACCGCCGCCGTGGCGGCGTAGATGCGCTGCGCCGCCTCCTCCTCGCCCAGGTGGTGGAGCATGAGCACGCCGGTGAGGATCTGGGCGGTGGGATTGACCTTGTTCATGCCCGTGTACTTGGGCGCGCTGCCGTGCACGGGCTCGAAGACCTGTATGTCCTCGCCGATATTGGCGCTGGGGGCCACCCCCAGGCCCCCCACCAGGCCGGCGCAGAGATCGGAGATGATGTCCCCGTAGAGGTTGGGCAGGACCATGACGTCGTAGATGTGGGGCTTCTGCACCAGCTGCATGGCCATGTTGTCCACGATGCGGTCCTCGAACTCGATATCCGGATAGTCGGCCGCTACGCCCCGGGCCACCTCCAGGAAGAGGCCGTCGGTGAACTTCAGGATATTGGCCTTGTGCACCGCGGTGACCTTGCTGCGGCCTTCGCGGCGGGCGTACTCGAAAGCGAAGCGGCAGATGCGCTCGGAGGCGCCGCGGGTGATGAGCTTGGTGCTCTCCGCGGTATCCTCGTCCACCCGGCGCTCGATACCGGCGTAGAGGTCCTCGGTGTTCTCCCTCACCACCACCAGGTCGATGTCGGTGTAGAGCGAGCGCACCCCGGCCATGCTCCTGGCCGGGCGCAGGTTGGCATAGAGGTCGAGCTCCTTGCGCAGGGCGACGTTGATGCTGCGGAAACCGGAGCCGACGGGGGTGGTGATGGGGCCCTTCATGGCCACCTTGTTCTCGCGGATGGAATCCAGCACCTGGGTGGGCAGCGGGGTGCCGTATCTCTCCATCACGCCGGCCCCCGCCTCCTGCACCTCCCACTCTATTCCCACTCCCGCCGCCTCGATTATCCTGCGGCAGGCCTCTACTATCTCCGGACCTATGCCGTCGCCCGGTATCAACGTCACTTTCCTCATAGCTCAAACCCTCCGTGTTTCCTCAGGTACGCGGTGAGGCCCCCCTCCGCCAGGATGTCCATCATCACCGCAGGCAGGGGGGCGATCTCGACCTCGCTGCCCCGGGTGAGATTCCTCACCCGGCCCGCCTCCAGGTCAACCTCCAGTTCGTCGCCGGCCTCCACTCCCGCCGTGTCGCACTCCACCGCGGGCAATCCCTTGTTGATGGCGTTGCGGAAGAAGATGCGGGCGAAGGAGGGGGCCAGCACGGCGCCCACCCCGGCATGCTTGATGACCAGGGGCGCCTGCTCCCGGGAGGACCCGCAGCCGAAATTACCGCCGGCGACGATGAAGTCCCCCGGCTGCACCCGCTGCGGAAAGTCGGGGTCGATGTCCTCCATGCAGTGTCCGGCCAGCTCGTCCATATCCAGGGTCTTGAACTTATATTTGCCGGAGATTATGTAGTCGGTGTTGACGTCGCGGCCGAAGATGTGAGCCCTTCCCCTGAGAACCATGCCTTTTGCCATTTGCCTCCGCCCCTTCCCTTACAACATGCGCCGGGGATCGGTTATCTTCCCCGCCACCGCGCTGGCCGCCACCGTGGCCGGGCTGGCCAGGTAGATGGAGGCCTCCGCGTTGCCCATGCGCCCCTTGAAGTTGCGGTTGGCGGTGGAGATCACCCGCTCCCCGTCCGAGGGCACGCCGTTGTGGGTGCCCACGCACGGGCCGCATCCCGGAGTCACCAGGGCCGCGCCGGCCTCGACCAGCCTCTGCGCTATCCCTGCTTGCATGGCGTCCAGGAGCACCTGCCGGGAGGCGGGCGCCACGATGAGGCGCACCTGCGGGCTCACCCTCCTTCCGCCCAGGATGCGCGCCGCCACCTCCAGGTCCTCCAGGCGGCCGTTGGTGCAGGTGCCGATGACCGCCTCCTGTATGGAAATGCCCTCCAGGTCCTCCACCGGCCTCACCTTGTCCACGCGGTGGGGCTCCGCCAGCTGCGGCGTGAGGCCGCCGAGGTCGAACTCCCTCACCTCCACGTAAGCGGCATCGGGGTCGGGGGCCGCGGGCGTTAAGGGGCGCCGGACCCGCCCCTCGAGCCAGGCCATGGTCTTCTCGTCCGCCTCCATCAGCCCCGCCTTGGCCCCCATCTCCACCGCCATGTTGGCGATGGTGAAGCGCGCCTCCACGCTCAGCGAGCTTATCGTCTCGCCGCCGTATTCCACCGCCAGGTAGGTGGCGCCGTCCGCGGTGAGCTCGCCGGCCAGAAAGAGGGCGACGTCCTTGGAGTAAACGCCGGGCGGCAGCTTTCCTCGCAGCTCCAGGCGCATGCTGGACGGGACCTTGAACCACAGCTTGCCGGTGAGCATGGCCGCGGCCAGGTCGGTGGAGCCCACCCCGGTGGAGAAGACGTTGACCGCCCCGTAGGTGGTGGTGTGCGAATCGGCGCCGATGACGATGTCGCCGGGCGCCACGTGCCCCTGTTCCGGCAGGAGGCAGTGGCATACGCCGCAGCCCACGTCGTAGATCCTCATCTCCTGCTCGGCGGCGAAAGCGCGCATCATGGTATGCAGCTCCGACACCCCCTCCAGCGGGCTGGGAGCGCTGTGGTCTATGACCAGCGCCACCCGCGAGGGGTCGCGTACCTTTCCGCCCCCGAGCTCGCCGAAAGCCTCGATGGCCAGCGGCGAGGTGCCGTCCTGGCCCATCATGAAGTCCACCTCGGCCACGACCAGTTCTCCCGCCCTGACCTCGCGGCCGCAGTGAGCGGAGAATATCTTCTCCGCCATGCTCATGCCCATTGGTCTTCTCCTCGCATGTCGTTTCTCTCCCGCATCCGTTCTCCGCTCCCTCAAATCCGGCTACCATTATTCAACACCGGCGCTGATTTCGCAAAGGCGGGCCCGGCCTCCGGCGCGCGGGGCCGGCTTCAGGGAGGGCAGGGTTAATGATAGAATAATCTGGATGTATGGAGACCGTCATGGGTATTGAGCCCCGCCGGATCGAAGAAGCATTTCGAAGGAGGAAGACATGGCAGCAGATTCGCAGAAAGCCAGGCTGGTGATCATCGGAGCGGGTCCCGGGGGATACGTGGCGGCGATCAGGGCGGCCCAGCTGGGCACTGGAGTGGTGCTGGTGGAAAAAGACCTCCTGGGTGGGACCTGTCTCAACCGGGGATGCATTCCCACCAAGGCCATGCTGGCGTGCGCCGAGGCGCTGGAGACCATCAAGGCGGCGGAGGAATACGGCATCAAGGTAGCGGAGCCGGTCCCCGACCTCAAGGCCATGGTCGAGCGCAAGGATAAGGTGAGCGCGCAACTGCGCAACGGGGTAGCGCAACTGCTCAAAGCCAACAAGGCCGAGGTCGTCAAGGGCACGGCGAGCCTGGTTTCGCCCACCCGGGTCAAGGTGGAGACGGAAGAGGGCGAGAGAGTCATCGACACCGAGAAGGTCATCCTGGCCACCGGCTCCGAACCGGCCCGGCTGCCCACCTTCGATTTCGACCAGCCGGCCATCCTCACCTCGACGGAGGGGCTGGAGCTCACCGAGATCCCCAAGAGCATGATCATCGTAGGCAGCGGCGTGGTGGGCTCTGAGTTCGCCACCGTCTATAACGCCCTGGGCACCAAGGTCACCATGGTGGAGCTCATGCCGCGCATCCTCCCCACGGAAGACGACCGCGTCTCGCAGCAGATGAAGCGCATCCTGGGCAGGAAGGGCATCGATATCCTCACCGAGACCACCATCGAGGAGATGGTCGAATACCGCCCCGACGGCGTCAAGGCCAGGCTTTCCAGCGGCGACATCCTGGAGGCAGACAAGCTCCTGGTGTCCATCGGCAGGTCGCTCAACTCCGCCGGCCTCGGGCTCGACGAGGTCGGGGTGGAACTGGGCAAGCGCGGCGAGATCGTGGTCGACGAGCGCCTGGAGACCAGCGTCCCCGGCGTCTACGCCATCGGCGACGTGGTGGGCGGAGTCCTCCTCGCGCACGTGGCCTCCTTCGAGGGCGTGTGCGCGGCCGAGAATGCCATGGGCATGGACGCGGTGATGAACTACGACGTCGTTCCCGCGTGCATATTCACGCAACCGGAGATCGCCAGCGTCGGCCTCACCCCCGCCAAGGCGGAGGAACAGGGCATCGAGACCCGCATCGGGCGCTTCATGTTCGGCGGCCTGGGCAAGGCCCTGGCCATGGGCAAGGGGCAGGGCTTCATCCAGCTGGTCGTGGAGGCCTCGTCGGACAGGATAATCGGCTGCCAGATCATGAGCGCCCACGCCTCCGACCTCATCCACGAGCTGGCCCTGGCCATACAGATGGGCATCACCGCCGAACAGGTGGGAAGAACGGTGCACGCCCATCCCAGCCTCTCGGAGGCGGTCATGGAGGCGGCGGAGGCGGCACACGGCCGCGCCATCCACGCCGCCCCGGCGCGCAAGTGACAGGCCGCCTGTGGCATACGCCCGGCGGTTGGGTTATCATGGCATAGTCGTTCACGAACTAGGTGGAGGTGAAGGTAGATGTACCCTGATGATCTGAAGTACCACGCAGAGCATTGCTGGGCCCGTATCGAGGGCAACACGGCCACCCTGGGGATCACCTATTACGCCCAGGACCAGCTGGGTGAAATAGTCTTCCTGGAGCTTCCCGAGAAGGGGACGGAGGTCGGCGCGGGCAAGCCCTACGCGGAGATCGAGTCCGTGAAGTCTGTCTCCGACGTCTACAGCCCGGTCAACGGGACCATCGTGGAGACCAACCAGGAGGTGGTCGAGGCGCCCGAGATCATCAACGAAGACTGCTACGAGGCCGGCTGGATGGTCAAGGTCGAGCTGGCGGACGACTCCGGAGCGGCCGACCTCATGGACGCCGCCGCCTACGAGAAACTGACCTCGGAATCCTGAGCCGGCCGCGCAAGAAGGTTTTTTGCGGCACGGGGGCAATTAAGCCCCCGTGCTTTTTTCCGGCCTCGCCCGCCCTCTTGTGCGGAGCGAACGCGATGAGGCGGGGCGCGGTGCCCCGCCTCGACATGCGTTCGCCCCCCCCGGGGGGGTTTCATCCCCCCGGGCCTCCCGGGACAGCGGGGCCTGCTCGCGGTCCTCTGCGCCGAAGGCCTATAGACCCAGGCCCTCGAGGTCGAAGTCCTCGAAATCGAAGTCCTCGAAATCGTAATCATCCAGGTCGAAATGGTAATCATCCATGTCGAAGTCGTAATCATCCATGTCGAAGTCGAGCCCCCCGTCCGAGGAGCCGGGCATGGGGTCCCCGGTCAGGTACCACCTGCCGCCTTTCTTGACCATCTCGAAGACCATGGGGTTTTCGGCCAGGTCGAACTCCTCCTCGAAGCCCCACACCGACATGACCATGGTCCCCCTGGTCGTCACCACCGTGGCTCTGCCCCCCGACTCCGACTCCAGCTTGAGCTCATAGCCCTTGAAGCTCACGTCCATCATCGAAAAGGTCATCTTGAGCAATTCCTTGAGGTCCATGCCCAATCCCTCGAGTTCCTCCTCGTCCTCGAGGAAGCCGGCCTCGAAACTGTCCAGGTAAGCGTCAACGTCTCCCTTCTGCATTGCGCTTATGAATTTTTCCGCGAGCTCCAGGGGGCTCCCGGTGCCGCCCCCTCCGCCGTCCCTCCACATGGTCAGCCAGAGCACCAGCACCACGATGCCCGCGACGATGAGCGCCCCGACCAGCACCCCCACGATGAGGCCGGCTTTTCCGCGCCTGGGCGGCGCCCCCGGTGCCGGGCCCGCCGCGGGAGCCACGACCCCTTCCCCGCCGGTCGGCGGCGCCTGTGGGGGAGGGGGCGGCACCCCGGGGGAGGGAGGAGCGGCCTGGGGCGCGGCGGCGCCCGCCGCAGCGGCCTCGCCGCCCACGGCGGCTCCGCAGTTGGCGCAGAAGGCGGCGCCTTCATCCACTGGCTTGCCGCAACTCGGACAGGTCATCTGCGTATCGCTTTCCATCTCTTACCTCCTGTTTTTACGTCCGGAACACTCAGGCTCCGCCGTCCAGCCTGCTGCGCAGCAGCTCGTTCAGCGCCTGCGGGTTGGCCCTCCCCCCGGTTCTGCGCATTACCTGCCCGACCAGGAACCCCAGCGCTTTGCCTTTGCCTTTACGGTAATCTTCGACGCTGGCCGGATTATCCCTTATCGCCTCCTCAATGTAGCCCACCAGCTCCGACTCGTCACTGATCTGGGTGATGTCCCTCTCCTTGACGATATCCTCCGCATCCCTGCCGCCGGTCATCATCTCCTCGAATATCGTTTTGGCGATCTTGCCGCTGATGACCCCCCTCTCCACCAGGTCCAGCATGCCTGCCAATTGAGCCGGGGTCGTCGCGACCTCGTCGATCTCCTTGTTGTGAGCATTGAGGAAGGCGGAAAGTTCCCCCATCATCCAGTTGCTCGCCGCCTTGGCCTCCGCCCCCGCCGCCACCGCGGCCTCGTAGAAGTCGCCCATGGCCTTGGAGGAGGTCAGCATCCCCGCATCGTGCTCGGGCAGGCCGTAGTCCTCGCGCAAGCGCCTCCTCCTCTGCGAAGGCAGCTCGGGAAGTCCGGCGCTCACCTCGGCGATGAAAGCGCTGTCCAGCTCCAGCGGGACCAGGTCCGGGTCGGGGAAATAGCGGTAATCGAAGGCGCGCTCCTTGCTGCGCAGGGGGGTGGTCACGTTGGCGTCCGCGTCCCAGTGCCGGGTTTCCTGCACCACCTCCCCCCCCTGCGAGAGCACCTCGCTCTGCCTCTCGATCTCGTGCTCGAGGGCGCGGTAAACGGCACGGAAGGAGTTCATGTTCTTCACCTCGGCCTTCACCCCCAGGCGCGTCTCTCCCTGCCTGCGCAGCGAGACGTTGGCATCGCAGCGCAGGCTTCCCTCCTCCATCTTGCAGTCCGAGATCTCCAGGTGCTCCATGATGCTCTTGAGTTCCTGCAGGAAAATACGGGCCTGTGCGGGGGTGCGCATGTCGGGCTCGGTCACGATCTCCAGCAGGGGCACGCCCGCCCGATTGAAGTCCTCCAGGCTGTATTCCGAGCCGTGTATCCTGCCGCTCTCGCCCACGTGTACCGTCTTGCCGGTGTCCTCCTCCAGGTGCACGCGGTTGATATCCACCCGCATCCCGCCTTCTTCCGTTTCCATCTCCAGGTGGC
This sequence comes from uncultured Actinomycetota bacterium, assembly GCA_964510515.1. GTDB lineage: Bacteria > Actinomycetota > Geothermincolia > Geothermincolales > RBG-13-55-18 > SURF-21. The sequence goes on along the minus strand of CAZEAU010000015.1, from coordinate 19,458 downwards.
CACCCACCCCCAGGGGCAGGTCGAACTGGGAGATCTGGTAGTTCTTGGGCATATCGGGGTAGAAGTAATTCTTGCGGTGAAAGGTGCTGTGGGGGGAGATCTCGCTGTTCAGGGCCAGGGCCAGGCGTGTCGCCAGCTCGACCGTCCTGCGATTGAGCACCGGCAGCGCCCCGGGAAGGCCCAGGCATACCGGGCAGGTCCTGGAGTTGGGCTCACCCCCGAAGGAGGCGTCGCAAGAGCAGAACATCTTGGAGCGGGTCTTGAGCTCGACGTGGATCTCCAGCCCGATCACGGCTTCGTAGGCGCTCATGCCCCCACCCCCTTCTCCTTCCCCGGCGCCGCGGCGAAGGCGATCGCCCCCTCCATGGCGCGTGCGGCGCGCAGCAGCGCCGCCTCTCCCAGGGCCTTGCCCATGATCTGCAAGCCGAGCGGCAGGCCGTCCTCCATGCCGCAGGGGATGCTGATGGCCGGGATGCCGGCCAGGTTGGCGGGCACGGTGCAGGCGTCGGCCAGGTACATGGCCGACGGGTCCTGTGTTTTCTCCCCCAGCCTGAAGGCCGGGGTGGGCGAGGTCGGGCCGACGAGGACGTCGAACCGCTCCCAGGCGGCCTGGAAGTCCCTCACGATGAGGCTCCTCACCTTCTGCGCCTGGCGGTAATAGGCCTCGTAATGCGCGGCGGAGAGGACATGCGTTCCCAGGAGGATGCGCCGCTTCACCTCGGGCCCGAACCCGGCGCTGCGCGTGCGCACGTACATCTCCGCCACGTCTCCGGCCTCCCGCGCTCGCATGCCGTAGCGCACGCCGTCGAAACGCGCCAGGTTGGAGCTGGCCTCGGCCGCGGCGATGACGCCAAAGGCGGATAGCGCGTATTCCAGGTTGGGCAGGCCCGCCTCCTCCACCTCCGCTCCCAGGCGAGCGAAGCGGCCCAAGCAGGCCTCCACCGCTTTCCTCACTCCGTCCGTCAGGCCCCCTCCTCGCATGAGCTCCCGCGGCACTCCCACTCTCATGCCCTCTATGCCGCCCCGCATCTCCTCCAGGTAGTCGGGGGCCTCCACATCCAGGGAGGTGGAATCGCGAGGGTCGTGCCCGGCCAGCAGGGAGAGGAGCAGGGCGCAGTCCCTCACGTCGCGAGTTATCGTCCCCACCTGGTCGAGCGAGGAGGCCAGGCCCGTCAGGCCGTAGCGGGATATGAGCCCATAGGTGGGCTTCATCCCCACCAGGCCGCAGAAGCAAGCGGGCTGGCGGACGGAGCCGCCGCTATCCGAGCCCAACGCCCAGATGGCCTCCCCCGCCGCCACCGCCGCCGCCGAGCCGCCGCTGGAGCCGCCGGGGACGCGCTCCAGGTCCCAGGGGTTGCGGGTGGGGCCGTAGGCGGAGCTCTCGGTCGAGGAGCCCATGGCGAACTCGTCCGTGTTGGTCTTGCCCACCATCACCAGCCCTTCTCCACGCAACCTCTCTATCACCGCCGCGTCGTACACGGGCACATAGGCCTCGAGCATGCGCGACCCGCAGGTGGTGCGCACTCCCCGTGTACACAGGACGTCCTTGACCGCCATGGGAATACCCGCCGCCCCGCCCGCGGCGCCGTCGGCCGTCGCGGCGCGCGCCCCCTCCGGGGTGGGCGTGATAAAAGCGTGCACCCGCTTCTCCACCTCCTCCGTGCGCGCCAGCACCGAGTCCAGGACCTCCGCCGCTTTCACCTCTCCACGGCCGAGGAGCCCGCGCAGCTCCCATGCTTTCATGGCATAGTAGGGATCCAATGCAATATACTCCTTATCTCCGTGCCAACCTGGGTATTGCCGGGCCCCGGAAAGCCCAGGTCAGCAACAACATTCCTGCCAGGTGACCGAGGTAGGCGACGCTCAAGGCGCTCCCCGCCGTGCCGCTCACCACTCCCCGCAGCCCGCTGGCGGCCAGCATCACGGCGAGGGCGACGATCATGGCCAGCGTCCTCCTCTTCTCCTTTTGCCGCCCCTCGCGGCGCAGGGTCAGGTAGAGGGCGATGGCATAGGCCAGCGCCAGTGCGCCGTAGAGCCAGGTCAGCACGATGGTGATCAGGGCGGCCACGCTCCCCATGTCCAGGACCCGGCCGCCGCCGCTGTACTTGAACATCTCCCTGAAGTTGACGATGATCACCGCCACGCCCAACTGCAGGGGCACCGACCAGAAGAAGGCGCCGAACCCCACGGGGATGCCGAAGGAACGCGTGAAGAGAAAGAGGGTGGCCACCGCCGTCAGCGCGCATATGCGCGTGGCGGCGGCCAGGTGCAGGCTGGCGGAGGCGTCCCCCATCCACGTCCCGACCGCGGCGACGGTCGCGGTCACCGCGCTGAAGGCCAGCCACACCAGCAGGATGCGCGCCGGCTCTCCGCGGGTGAAGCCCGCCGCCTGCAGCCGGGCGGCGATTCCCAGGATGACCAGGGCGGTGGCTACGAGCACATAGGGAGCCAAGGCCGGGTTCCTCGCCAGCCTCACACTATCCTGGGCACCATGAAATAACCCTCCTCGACGCGGGGGGCGCCGGAAAGGGCCTCCTCCTGCGACAGGCAGGGCCGCACTTCGTCCGGACGCAAGACGTTCACCAGCGACGTGGCGTGCGAGGTCGGCTCGATATCCCCGGTGTCCAGGTTCACCATCGTCTCCGCCTGCTCCAGCACCTTCCCGAGCTGGCGGGCGAACCCCTCCGCCTCCTCCTCGCTCAACTCCAGCCGCGCCAGCCAGGCCGCGTACTCCACGTCCTTTCTCTCCATCATCCCTCTCCTTTCGCCGCGCCCTTCCCGCCGCCTTGCAGCAGCAGCGCGAGCTCCTCCTCCCCGATGATCTTAACACCGAGCTCGCGGGCCTTGTCGTATTTGCTCCCCGGCTCCGCCCCGGCCACCACGTAATCGGTCTTGCGGCTCACGCTCGACGCCACTCTGCCCCCCCGCTCCCCTATGGCCCGACGCGCTTCCTCCCTGCTCATGGCGCCCAGGGCCCCGGTGAGCACGAAGGTAAGGCCCACGAGGTCGCGCGGGCCCTCCTCCACGTCCTCCCGCATGTTGACCCCCGCCTCCGCCAGCCTCTGGATAAGCTGCAGGTTGCGAGGTTCGGTAAAAAAGGCCGCGACGCTGCCGGCGATGGTCGGTCCGACCTCGTCTATTTCCCGCAGCTCCTCCTCGCCCGCCGCCGCCAGCCGTTCCATGCTGCGGTAACGACGCGCCAGCACCTCCGCCACGTGGGAACCCACATGGCGTATCCCCAGCGCGAAGAGCAGGCGGGAGAGGGGGCGCTGCTTGCTCGCGGCGATGGACTCCAGCATGTTGGCTACCGACTTGTCCCCGAAGCCGGTGAGGTCGTGCAGCTGTCCCCCATCCAGGAAGTAGATGTCCTCCACGTTGCGCACATGGCCCTTTTCCCTCAGCTCCGTGATCGTTGCCGGTCCCAGGCCCTCGATGTCCATGGCGCCGCGCGAGCCGAAATGCAGCAGGCTCTCAAAGAGGCGGGCGGGACAATCCACATTTATGCACCTGGCCACCTTCTCTCCCTCGGGGCGGTAGACCCCGCCCCCACAGGCGGGACATCTGTCGGGCATGACGAATTCCCTCTCCGTGCCGTCGCGCAGCTCCGGCAGCGGCCTGATGACCTCGGGGATGACCCCGCCGGCCTTGTGCACCAGCACCATGTCCCCCACCCTGATGCCCTTGCGCCGCACCTCGTCCTCGTTGTGCAGGCTGGCCCGGGAGACGCTGGAGCCCCCCACGGAAACCGGCTCCAGGATGGCGGTGGGGGTGAGGGCACCGGTGCGCCCGACGTTGATCTCCACGGCGATGAGGCGGGTCGTCTTCTCCTCGGCGGGAAATTTGAAGGCCGCGGCCCAGCGCGGCGCCTTGCTCGTCGCCCCCAGGCGGTCACGCAGGTCGAGGCGGTTGACCTTGACCACCGCCCCGTCCACCTCGTAGGGCAGTTCCTCCCGCCGCGCGATCCAGGTGCGGCAGAAATCCATGATCTCCTCCCCGCCCGACACCGCGCGCCAGTGATCGCTGACGTGGAAGCCCCAATGCGCTATCTGTTCCAGGACCTCGTCGTGAGTGCGGAAGTCCCTGCCCTCGATATAGCCTATCTCGTAACAGATGAGGCCGAGGTTGCGGGACGCGGTCACCTGGGGGTCGATTTGGCGCAGGGAGCCCGCCGCGGCGTTGCGGGGATTGGCGAAGCCCTGCCGGCCCAGCTCATCCCGGCGGCGGTTGAGCTCGCGGAAGGACTCCTTGGGCATGAAGACCTCCCCCCTGATTTCCAGGAAGGCAACCGACTTCTCGCCCAGGAGGCGCAGGGGCAGGGCCCTGATGGTCTTGAGATTGGCGGTGATGTCCTCGCCGCTGACCCCGTCTCCCCGGGTCGCGCCGCGCACGAAGGCCCCGCCCTCGTATGTGAGGGCCACGCCCGCGCCGTCGATCTTGAGCTCGCAGACGTAATCGGTCTCACCCACCGCGTTCTCGACCCGCTGGATGAAAGCCGCCAGCTCATCCTGGTCGAAGACGTTGTCAAGGCTCAGCATGCGCGCACGGTGGCGCACGGGCTCGAACGCCTCCCCGGGCGGGGCTCCCACCCGCCTGGTCGGGGAATCGGGGGTGATAAGTTGCGGATACGTCTCCTCGATGCCCAGGAGCTCCCGCATCATGGCGTCGTATTCCCCGTCGGCGATCACGGGGTCGTCGAGGACGTAATAGCGGTAATTATGGTAGTTGAGCTCCTCGCGCAGGCTCTGCGCCCGTTCGCGAGCCCCCTTCAGATCCATGAGCAGGCCCCCCGCCGCCGCCTGCGGCCTTTCCGGATACGTGAGTCTATTTCCTCCTGTAATATATCAAACCGCGCCGCGACGGCGCACGCGAACGGCGGGTCAGGCCTCCACTATTTCCAGCCCGCCCCTCACCCCCAGGCGGTCGCCGACGATCAGCAGGCAACCGATCACCCCGGCGATAGCCATCGCCGCCGCGAGCGCCTCCTCGATATGGGCGGCGCTCTTGGCCCGGTTGCCCAGGGCGCTGGCGGCCGCGTCGGCGAGGGCGGCGTCCTCGGCCATCACCAGGGCGGAATCCGCGATGCCCGCGCTGTAGGAGGGCCCCACCGTGCCCGAGGAGGTGCAGATGCCCAGCCCTCCGGGGGGTGTCGGCGGCACCCTGAGAGCGATACGCCCGCTCAGGGGCGACTCCCCGGCGAACACCCCCACGCGCCTCTCCCTCGCCGAGCGCAGGAAGATATCTCCCCCGTTCTCCACGATCATCTCTGGGGAAAGAGGTTCCAGGTCCTCTCCCACTGCCTGGGCTATCGCCCCCGCGACCGCCGCCATGGGGCCTACGCCCGCCGCCGCTGCGGCCCCCTGCATCAGTCTCACCACGCGCGGCGCGCCGTCGGGAACCTCGCAGGGGCGGAAGGAGGTCCGGAAGCGCGGCTGCAGCGCCATGAAGCCCTCGAGCCCGGCACGGTGAGCGCGCAGCGACGAGCGCGCCTGTGCCGATAGGTCGCGCTGCGCGAAGATGAGGAGGTCGCTCTCCCCTACCGCGACCCGGAAGGGCGCAAGGCCGGCCGCATGCACCTTCTCGCGGTAGAAGCGGCGCAGGTATTCCTCCATCTCCCGCCGCGCTAAAAGCCCGAGGCGGGAAAAGCCTGCAGCCCCAGGAGCATCCAGGAGAGGTAGGCGATGAAAACGATGATCCCCGCCACGAAGGCGCAGGCCTGGGCGAGCACGAAGGCGTAGGCCGTGCTGAAGTCCCGCATGCCCCCCGCCCGCTCCGGGAGCCGGGGCTCGCCGCCCGCGCCCTCCTCCCCGCCCTCTCCCCGCCGCGGTTCGGGCGTCACTTCCACCGCCCCCTCCCCGCATTCCTCCCCGGGGGGGGTGATGAGGTTGGCCGTGCCCGCGACCGCGGAGAAGGCGAGCAGCACCCAGGAGGCGAACAGCAGGTAGCGGGTCCACTGGTTCGTATTCAGCTGGTAGTTCAACCCCCAGGCGCCGGAGACGATGGCCATCACCGTCAGGGGTATGAGGATGACCGCCAGCGCAAGGAGCCATCGCGATGCCAGGTCCAGCTTTTCACCCATCGCTTACCACCTCTCCTCCCCGGCGTCGCCGGCGTCTGCGAGCCTCAGCGTTTCCTCCATCTCCCTTCCGCGCCTCCCGCCCCGCGCATGGCGGCCGCGCCGAAACCCCGGGCGCAGACCCCCGCCTCCCACGCCCCTCCCGGGCGGGAGCCGCTCCCGATGCGAGATTTCCCCCTAACCATAACACGGCGGCGGCGATGACAAAAAGAGGGAAACATCCTTGCCCTTACCCCCGCCCGCCATCGCGCCCCGCCTGCCCCCGGCGGGCCCGTGGCGGCTCTAGGCCAGGCTCAAGAGGAGCAGCGCCACCAGCACCAGGGCCATGGCCAGCGCACCCAGGGCCATGTCGCGCTGCAGGCCCCTCGCCGCTTCGGGAAGCATGGCGCGAGCCCGGCCGCGCGCCCTCCTCCAACCTCGCTTCAGCCCCGCCCATGTCCGCTTCCTGGCCTGGGCGTAAGCCCATCCTGCGCGGGCGAGGAAGGACCAGAGCCACCGCGCCGCCCGAGCGTACCAGTAATCGATACGCATCTCCCTTGGGGGGGTGAGCGAGAGCCATCTCCATGCCGCCCGCGCCGCCTGAGCGTACCAGAACTCGACCTTTCCCCTGCGCGGATACCTCATCGCCTGCGGATCCAGCCTGAAGGCCTTGGGGCCGAACAGGCCGCTTGAGGCGGCGTAGAGGAAGGCCGCGACCCCGGCAGCCGCCGCCAGCAGCACCGCCGCCGCGCCCCTGCCCGTGCCGCCCGCCATCGCGCTCAGGCACACCGTCTCCAGCGCCAACCTGCCTCCCCTCCCGCCTTGCGCGCCGACTTGGGCCTCCCCTGCCCCCCGCCCGCGCGGGCGCTCACAACAGCATCATGACCACAAAGACGGCCAGAGACACCGCCAGCGCCAGGGTCGCCGCCGCGATGTCGCCCCGGTATTCCCTTATCCGCGGCGGCAGCCGCCCCGATGAGTATTCCCACAGCCCGGCCATCCTCTCCCCGGCGCGGAGGCAAAGCCCCTGCGTGCGCGCGGTGGCCTCTCTCGCCAGGCGCGCCGTCCCGGAGGCCCCCCGCCTCAGCGCCGCCGCCGCCGCCGCCCTGGCGGAGGCATACGCCCTCCGCCCCGCGAACAGGGTCGCCAGGGCGCCCTTCGCCCCCCGCACGTACCAGTAATCGACCCCCAGCCGGCGCGGCAGCCGGTGGTGGAAGAGATCCGGCCCGCGGCGCCGCCTGCCCAGGAGGTCCGGCCATGCGCCCATGGCGAACACCGAGGCTCCGATGGCCAGGGGCACAAATATCTCCTTGACGTTCTTCCACAGGAATATGGGCTCTTCCGCCATGTGCGAGGCCATGTGAGGGTCAAAACCCCTCACCGTCTCCACCGCCGGTCCCACCAGCCTGCCCAGCAGGACCCCCGGGAAGAGTCCGTTGAAAACGACCCCGGCGGCCAGCAGCCCCGTGCCCGCGAGCATCCATGCCGGCGCCTCCTTCACGCGCTCGAGGTGATGCTCGCGTTCCGCGCCGGGGCGGCGGAAGAAGGTATAGTACGTCATCTTGGCCATGTAGGCGATGGTGCCCCCGCTCACGATCACGAACATCACCTCCGCCGCCACGATCCATCCCCCAGTCGCCAGGTTAGCGTGCTCGGCGAGATGATGCGCCTCCACTATGGCGTGATGCAGCAGCGTCTTGGAGACGAAGCCGCCCCACGGGGGTATGCCCATGATGCCAAGTGCGGCGATGCACCAGAAAACGGTGGTCAGGGGCATGCGCCGCCACAGCCCGCCCAGCCTGAACATATCCAGCTCGTGGACGCAGAAGAGTATGCAGCCGGCGGCGAGGAAGAAGCATCCCTTGAAAAATGCGTGGTTGATGACATGATACAGGCTTCCCCCCATGCCCATGGCGCCCTCGGCCCCCAGGTACGCCATGCACCCCACCCCGAAGAGGATATAGCCCATCTGGCTCACGCTGGAGTAGGCGAGGGTGCGCTTGATGTCGTTCTGCACCAGGGCCAGGAGCATACCGGCGAACATGGTGGCCACGGCTATCCATATTATGGCAATCCCCAGCAGGCGGACGTCGCCGGCCAGGCCCGAGGCCGCCCCCTCCATGCCACAGGCGCCCCCCGCCGCCCCGGCATCCACGCCGGGGGCTGCCGGCTCCTGGAGGAAGGTGAGCACGGTGCGCAGGATGCCGTAGGCCCCCGCTTTTATCATCACCCCGGAGAGCAGGGCGCTCGCGGGTGAGGGCGCGGCGGGATGCGCGTCTGGCAGCCAGATGTGCAGGGGAACCATGCCCGCCTTGACACCGAAACCCGCGATGAGAAAGACAACGGCAGCCACCCTGAAGGGGCCGCCCAGCCAGGCGCTGTCCGCGAGCGGCTTGAAGGCGACCGTGCCCGCGGCGCCCAGGTAGAGGAATATCCCACCGATGAGGCTCAGGCCCCCCACCACGGTCATGCAGATATACTTGCTGGCCGCCGCGCGCGCCTTCTCCGTCTCGGAGTGTATGACCAGCACATAGGCGAAAAGGCCCATGGCCTCGAAGAACAGGTACAGGCTGAAGAAGTCATGCACCATGAAGACGCCAAGGGTGGCGGATTCGGTGAGGAGCATGAAAAAGAAGAACCTGGTGCGCCTTTTTTCGTGCTCCATGTAACGGAAGGCATGCAGGGAGGCGGCGAACCACAACAGGGCGGCGAAGAGCACGAAGAACGCGCCCATGGCGTCCACCTGAAGGTTGCACGCGTAGCTGCCGCCGATGCGCAGGATGTTCAGGTTGAAATAGACGGAGCCGACTCCGAGCACCTTGACCAGCACCAGGACCGCGATGAGGAGGGTGAGCCCGGTGGCCGCGGTCGCGGCCCAGTTGCGCAGGCGCGCCCTTTTCTCTCCCGCCAGCGCCGCCAAGGCGGCTCCAGCGAGTGGGACGGCCATCGCCAGCACGGGCAGGACGGAGCAGGCGAGTATCGCGGTCTTGGTCTCGTGCAATCTCTTACCTCATCGTGTCATGGTTTCAACAGGAAGGGCCTTTCCACCATTACCTCTTCCCCGGCAGCCACCTTCACCCCCCTGACCGGCGTCAGGCCCACGACTGACAGGCCGGAAGCGGCGAGCTCGACCTGGTAATCTCCCTCCCCTGCTCCTGCGAAGGCGTAGCGGCCGTTTGCATCCGTAATCGCAGACGCCACGACCTCTCCATCGCGCTGGAGCCGGACGGAAACGCCCTCCAGGCCCGGCTCTCCCCGGTCATGCCCGCCATTGCCGTTCTCGTCTAAATAAACGTAACCCGTAACCTCGCTGCCGTAGATATCCCTCACCACGGGATCGGCCAGCGAGTAGGGAAACCCCGGCACGGTCACCCACACGCCGACGACGATACTCAGCGCGGCCAGCAGGGCCACGGGCGCGACCAGCTTATGCTCCGCCTCCTTGCCGAAGACCAGCCTGGGGCGCCGGCCCCCCTCCGCGCCTTCCCCCTCGTCGCCCGGCCAGCGGAAGAAGGCGATGTAGATGATGGGCAGGAAATAGGCCGCGTTGAGGAGGGCGCTGACCAGAAGGATGATCACGTAGACGGGAAGGCCGGCCTCAAGAGAGCCGCTCCCCAGCAGCCACTTGCTGATGAAGCCCACCGAGGGGGGCGTGCCCATCATGCCCAGGGCGCAGACGGCGAAGCAGATCATGGTGACCGGAAGCTTGTACCCCACCCCCCTCATCTCGCTGATGTTCTTCTTCCCCGTTTTCACCAGGATGACCCCGGAGCAGAGGAAGAGGCACCCCTTCATGAGGGCATGGTGGGCGAGGTGCATCACCCCGCCCAGGGCACCGTCACGGGAGAGCATGGCCAGGCCGAGGATGATGTAGGAGACCTGGCCGATGCTGGAATAGGCCAGCCGGCGCTTGAGGTTGTCCTGGGTGAGGGCGAACACCGAGGCCACCACGATGGTCACGCAGGCCAGCACGGCCATGAGCGTGAACACGCCCAGCTCGCGCATGAGCCCCGCTCCGAAGACGTTGAAGACAACGCGGATGATGCCGAAGGCCCCGGCCTTGAGGATGACGCCGGAGAGCAGGGCGCTGGCCGGCGCCGGCGCGGCGGGGTGGGCGTCGGGCACCCAGCCGTGCAGGGGCATGATCGCCGCCTTGACCCCGAAACCCGCGAGATAGGTGAAGAAGATGGTGGTGAGGGCGGCGCGGCCGGCGGACTCCAGGCTGAGCACGCCGAGCCTGCCGAAGCCCAGCTGCCCATCCCCCCAGAAATAATGGGCCACGATGGCGAAGAAGAGCACCGTCCCGGCCGCCACCGCATAGACCAGGTATTTATATCCGGCTCGCCGCGCCATGTCCGTCTCCTCGTGGATGATGAGGGGGTATGACCCGAAGGTCATCATCTCGTAGAAGATGAAGTAGGTGAACATGTTCGCGGAGAACGCGCAGCCCAGGATAAAGGACTCGCACAGGGCCATGAAGGCGAAGAAGCGGTTCTCCTTGTGGTCGATGTAGGAGATGGAAAAGAGGGTGGCCAGCATCCACAGCAAGGAGAGGATGAGGGCGAAATAATAGCCCAGGGCGTCCACGCCGAGGCGTATCTCCAGCCCCTCCACCACGCTGGCCAGCTTGAGGGTGTAGGTGTTGCCGTCCAGGATGCCGGGAAGCATGGAAAGCACCACCGCGAAAGCGGCCAGGGCGCCCAGGAAGCACAGCCACAAGCGCAGGCGCCGGTTGCGCCTGGGCATGGCGAGTATCGCCAGCAGGGTCAACCACGGCAGCGCCATGGCCACCAGCGGCAGTACCGAGAAGGTGCTTGATTCCGACATCGACAACCCCCTTTTTCGCTCACAACAGAAGCCGCGCCGCCTTGAGCAGCGACGGTATCAACAGGTAGGAGAACACGCCGAAGAAGAGCGTGCCCGCCGCGAGCAGCCACAGCGGAGAGAGCATGGACGGAGGGGCATCGCGAGACTCCTCCTCCCAGGCCCCCTCCCGGCCGGGGAGGAAGAACATGTAGATGATCACGCGGAAGCAGTACACCGCCGCCAGGACGCTCCCCGCCAGCAGCACCATGGCATAGAGGTAGTTCCCCCCCTTGATATTGCCGAGGATGAGGTACCACTTGCTGATGAAACCGGCGCTGGGGGGGATGCCCACCACGGAGAGCGCGGCCAGGGCGAAGGCGGAGGAGGTCCAGGGCATCTGCCGCCAGGCCCCCTTGAGCTCGGCGATGCGGCGGTATCCCCTGGCATGGATGAAGCACCCCGCACAGAGAAAGAAGCAGGCCTTGGCCAGGCCGTGGTCGAGCATGTGGTACATGGCCCCGGTGAGCCCCTCGGCGGTCATGGCCGTCACGCCCAGAAATATATAGCCGATGTGGCTGACGGTGGAATAGGCGATCATCATCTTGAGGTCCTTTTGCAGGATGGCCATGACCCCCCCGTAAAGGACCGCCACGGCGGCGAACACCCCCACCGCGGCGGTGGCGGTCCCGACGAGATGGTGCGTCCCGGCGGTGAAGACGGAGAAGACGACCCTGATCATGGCGAAGGCGCTCACCTCGACCAGCAGCCCGGAGAGGAGGGCGCTTACCGGCGAGGGGGCCATGGAGTGGGCGTCGGGAAGCCACATGTGCAGGGGGAAAAGGGCCGCCTTCACACCGAACCCGATGACCAAGAGGATAAAGGACGCCATGAGGACCTCGGTATATGCCGATTCCCCTATGCGGCCGGCCAGGTCCGCCATGTTCAGTGTGCCGGTGGCCGAGTACAGGAAACCTATGGCCAGGAGCACCATGATGGACGATGGCGCCCCCATGAGCACGTACTTGAGGGCCGCCCGCACCGCATTGCGGCTGGCGGTGATAGCCACCAGCGCATATGAGGATATGGCCATGGTCTCCATGAAGACGAAGAGGTTGAACATGTCGCCCGCAGCGGCGAAGCCGAGCATGGAGCCGGACAGGAGCAGAAAAAGCGTGTAGTACGCAACCAGCCGCCCCCCCGATACCTCCCTCTCGATATAGCGGCGGGAGAAGAAGATGACCAGCAGGGTGACGGCGCAGATCAGCAGCATGATAAAGAGCCCGATATAGTCCACGCGCAGCTCGATGCCGAAAGGCGGCTCCCAGCCTCCCACGCGATAGCTGATATGGCCGCCGGGAGGTATCTTACCCACCAGCAGTATGCCCAAAAGAGAGGAGGCCGCCAGCGGCAGCACCGCCGCCCAGGGCACCCACTCGCGACGCAGGTATCCCAGAAGCGGCAGCAGCGCCGCGCATAACAGGGGCAGGGTGATCATGAATACGGGGAAGTGGCGGTAAGCGCCCATCTATGCGGCGTCCCCTCTCTCCGCGTCCGCCGCGGGCTCCCCGCCCTCGCGGAAGAGACGGTCGACATCCAGGGTCCCGAACTGGCGGTAGAGCAGGATGACCAGGGCCAGGGCCACGGCGGTAACGCTCACCGCAACCACGATGCCGGTGAGGACAAGGGCCTGCGGAAGGGGGCTGACCATCAGCGACGGGTCAGCGCCCGCGCTGCGGACCGGGGCCATACCGCCGTCAAGATACCCGAGACTGACCAGAAAGAAGAAGACCGAGGTCTCCATGATATTGAGGGCGATGAGCTTCTTGATGATGTTGCGGCGTACGATGAGCGCGTACAGGCCGATGCAGAAAAGGAGCATGGCCGCGACGTAATGGTAATTATGCAACAAGCGCAACCTCTTCCCCCTCCCTTATCATGCTGAAGAGAATGGAGATGAACACCATGGCCCCGCCCAGCCCTATGCCGATCTCTATGATGACCGTCAACCATGACACCAGCGAAGGCTGCAGGTTCTCCGCCATGTTCGGCCAGGCGAAGGTGAGGAATTCCCCCCCTCCCACCAGCCCCAGGACGCCCACGGTGAAGAAGGTGATGAGCGCGGCGCCCTCGGTGGAGAAGCGCAGTCCCTGCGGTATGCGCGCTGAGGATTCATACAACCCGAATATGGTGGTGAAGACGATCATGCTGCCCCCGATGACGGCTCCGCCCTGAAACCCGCCTCCCGGCTTGAGCACCCCGTGCAGGATGGTATATGCGGAGAAGAGGACGATGAAAGGCACCAGGAAGCGCACCGCGGTCTTGACGATCACCGAGGAGGCCACCTCCAAGCGGTCCGCATGGGCATGGACCCTCCCCCTCTTTTCCCTGCCCAGCACGGCCAATACCGCCGCCAGGGCGCAGTATATTACCGTGACCTCCCCCAGGGTATCGTATCCCCTGTAGTTGACGAGGATGCCGGTGACCACGTTCTGGGCGTGGACCTCGTCCTCCGCCTCATCCAGGTAACGCCGGGTGATCTCGCTCGAGTTCGTGGGGCTCCCCGCATCTCCCATGGGGGGCATGTTATCGACGACGTAGAGGAGCAGGAGTGCGAGGGCGACGATGAAAACGATGGAGATGGCCCTCTTCACCTCTCCTCCTCTTCCTCTCTCCTGCGGGTCTTGAATATGGTGACCAGGAAGAGCACGGTGGTCACTCCGGCGCCCACCGCCGCCTCGGTGAGGGCCAGGTCGGGCGCCTGCAGGCGCTGCCACATGAGCGCCATTATCAGGCTGTATGCGGAGAAAATGATCACCGCGGCCAGCAGGTCCCTGGTGTACACCGCGAGCAACGCGGTGCCCAGCAGGAGCACGATGAAGGTGAGGTTAAGCGCCGTGCCCACCCTCGACCCCCCCCATATCTTTTCTCCAGTACCCGATGCCCCCCCTCAGGGCCGAACGCCCGATGGCATGCCCGCAGGTAGCGCTGGAGAGCAGCACGAAGCAGGCGATGAGGACGAGTTTCACCAGGTCCCAGGACCACCCGCTGTACACCGCCATCCCGATTATCACCGAACATGCGCCGAGGGTGTCGCATTTGGTCGCCGGATGCAGGCGAGAGAAGAGGTCGGGCATGCGCAGGAGCCCCGCGGTCCCCAGGATAAAGAAGAAAGTGCCCATGCAGCAGAGCGCGGCGGCCACGATGTTCTTCGCCATTTACCCCATCCCCTCCCATCCCTCCGTCTCGAGGTAGCGCGACAGGGCCACGGTCACCACGAAGAGGAGCAGCGCATAGACGATGGCCACGTCAAGAAAGAAGCTCTCCGCCTGGATATAGGTCACCAGCACCACCACCACCAGGGTCTTGGTCCCCATGATGTTCACCCCCAGGAGGCGGTCCTGGATGGTCGGCCCCACGGCTGCGCGGTAGAGGCAGATAAGGGCATTGAGGCCCATGATCAGGGCGATGACAGTGAAAAAACTATCCATCCCCGCTCACCCCGAACAGCCAGCCCACCAGCCCCTCCAGTCTGGCCAGGCCTTTTTCATGATATGGACACAGGCAATGCACGCTGAGCAGGTCGTCATCGAGCTCGACCGTTACCGTGCCCGGGGTGAGCGTGATGGAGTCCGAGAAGACCGTGCGCGGGAGGTCATGCGGCAGGAAGGTGCGATAGGTGATCAGCACCGGATCTACAGGAAGCCTGGGGTCGAGGATTATCTTCGCCACATCGTAGTTGGCCTTCAATATCTCCCACAGCAGCCGCAGCAGGAAAAACGGGAGGCGCAGCAGCACGGCGAGGGTTATATGGGGGTCTATGGCCCTCCCCAGCAGGGATGCCGTGAGGGCGGCAACGAAGGCCGAGCAGACCAGGCCGACGACGAGTTCGTGCCGGGCTGTGGTGGCGGTCAGGGCTACCCAGAAGATGAACAGGATGGCGCACGAGAGCAGCTTCTTCTTACCCGCCTTGCCAGCAGCCAATGCAAATCTCCTGACACCGTACGCGTTTACCCCTGACGAACAGCCGGAACAGCCACGTAATTTAGGTGATTTTAGCACACGGCGCAAAGGGGAGTAAATTCGCCCGCCCCGGCGGGTGGCGGCGGGCGGCGCTCATGCTGCGGACGTCCTGCGGGCCTCCTCAGCTCTCCTCGATGAGGTCCTTGAGTATCTGCCCGGAGGGGTCCTTCTTGAACGACCTCACGAAGACCACGAATTTGGGGGTCTTATAGTAGGGCAAATGCTCCTCGCAGTAGTCCAGCACCTGCTGCTCCGTGAGGCTGGAGCCCGGCTTTTGCTTCACGTAGGCCTTGACCTCCTCGCCCAGGTACTTGTTGGGTATCCCCACCACCGCCGCCTCGGAGATGAGCGGGTGGGAGGCGAGGACTTCCTCTATCTCGCGAGGATAGATGTTGAAACCTCCGCGGATGATAAGGTCCTTCTTGCGGCCCACGATGAAGATATGGCCGTCCTCGTCGATAAAGACCATGTCGCCGGTGTAGAGCCAGCCCTCCTTGAGCACCTTCTCCGTCTCCTCGGGCTTGTTGTAGTAGCCCTTCATCACGTTGGGGCCTTTGACCAGGAGCTCCCCGACCTCGCCGCGCTCGAGCTGCTTGCCCTCCTCGTCCACCACCTTGAGCTCGATGTCCGCGGGGGGAAGGCCGATGGAGCCGATCTTGTATGGCCCCTGCTGCGACTGTATGGACACCAGCGGCGCCGCCTCGGTGAGGCCGTAGCCCTCGTATATCCGCGACCCCAGTTCGTTGTTCCAGCGGTCCATGACCTCGCGGGGGAAGGGAGCGCCGCCGCTGACCCACAGGCGCACCATGCCCAGGTCATACTGGTAGATAAGCGGGTGGTTGAGGATATACACGAACATGGTGGGCACGCCGAAAAACACCGTCACCTGCTCGTGCTGCAGGGCCTTGAGCACCTCGCCGGGGATGAAAGACTCGTGCAGCACCAGCCTCGTTCCCGACTTGATGGCCGCGTTCATCACGCAGCTCTGCCCGTAGACGGCGAAGAAGGGCAACACCCCCATGACCACGTCCTCGGCGGTGAGCTCGCATTCCCTGACCGTGACATCGGCATTCCAGTCCAGGTTGCGGTGGGTGAGCATGCATCCCCTCACCACCTTGGAGGAGGTGGGGGCGTAGAGGATGGCCGCCACGTCGTCGGGAGCGCGGTCGACGGCGTCGAAGGTGTCGGGCCGGCCCTCCACCAGCTTCTCGTAGAGGATGACTCCCTCCAGCTCCGGCGCATCCTTGACGATGATGCGGCCGATCTGGGAACACATCGAGGACTGGAGGTCCTTGACCAGGTCATCGAACTCGAAGTTGGTGATCAACGTCTCCACCTTGGAGTCGCAGACTATCTTCTCCACCTCTTCCGCCAGGCACATGTAGCACAGCGGAACCACCGTCGCCCCCAGGGCGAGGACGGCGTAATAGGAGACGACGAACTCCGGGATGTTGCGCAGGAGGATGGCCACCTTGGATTCCTCGTCGACCCCCTGGCTGCGCAGGCCATTGGCCAGGCGATTGGTGCGTGCCAGCAGTTCCCCGTAGGAGATGTCTTCATGCCCGAAAGAGAGAGCCATAGCATCCGGGTTCTTTTCCGCGCTTCTCACGAGATTCTGGTATAGATTCATATGACATCTCTCCCGTTTCTGTGTTTCACCACGGCTCCCCCCACGGCGCTAATCCGTTCCGGCGTCCCTGCATGCAATTCTTTGCAGCCTGGTCGGTTACTATTCTACCATCGAAACATTGCGCGGTCAGCAATGAACCTCGCATCGCCGCCCCGAACGCCCTCAGGACATGCTGGTAATATGTTCGAGATCCCGCATGGACTTACCTGTCAGTATACGTACCGCCGCCACCTTGAACTCCGGGATCTTGGCCACCGGGTCCAGGGCGGGATTGGTCAGCGCGTTGGCGGGCGACTCGCCGAAGTGGAAGGGGACGAAAACCACGCCCTCTCCCACCTTCTTCGTCACCCTGACCTGCAACTTTATCGCGCCGCGGCGGGACTGCAGCGCCACTTCCTCCCCGGCTTCGATGCCCAGCTTCTCGGCGTCCGAGGGGTTGACCCATACGTGGTTGCGCGGCTCCAGCTCGTTCAGGGCCTCGACCCGTCTGGACATGGAGCCGGTATGATAGTGGGTGAGCAGCCTTCCCGTGGTCAGGGTAAACGGGTACTCCTCGTCCGGCTCCTCGGCCGGAGGCTTGAATTCCACCGGACTGAAAAGCCCCTTGCCCCTGTTGAATCCGCCTGCGTGCAGGATGGCGGTTCCGGGGTGGTCGGGGTCCGGGCAGGGCCACCTCAGCTCGCCCTCCTCCTCCAGCCTGGCATAGGTGATCCCCCCGTAAGAGGGGGTGAGGGAGGCGATCTCCTCCATGACCCCGGCCGCCGCGATGTCGCCCATGTCGTAGCCAAGCCGCGCCCCCAACTGGGCGATGATCCAGCTGTCGGCTTTCGCCTCGCCGGGGGGCTCCACCGCCTTGCGCACCCTCTGCACGCGCCGGTCGGTGTTGGTGAAGGTCCCCTCCTTCTCCGCGAAGGAGGCGGCGGGGAGGACCACGTCCGCATACCTGGCCGTCTCGGTGGGGAAGATGTCCTGGACCACCAAAAAGTCCACCTTCTCCAGGGCCTCTATGAGGTGTGCGGTGTCAGGATCGGAAAGCACCGGGTTCTCCCCCATGATGTAGAGCACCCTGACGGCGCCGCTCAGCGCTCCGTCCATCATCTCCATGAGGGTAATTCCCGGGTCGCCGGGGAGGCGGTCCACCCCCCAGGCCGCCTGGAACTTCTCCCTCACCCCGGCATCGTTTACCGCCTGATAGCCGGTGAGGACGTTGGGCAGGCCGCCCACATCACAGGCGCCCTGTACGTTGTTCTGGCCGCGCAGGGGATTGACGCCCGCGCCCTCCTTGCCCAGGTTGCCGGTGAGCATGGCCAGGTTGGCCAGGGAGAGGACGTTGTCGGTGCCGCTGGTATGCTGGGTGATGCCCATGGCATAGACGATGGCCGCGCTCTCCGCCGTGGCGAAGGTGCGCGCCGCCCTCCTGATCTCCTCGGCGTCGAGTCCGCAGATCTCCGCCGCCCGCCGCGGCGGGTACTCCTCCACCACTTTCCTGAAGTCCTCGAAACCTTCGCAGCGCTCGCGCACGAAGTCCTCGTCCGCCAGGCCTTCCGCCAGGATGACGTTCATCATGCCGTTGATAAGGGCGACGTCGCTGCCCGGCCTGTGCTGCAGCCACTGCTCGGCGTAATAGCAGAGGCGAATGTGGCGGGGTTCCGCCACGATGAGCCTGCAGTCGCCGCGCATCACCGCCTTTTTGATGCGCAGGGCGACGATGGGATGCCCCTCGGTGGTATTGGACCCTATGACCAGGATGCAGCCCGCCTTCTCCAGGTCGTCCAGGGAGTTGGTCATGGCCCCGCTCCCGAAAGCTGTCGCCAGACCGGCGACGGTGGAGCTGTGTCACAATCGGGCGCAGTGGTCAACGTTGTTGGTGCCGACCACGGCGCGGGCCAGTTTCTGCAGCAGGTAGTTCTCCTCGTTGGTGCACCGCGCGGAGGTCAGGAAGGCGACGCTGTCCGGGCCGCTTTCCTCCACCGCCTCCCCGATGCGCGCGGCCACCGCCTCCAGCGCCTCCTCCCAGGATACGGGCACCAGCTCCCCCCCCTTCCTCAGCAGCGGAGAGGTCAGGCGTTCCTCGTGACCCACGAAGGGATAGCCGTAGCGCCCCTTCACGCACAGGTTGCCCTGCCCGGGTCCCACCATGAGCGGCGACGACACCTCGACTATCTCGCCCTCGCGTACATGCAGGTCGAGCTGACAGCCGCAGCCGCAGTAGGGGCAGGTGGTTCTGACCTTCTCCACCTGCCAGGAGCGCCCCCTCCCCTTGGAGGGGATGGAGATGATGGCCCCGGTGGGGCAGGTGGACACGCATTGTCCGCAGAACTCGCAGGGCGATTCCGTCATGGGGCGGTTGTAGGGGATGCCGGGAACGGCATGGAAGCCGCGGTTGACGAAGTCATACACCCCCACCCCCTGCACCTCGCGGCAGATGCGGATGCAGCGCCCGCACAGTATGCACTTGTCGTAATCGCGCTCGATGAGCGGGTTGCATGCCAGGACCTCGTAATGGTGTTCCTCGCCCCGGAAGCGCGCGTCCTTGACGCCGTACTCGTAGGCGAGGTCCTGCAGCTCGCAGTCGCCGCTGCTCTCGCAGGTCATGCAGTCCTTGGGATGGTCGGAAAGGATGAGCTCCAGGATGGTCCTCCTCAGCCTCACCAGCTCCTCCGTGGCGGTGTGCACCACCATGCCCTCGCTGACCGTTGTGTAGCAGGCGGGCAGCAGGCTCCGCGCCCCCTCCACCTCCACCAGGCAGAGGCGGCAGGCGCCGTAGGGCTCCATGCGCTGCTCGTAACACAGGCTGGGTATGCGTATTCCCGCCTCCCGCGCCGCCTCCAGTATGGTGCGGCCCGCGGAGGTCTCGACCTCCCTGCCGTCTATATTGAGATGAACCTGTTCCATCCCCCCACCTCACTCCGCGTAGATGGCCTCTTCCGGGCAGCGGCTGAGGCACAGT
>CAZEAU010000014.1:22052-62215 GCA_964510515.1 uncultured Actinomycetota bacterium | reverse complement strand
CTATTCCGCAAACAATAATTCGGTTCACCCCCACGCGCGTGGGGACATCGCCCGAAAGCCGCAAGCAATTTTTCCACCTGGCGGTTCACCCCCACGCGCGTGGGGACATCTTTGACTATGAAGATCGTGGAGGTGGCGGAGATCGGGTTCACCCCCACGCGCGTGGGGACATCCGAGGGAGTGCACTTTACCGGGGGCGATGAGGTCGGTTCACCCCCACGCGCGTGGGGACATCGATGTAGCCCTGGTAGATGGCCCGCGCCTGATCCGGTTCACCCCCACGCGCGTGGGGACATCCATGTCCAGGAAGTGGTGGGTCGCCGCCACGCGGTGGTTCACCCCCACGCGCGTGGGGACATCTTCGAAAACATCTCCTCATAAACCTGCGGCACCGGTTCACCCCCACGCGCGTGGGGACATCACTGGCTTGAACAGGGATTATGGATTTCGTCGCACAAGAGCAATACCTTCAAAGTCCACGATAGACCTCTGTGTCGTACCCTGAACATCGAAGAAGAAGCCTTGTTCGTTATTGGTGTTATGAATCATAATGCATCCACCATCCTTTATCTTAGAGCAGATTCTCTCCCACAGTCTTTCTCGAACCATTGCGGAAACCTTTCCAACGAAGACTCCCGCATGTGGCTCAAGGAGCCAGCGGGTCAGCTCGCCCCTTAGGCCACGAGGCACGCTTTCAAGAATATACACAACCATGCCGGCTAATCCTCCCGCTGTCCATAGTTCACTCCGCCGTCGATTATCTCCAGCTCTGGATCCCAAATCGCTCCCGGATGATAAACTGGACCATCGAGGTCAGCACAGTCTTCTTCCTCCCCGTTCTGCGTTTCTTCAACCGACAAAGCTCGTTCGATGTCGGGAATTATCCTTTCGAGGAGGCGCACTTCCCGAAAAACATCGCGACAGCAAAGACGAGCCCTCCTGTCGATATCATGTTCGCCCTCCGCAGCTGCTTGAAACGCGATTGGAATAGTGATTTCAGTCTTATAGAGGTCGGCTATGTCGTAAGAGAAAGAATTCATTTTTCCGGTATGTATAAAGCCCAGAGCGGGGGAATACCCTGCTGATATAATGGCGGCTTGGCAGATCCCGTACAGGCAGCTGTTGGCGCTGGAGAGTGCTCTGTTCGCAGGATCCGCGCTTGCCCAGGCGTTCCTGTCATATGAGCGACCTTTCCAGGTGATGCCCGCCTCCTTTGCAGCCTGCTTATATGCGTTTCTGACCCGTATGCCCTCCATACCCCTTATCTGTTGCAAGGAAAGCCCTGTATCCAGGCTTTCCTTGAAGCGCATCTCGTACATATTTCTGACCACCTTAAGGCGCAAGTGGGGAATCGAGCACAACCTGGCCTGCTTGATGATGTTGCGGGCTTTGCGTGTTTCGCCCATACCTTGTGCGTAAAACCTGACGGCCTGTTCGCCACACCAAAGGACGAGGCATCCATTATCGGCAAGAGCAGATATGGCCGCATGGGTGATGTTGGTGCCGGGGCCAAGCATAAGAAGCGCCAGCGAAGCACAGGGAACGGGAACGGTCCCGTTCTTGTCGTGGAGGGCGATCGCATTCATCTCTCTGTCTATCCTGCTGTGCTCAACGTAGAGGTAGCTCAAGCCGTCCCTGAACTTGGGCAGAAGGTGTAAGTCCCGAAGTCTCATGACTGTCCCCAGGGTTTATATGGATATCGGCGCAACGGAGAGGAGGCCAAAACCAAAGGCTTTTCCGGCCCCGATGCCCCTGACGAGGGTCTCCAAAAAGGCCTCTGTATCCGTAACGCGCAAGAGGCCTTCGAAGAGAACAGACAGGTGTGTGGTCGTATGCGCGCGCGCTGCTCCAGGTTTGCCCTTCTTGCGCCAAACCTGTTTTCCCTCGCTGCAAGCAGTAACATAAGGCACCAGGCGCATCTCCCCTCCCGGTTCCGCTACCTCCCTGACAAGAAGGTCGAAACCTCCCGTGGTGGCCTTATTCTTGCCACTGCCTTTGCGCATCAACCAGTCGATTTGATCTTCCTCGCGCATCAGTTCCACTCGTTTGCCCTTCATCGGGTCACCCTCTTTCGCCACTCGTTTTGTTGGGTTGGCGCGTAAACGAAACCAGAGGACCTGTCCGTTCTTAATCCCGCGATATGCAGGCATGATGTCCTTACACTCATGCCTTGGCATTTCCGTATCCACACGGAGATAGCCGTTCAAGCCGTCGAGAAACGACCACTTCGGCTCGATGAGCGATTGCACGAAGACGATGACCCTCCCGTGCGAGTCCTCAGCCTCGGTGCGGAAAAGCATGCTGTATTCATCGCGCGCTTTGGTGCCAGCCTCACCACTTGCTTGCGGAAAAGCACGCATCAGGGTGCGATGCATCTCATACGGGCGTGCCAGCTCGCTGACGACCTGCCGGGAGCGCTGGCTGAGGACGAGCCGGGAGAGGAAAAGAAAAGTATTAGCTGCGCTTCTCATATCGAATCCCCCTTGTCGTCGAAGCAGGTGGTTACAGAGCGGGGCGAAAAGCGGCGCCTGCCGAAACACAGCGGCCAATCGTTCTGGGTTCGCTCGCCGTCAGGGGCTTCCAGCACTACGCGCATGTTGGACCGGCCCTTCAGAAGGTGTTCCTGCAGGCTTCCTTTCTGCGGGTCATCTGAAGGCTTGAGGGGTGGGCGGGCAAGGGGGAAAGCCTTACGGCCTAGAAACAGGGTCCATGCGGGGTTCCGTAATGCCTCGGCTATCGAGTCCAGCATTTCTCTATCCTCGGACTCCAGCCCCACGGTGAAAGACGCATCGGCCAGATAATCACGGTAGGATACAACCGTATCCCTCCCTTTTCCATCGGCCTTTATGACATCGGACGCGGTGTGATAATCGCGCTCAGGCCGACCTTGTCTGTCTACACGCACGCCCATACGGATTGTGTCAAAGCGTGAGATGTTCTCACCGCGCGCGATGCCCATGGCTGCGCAGATAAGGCCGATGACGCCGCTGCGAGTAGGTTCAAGCGCGGTATCGCGGTAGTCGAAGCGGCTTCGGTAACCCCAGGATTGCATGGGCCCCTCAAGCCGCAAAAGGAGCGTGTAAGACTGTTTCATCGCTATTTCTCCGCCTCTATGACCGCCTTGATCGCCGCTTCGACGCTTCCCTTATCGGATTCTTTGAGCCCGTTCAAGCGGTCTGACTGCCCAACATGAAAACAAGCCGTCTTTTTGATGCCTTGAGCTCCATACACCTCCGCGATCGTTTCCCAATGCTTCGTGAGCGCATCAACGGACAGGCCTATGAGGTCATCATCGTCTTTCCTGGGGCGAACAGGCTTGGCAAAGGCGTTGGCAAGCGAGACCGGTACGCCGCCCTCTCGCCTGACGAACAGCCCGAACGAGGGCAGGTTCTGGGCGGCGAAGGAGTTCTGCTTTCCACTGGGGATAGCATAGACAATCGCCTCCAGGAAAGCCCCGATCACACCATCGGCCTCGCGGTAGTCCTCGGCCTCAAGCCTCTGCGCCCATTCGCCGTCCTTGCGCTCCGTTTTGCCGGTCAAGTTCCTGGCAAGCTGATCTCTATCCACAAGGGCATAACGGTAATAGCAAGCGCTGTTGAAGCCGATTATACCCATCATCCCCGCTCCCGTCTCCTCTTCGGGGTTGAGGTCATCAACCGCAGTGTAGAAATCCATCTCCATGTCTACCTTATGGGTGGAGATGGGATGCGCGACCTGGCATGCGCCATCCGTATTGCGCCCTGGCTGCTCGGCCAACATGCGTCCAAACAGCGCGATGTCAGCCGAGATCCGAGATGCCTTGATGCGGGCATCGACGTCTTTCCTCTTTTCAATTTTCGGCCACATTTCCATTATCGCGGCGGCGCAAACCTCAATCTCTTCCGGGCTGATGAATATCAAGACGCTCGTGCTCTCAGGCTTTTTCTTATCGGGCGCGGCGTAGTAGGTTGAGACGAAATCGCCGATTGCAGTCTTGCGCTCCTCCTCATTGGCGGCGACTTTCATGAATGCATCGTCCTCGCTCAGCTTCTCTTCGATCAATTGCTGCAGCCTCTTTGTGCGTTCACCGACCGCTACCGTTCCGCGTTCGCGCCACCATTCACGGGCCGCACGCTTTCCGCATTGGCTCGACACGCGGGCCCTGCGAAAACCGCCGAAATAGGCGCTCTTCGGTTGACCCGTATCATCGCGGTTCAAGTTGGAAGGTGCGAAATTTTGAATCAGATGAACCTCGATTTTGACGCCGGAGTTACTCATGTTCCTCAACCTCCTGTTTCGATGAGCCATTATCCAACATATCGCCTCCGGGGGCGCTTGCTGCTCCACTGCCGCCATAGAAATCTCTCGCCCACCTCAACTGGACATATCCTTCCGGGTGATCCCATGCGAGCAGGTCCTCGAGGAAACGAAACCAGTCCAAGGACAGGTCATTCGCCTTAAGCAGGCTTACGGCATGTCGGAGATGGTCGTCCAAGTCGTCAGCGTGTGCATTCAGCAACGCGACGAAACGAGCTTCCATGCTGTCGCTCTTGTCCCTCAGGGGCTTAAATGCTCGACCAAGCGTCCAAGCTTTCTTCAACCCGCCACTATCCGTTGTGCTCTCGCCGGGTCCCCTGTGCTTCGGATGCAGGCCAAATAGAGTGGCGACAAGATAATACCAGCGGTCGTTATAGCTCTCCGCCGGCAGGTATGGCGCCACATGCTTGTGAACGCGCGCCATCTCCCCCGGCTTCTTGCCCAATCCGCTGCGAAGGCCCGCGAGCGCGGCACGGTTTTCCTGCCCCTCTTTCGCCAAGCTGAGAAGATATCCTACGAATGCTTTCTGGCTTTCATCAAGGCTCATTGGGCTTTCCTCCTTTCACTGGTCACGGCTCTTTGCTGCCGGTTGCTCGAGATCATCGTCGTAGAAGTCGGTGCGGACCTTTGCTATTGATTTAATGGCACGGGCGGTATTGCCCAGAGATCGGATGCTCTCTTCAAGTGCCCGCTTAGCCTCCTTCTTTATGTTTTCTCGCCAAGCATTGGATGCCTCCATCTGCTCATCCGGCTTCCAACCGGCACCCGCTGCATCCCAGTCGTTTGGTAGTCCCTCCAGCAAGGTATAGAAATGCTCTTCCAAGCGCGCCCAAAAGGCGGGGCGGGAGTCCATGGCCTTAGCAACTCTGGATATCTCCTCCGTGTCCGCCTGTCTGCCGCCTGGATCCTCCGCGTCAGGGGAGAGGTATAACTTGGCTATTCTGCGGATACGTCTGTTTAGCATTAAGGCCGCACGCTCAGCATTCTGAAGCAGCGAGCCAAGCTGCTCTTGAAGATCGATGCTTGTTATGAGAGAGAGCGGGAGCGGCATGCGTTCGTGTCGCCAGAGCACAAACTTTCCCGCTTTTTGGGGCGCCGACGCCAAGCCGACGACATGTGTTCTGAATTCTTCATCCGCCAGGAGTTTTCCGCCCAAGAAAGATCTGGCCACCAGATTGAAGCACTCCGGCCTTTGCCCACCAGCATCCTTTTTAGGAATCATGAGAATGGAATGGGCATCTCTCCACGAGGATTTGTGGGCGCTGAGAGACAGCGGGAGCACGCCTGCATCTTTCGATTTCCGGTATGTTTTCATCGGGTCTCCCGGCGATTTGTCGGCGGTCCTCCCTTGCGTGAAGCACATTCTCGAACAGGTTTCGCCCTCTTTCAGCAGAAGCACAAGTCGGCTTTGCCAAGTGAGTCGGTCAACTGTGCCAAGAGAGGAAGTCGATTTCCTAGTCTTTCCAACGAGTTTATCCCTATATTTATGAGGGTCATCCAGCTCCCAAGGCGGCAGGGAAGCGTCTTCCAGCATGGGGGCCAGGTTGGCCATCAGCGTGTCGAAAAGAGTGTTGCCCTGCAGCCATATGCACATGCCGCGCAGCGCTATTGCATCCGCCGAGTAAGGCCGACTTTCATAAGCACCGTCTATTTCAATATCACTGCTTTTTCCGAAGCCCAGCGCAAAAGATTGACTGGCGACCAGCCATCTGGCAGTTTCCGGCGGCAACCAGCTGACCTCATCCTCATCGTTGCAATGATCGAACAGGGTAGCGTTATTCCCGCTCGCGCATTCCGTCGCCAAGCGGTTTACGCTTACGACTACATCTTCCTTAGTCGTCCCTTTGACTGTTCGCATTTTCGCCATTTGATAGAAGGGGAAATCCTCTGCGAAAAGAAAGAAGCGATCATGCCACTTTTCCAGATACCCATTTATGGTATCAGGTTGAAATGTGCCTGCCGAATACAGTTCGCTCCACTCGTCCATGCTTCGTGGGCCATTATGCGCTCGGTACAGGATCGCCAGCAGCAGCCTATGTAGCGCTACGGTGACCAGGGGTGAATCGTCGCAAATCTCGCGCAGTTGGTGGGCCCCGAGAATCGTTTTGCCTATGCCATGCTCGACTTGTTGGCCCTCCAGATCAATACATGGGATCCAGGGCTCATCGATAAGATTGAATTCAGCCATTGTCTCCACCGTCCTTTTCGGAAACGACGCCTAAAGCCTCATCGGCCGTTAGGCTATAACCTCCAACGCAAGCACTATTGTTTTGGTCGAGGCGCGCGATTCGCGCATGGCGCAGATGGGCGTTGCCCGCCCATTCCCTTGGGCGCTCACCCTCCTCAAGCAGCGCCTTGAATAGCCCGTAGGCGCTCAATTTAACCGAATGCTCGAGTAACGAGCGTACCTCCAATACATCGGGTTCATCCGACAGAGCGGTTTTTGCAGGCACCATAACGACCGTTATGGAGGGATTGCCCTCACGCGTCGATGCCCTTAGGGTCCTGTGAACCATCGGGTCCTCATCCTCAAGCAATTGATCATTGAAGACCTCTATCAGGTCGCTGGGGGAGGCGGGAGCGCTTATCAGGATTCTGCCGGCTTCTCTTCCGGATTCACTTCGCCCATGCTCCATTATGATATGTGCCTGTTCCAGAGCATGCTTCCAGTCATCACCATGGGCAGAGTCGCATACCCCATATGCCGCTTCCACCAATCCCTCGATTTCCATGGGCAGATCAATCGTCGTTCGCTGCCGCAAGGCCAACCATGTGCGCAATAGGATGAAGCGCTCATATATGTACTCGATGCCCTTGCCGAAAGAATCGGGCGGCTTTCCCTCTAAGTCAGCGTCACAGATAACGATGAACCTTGGCGACCTCAGGTTTGCTGGACGCGGGCGTGGATGCCGGTGCAGTCTTCCACAGCGCTGCAGGAGCAAATCGATAGGGGCGATCTCCGAAACCATTAAATCGAAATCAAGGTCGAGGCTTTGCTCGATGACCTGGGTGGCCACCAGAACGGCCCGCTCAGGCCTGTGCTGGTTCACATATGTCCCATCGGGTTGCCTCTCTCCCTTGCCAAACTTGCGGAGCACTTCCTCCTCTCGCTTTCGCCGCCACGCCTGAAGCGTTCGCGCGTGGAAGAGTCCGCACTCGGTATCCTCCATGCTGCCTGCCAGATATCTATACACCTCTATGGCGCGATCTACGGTGTTGCAGACCACAGCCGCGCAGCCGCCCGTCTTCAGCCTCTGCGCCAGGGTTTCCGCGAGCCCTGCAAGCTCCGTACCGATAAAATCGATTTCTATTGTTCGCGGTTCATCCATTGTTATCTCGATGCAGCTAGCCTCGTTCTCGGCCTGCTCCTCGCCGTATAGCCGCGGCTCGGCCAGGGTTATTCGGGGATACCTCTCGTATGCGATGTCCTCCTGGCTGGAATAAGCTTTTACGAGCGCCCTTCTTTTTGCTTCCGGAAGCGTTGCCGACAGCACGATGACCGTGCAGCCCACCTCTGCGAGCCAGCCCATAAGGCGCTCGAGGATCGTGCTCATGTATGCATCGTAGGCGTGGACTTCGTCGAATATGATGACCTTGTCCGCCAGGCCGAAAAGCCGCACAAACCAGTGGCGGGTTTGAAGAACGCTTAACAGGCTTTGATCGATGGTGCCCACGCCGAAAGGTGCGAGGAGCGGCCTTTTTCTTGCTCCGAACCAGGATTGGGCTTCCGCATCGCCGCCTTCGCTGATGTTCTCGGGCTTGAACTCCCCAACCTCCCCCAGCGCCGCCATTGTCGCGCGCGTAAGGAGGGCATCTGCGTGTACAAGCTGCAGGTTGAGCTTTCCCCGGTGTCCACGCCGCGAAAGATAGTCGTCCAGAACGCGCTTGAACATCGCATTGCTCGTTGCCTGTGTTGGCATGGCGATATACATGCCGCTCGCAAATCCTCTGCACATGGAGACATCAGCCGCAAAAAGCGCCGCCTCCGTCTTCCCTTGGCCCATAGGGGCTTCAATGATCATGAGGTAAGGGGAGGTCTGCTTTAACGCCAGCTCTATCGTGGCTCTCTGGAGAGCATTTGGCGTGAAGCCCTCGAAAATGGCATCGAATGGCTTCTCTTCGGAAAAGGCGACCGCTGGGAGCCAGCCCAAATCCGTAAGCGCCTCGTGCGCCTTCTCTTGCGCCTTGTCCCAGTAACGCTCCGTATCTCTGGGCGCAGGAGAACCATATTCCACGGTGCATTTGAAATACTCCTGATTGGAGCCTATCCAGTCCGAAATACAGATAAATCCGGCGAGGATAGGAATGATGGACGGGTCACTTATCTTTCGCTGAAAGCCGGCTTTGCGCTGCAAATCGAAGCCCACTGTGATGGCGAATTCCTCCAGCAGCGCTCGGCGAGCCTCCTTCCAATGGTCATTTCCCAGAGTTGTCCTTCCCATCTCGAGGTCGGAAGCTCGCGGAAGCGTGCCGTGGTGCCCGCCAGTGATGCGATGAAGGAGGGCGAATTCTGAGAAATCCTCGAACATCTCATCCAATATGCGGGTGCTGATGAAACCATGAGAAGCACGCCGGTCGTATTTTGAAAAGCGGAAACCGGCATTTTCCAGGGCATCTGACAATTCGGGCGACCTCTTTTGAAAAGCGGGGCTGGCCTTGCCTAAATCGTGCGCTCCGGCGAGAAATATGATGTGAGTATGCGCATCGTCTCCCAGCGCCGCCTCCAAGCGTTTGCGCAGTGTTTGCGAGAGGCAACTCCTCCAAATCGCGTCCGCCACGGCGGCGACATCAAGCATGTGGTATAGCAAGGGATGATAGCGGCGCGTTTCGCGGCGCCGGTCATCGCTATCCCGCGGCGTCTTTGCCCAGAAATAGGACCACGGGGATTCCCGCTCCGCAGGAGGAGCACTATCACCCATTCACATATCCCTTCGCCACAACATCAGAATGCTAAAGCACCGTTTTTGCCGCCTGAGGGCAATTACTTGGTGGATACCAGGTATTGCCAGTTCCATAAAACACTCTTGGCAGCTTCCCCATATTCCCCGGAGCCTGCCGTTTTCCCCGACAGAACTCTCCGAGATTGAATATCATCTGTAGTATAAAACGAGCCGATGACAGCCTATATTCGCGCTATCGTCTTTATGCCTGGAAACCTTGAATATTTCCTCCGCGTGAGGAAGGACGCTTGGTAATCTACGCCAGTCAGGGCGACAGCGGGCTTACTTTTGCCCCACCCCGTTCAGGCGATGAACACTACTGGGCCGGAAGTGATTCCCATTTACGCTCGGCCATATTCGAAGGTCTCTGCGGGAGAGCGCATATACCTGAGGGCCGGGCGGGCGGGGGGATGAGTATAATAGTTGTGACCGTCCCGCGAAAGGGGGAAAAGCATCATGGCGTGTGAGGTCGGGGATATCGTGGCCCTCGTGGAGGAGCTGGCGCCGCCGCATCTCGCCGAGGACTGGGACAACGCCGGTCTGCAGGTGGGCTCGCGGCGGGCGCGGACGGGCGCCGTGCTCGTCTCCCTGGATGCGGTGCCGCGCGTGCTGCAGGAGGCGCGGGAGCTGGGGGCGGGGCTGCTCGTCTGCCATCATCCCCCCATCTTCCGCCCCCTGAGGAACCTGGCCGCGGACGGGCCGCCGGGCGATTTCCTCCATGCCGCGGTCGCGGCGGGGCTGGCCATCTACGCCGCGCACACCAGCCTGGATGCCTCGCCCCACGGGGTGAACGCAGCCCTGGCCGCCCTCTTCGAGCTGGAGGAGCAGCGCCCCCTGCTGCCGGCGCCACCGCGCGAGGAATACAAACTGGTCACCTTTCTGCCCCCCGAGCACCTCCCCGGGGTCAGCGCCGCCCTCTTCGCGGCGGGCGCGGGCGACATCGGCGCCTACAGCGGCTGCTCCTTCCGCACGGAGGGGACGGGCACCTTCACCCCGGGCCCGGGGTCGCGCCCCGCCTACGGCGCCGCCGCGGGGCCCAGCGAGGTGCGGGAGGTGCGCCTGGAGGTGGTATTGCCCGCGCGCAGGATGCGCGAGGCGCTGCACGCCCTGCTGGACAGCCACCCTTACGAGGAGCCCGCCTACGACCTGCTGCGCGTGCATGTGCCGCAGGACGCGGGACTGGGCAGGGTGGGGGATCTCCCGGCGCCGCTAAGCCTGGGCGCGCTCGCGCGCCGCTGCGGCGAGCTGCTGGAGAACCCCGCCGTGCGCCTGGCCGGAGACCCCGCCGTCGCCGTGCGCCGCGTGGCCGTATGCGGGGGGAGCGGGGCGGATAGCGCGGACGCCGCGCTATCGGCCGGGGCCCAGGTGCTTATAACCGGGGAGGTCGGTCATCACCGCGCGCTGGAGGCGCTGGCGGCGGGGCTGGCGGTCATCGACGCCGGTCATTATCACACCGAGAGGCCGGTGGTCCCCCACCTGGCCTCGCTGCTCGCGGAGGGGGCGCGCGGGGCGGGCCTGGATGTGAAGGTACACGCCTCGCGGGTGCAAACCTGCCCCTGGGGGTGAGGGCGGGGCCGGGGCGCCCCGCACCGGATAACGCGCAGCGCTCACGCCACCTGTGCGCGGCGCCCCCCGCTATCTGTGCTCAATCCACACGCTGTTCCCGCGCTCGGGCCGGATATCTTCCGCGCCGCCTTCAGCTGCTCGCGGCGCCGTGGCGCCGCTCACGAGATCTTCAGCACTTTTTTCCAGGTGCGGTGCACGGGGCAGGCGTCCTTCCAAGCCTGCCTGGAGTTACGGGCGCACCAGCGGCAGGAGTGGAAGACCTGGCCGATTAGCGTCAGCTGCATCACGGCCAGGTAGCGCGCGAGCAGGCGGCGGTCGCCGCGCATGGCCACCACCGGTATCCAGAAGATGGCGCCCAGGCAGGCCGCCTCCAGGCCGATGCCCACCGGCCCCACGTCCTTGCCCTCCGTTCGGGGGAGGACGAGCGAGGTGTACTTGCCGATATAGAAGGAGTAGCACATCTTGCCGTAGCCGTCGCAGCGCGAGCAGGTCAGGTAGCGGGCGATGGAGAGGAAGACGCCCCAGGTGCCCAGCCAGGCGCCAAGGAGCTTGAACTTGCGCTCCCTTATCATCCCCACCAGGGCCATGGCCAGGCCCGTCGCGAAGGCCGCGAGGCGCAGGGCCATGAGCAGCGGGTTGGGGTTGGGGTCGCAGGCTTCCGCGCAGCAGGCCGCGCGGGAACAGTCCGTCGAGACAGCGTCGTTTTCCCGTCCTTCCGTCCTGTCGCCCATGGCTACCTCCTTTTCCGACTCCATGTCGTCTGGTCTGCATCATACTAGGGCAACCGCCCGGCCCGCGCAAGGTGAATATACGGCCGCCGGAAGGAGCACCGGCGCATGCCCGGCAGGCGCGGCGGCGGGGCGGGGGGGCGGGCGAGAAGGGCGGCGGCGCGGACGCGAATTCCAATCCGTGCGTGCGGGCAAACGCGTATGCCGGCGTCGCCATCTTCGGGTATCTCCCCCCGGCCCCGCGCGGGGAGAAATTTGGGGCAAGCGGCGGGGCAAGTCCTGCTATCATAGAGGTGATCGACATGCGGGCGAGATGAAGGAGGGGATACCATGCTGGAGAAGGTGCTGCTTCCCACCGACGGTTCGGAATCGGCCGCGAGGGCCATCGCCTTTGCGGCGAAGCTTTTCGCGAACACCTCGTGCGTGATAACCCTGCTCGCGGTGGTGGAGGAGCCGGTGTATTCCGCCTTCTGGTCCGACGGCCTCATCGCCCCCGAGGTGCTCATGCCGCCACCGGGGGAGCTGCGCGAGGAGCTGGACAGAAAGGCCGAGGAGATGCTGGCCGAGAGTACCAAGCCGCTGCGCGAGGTGGGCCTGGAGGTGCAGCCCAAGATACGATTCGGCAACTCCGCGGCGGAGATACTGGAGGAGGCCGAGGAGGGCGGGTACGAGATGATTCTCATGGGAAGCCACGGGCGCGGCGCCCTGGGCGGCTTTCTCATGGGGTCGGTGAGCAACCGGGTGGCCCATCACGCCCAGTGCCCGGTGCTCATCGTGCGCAAGTAGCCCGCCGCGGGTGGGGCGCGGGGCGGCGGCGCGAGCGCGAGGCGAAGAGCGGAGGTGCGTGAGTGAGAAAAGAGATGGCGGTGATGCTCCCCGTATGGGGCATGCCCGGCTCTTCCTGGTGAGTGCGATGGATTGACGGCGGAAAGGGAGAGTTGAAATGGGCAAGACCATAGAGGAGATAAACGAGAGGATTAAACGGGGAGAGGCGGTGGTGGTCACCGCCGAGGAAGTCATCGGCCTGGTGCAGCGGGAGGGCAGCGAGGAGGCGGCGCGCAAGGTGGACGTGATCACCACCGGAACCTTCGGGCCCATGTGTTCCTCGGGGGCCTTCATCAACCTGGGACACGCCCAGCCGCGCATGAAGGTCTCGCGCGCCTGGATAAACGAGGTGCCCGTTTTCTGCGGCATCGCGGCCGTGGACGCCTATATCGGGGCCACGGAGATGGCCGCCAACGACCCCCTCAACGAGGTCTTCCCCGGCGAGTTCCGTTATGGCGGAGGCCACGTCATCGAGGACCTGGTGGCGGGGAGGAAGCTGCGCCTGCGGGCGGAGTCCTACGGCACCGACTGCTATCCCAACCGCAGCTGGGAGAAGGATTTCACCCTGGGCGAGGCCGGGGAGGCCTGGCTCTTCAACCCCCGCAACGCCTACCAGAACTACAACGTGGGGGTCAACCTCTCCGACCGCGTTATTTACACCTATATGGGGGTGCTGCGCCCCGACCTGGGCAACGCCAATTACTGCAGCGCGGGCCAGCTCTCGCCCCTGTTCAACGACCCCCTGCTGCGCACCGTAGGCATCGGCACCCGCATCTTCCTGGGCGGCGGCACGGGCTACGTGGCCTGGCACGGCACGCAGCACCACACCGATGTCGCGCGCGCCGGGCAGGGAGCGCCGACCCGCCCCGCGGGCACCCTGTCGGTCATCGGCGACCTGCGGGGGATGAGCCCGCGCTATCTCGCCGGCTACTCCATCCTCGGCTACGGCGCCAGCCTGGCGGTGGGGATAGGGGTCCCCATCCCCGTCCTCGACGAGGAGGTGGTCAAGGCGGCCGCGGTGCGCGACGCGGAACTGGTGGCGCCGGTGGTTGACTACTCCGTCGATTACCCGCAGGGAACGGGGCGGGTGCTGGGGGAGGTCACCTACGCCGAGCTCAAGAG
Organism: uncultured Actinomycetota bacterium; assembly: GCA_964510515.1. Classification (GTDB taxonomy): domain Bacteria; phylum Actinomycetota; class Geothermincolia; order Geothermincolales; family RBG-13-55-18; genus SURF-21. The sequence continues at coordinate 48,738 of CAZEAU010000014.1, read as the reverse complement.
CGGCGCCATCAGGCTCGGCGGCAGGGAGATCCCCACCGCGTCGCTGTCCAGCTACAGCCGGGCGCGGGAGATCGCCGCTACGCTCAAGGAGTGGATAGAGCGAGGCAGCTTTCTTCTCACCCGGCCGGTGGAGCTCCTGCCCTGCGCGGGCAGGGAGGAGGGGGTGGAGTAGATGGTGCGCCACAAGGTCGTGCTGCATTTCCCCCACGAACAGGTGGACAAGCCCATCGTAAGCAAGCTGGTGCGCGACTTCGGCCTGGACTTCAACATCCTCAAGGCCTCCATCACCCCGCGCGAGGAGGGCCTGCTGGTGCTGGAGATTACCGGCAAGGAGAGGGATTACGAGCGCGGCATGGACTACTTGGGGTCGTGCAGCGTCACCATACAGCCCCTCTCCCAGGACATCCGGCGCAACGAAGAGAGGTGCACCCACTGCGGCGCGTGCATCGCTGTCTGCCCCACCGACGCCCTGAGCGTCGACCGCGCCAACATGGAGGTCCTCTTCGACCACGAGGAATGCGTGGCCTGTGAGCTGTGCATCAAGGCGTGCCCCCCTCGCGCCATGGAGATACACTATTAGGCGCTGAGGCTTTTTTTCGGCACGCAACCCTGGTTATAATGGGGTATGGCTTATCTCTGGATAGAGGATGCGGGGCATAAGGTCGTCCTTGACGATAAGGCGGAATATACCCTGGGCAGGATCGATACCACGGTGCATTCCCGCCCCGACATCGACCTCACGCCTTATGGCGGCGTGGAGGCCGGGGTGTCGAGGCGTCACGCCAAGGTGACCAGGCTGGGGGAGGACCGCTACTATATCATGGACCTCTCCAGCACCAACTTCACGCTTGTCAACGGCGAGAAGCTGGATGCCTTCGAGCCCAAGATGCTCTCGGACGGAGACGAGTTCTTCCTGGGGACGCTCAAGTTCGCGTTCCACGCCTGAGAGAGCATCGCTTGCCCGGTTGTCCCGCACATCCCATCAGGCGCGGGGCTTTTCGGGAGGTTCCCTCCCGCTTCGCGCAGCCCGCTCTTATGTTGAGTCCGCCCGCGGCCGATAAGGGAACATGTATGGAGGTCGCCGTTCCTCGATCCGGTGAGGGGTGATGAAGAAAAGATACCGCATCATAGAGGAGGTAGGCCGCGGGGCCATGGGGCGGGTGTATCTGGCCCATGACGACCTGCTGGAGAGAAACGTCGCCCTCAAGGAGCTTACCGTCCCGGACTATCTCGACGATGCCGAGAAGGAGGAGATGAGGGAGGGTTTCCGCCTGGAGGCGAAGGCGGCCGCGCGGCTTACCCACCCGCACATCCTCACCGTGCACGACATCCTGGCCGCGGGCGAGCGCCAGTTCATCGTCATGGAGTACCTCGAGGGCAAGACCCTGCGGGAGATACTCGCGGAGCGGACTTTCTCGGCGGCAGAGGTAGCGAGCATCGCCGCCATGATGGGGGAGGCCCTGGACTATGCGCACGCCAACGGCATCATCCACCGCGACGTGAAGCCGGACAATATCTTCGTCCTGGAGAACGGCAACGTCAAAGTGGCCGATTTCGGCATCGCCAAGATGCTCAAGGTGAGCGACAGTACCCACACCGACGTGATCCTGGGCACGCCCAACTACATCGCTCCCGAACTGGTCAGGGGCATGGCTTACGACCACCGCGTGGACATTTTCTCCCTCGGGGTGACGCTCTACGAGACCTTGAGCGGCAGGAGGCCGTTCGACGCCGACAACGACTACGCCATAATCTTCAAGGTGGCCTCCGAGGAGCCGGTGCCCCTGGACGAACACCGCACGGACCTTCCCCCCAGCCTGGTGCATGCGGTGCACCGCGCGCTGCAGAAGAACCCCGACCTGCGCTATCCGGGCATGCGCGAGTTCAGGGAGGACCTCATGCGCGTGCGCGCCGAACTGGGCATGGCGGTCGCCGGCGAGGAGGAGTCCTTCGACAAGGAGAAGGCGCTGCACGCGGAGCTGGAGGCGGCGAGGGGCGTCGACGTCGTGGAGGGCTGGGACGACGACGAGGATTCCGCGGGCTCCGGGGGCTACGATTTTCGTCGCGACGAGGAATGGAAGAAGCTGATCGCCCGCGTCTATCACGGGGAGAAGGACGCCGTGGCCGCGGCCTATTCCGGCATGGCGGAGGCGGAGCCGCGGGCGGGGATCGTGCGCCTCTCCAGGCCGGCATCCGGGTTGGCATCCAGGCCGCCCGCTCCCTCGGCGCACGCCGCTCGCGCCAGGCTGCCCCGCGTCAGGGATACGCGCGCGGCCGCGCTTTGGAGCGCGACCGCGGCGGGCGCGGGCGCGGCGCTCATCGTCTCCGCGGCATTCCCCTGGATAGGGGAGAGCCTCAACCCGCCGCACGCCCTCATGGGCGTGAGGTTCCCGGAGGGGATAGCCGTGGCGGTGCTCACCGCCCTGGTATGGGGCGCGGGGACCCTGTTCTTCCTCGATGCCGGCCGCGTCCACATCTGGATAAGGTCCATGAAGGTGCTCTCTTTTCTCTGCATCCTGCTGGTCCTGCTCTTCTTCGGCCTGAGGGTGATCGCCGGGCTGGGCATCGATAAACCCGCCGGGCTGGACGCCGCCGCCACTATGCGGGGGGTGGGCTGGGGGCTGTGGCTGGCCCTGGTCTCCTCGATCGTCGCCCACGCGGCGTGCCGCAAGGTCGCCGACACCGCCTGCTGAGCCCGGGCGGGCCTGTCCCGCCGCCGGGTCGCCAAGAGAAGAACCTTGAGGCCCGCTATGATGTGCTCTGCGACGCCATGCAGCCGGCGCAGCTCGCCCCGCCACGCCCAAAGCCGCGCACCTCCGCCCTCCGCTCCTTAAAGGTTTGCGTCGAGCAGCAGCCAGTCCACGTACTCCCGCAGGGGCTCCATATAGTGCCGGGCGGGAGGAAAGCCCCGCAGGCGCAGGTTCATGTTATCCAGGGGGGAGTAAGGGGGGCGGGGGCAGGGCAGCCCGAGGTCGGCGTACACGATGGGCTCGACCGGGACCTCCCCCATGCCCGCGAGATCCAGGATCTGCCGCGCGAACTCGTGGCGCGAGCACTGGCCTTCGTTGGTGGCGTGATAGAGCCCGTAGCAACCGGAGGCGCATACGCGGTAGATGATCTCCGCCAGGTCCGCGGTGCAGGTGGGGGTGCCTGTCTCGTCGGTGACCACGCGCAGGGCGCCCTTCTCCCGCGCGCCCTTGAGTATGCTCTTGACGAAGTTGCGCCTGCCCCCCTTGCCGAACAGCCACTGCGTGCGGAAGACGTAGTGGCGGGGGAGGAGCGAGGCCAGGTAACGCTCGGAGGCCAGCTTGGCCTTGCCGTACACCCCCTGCGGGTTGGGCTCGTCGAGCTCGGTGTAGGCGCTTCCCTTCCTGCCGTCGAAGACGTAATCCGAGCTGATGAAGGCCATGGGGCATCCCGCCTCCAGGCAGGCCAGGGCGAGGTTCTGGGTGCCGGCAAAGTTGGTCCTGAGCGAGGGCTCGGGGTCGCATTCGGCCTGGTCCGCGTCGAGGTCGGCGGCGGAGTTGATGAGCAGGTCCGGCTCGAGGGGGGGAATCTTTGCCATGACCAGGGCGTGGTCGGTGATGTCCAGGTCCAGGTCGAAGCCCAGCACCTCCTCGCCCCCGGCCGCGAAGACCTTGACCAGGTCGCTCCCCAGCTGTCCCTGCGCACCGCATATGACCACGCGCATGCGTCCTCCTTATCGCCGCATTCACCCTCCGACAGTAGAACCTTAACACGCCGCGGTGCACCGGGGTCAAGGGCCGCGTTTTGGCCCGGGAACGGCCGGGTGAAGTCCCCGTTTTGCCTCCCGGGAGCGCCCGCTCCCCCGCTGAAGGAGCATGGCATCTTGGGCATCCCTCCTGGGCCCCGCATGGCATGTCGCGGCTTCCGTGAAGCGCGTGGAGGCATGTCGTGAAGCACATGAAGGCACGTCGCGGCTTCCGCCGGGCCTATGAAGCGCGTGGAGGCATGTCGCGGCTTCCGCCGGGCCGTGGATGCACGTGGAGGTATATGTCGCGGCGTGATGCGCGTGGAGGCAAGTCGCGGCTTCTGCCGGGCCCATGAAGCGCGTGGAGCGGGGCGCTTGCCTCGCCGCCTCCCCCGGGCGCGTATTCGCACCCGGCTCTGGGCGGGTTCCCAAGGTGCCGGAGCCGGGCGTTGCTTTGCCCCGCCGCCTCCGCTAACCTTTATGGGGGTGATGTTTTATGGGCGGGCCTTTGGCCGAGAACATAGACGGGGTGCGCGTCAAGCCGCTGACGCGCTTCTGCGACGAGCGTGGCTACCTCCTCGAGGTGCTGCGCGACGACGACGACCTCCTGGAGCGCTTCGGGCAGACCACCTTCACCATCACTTACCCCGGGGTGATCAAGGCCTTCCACTGGCACCGCAAACAGTACGACCTGTGGTTCATGGCCGTGGGCGAGGCGCGGGTGGTGCTGCACGACCTCCGGGAGGGCTCTCCCACGCGGGGCCGCACCCAGGTCATCTACGCCGGCGAACACAAGCCCCTGCTCATAGTCATCCCCCCCGGCGTGGCCCACGGCTACCAGGTATTGGGAAACCGCCCCGCGGGCCTGTTCTATCACACCAGCGAGAGCTACGACCCATCCGACCCCGATGAGGAGCGTATCCCCTACGACGACCCCGCCATAGGCTTCAACTGGTAACGCGGCACACTTGTGGCACATCTGGGGTCAACCCTCCGAAGTGCCACACCTGGGGTCAACCCTCGGGAGTGCCATAAAGGGATACGTCTAATGGCACATCTGCGGCACACCTGGGGTCAACCCTCCGAAGTGCCATAAAGGGATACGTCCAATGGCACATCTGGGGTCAACCCCCGGAAGGGACAAAACGGACGCCTGCCTCGCTTGGTGGCATACTTGGGGTCAACCCTCGGAGGGGACACAAAGGGATACGCCTAATGGCACATCTGGGGTCAACCCCCGGAGGGGACACAAGGGGATACGCCTAACGGCACATGCGAGGGTTGACCCCGGAAGTGCCATTCCATAGCACGCACGCCCCGCGGCGGGAGATGCTCATAAAGGTGACTGGCTGAGCGAAGCCTTCAAACGGCGAACCAGAGGTTTGGAAGGGTCCGCAAGGCGCAGACCAAAGAGAGCGGGGGTATCCGAAAAGGCGGAAGAGGCGATGGTGCCCGTTCGGAGGCGTCCTCCCAAGCTAATATGGAAGCGCTCAACCCCGGGAGGGGTCAGGGGAAGCTCACCCTTGACTTGGGTCTTTAAGGGTGACCCCGGAAGGGGCGTTGGGGCGGTTAAGTTATGGCACTTCGGAGGGTTGACCCCAGAAGGGACACTCGGAGGGGACACAAAGGGATACGTCTAACGGCACATGCGAGGGTTGACCCCGGAAGGGACAGAAGGTTATGGCACTTCGGAGGGTTGACCCCAGAAGGGACATAAGAAAGGGCCCCGCAAGGGGCCCTTTCCGTTACGGATCCTTAGTTCCTGATCATTCCTGATAGCGGCGGCGCAGCCCGAGGGCGAGGAATACCAGGCCCAGGAAGGTGAGCGCCGCTGCCGAGATGATGATCGGCATCTGGTCCATGCCGGTATGGGGAAGCCTGTCCGGGGCCGTGGTGGAGGGGGGCTCGATGACCTCGCCTCCGATCTCGACTTCCACGTTGAGGAAGTCCGCTACCGCCTGCTCCCCTGGGCTCAAGGTAAGGTCAACGCTGTCGGGCCAGATGGCTTGCATCTTCTCGGCGTCATAGATCTCGGCCACGGTGTACTCGCCCGCCTCGAGCAGGAGGAAGGCGTAGCTGCCGTCCGCGAGCGTCTTGGCCTCCTGGCTCACCAGCTCCCCGCCGGCGGTCTCGCCCTTGAGGGTGATGGTCATGCCCTCCAGTGGCCTGTCCGTATCCGGGTCCAGTATCTCGTCACCGTCGTCAATGTATTTGATGCCCCCGATCTCGCTGTAGGGGGCGTTGGCGAAGATGACCGATGCGATCTCGCCCGGGCCCACGAGCAACTCCACCCGTATGGGGCGCGTGGCGTAGTGGTCCGCCGGCACCGTCTCCGAGACGGCGTAACTTCCGGGCAGCAGGTCCTTGAAGGAGAAGGTCCCGTCCTCGCCGGTGGTGGCTACAGCTATGGCGCCGATGCCGCCGAGCCCCTCAAGGGTTATCTCCACTCCCTCGCCGTTCGGCTCGCCGGGGTCAAGGAGGCCGTTGCCGTTCAGATCGATGAACTTCAGGCCCTCGATCTCCCCGTAGGGGCAGTTGCCGAAATCGATCACCGCGCCCTCGCCGGGCGAGAGGATAACCACGACGCTGTCCGGGGTGGTGGAGAAATAACCCGCCTTACCCTTCTCGATCACGGTGTATTCGCCGGGCCGGAGATCGGTGAACTGATAACTGCCGTCCTTGTCGTCGGTGGTCGTCTCGGCGACCATGACCCCGTCCTTCCAGAGCTCGATGGCTATGCCCCCGATGCCCTCCTCGCTCTCACCGCGTATGCCGTCATAGTCGGTGTCCAGCCATTTGATGCCGGAGATGGAGCCGTAAGGGGCCTCGGAGAAGTAGACCTTCGCCGTCTGGCCGCAGGTCACGTCGACCTCTATGGATACGGGGCCGACCGGATAGTAGTCGGGTGCCGTGGACTCGTCCACGCTAACCGTGTACTTGCCGGGGAGGAGGTGGCCGAAGAAGAAGTATCCCTCCGCGCCGGTCACCGTCGTTGCCTGGGGCATGCCCAGGGCAGGGTCGGGATCGAGGATGATGGTCACTCCCACCAGCCCCTCATCGTCCCCATCCATGATGCCGTTCTCGTTCTTATCCCAGTATTTCCAGCCTTCGAGGGCGCCGTAGCGCGCGTTGAGGAAGTCGAGGTCCTTCAGGTCCGCGCAGGCCAGCACCGCTCCCTCATGCGCTCCGCCGGCGGGGGAGACCATGAACCAGTCCTCGAGCTGCGCGGCAGTGAGTACCTCCTGCACCTTGTAGGTGCCGGGCTCAAGGCCGGTGAACTCGTAGAAGCCTCCCGCCCCGGTGACGGTCGAGGCGGCGAACTCGTACGCGCTGCTGCTCTCGTTCCACTTGAAGAGCTGCACCTCGACACCGGGCAGGCCCGGATCCTCCGCGCCGATCTCGCCGTCGCAGTCTGCATCCTCGTACTTATGCCCGCTGATGGAGAGGTAGCGTGCGTTGAGGAAGTCCTTACCCGTTACGTCGCCGCATCCCACCGGGACATCGGCGAAGATCCCGTCCAGGGGATATGCGTATCTCCAGCCGGGCTGGAGCACTTCCTTCACGGTGTACACGCCCTCGGGGAGGTTGTCGAAGGCATACTCCCCCGCGGCGTTGGTGGTGGTGGAGGCCAGGAAGGCGCCCTCCTCGTCGTAGAGCTCTATGGTCCAGCCCTCCAGCGGCAAGTCGATGCTCGCATCGAACACGCCGTTGCGGTTGACGTCCTCGTACTTATGCCCGCTCAGCTGCGAGTTACGCGAGACGAGGAACTCCTTGCGGTACCACCAGCAGGGGAGGCTGCAGCGCAGGGGCAGCAGGTATTCCCCCGAAGCCGGCTCGACCAGGGTATAGCCCTCCGGCGCCTCTATGCTCAAGAGGTACCAGGCGAAGTCCTCGCCTTCCCACGAGCGCTCCAGGTCCTTCCAGATGGTATGCCCGCCCGGGTAGCAGACCTCCACCCACCAGAAGAAGAAAAGAACGTCGATACCGCACCCCGGGCCGGTGGTCAGCGAGGCCGGGGAAACGGGGGTGTGGGTGCCGTCCGCGTTGACGTGGGAGAGCTTGACGGTCACGCCGTCGAGGAGGGTATCCCCGTCGTCGATGACGCCGTTGCAGTTCTCATCCACCTTGACCAGGGCCTCGATGACGCCGTCGCCGCACGGGGGCGGCGGGGGCGTGAGGTCCCGGTTGAAGAAATCGACGCCGGTGACGTCCTGCCCCGCGGCCAGGTTGACCTCGACACTCGTCGGCGAGGTGGCCTCCGTCTCCGCGGGGACGATTTCCTGGACGTTGTAGCAGCCGGGAGCGAGATTGGCAAAGGAATAACTGCCGTCCGCGGCGGTGGTCGTCTCGGCGAGCCTGGCGCCGTCCTTCCACAGCTCGATGGCCACACCCGCCCGCGGCAGGTCGCCTGAGCTGTAGTCGCCGCTGCCGTCCGCGTCGTTGTACTTATGGCCGGAGATGGACCCCTTGAGCTCCTGCACGTCACGCGAGACGAGGAACTCCTTGCGGTACCACCAGCAGGGGAGGCTGCAGCGCAGGGGCAGCAGGTATTCCCCCGAAGCCGGCTCGACCAGGGTATAGCCCTCCGGCGCCTCTATGCTCAAGAGGTACCAGGCGAAGTCCTCGCCTTCCCACGAGCGCTCCAGGTCCTTCCAGATGGTATGCCCGCCCGGGTAGCAGACCTCCACCCACCAGAAGAAGAAAAGAACGTCGATACCGCACCCCGGGCCGGTGGTCAGCGAGGCCGGGGAAACGGGGGTGTGGGTGCCGTCCGCGTTGACGTGGGAGAGCTTGACGGTCACGCCGTCGAGGAGGGTATCCCCGTCGTCGATGACGCCGTTGCGGTTCTCATCCACCTTGACCAGGGCCTCGATGACGCCGTCGCCGCACGAAGAAGTCGAGGACTGGAGGTCGGCCTTGCCGCCGCCCGCTTCCTCAACCACACCGTCGGATACGGAGCCGGCGAGCACTCCCTCGGCAGCATTGCCGAAATACACGGTGATATTATCGTTGCCATCTATATCCAGGGTGTAGGAGGTCTGGGTGGTGGGACGGTAGCCCGCGGGGGCTGTTTCGCTCAGCGTGTATACGCCCGGGTCGAGGCCGTCGTAAATGATTTCTCCGTCGCTTTCGCTGACCCTGTCATCGCCGTCGTTGAGCTTCACGGTGACCCCGGCCAGGCCGGCCTCACCCTCGTCCATCTCGCCGTTCTCGTTCTCGTCGAGGAAAACGATCGTGCGGATCTTAGCGTCCCCGCGCGACATCCCCTCTTGCGGCGCGTCTCCCTCCCCCTTGGGGGCAAGAGCGCCCTCCGCTTCCCCGGCCGCCAGCGCTAACGCGACCGCCTCTTCTGTGCCCCCGTCCAGCGTGTCGACACCCGCAGCAGCGGTTGTAGCGCCGCTTCCGGCTAGTGCGGAAACTATTCCGCCTAGAAGCGACAAGGCTACCAGGGCCGAGATGGAGACGAGAGCCAACCACCTGGTCGACTTTCTCATTGACGTCACCTCCGTTGCTTTGCCTTTCCTTCAAGGCGGGACGCGGCTCCCGCTTGCGTCCAGACCGCTCGGGCGCACGCGGTCGAGGAGCTTACGTAGGGCGGTTACGGGGTGACATCGCCGTGGTCACAGCCGAATATCTACGCCGAGTGAGATTCGATCATGACCGGGAAGTCTTCCCCCAATGCCTGCCCTTATGCCCCTTCTTGCGTCCTCCCTTTTGTGTCTAACCGTTTGCCTGCAATAGCTTGTATGAAAAAGCCCGACCGTTTAAAAACGATCGGGCCGGTTTCACCACTAGCTCCCCGCAGCCCAGGTAACCATGTCGTGCGCTGCGGCTCGTCGCTTCCCTATCGTGAGCAGCGTATCGATGTCTTCGAAGATTTATTATACCCCAGGAGTCCCCGAATGGAAACATTTTTTTCGGCCCTCTCCACCACTAGCCGCAAGGCGAGGATGCCGTGACCGAGCCCAATCATACGCATCGCGGCGGAGGGCGCGAAGCGCCCGGGGTCCGGTGCCGCGCTTTTTCTGGCCTCACCCTTCGCATGCGAACCGTCCCCTACGGTGACGCGCCGGGAAGAGCATTTGCCACCTCCGCCCCGGAGGTGCGCGAGGCGCGAAGCGCCGGGGTCCGGTGCCGCGCTTTTTGCTGGCCTCACCCTCCGCATGCGAGCCGGCACCCCCAGGGGGCGACGCTCTCCAGCGAACCTGCCCGCCCCCGCGGGGCCACGTCTTGCAAACCCGAGGTAAAACCCCTGGTGCGAACTGGGAAGATAGCGGAGCAGGCAAAGAACAAGACCTGACCCCATCCGGGAGGGGGCCACGTCTTGCAAACCCGAGGTAAAACCCCTGGTGCGAACTGGGAAGATAGCGGAGCAGGCAAAGATCAAGACCTGACCCCATCCGGGAGGGGGAGGGAGGAGGTGAACGTTCGCGGCGGGGGCAGCGCCGGCTGCACGGCGAGCTGCTCCGCGCGGAAGATGTTGTAGAGGCTCCCCGCCATGCCGATGTAGAACCACAGCAGGGTGACCATGGGGATGGCGAAGAGCAGCCAGGCCCCGAACATGTTGGAGACGAAGAAACCGACCATGCCCAGGGCGAAGGCCTCGGCCTGGAAATAGATGAACGGGTCACGCTTCGACCCCGCGCGGGCCCTGAGCAGGAGCCCCCAGTAAAGGATGAAGACCAGCAGCAGCGCGCTCAGCCCCACCATCCCGTGCGAGACCATATAGGTGAGAAAGGCGTTCTCCACCGCGGCCCAGGTATAGCGCAGGTTGTTCTCGATGATGCGTTGCCCCTCCATGCCCATGCCGATGCCGAAGATGGGGTGTTCCAGAAAATAGTCCAGGGCGAGCTTGTACTGGTAGATACGCGCGGTGGCGGCCTCCTTGGCGCTCAGGCCCGAGAAGCGTTTCTTGACGAAGTCGGGCGGGTTGAGCATCACGAAGACGAGGGCGAAGACCAGCAGCACGGTGACCAGGACCAGCCATATGCGGCGGTCGAAGAAGCCGAAGATGCCGTAGAGGAAGGCGATGACCCCGGCCGCCACCCACGCCGCCCGGGAGCCGGTGAGAAAGAGGGCGCCGAGGTTCACGGGCAGGGCCACGAAGAAGAGCAGGGCCCACAGGAAGCGGCGCCGCGTCCTCCAGGTGAGGCTGAGAAAGCTCACCAGAAAGGGCAGGGCGAAGACGAGGTACCCCCCCAGGATGTTGGGGTGCAGAAAGGTGGAGTTGATGCGGTAGGCCTGGGCGCTGCTCTCGCCCGCGACGTAGTTGACGTCGGAGGGATAGCCGAGCCTCCCCAGCACCTTGTCCGCGAACTGGTTGGACCACGCCTCGCCCATGGCCTTTTGCACCAGGCCGAAGGCGGCAATGAGGGTGCAGCAGACGAGCATGGTCACCACCAGCGTCTGGAACTGCCTGCGCTCGCGCACGACGTAGATGATCATGAAGAAGATGTAGGCGAAGAACACCGTGCGCACGAAGCGGAAGATCACCAGCAGCCCGTTGGCGTCGTTGATGAGCCCGATGAGGCAGGCCAGGATCGAGGTCAGCAGGTACAGCACCACCCCGATGGTGAGGGGGCTTTTCACCAGCTTTTCCATTTCGTCCCAGTCCTTCCGCCACGCGCCGATGAGCATCCTGACGATCACCGCGAGCAGGACCATGACCATGATGATCTCGTGTACGTTGAAATGCAGGCCGCGCGTCTCTCCCACCATGGCCACCTGTATGCCCAGGTTCCAGTTGGGCCCGGCCTGGGGGATGGTCAGGTTGGAGATGAGGAAGAGCAGCACCCCGATGAAGGGGTTGCGGTAGATGATGGCGAAGAGGGCGAGCCCGCCGATGACGGCGAAGCCTATGAGCAGCGGCACCTGCGAGGATATCACCCCCACCAGCACCCCCAGGAAAGCGACCGCGGCCACCGCCGCCGCCGCCCGCGTGCGGGGGGGCGAGGAAGCCAGGCCCCTCCCGTCCTCCCCGACCTTCACCTCAACCACCTCCCCTCGCGACTTTGGGGTAGAGCTCGAGCACGGCCTGCGCGGCCTTCTCCCAGGTGAACCCGGCCGCGCGCGTCATCCCCCTCGCGGCGAGGCGTTCCGCGAGCCCCGCCTCGCCGGTCAGCCGTGCCAGGCCCGCAGCGGTCTGCGCCGGCTCGAGCGGGTCCACGAGCAGGCCCGCGTCGCCCACCACCTCGGGTATGGAGGAGACGGCGGAGGCGAGCACCGGCGTCCCGCAGGCCATGGCCTCGAGCAGGGGGAGGCCGAAGCCCTCATAGAGTGAGATGCAGACGAAAGCGGCGGCGCCACCGTAGAGCGGGGGCAGGTCCTCCTCGGGGGCGAAGCCGGTGAGGACCACGCTTCCCTCCAGCCCCAGTTCCTCCACGGTGTCGCCGAGGTAATCCTCGAAGCCGCGGGCGTCGCCGCACATGACCATGCGGTACCCGCCCCCCGCGCCGAGGAGGAAGCGCTTGAAGCCCGCCAGCATGTTGCGCAGGTTCTTGCGCGGGTCGTAGCCCCCCAGGTAGAGGAAATAAGGGGGCTCGATGCCGTACCTGGCGAGCACCGCGTCCACCTCCTCCCGGCTACGCGGCGGGCGGTAGATGGGCGCCACCCCCTCGGGGACAACGGCGATGCGCTCCCGCGGGATGCCCCAGATGCGCTCCACGTCGCGGCGCGTGTTCTCCGACACCGCCACCACCAGGCGGGCGCGGCGCGCGGCGCGGCGGTGCGCAAGCATCCACGACCAGGCCGTAGGCCCGAGGTAGGGCCCGCGCAATACGAGCAGGATGAGGTCGTGCACGGTTACCAGGCTGGGCACGCGCAGGAAGGGGGTCATGTTGTGGTCGATGGCGTGGAAGAGGTCGACGCCAGCGCGCTCCACCGCGCGGGCCATGGCGGCGTGGTTGGCCAGCATTCCGGCGAAGGAGAGGCCCTCCAGGTTTGGCGTGCTGCGCCACTCCACCCTCTCCAGGATCGCGGGGGGCAGCGTTCCCGCTTCGGGCCCTTCCCCGCAGCCGAAGAGAAGGAAGCGCATCTCTCCCCCCGCCGCCTCGACCACGGCCTCGATGAGCTGAGCGGTGTAGCGGCCGATGCCCCGCGTGCGGTTGATGTTGCAGAGGCCGCGGGCGTCGATGCCTACCCTCATCGCGGCCGCCCCCCCGGCATGCGCTTCACCGCGCGCACGAAGAGCAGTCTGCCGCGCGTGGAAAGCCGGGGCAAGCGCTCCAGGCGCAGGGCGAAGCCCAGGTCGCCGCGATAGAAGGCGGGCAGCTTGAGGTCGGGGAGGAGGGTGGAGACGGCGGCGTCCTCGAAGCCGGCCTTCTCCACCAGCGCGGTGAGCTCCCGCGGGGTGAAGGTGCGGCGCGGGCGCGGCGAAGGCCTCTGCTCCGCTCCCCGGAAGAGGGCGTTGCGCGCCGCTATCACCAGCGTGCCTCCGTCCTGCAGAAGGCGGTGCCAGGCGCGCAGGGCCGCCTCTGGGTCCCCGGCCTCACCCAGGGTGAACTGCGCCGCCACGGCGCGGAAGCTCCCCGCGGCGAAGGGCGGGGAGGCCGCGTCCCCCGCCAGGCGCGTATAGCCCTCGGCCGGGAGGGGCGAGGCTCCGGCAGGCCCCGCGCCTCCCGTCTCCAGCCAGGTTACCCGCATCCCGTCCATGGCCGCCAGGCGCCGCGCCAGCATGCCCTCGCCCTCCCCCACCAACAGGACGCCGCCGCGGGCCGGGGCCAGCAGGCGCAGCATGCGGTTGACCCGCAGCGCGGCCTCGCTGCCGCCCTCGGCGGGGAAGGCGGCGGCCATGAGGCTGGTGCAGAAAAGATAGCCTTGGGGACGCGCGAAGAGGGCCCGCATGAGCGCCTTTTCCCAGCGGTCGGGGTCGATGCCGGTGAAATAGCTGCGCGGCACGACCCTGGCCTTGAAGCCGGCAGCGGCGAGGCCGCGGTACAGGGAAAGAGGGCTCTGCTCGTTGACGTGCATGATGTCGTCGTACTGGCCGCGCAGGTCACGCGGCAGCTCCCGGCGCAGGAGGAGGCGCGCGCCCGCGCGCACCAGGGGATAGCCGAAACGGTAGAACCAGGTGTTGGGGCCGGTATGCACGATGAGGCGGCCCCCCGGCCTCAGCACCCGCCTGACCTCCGCCAGGGTGTGCTCAACCTCGTAGGGGTGGAGGTGTTCGTAGATGTCCACCATGAAGACGGCGTCGAAAGAGGCGTTCGCAAAAGCCAGCCCCTTGGCGTTGGCGAGCAGGAAGCGGGCGCTCCCCCGCAGCTGCCCGGCCGCGGCCGCCAGGCGCTCGCGGGAGAGCTCGAGGGCGGCGGGGGAGTAGTCGATGCCCACGGCCTCGGCGCCGCGCTGCGCCGCCTCACACACCAGCTCGCCGCGCCCGCAGCCGATGTCGAGGACGCGCAGGCCGCGCAGGTCTCCCGCCGCGTCCAGCGCCTCCGCGATGCGCCGGGGCACGCCTTCCTCCCCCCGCAGGAAGAGGTCGTAGCCTTCGCAGTCGGTGGTGAAGTACTCGCGCGTGTAGAGGTCCGGCGATACCGGAGGCCGCCTGTCGCGTTCATCGGCTGGCATGCGCATCACCCCGCGAGAGTCCCAGCCCGGTCACAAGTATTTCTCGAACCAGGCGAACATGAGCTCCCATACCTCCACCCGTCCCGCGGGGTCCACGACGCAGTGGGCCTCGTCGGGATAGAGCTTCAGCTCCACCGTCTTTCCCGCCGCGCTGAGCGCGTCGCGGAAGCGGTGGGCCTGCTCCACCGGGCATATGGGGTCCTGCTCGCCATGGATGAGAAGGGTCGCCGCCTGCATGGAGGAGACGTAGTTGAGCGCGGAGCGCACGGCGTATTCCAGCGGCACCTCCTCGGGCGTGCCCCCGACCATGGGCAGCAGCTGGTCGAGGAGGATCCTGGCGCTGGGGTCGGTGGAGGCGGTGGCATTGTCGTAGAGGCCCACGGCATCGTAGAAGCCGGCCTCGGCCACCACGGCCTTGATGCGCGGGTCGCGTTCGGCAGCCAGTGCCGATACCGCCGCGCCGTGGCTCTGGCCGTAAAGGCCGATGCGCCCTCTCGCGATGAGCCCCTGCGACTCCAGGTAGTCGATGGCGGCTATGACGTCGTCCACCTCCCCCTTGGCGCCCTCGTGGCTGCCCTGGGACATGCCGCTTCCCCGGTAGTCGGGGTTGAAGACGAGGTAGCCCTGGTCGCGCACCAGCAGGGCCACGTCGCTGAAATCGCCCGCGGTGCCGAACCCGGCGTGGTTGACGATGATGGTGGGCCAGGGGCCCTCGCCGTCGCGGGGCCGGAAGAGCAGACCGGAGACGGTGAGCCCGCCAGAGCTCTGATAATGGACCCTTTCCGCCACCAGCTCCATGTCGTCCATGGCCGCGTAGGTATCGCTGATGAGCTCGTTGGCCAGGGTGTAGTCCTGCCGGTTGTAGGCGTCCAGCGCCTCCATCCACCTGGCGCGTGCCTCGCGCACATCGTAGCCCTCGCCCGCCTTGCGGTTGATCTCGTTGGCGCAGGCGAGCCCGCGCACGGTGACGCTGGCCTGGTCGATGATCCGGGTGAGGACGCAGCTGCATCCTCCCGACAGCAGGGCGGCGGACAGCATGGCCGCAACGACGATGGCTATCAAGCCCCTGCGTGCGCGTGTCATAATAAGCCTTTCCTGCTCTTCCGGCGCTTACCCTCATACCGTAAGCAGCTCGTTCAGTTCCCGCAAGCCCTTTTTGCTCAGGGCCCGGGTCGCCAGGGCCAGCGCGGCGTAAACCAGCGCCAGGGCCGCCGCGATGACCAAGGCGGGCTGCGCGGATGCGGCGAAGGTGTCCTTTCCCATCGCCAGCACTCGATGTAGGACGAGGCCGAGCGTGTAAAGCGTTCCCAGCATGATGGCCGGCGCCCGGGCGAACCTGACGAAATCGATGCGGTAGCCGAGCTCGCGCGACAGCCGCCAGTAGAGGAGGCCGAAGACCACGGCCTCGCTGGCCAGGACGCTCGCCGCGGCCCCGGTATATCCCCACAGGTATATGGCGAACAGGCTCAACGCCGCCTTCACCGGCAGCCCGAAGAGGATCACGGCGGAGATGGTCCTCTGCTTGTCGATGACGATGAAGAAGGGGAAGCTCACGGCGGTCATGAAGGTGAAGTTGAGGGAGGCCATGGTCAGCCAGGTGACGTGCCAGGCCTCGACGAAGTCGAACTCCTGCAGCACGAGGATGGGCCGGGCCAGCACGGGGATGATGACCACCAGGGGCACGACCAGCAGCAGGGCATAGCGGATCAGCCGTTCCCATATCTGCCCCAGCCTCTGCGGATGCTTGCCCCCCACCTTGGAGACCGCGGGCAGCACCGCCATGTTGAGGGCGAGGGTGAGGAAGACCAGCGCTTTCGCGAACATGCCGGCGGCGCTGTACAGCCCCACCTCGGCGTCCCCCCTGATCCAGGAGAGGATGGGCACGTCCATGCCCGAGTAGATGGTCACGCCCGCCGCGACCACCGCCAGGGGCCAGGCGCCGCTCAGGAGATAGCGCCACATGCCCCCGTCCATGACCAGGGGGCCCAGCCTGGAGACCGCCCCCCCTTGCGGCGGCGGGCCCGACGGCTGCGGCGGCCCGTGCGCGCCGCCGCCTTCCTCCGGCGCCTCGCCCGCCGGCCCGGCATAGGAGTAGTCCGCGAGCAGCGCCTCCATGGCCGCGTCACCCGGGGGCGGAGCGGTGCGGGCCACGGCCTCGGCCACCGCCTTCTCGCTTATCTGCGCGGCGCCCGTATCCGCCCTGTGCAGCGCCCTGCGGTAGGCGAGGGAGAGGTGGAGGATGGAGTAGAGTATGGTTATGATGTACACCGCCACCAGGTAGATGAGCACGTTGCCGAGGTCGGAGAAGACCACGTAGATGGACATCCCCACCTTGAGGATCCCCATGAGCAGATAGACGAACGCCACTACCCCCAGTCTTTCCAGGGCGATGAAGTTCTCGCTCAGGGAGTTGGAGAAGGGCTGCTCGATGAGCAGGCAGAAGGAGATGGTGAAGACCACCCAGAACTTCTCTCCCCCCAGCCCCCCCGAGCCCTGCACGGCCAGGGTCACGAAATTGGTCAACATGAGCAGCGCGAAGGCCAGTACCCCCAGCAGCAGCCGCAGGGAGACCACGTTGCCGAAGTAGCGGCGCATGCGGGAGACGTCCTGGGAGACGTCGCGGATGGAGATATTGCCCAGCCCGAAGTCCGGTATGACCTGGAATATGGTGTAGAGGGTGAAGGCGTAGGTGTATATGCCGGCGATCTCCGGGCCCAGTTTGCGGTTGATGATGATGGCGAGGATGAAGGTCAGCCCCGAGGTCGCCACCTTGGCGCTCACCAGGGCGGCGGTGTTTTTGGAAAGCCTGCCTACACGCTCCATATAAGCTCGCCTTCTCCGCGCCGCCGCCCGCGCGGTATTCCCTTCCCGCAATAGATACAGGCCCGAACATCCCGCGGCATCTTCGTGTCCGTTCCTTGTCGGTGCCCGCCTGCGGATGTCGAGGCCCTCAGTGCCCGCTTATTCCCAGTCCTCGCCCTCTGCGTCCTCGTCCTCCCTCGGGGGAGCGGAGCCGCCGCCCGCCCCGCCGCCGTTTTCGGCAGCCAGCGCCGGGGGCTTCTCCTCACCGCTCCCCGAGGCCGCGATATGCTCCGCGTCGACACCCCCCCCGTGCGCGCCGCCACCGGCCGAAGTGGGGGTCGAGAACCTGGCCCCCGCCTCCGTCAGCAGCTGGCGCAGGTGCGCCTGCAGCCCCTCTTCGTCCATGTCCGCGAACTCTCCCTCCCGCCGCATCATGCGGATTATAGAGGCGGTTATGCCCTCCTCGCTCTTCCCGCTGATGCGGTAGCGGCGCAGGAAGGTGCGGTAGTATATGCCGATCGCTTCCTCCGCGGAGTCGCGCACTTCCGCCTGGTCGGAATTGAGGGCCCGCAGCCATTTCGCGGGGATGGGCGAGCCGGCCTCGCCCATGCGGCGGAAGTCCTCCGCCACGCTCTCCCGCACCTGCTGCACCTCCTGTTCCACCTCGCCCGCATCTCCCGCAGCGGAGGGGGGGAGCCCCGCTTCTTTCTCCGCTGCCTCGGCGGCGGCAACGGGGCCCGCCGCCTCCGCTGCCCCCGCCTCCCGGCGCGGGGGACGGGGGCGCCTGGCGCTCTTTATCTTCACGTTGGCGAGAATGACGCCGCTGGGGGTGATGCCCACGCGGTCGAAGTTGAACAAGGCTTCCTGCGCCGCCTTGCGCGTGCAGCGCTCGGCGTCGATGACCGCCACGCTCGCCTCCGCCTGCGCGGCCACCACCGCCGCGTCCACCGAGAGCGCGAGGGGCGGGCCGTAGAGGAGCACCACGTCGTAGAGGCGCGCCAGCTCACCGACCTTGCGCGCGAAGGAAGGCGTGGAGAGGAGGTCGGTCGAGTTCTCCCGCCTGCTCCCGGCGGGGAGGAAATGGAGGCCGGCGATCCCGGATTTGCCTGCGGAGCCCTGGAGGCCACCCCCGCCCTCCAGGGCGTCGGAGAGGCCGGGGCGGCCCTTCGCGCCCATGAGCGCGGAGAGGGCGCGGCCACGGAGGTCGCAGTCCACCAGCAATACCTTGCGCCCGCTGTTGGCCATGCTCGTCGCCATGCTGCCCGCCACGTCCGTCTCCGCCTCGAAGGGTATCGCGGAGGCGACCAGGATGGTCTTCGGCGCCGTCTCCGGGGGCATGATGAGGCCGGAGCGGAGCTCCGCATAGGCCTCCCAGGCCCGTGAGCCTTCGCTGAAGGCGGGCAGGGACGCCGCGGGACGGGAGCCCTTCTCGCGCGGGAGGATGCCCATCACGGGCAACCCCAGCGTCTCCTCGACCTCGCGGGGATTGCGGAAATGGGGGTTGAAGTACTCGATCAATATCGACAGCACCAGCCCCAGGATGAGCCCCGCGAAGAACCCCAGCCCGATGTAGGCGAAGGTCTTGGGCTGGGTGGGTTTCTCCGGCGCCGTGGCCCGGTTGGTGACCACGATGTTCCCGTTGAGCAGGAGGTTCTTGAAATCCTGGTCGAAGAGGTCGCTGTTGAGGTTGGTCTTCGCCGCCAGCACGTCCCCCCAGGCGTTGGCGATCTCCTCCACCCGCGTCGGGCTGCTGTCGGTGAAGGTGATCCTGACCGAGGTGGAGTTGGCTTCCGCCACCGCGCTGGCCTTTTTCAACAGCCGCTCGGGCGCTATCTCGGTTCCCTGCGGGGCGAGGCGTTCGCTCACCCTCTCCGCCACCCCGATGCTCTCGGCGAAGTTGGCGATGGAGGGCACGAGGGCGATGTAGGCGCTCTGGGTCAGGGCGTCGGGAAGGCCGGTGGTGCGGTTGATGGGCGCGGTGGCCGATACCGCTATCTCCACCTTGTAAACCGGGCTCTGCACCTGGGCCACCACCGCCGCGGCCAGCGTGGAGACCAGCACCAGGGCTATAATTATCCAGCCCCTTTTAAGGATCGCGGGGCCGATGTCTTGAATCCTCATGCTCCAACCTTTCCCGCCCGCGCGCGCGCGCCGCGCGAGCATCTTCCTCCCGCCTGCCGGAGTCCACTTGCGCCGACCCTGCCGCCGACAGGGTTCGGTTCATTATAGCAGCTATATCGGCACCTGAGCCCCGCGGCTCGAGGAGGAAAAGGCGAGCCCGCCGCGCGCCGCGACGCGGGCAAAGCGATGCCCGGCGAGCATTGTTCCCGACCCTGGCGGCGACCCGCCCGCGCGCCGGGGAGGAGGGCAAAGTGAGGCCCCGCACCGATATATCGGGTATATTGGGCAGGCGGGCCCGGGCCGTGCTTTTCCCGTTGAGCAGGAGGGGCTAAATTTGTGCCCGCAACTGACGATTATTCTCAGTATACGGAGCGCGGGCAGGGACTCGGGCCGCTTGCACGGCCCGCGGGCGAAAGGAGTCGGAGGCAGATGGACTGGGACACTGGACTTAAGCTGGTCAAAGGATACGTCTTCCTGGCGCGCAACCTCGCGGCGGGCAAGGTGGTCAACAAGGTGCTGGACCTGTTCGCCTTTCTCGACTTCCGCCTGCTCATGCTGCTCTCCGTGTGGCATCCGGACGCGGCGTCGCGCCGCAGGCTGCTGCGCAAGCGCGGGGTGAACGTGGCCGATACGGCGTGGATAGACATCGGGGTGTGGATAGAGATGACCACGCCCCGGGCGGTATTTATCGAGGACTACGTGAAGCTGGCATACGGGGTGACGGTGTATGCCCACGACGCCGCCGTCAACTCCGTGGGAGACCTGCCCATGCGGGTGCAGGCCACCACCATAGGCTACAATTCGGCCATCGGCACGGGCTCCATCATCATGCCCGGGGTGACCATCGGCAAGCACTGCGGCGTGGTTCCGGGGTCGGTGGTGACCAAGGACGTGCCCGACCTCACCGTGGTGGGGGGCAACCCCGCGGAGACCCTTTTCACTTCCGAGCAGCTCGGGGTGGCCTGGCAGGCGGATCTCAAGATGAGGCCGGACTTATATTACGACCATCCCAACCCCGGGCGCGCTCCCTCCACCCCCATCGACCACCTTCTCAGCTGGCGCGAGGAAAAGGTGCCGGTGCGCGACTACACCGAGCTGAGGACGGGCACGCCCTTCGATTACATCCTGGACGCCAAGGCGGCGAAGAAGAAAAAGGGCTGATACCCTTAAGGTGTCGCGGAGCGGGATGCATCCCTGCTTCAGCTTGGGCGCGCACGGGCGCCGGGAGTGGAAAGTCCCTGGTGTTCGCGTGGCGGGTGAAGCTGCCGCCATCCCGTTCGGGAAGGCGGGAGGTGGAGAGAGGGGACACGATTTGTACGACGAGGGTTACTACCATCACCGGGAGTCGACGCGGGATTTCGACATCGAGTCCGCCTTGCTCTACGCCATGCTCGCGCCCGAGCCCGCCTCGCGCATCCTGGAGATAGGGTGCGGAGGAGGCGCCTTGCTCTCCTTCTTGGAGGACAGGGGACACGGCGCGGTGGGGGTGGACATCCTGGAGGAGGCGGTGCGCCTGGCCGCGCTGGCGGCGCCCTCGAGCACGGTCATCAGGTGCGACGCCGGGGACCTCCCCTTCGCGGATGCCTCCTTCGACCGCCTGGTCGCCCATCACCTGGTGGAACACCTCGGGGACCTCGCGGGCGCCCTGGCGGAGTGGCGCCGCGTCCTGCGCCCGGGGGCGGTGATGGCCCTGTGCACGCCCAACCGCCTCTATCCGAGCCCGCGCATCTTCGACGACCCGGGGCACGTGCGCATCTACGGGCGGCACGAGCTCGCCGCGGCGGTCGAGGGGGCCGGCTTTCAGGTGTGCGAGGCGATGACCGTGTTCCCGCACCTGGCGCGGGACCGTATCAGCGTATCCCTGGGGGTGCCGTTGCACCGGCTTTTCTCTCGCCTGCCCCATTATCGCGACCGGGGCCGCAGCCTGCTGCTCTCGGCGCGCAGAACCTAGGAGCCGATTTGGCTGCATACCGTTTGCTCATCGTCAACCACGCGGTGGAGATAGGCGGAGCGGAGCGCGTTCTCCTGCGCCTCCTGGACCGCATGGACCGCGGCCTCTTCACCCCCGCCCTGGCCTGCCCCCACGCGGGGCCCCTGACCGAGGAGGCGGAGGCGCGCGGCCTGCAGGTGCACCTGGGGTACCCGGCGGCAAGGCTCCTGGCGGTGAGGCGCAAGGGACTGGGCGCGGGACCTCTGGGCGCGCTGGCCTATCCCCTGGACATGGCCCGGACCGTGGCCGGACTGGCCCGGCTGGTGAGGGAGGGGGGCTACGAGCTGGTGCTGACCAACAGCGCCAAGGCCGACATTTACGGCAGCGTGGCGGCGCGGCTGGCGGGGAGGCCGGTGGTGTGGCGCCTGCACGATATCGTGGATTACGATGCTTTCAGCCGCCTCAACGTGCTGCTCTTCAGGGTCTCCGCCTCCCTGCTCGCCTCCCGGGTCCTCGCCGTCTCGCAGGCGGTGCGCGAAGCCCTGATGGCCCGCGGCGTGAGTGGAAAAAAGATCGCGGTGGTGTACAACGGCATCGCTCTCGACGCCTGCGACCGCGCCTTGGCGCGGCCCGGGGTGAGGGAGGAGTGGGGCCTGGAGAAGGATGCCCCGGTGGCGGGCATGGTGGGCAGGCTGGTGGACTGGAAGGGCCCGGACCGTTTTCTCGAAGCCGCGGCGCTGGTGGCCGCGCGCATGCCGCGGGCGCGCTTCATGCTGGTCGGGGACGCGATATTCGGTGAAGCCGGCTACGTGGAGCGGCTCAAGCAGATGGCCGCCCGGCTGGGATTGGAGGAAAGCGTGGTCTTCACCGGTTTCCGCGAGGACGCGCAGCGCATCATGGCCGGGCTCGACGTGCTGGTACACGCATCCCTGCTCCCCGACCCCCTGCCCACCGTCCTCGTCGAGGCCATGGCCCTGGGGCTGCCGGTGGTGGCGGCCGACGGCGGCGGGGTACGCGAGATAGTGGTGGACGGCGTGACCGGCATGGTGGTGAGGCCGGGAGACGCCGGGGCCATGAGCGAGGCCATGCTGGCCGTCCTCTCCGCCCCCGCCAGGGCCGGGGACATGGGCGCGGCGGGCGGCAGGCGGGCGCGGGAACTTTTCGACATCGAGGCGAGGTCGCGGCAGCTGGAAGAGGAACTGCTGCTGGTGCTGCGGGGGAAGGGAAAGCGGCGGGCCCGCGCGGGCTCCGGGGGGAAAGGATGAGCACGGGATGAGGATAGGGGTGGAGGGACGCACCCTGCAGGGAGAGAGGTACGGGGTCGCCCGCTACCTGGTAAACCTGCTGCGCAACCTGGTGGAGCTGGAGGGGGAGGAGGAATACCTGGTCTATCTCTCCACGCCCACGGCCCCCTTGGGCTTCGCCTCGCCGCGGCTGCGCCTGGAGGCGTTGCGGCGCGCACCGGGCCTCACCTGGAGGCATCTGCGCCTCCCCCTGGCCATGCGCCGGGATGAAGTGGACCTGCACTACTCCCCCTCCTATTTCCTCCCCCTGCTCAAGGTGTGCCCGTCGGTGGTGGTGGTGCACGACATAACCTTCAAGGTCCACCCCGAGTGGTTCGCGCGGGACCGCAGGTTCCGCTTCGACGACCTCTTCTGGCGGGAGGTGAAGCGGGCCGAGCGCATCATCACCGTGAGCGAGCATTCCAAGCGGGACATCGTGCGCGTGCTGGGGGTGGAGCCCTCCCGGGTCACGGTGGTGCTGGAGGCCGCCGACCCCTTCTTCCGCCCCGTGGACGACGAGGAGCGCCTGCGGGAGGCGCGCGCGAGGTACGGCGTGGGGCGGGGTTTCCTCTTCACCGCCGGCGCCGTCCATACCCGCAGGAACCTGGAGCGCCTCATCGAGGCCGTCTCCGCGGCCTCGCGCGAACTGGACACCGAGCTGGAGCTGCTCATCCTGGGCACCACGGCGCCCTTTACCCCCCCCGTGGACATCTGGGGGACGGCGCGGCGCTGCGGCATGCAGGAGCGGGTCAAGCACGTGGAATACGTGAGCGAGGAGGACCTGCTGCTCCTCTACAACGCCTGCGGCTTTTTCGTGTATCCTTCGCTTTACGAGGGTTTCGGCCTGCCGGTGATCGAGGCCATGGCCTGCGGCAGGCCCGTCGTATGCTCCAACGCGACCTCGCTGCCCGAGGTGGGGGGCGAGGCGGCGCTCTACTTCGACCCCCTCAGCGTGGAGGAGATGGCCGGAGCGGTGGCGCGGGCGGCGGCCGACGACGGGCTGCGCGAGGAGTTGGGGCGGGCGGGGCTGGAGAGGGCGGCGTCCTTCTCGTGGAGAAGGGCCGCCGAGGAGACGCGGCGCGTTTTCCGGGAGGTGCTGGGTTGAGGGGGCGGGGAGGACTGGACCTTCCCGCGGCGGGACGATAAGGAATGAACGAGGCAGCGAGGTGATGCGAATGCAGACGGTAGGGGCGCAAACGGATTACCGTCCCCGGGTGAGCGCGGTCATCCCCAACTGGCACCGCAAGGACGACCTGCGGGAAGCCCTGCTGGCCATCAGGGCCCAGACCTATGCGGTGAGCGAGATCATCGTGGTGGACAACAACTCGCAGGACGGCACGCGCGAGATGGTGGAGGAGGAGTTCCCCGAGGTCCTCTTCATACAGTCGCCGCACAATATCGTCATCCAGGCCCTGAACATCGGGGCCAAGACGGCCCGCGGCGAGGTCGTCCTGCATCAGGACAACGACGGCGTGCTCGCGCCGGACGCGCTGGAGCGCCTGGTGCGAGCCATGGGCTTGGACCCGCGCATCGCCGTGGTGCATTCCCGCAACCTCTATTACGACAGCGGCGAGACCTACGACCCCCTGCGCTGGTTCACCCCCGAGGAGCACGCCTCGCAGGGCATCTTCGACGTGCCCAGTTTCCACGGCAACGGGGCCCTGATCAGGCGCGACGTGCTGGAGGAGGTCGGCTATATCGAGCCCGAGATACTCCTCTATCAGTTCGAGAGAAACATCTCGGCCAAGGCCATCGAGCGCGGCTACCGCATCGTTTACCTGCCCGCGGCGACCATCAGGCACAAGATCTCCCGGGAGGTGCGCGACCCCGGCCATCGCATGTACATCACCATGACCGGCGGCTGGTGGTTCCTGGCCCGCTTCTATCCCCTGCGCCCGGCCCTCAAGAAGGTCCTCTACTCCACCGCCTTCTTCATGTTGCAGTCCATCAAGTATCGTATTTTCCGCGACTTCTTCCGCGGCATCCTCGACACCCTGCTGGGGCTGCCGCAGGTGCTGCGGGGGAGGCAGGTGCTCTCCCGGGAGACGGTTAAGTACCTGGAGAGCAAACCCTACGAGGCCTCGATGATAATCTACGGCTCCCTGGACACGGCGAGGAAATGGCTGCGGGCGAGGCTTCGCGCGCCCCGAGGAGGGGAAGGAGGCGTTGGCGATGGGCGATGACGGCGGAGCCCGTTTTCTGGGCGACCTCAGGCTGGCGGTGAAGCGCAAGGGGGCGGGAGGGCTGGCGCGCGACGTCCTCCTGCATCCCGGCAATCAGGCCATTGCCCTTTACCGCATCTACCGCATGCTCTACCTCAAGGGGCGTGTCAACCTGGCCTTCCTCGGCTATCGCCTGAACTATTTGCTGTGCGGGGTGGAGATACATCCCGACGCCGACATCGGCCCCGATTTCCACCTCGACCACCCCGTGGCCACCCTCATCGGGCGGCAGACGCGCATCGGCACGGGGGTGCGCATCTACTCCCACGTGGCCGTGGGCGCCGTGGGCCTGCCCGAGGACAAGCCCTTCATGGACGTGCGCGACTACGTGCAGATCTACCACGGCGCCATGGTGGGCGGCAGCGCCGTCATCGGCGAGTATGCCCAGGTAGGCCTCAATGCCGTGGTGTGGGACATGGACGTCCCGCCGTACTCGGTGGTGGCGGGCAACCCGGCCAGGGTGATACGGGTGGAGGGCAGGCGGGTGAACCCCGACGACTACAAGGGCTACAAGTACGACCCCGCCGACTTCCACGGGCCGCCGCCGGAGCACGACCCCGGCAAGGAGCCGGAGCGCAGCGAGTCCTGGACCGACCCCTCCTCCTTCCTCAACAAGGGGTAGGCGGGGCGGCGGCCTTGCTAACCGACCCCTCCTCCTTCCTCAACAAGGGGCAGGCGGGGCGGCAGTCCCGCTATGACGCCCTCCCGCGTCTCCCCATCCTCCAGCCCATCAGGGCCAGGGCTGCCCCGGATGCCAGCAGCAAAGCGGAGATAAGCCAGAAGATATGCAGGTCGGTGCCGGTGACGGGCAGCGTGGTCGGCCCGGCCGCCTGCATCTCTCCCGGCGCGCTCGCTTTCGGGGCGCTCAACTGGTCCGCATCCACCACCGCCTGGTTCTCGATGAGCGTCCCCGGCGGCAGGCCTTCGTTCACCCGGCTCTGGAAGGTCAGGGTGACGGTCACGCCGGCTTGAATGGAGCCCACGTTCCACTTCATCCTGGCGGGGTCGGTGTCGTCCGCGCCCTGGCCGGTGATGGAGCCGGGCACATAGGTGGTGTGGGCGGGGACATCGTCGCTGACCACCACGTTGCTGACGGGGATGCTCCCCACGTTTTTCACGCTTATGGTCCACAGCAGAACGCTGCCCCCACGCGCGTCGCCGCCGCTCTGGTTCTGCACCGCCTTGTGGAACTCGAGGGGGTCGACCGGCAGCACGATGGTGGGGAAGGAGACCTTGGACCCGGTCTGATCGGTGGCGATGGTGGCGGTGTTGGTGACCTCCGGCATCGATTCTTCGTACTCCCTCACGGTAACCTGGAAGACGACGGATCCCTTGTCGCCCGCGCCGACCGTCCCCAAAGGCACGGTCACCAGGCGCGTTTGCGGGTCGTAGTGGTCATCGGAGAGGGGGGAGCCGTTGAGCCGCAGGCTGCCGGGCAGGAATTCGCTGCCGGTGTCCACGTAGTCTTCTATCACCGCGTTTTCGACCGGTACGGCCATGATGTTCCCGTAGGAGATGGTGTAGGTCACCACCTGGCCCGGCGACACGGGGGAATAGTTGGGCGGTTCGGAGGTCTTGGTGATGATGACGCCGGCGGCGTTCT
The DNA here is from genome assembly GCA_964510515.1 of uncultured Actinomycetota bacterium. Taxonomy (GTDB): domain Bacteria; phylum Actinomycetota; class Geothermincolia; order Geothermincolales; family RBG-13-55-18; genus SURF-21. The sequence continues at coordinate 22,499 of CAZEAU010000014.1, read as the reverse complement.
CGCGCACGGCCACCCCGGCCTCATCGGAGGCCTCCGGCAGGGTATCGCCGTGCTCGTCCACCGCGCCGCTCACCGCGGCGGTATCGATGCTGCCCTCGGTCACGGCCAGGGCCCGGAAGGTGAGCAGCAGCTCGAAAGAGCCGCCGGGCGGCAGGTCTCCCAGGTCGGCCGCGAGGTCGTTCCAGGTGAGGGTGCCCGCCGCCTGCGAGTCCGGCAGGACGCTGGCGGTGACGAACTCCAGCCTGCCTGCCTCGTAGGTGTCCAGCAGCGGCACCACCTTGATCGCCGTATCACCGCTGTTTTCGATGACTATGCGGAAGGTCGCCGTATCTCCCACCGCTACCACATCGGGCTGTCCGGAGGCCAGCGACTTACTCACCGAGACCCCGGGGTCGGTGACGGTGATCCCGGTGTCGGTGTCCGAATCGCCCACCGGGTCGCCGTGCT
>CAZEAU010000014.1:0-21952 GCA_964510515.1 uncultured Actinomycetota bacterium | reverse complement strand
CCGTCCGCGTCGTCCGGGGTCTTGGTCACGCTTATCCCGGGATCGGTGACGGTGACGTCGGCGGAGTCCGCATCGTCGGGGTCGGTATCGGCGGGGATGCCGGAATCCTTATGGGTGGGGTCCCCCGCCCCGTCGTCGGAATAGGCATAGGCGGTGTTGGTATGTGCGCCCGTGGGAGCGCCCGCCCCCACCGTGACCTCGAAATCCAGCACCAGCTGTTCGCCCGGGTCGATGTGCGCTCCCAGGGCATCCAGGTTCCAGTCCAGGTCGGGCCCGGGCGCCCCCGCGGGGTCCGCGGCCGAGGAGCCGCCGCCGGACCAGCTGGCCGTTGTGCTGCCCGTAAAATAGGCGAAAGCGGAGGGTATGGTGTCGGTGACGTTGGCGTTATAGGCCACGGCGTCTCCCACGTTGGTGACGGTGATGCGGTAACTGACGGTGTCTCCCGGCTGCACCCAGAGGTCCCCGGTGGCCGCTTTTTCCACCACCAGCCCGGCGGCCCTGGCCGTGGCCTTCGCCGTGGCCTCGAGCGGCCCGTACTCCCTGGCGTCGGGGTTGGGCTGGGGCTGGCTGTAGTATTTGGGCAGGGTAGCGGAGTTGTCCAGGGCGGTGCCCCAATAGACCCCGCCGTTCACCGTGGCGCGGAAGGCGAGGGTCACGCTTTCGCCCGCGCCTATGGTCCCTATCTCCCAGGCGAGGAGGGGGGCTGAGCTGTCGTCGGCCCCCGGGCCGGTTATGGAGCCGGCGACATAGGCGGTCTCCGCGTTGACGGTGTCCTCCACCGACACCCCGTAGGCGGCCGAGGTGCCGCTGTTCTCCACGCTTATGGTGTATGCGAGCTCATCCCCCGCCTCCGGCTGCATGCCGGGATGGGTGAGGTTGCTCATGCTCTTGATCATGGTCAGGCGCGGCTCCACCGCGGTGACGTCAGGGGGCGAGTCCTCCTCGCTCCAGGTATTGCCCCCGCTGTCCGCGTCCTGCCATTCCAGCCTGGCCCGGTTCGAGAAGGTATCCTGCCTGGGGGGCAGGCCGTTCACCTGCGTGCCGTCGTGGAATTCGTCCTTGACATGCACGCGGATGATCAGGCTGAACACGCGCGGCGAGGCGGTGTCGTTGGCGTATTCGCCGATATCCCAGGCGACGGCGGTGATGCCGGTGGCCGGGTTATAGGGTTGCGAGATGGAGCCTATGGAGGTGGGGGCCCCGTCGAGCAGGGTCTCTATGGAGTCCACCTCCAGGCCGTCCGCGATGGCGTCGGTTATGGACGCATGGTAGACGACGGTGTACGCGGGCACCTCGGCGTTTATCGTGTAGGTGAAGGCCTGCCCTATGGAGGCCACATCGCCCGCGGCGTCGCAGGTCTTCACCAGGCCCGCCCTCTTCACCTCCACGCTGGATTCGTCGGTGTTGTCGTCGCTCGGGTCGGAGGTGCGCTCTATCTGCCTGCCCGTGCCGTCAGCGCGCGAGTTGTACTCCACCGAGGCTATGTTGGTGAGGGTGGAGCCGGAGCCCACATCCAGGTCCACGACCGCCGTGTAGGCGATGGTGAGCACATGTCCCGCGGGTATCGTCGTGTCCACGGTGCCGCCCCGCGTGAGATCCAGCGTGAGCTCGCCCGTCGCGCCGTCCCAGGATACGGAGTAATCCGTGCCCGGGGTCAGGGTCGCATGCGGGGGGGTCGCGCTCTGGGCTCCCAGGGTCACGGAGGTGACGGTGGGGGCGGTGCCGCGCATGCCCAGGGGCAGGATATCGGCGATGATATTTCTGTGGGAAGGCCACCAGCCGTTATTCTTCACGCTGATGGTATAATCCACCGCCTCCCCGCCGGAGACCGGGCCCCCGGAGTTGCTTTTCTCCAGAAGCAGATAGGGCTGGTCGATATCGGTCCTCGGTTGATTGCTGTTCTCGGTCATATTGGTCGTGCCCGCGCCCTGATCGACGGTGTTCCAGCGCAGCCTGCCGCGGTCGGTGGTCCTGTCGTTCGCGGCTGGCGGCCACCACATCCAGGTGCTGCCGTCGTCGGCCAGGCCGGTCACCTTGACCCGGAAGCTGAGCTCGAACACATAGGGGGTATCGCCGGTAACCGGGCCGGGGCTGCTGTTGTCTATGGTGTTGAGATACCAGTCCAGGGTAGCGCCGCCGCTCGTGTCGACTATGGTGGGCTCGGAGGTGCTGCGGAACGCCGCCGCCACCGCCGGGTCCCCGCTGATGTAGACGAGCTGGGAGGAGCCGGGCACGTATTGCATGCCGTTGGTGTTCAGGGTGTCCCGTATCTCGGGCCACCAGGCCACCGTCTCCGCGGGCACCGTGACCCGCAGCGCGTATTCCACCACATCGCCTATGGTGGCGGGATTGGGGCCGGTGATGGTCTTGGCGATGGTCGCCCGGGTGACATTATGGGTGACGGTCGCGGTGGGGGTTTTCGCCTGCCTGCCCGTGCCGTCCGCGCGCGAGTTGTACTCCGCCGAGGCGAGGTTGGTGAGGGTGGAGCCCGCGCCCACTCCCTCATCCACCTTCGCCTCATAGGAGATGGCCAGGGTGGAGCCCACGGGTATGGGCGTCTCGGCGGAGCCCCCCGCCATGTCTACGGTCAGGATTCCCGTCCCGCCGTCGTAGGAGGTGATGTAATCCGCGGGCGAGGCGAGGGGCGCGCCGTCCAGGGTCACGGAGGTGACGGTGGGGGCGGTGCCGCGCATGCCCAGGGGCAGGATATCGGTGATGACGTTTCTGTGGGAAGGCCACCAGCCGTTGTTCTTCACGCTGATAGTATAAGTTATCGTATCCCCCCCGCTGACCACGCTGCCCGGGGCCGGCACGGCCGTCTTGGCGATGCCCAGGTAGGGCTGGTCGATGTCGGTGACCTCGGGCTCGGACTCTTTCTCGCGGTCGGTCTTTCCCGGCCCCTCGTCGGTGGTGTTCCAGCGCACCCGGCCTTCGTCCACGGCTCTATCGTTCGCGCCCGGCGGCCACCACAGCCAGGTGGCGCCGTTGTCGGCGAGGCCGGTCACCTTGGCGCTGAAGCTGAGCTTGAAAACGTAAGGCGCGTCCCCGGTTCCGCCCGTTCCCGCGTTGACGATGGTCTCGAGCGGCCAGGTGAAGGTGGCCCCGGGCGCCGGGCTGCCGTAGTCCTCGGAGGGGTCGGAGACGCCTCCCCGGAAGGCGGCGGAGGCCTGGGGGGTGCCGGATACGTCGCTGAGGCTGGAGGAGCCGGTCACGTACTGTATGCCGTCGGCGCGTATGATGTCCACGATCTCCGGCCACCAAGCCACCGTCTGCGCGGGCACGGTCACCGTGAGCTCGTAGTCCACCACATCGCCTATGGTGGCGGGATTGGGGCCGCTGATGGCCTTGGCGATGGTCAGCGGGTCCACCTCCACCGTGGAGGAGTCGGTGTTGTCGTCATCGGGGTCGGAGGTGCGGTCTATCTGCCTGCCCGCGCCGTCCGCGCGCGAGTTGTACTCCACCGAGGCGGTGTTGGTGAGGGTGGAGCCGGAACCCACATCGCCGTCCACAACCGCCGTATAGGTGATGGTGAGCACATGCCCCGCGGGTATGGGCGTGTCCACGTTGCCCCCCCGCGTGAGGTCCACGGTGAGCTCGCCCGTGTTCCCGTCCCAGGATACGGAGTAATCCGTGCCCGGGGTCAGGGTCGGAGGGGTGGGTGAGCCCTTCGCTCCGAGGGTCGCCGTCAGCGTGGACGAGGGGTCGCTGCCGCGCAAGCCCACGGGCAGGTTGTCCACCACGATGACGCGATGCGAAGCCCACCAGCCGGCGTTCTCCACGCCGATGGTGTAGTCCACGAGGTCCCCGCCGGAGACCGGGCCCCCGGAATTGCCCTTCTCCAGCAGCAGGTAGGGCTGGTCGATATCGGTGTTCTCCTCGTTGGAGGAGGCGCTCCTGTCGGTCTGGCGCGTGCCGGTGGCGGTGGTGTTCCATCTCACCGCCGCGGTGTCCGCGAATCGGTCATCGGCCCCGGGAGGCCAGAACTCCCAGCCCCCTCCGTCGGCGAGGCCGGTGATGCGCAGGTCGAAGGAGAGGCGGAAGACATAATCCGTCGTCTGGGCGCTGTTGTCTATGGGGTCGCTCAGGTGCCAGGTGAAGGTGGTCCCGGGAGAGGGAGCGGTGTCCACTATGGGGTCGGGGTCGGTCGCGGGGTCGAAAGACGCTCCCGTCACCGGCGTCCCCGACAGCGGGGTCAGCTCGGCCGAGCCGGCCATGTACTCCACCCCGTCCACGCCCACCGTGTCCACTATCTCCGGCCAGTAGGCGAACATGCCGCGGGGCACGGTGACATCCAGGTTATAGGTGACCGTGTCCCCGATGGTGAAGGGGCCCGCGGGCTCAAAGGATTTGGCGATGCTCAGCGCGTCCAGTACCACCGTCTCGTCGTCGGTCTGGGGGTCGGCGGGGTTGGAGGAGCCGGGATAAGTGCGCCCGCTGCCGTCCGCCTGGGTGTTGCAGGACACCGTCGCCAGGTCGGTGAGGACGGCTCCCGCTCCCAGCCCGGGATCCACCTTGGATTCGTAGGTTATGACCAGGCGGCTTCCCGCGGGGATGGAGGTGCTCACCGCGGCGGTCTGGAAATCCCAGGTGAGGATGCCCGTGTCCGCGTCGTAGTCTTGGACGAAATCGCTGCCCTCGCTCAAGGGCGCTCCGCCCAGGGTAACGCTGGTGACGCCCTGCGTGGGGTCGAAGAGCCGCATGCCCACGGGCAGGATGTCCGTGACCAGGATATCGCGCGCCGCCGCGCCGCCGCTGTTGTCGATGACGATCTCGTACTGCACCGTATCGCCGGGCAGCAGGGGCGAGGGCACGCTGGTGGCGGTCTTCTCCAGCAGCAGGCGCGGCTCCACATAGGAGACCTCCGCCCCGTCGCGGCTGGAGTAACGTTGCCCGGAGCTGTTCTCCCCCGCCAGCTTGCCCAGGTTGTTGACGACGGCGTCCTGGCTCACCGCCGCGAGGTCCTCCACGCGCACGCGGAAAACCGCCTGCCACCAGCCCCCGCTCTCGATGCTCCCCAGCCACCAGCTGAGGCCGTTGAGCCCGGCCGTGGAGACCGGCGTGGGGGGGTCGTCGAATTGCGATGCGGGGTCGAGGAAGGATGCCGCGCCCGAGTGGCTCAGGACGCAGAAGCCGTCCACGTAGCTGGTTCCAGGGGGGAGCCAGTCGGTCACCGAGATGTCGTTGAAGCGTATATCGGAGCGCCGGGGGCTCGCCCCGTCCGCGGTGTTGAAGCGCACGCGGAAATAGAGCTCGTCCCCCACCGTGGCCTGTGCCGCGCCCGTCCAGGTCGCGCCGTCCAGGCTCACCTGCTTGCTCATGGAGGGAAGGCCCGTGGTCACCCCCGCCGCCGAGTCGCACGAGGTCGTCTGTGATTCGCGCGCAGGGTCCAGCTCGTCGTGCCAGGTCGCCACGATATCGACGTCGTTGCGCATGGAGTCGCCGGCCACGATGTCCTCGCTGGCGCTGTGGGGAATCTGCCACTGGAATTTCACGGTGGCTTTGAAGGTGATGGTGCGCTTCGTGCCACTGTCCATGGGCTCGGCCGGGATGCTCCAGATGAGGGTGGTCTGTCCCGCTCCCGGGGTGTCCGCCAGCACGCTGTCGGGGGCGGGAGAGGCGTCATGGTTATAGGTCTGCCCGTCCGGCACGACGTCGGTGATGGCGATGGCGTCGATATGGTAGTACTCGGAGGTGAAGTAGTCGATGGTGTAGGTGACCACGCTGCCGTTCCCCACCAGGGTGGGGCTGACGCCTTTACGAATGGTGGCGTAGCAAGCGTTCACATGCGCGGAGTCGCTGTCGCTGTAGGGCGCGCCCAGCCAGGTTGCCTCCAGCTCGGCGGTGTTCGTGAAACCCTTCTTGTCCCCTATGGGGACGCCCAGGGGAGGGTCGCCCTCGAAATCGTCGTGGGGCCGGTTGGTGCCACCGTTGTCGGTGCCGTAATAATCGTAGCGGATGCCCGCTTCGTAGGTTGCCGTCCACCCCGCGGACGTCGCCAGGGCGCCCACATGCCAGGTCAGGGTGGTGATGCCCGTGGCGTCGTCCCTGGACACCGTGTCGGGCGCCGCCCCCGAGGCCATGCCCAGGTATTCCAGGCCGTCGGGAAGGGTGTCTGTGACCACGATATCCTCGGTCGTCCCCACATAGTTGTTCTGCACGTCTATGGTGTAGGTGTACGGCCACGCCAGGGTGCCCGTCGCCTGCCCCACCCCGGTGGACTGATTGGCATGCTTGGAGAGTATGGTTATGGGGATGACCTCCGCGGAGGCCGACGCCGTCCCCTCCCGCCACTCGCCGCTGCCGTCGGGGTTGTCGTTCACCCGCGCGGTGACGTCGTCCGTTAGCAGGTCGCCCACCACCCAGGTGTCGTCGCCTGCGAGGCTCACGGTTATGTATATGGTGGCGCTCTCCCCGGGCTCGAGGTCGCGGAAGTTGTCGAAGCTGACGGTGAGATCGCCGCTGGCCGGGTCGGCGCTGACGCTGGAGGGCGGCAAGGCGTCCCCCGACTCGCTGCAGGACACGAAGGTGACCCTGCCCTCGGGGCCGATGCGGTCGGAGGAGAAGACGTCGCTGAGGGAGAGGTTGTAGCCGCGCGTGTCCCCGGTGTTGGTCACGGTGACGGAGACGGTCGCCTCTCCCCCGAGCAGGGGCTTGCCGCTGAAGGACTTGCTCACGGCGAGGGAGGGCTGCGCCTGCGCCTCCCGGGGAGGCGCCAGAAGGGTGAGGGTGGCCGCCACGAGAAAGGCGATCACCGCCGCTGCGGTGGCCGCCTTGAGCTTGCCTGTCGTGCAGGCGGGAGGGGCGCTTCGCATCACAGCTCCTTTCCTTCCCCCGGGACGAGGGTATCGCCCGCGCCCGGCGCAGGACGTGTTTTTAATCCATGGACATCCACAGATGCTATTGGCAATATATTACCAGCCGCAACACAATATGGTAATTCTTCTATGATTTTCGTAAATGGCGGCAACGATCACCCTCGCGGCGAAAGCGGTCGAAGCAACGCCGCGCGGGGGGGGCCTTCCGCGGCGCGGTTTCCCGGCTTGACGGGGACGCCCATGCCGCCCGCGATGATGCGGGCCGGCGGACGCGGCGCCGGGCGTCCCCCCGGCATCGCTTCCCCCGGAGCCTGCCGCTTCCGGCTCGCGCCGTATTCTGGCGGTGAAAAAGCGGAGCCGGGGCGCACGTGGTCGGGGAACGCGGCCCCTTATCCCAGCCCGCTCTCCCGATGCTTGGCGGCGATGGTATCGGCCAGGCGGTCCAGCGCCTCCAGGTCGCCCGCCCGGGGGGCGCCCTTGCAGAGGACGGGGTCGAGCACCTCCGCCTTGAGGTTGGGTATCATCCCGGCCAGCGTCTCCACCGTCTTTCCTCCCCATCCGTAGGAACCGATGATGGAGATGTATTTCACCCTGGGGCGCAGGGCATTGGCCAGGAAGGTGGCGTAGGCGGCGGCGGGGTGAGGCCCGGAGAGGACGGTCGGCGCCCCCACGACCACCGTGGCCGCGTCCACCAGCGCCATGGCCAGCTTGCCGATGTCCGTCACCGTCAGGTCGAAGAGCTCGACGCCCACCCCGCGGTCGACCAGCGCGGAGGCGAGGTGGTCCACCATCTCCCGCGTGCTGCCGTGCATGGACACGAAGGGCAGGGCGACCAGGTTGCGCGGCTCGCTCGACACCCAGTCGCGGTAGGCGCCGACGATGAAGGCGGGCCGGTCGTAGAGCTGGCCGTGGCTGGGCGCGATGAGCTCGATGTCCAGGCCCTGCAGCTTGGCGAGGTTCCTCTCTATGACGTTGCGGAAGGGCATCATGATCTCGGCGAAGTAGCGCTTGGCGGCCTCGTATACCCGCCCCTCGTCGCGGACGTAGAGGTCGCTGCTGGCGATGTGTGAGCCGAAGAAATCGCAGCTGAAGAGGATGCGGTCCTCCTCCAGGTAGGAGACCATGGTCTCCGGCCAGTGCACCCAGGGGGTGTAGATGAACCTCAGGGTCTTGTCGCCCAGGGAGAGCGTCTCGCCGTCCTCCACGGTGATGAAGGCCTCCTCGGCCACCTTGAGAAGGTCGATGAGCATAGGCTTGGCCTTTTTCGAGACCACCAGCTTGGCCTGCGGGTAACGCTCCAGCACCCGGGGTATGGCGCCGGAGTGGTCCTGTTCGGCGTGGTGGGAGATGAGGTAGTCGATGGCGGGCACCTCCTCGAACTGCGCCATCAGCTCCTCCATCTTGGGGGGGTCGACCGTGTCCAGCAGCGCGGTCTTCTCGCTCCCCTCGATGAGATAGGCGTTGTAGGTGGTGCCGTCCGGCAGCGGGATGAGGGAGTCGAAGAGGCGCCTCTCCCAGTCCACGACCCCCATCCAGTGGATTTTTTCTTTGATCTCTCGCTTGTTCACCTTCATCCCCCTTTCTCTCCGGCGGACGCTACGGCACGTTCCCTCCAGGTCATTATACCCAGAGGAGAGGGGTTTCACGGCGTAGCCCTCCCGCCCCGGCACGGCGGAGGCCGCCTTGCGGGTATCGCCGCCGCTTATGATCGTGCGGCATGCGCCTGCCCGGAGGGCTTCCATGCCCGCATGGCGCAGGCCCATGCGCCCGAGCTGCGGCGCGGCAAAGATAAACAAAGATAAACCGGGTGGCGCAAAGGCCACCCGGCCCCCCCAACCCCCTCGCCGCCTTTATCCGCGCCCTCAGTACGCTCCATCGGAGGAGAATATCGCGGAAAAGGTCCTCATGATGATCTTGAAGTCGGCCCACAACGACCACGTCTCGATGTAATAGAGGTCGAGCTTGATCATCTCGTCGAAGGGGAGGTCGCTGCGCCCGCTCACCTGCCAGAGGCCGGTGATGCCCGGCTTGACGTTCAGCCGCTGCTTGTGCCAGTCCTTGTATGACTGCACCTCTTCCTTGATGTGGGGCCGCGGCCCCACCAGGCTCATCTCGCCGGAGAGGACGTTGAATATCTGCGGCAGCTCGTCGATGGAGAACTTGCGTATCCACTTGCCCACCCGCGTTATGCGCGGGTCGTCCCGGTCCTTCCAGCACAGCCAGCCGTGCTCGGCGTCATCGTCTCCGTCCACCAGCTCCGCCTGCATGCTGCTGGCGCCGTCCACCATGGAGCGGAACTTCAGGCAGTCGAAACACCTGCCGTCCTTGCCCACGCGCCGGTGGCGGAAGAAGACCGGCCCCCGGGAATCGAGCTTTATGGCCAGCGCGGTCGCCAGCAGCAGCGGCCAGACGATGAGCAGGACGAGCGTGCCCAGCACGTAGTCCTCGACCAACTTGAGGGATCTACGGTAAGCGCTCATCTTCTTATCGCGCAGGCGAATGAGGGGGATGCCCCCGATCTCGCTGACCTTGATCTCGTCGGTGATGACCTCGAAGAGGCGGGGGACGATGGAGCACTCCACCCCCATCTTGTTGCAGCTGGAGGCGAGGTCCAGCAGCTGCTCGGAGCTCGCGTCCGTGAAGGCGATGATCACCTTCTCCACGTCGAAGTCCCCGATGATGCGGGGCATGTCCTGCAAGCCCCCGAGCACGCGCAGGCCCTTCAGCTCCGGCTCGCTGAAGTCGGTAAAAAGCGGGTCGTCGTCGATGAGGCCCACGGGGCGCAGCCCGAAGGAATCGTGACGCCGCAGCTTGCGCGCCACCACCTTTCCCACCTTGCCCGCGCCCACGATGAGGGTGTTGCGCATGACCACGTTATAGGTGCCGGTGAGGTGGAGGAGCAGCTGCAGGAGCAGGCGCCCGCCGAAGAGGAGCAGGATGCAGAGGGCCCAGAAGAAGACCAGGAAGCCGCGCGTCGAGGCGGAGGAGCCCAACAGGAAGGACATGATGAAGAGGAAGACGAGATAGACGTTCGCCGACCCCACTATTCTGGGGATGCGGTCCAGGATGAGCACCCGCGTGTGGGTGTCGTACATGCCCGCCACCTTGAGGGCCAGGAAGAGTACGGGCGAGGTGAGGAGCATGGTGGCGGCTAGGTCCCCGAAGGCGAGCATGTTCTCGGGCGGGAAGATGCGCAGCACCCAGGCGTTCTCGAAACGCAGCCAGTAGGCCAGCCATACGGCGAGGAGGAGGGCCGATGCGTCCACGAGCAGGCGGGAGGCGATGCGCACCGCCACCTCGGCCCGCTTGGAGGGCATCCTCTCCAGCAGGCTCATCTCCGCCTCGGAGAGGACGGCCATCAGCTCCTCCCGCGGTATGCCCGCGGCGGGCAGCGCAGGCCGCTTCCCGGTGAGTTCGACCTCGGGCTCAGACGACCCGTTTTTCGTCAGCTGCTTCTTCATATTCATCCTCCGCCTTTGTCTCAGGTGCGGGCACACCGGCCAGGTGCGCCGTCTTTGTGAGCTTCGCCGGACGGTCGCAGAAGTCTGTCCATGCCTGCTCCACGTAGGAGCAGATCCGCTCCTGGAAAGCGCCGACCTCGAAACGAAGGGCTTGCCGGCGCGCATGCCCGGGGTCGAAGCGCCCGGGGTCGAATCCCCTCACCGCCTCCAGCAGCGATTGTGCGTCCTGGCGGTCGAAGAACATGCCCGTCTCCCCCTCGACCACCGTCTCCAGGGCTCCTCCCGCGCGGTAGGCGATGACCGGTCGCCCCGCCGCCATGGCCTCCAGGGGCACGATGCCGAAGTCCTCCTCCTGGGGGAAGACGAGGGCCTGGCAGCGGGAGTACAGCTCCCCCAGCTCCGCGTCCGGTACCCGGCCCAGGAACTCTATGTTGGGGCCGGCCGCGGCGCGCAAGGCGTCCAGCTCCGACCCCGTGCCCACGACCTTCAGCGGCAGGCGAAGGCGGTTGAAGGCCTCGACCGCGACGTCCGCGCGCTTGTAGGGGATGAGCCTCCCCACCAGGAGAAAGTAATCGTCCACGTCGGGAGAGATGCTCAGCCACGAGGTGTTCACCGGGGGGTAGATGACGTCGGCGTCGCGCCGGTAATACTTGCGGATGCGTTTCGCCACGTGGCGGCTGATGGCCACGAAGCGGTCCACGCGGTCCGCCGCGCAGCGGTCCCACACCCGCAGGTAATTGGTCATATAGGGCATGAGCGCCTTGACCAGCGGGTTGAGGGCGCCGAAACGGGGGTTCTCCAGGTAATGATGATAGCCGCTCCAGTAATAGCGTATGGGCGTATAGCAGTAGCAGACATGCAGGGTCTCCGGGCGCGTGATGACCCCCTTGGCCTCGGCGTGGCTGGAGGAGATGACGACGTCGTATCGGCTGAGGTCGAAACGCTCGAAAGCCACCGTGCGCAGGAGGGGAAAGGCCTGATGCCTGGTCTTGGCCCCGGGCATCCCCTGCAGGAAGGAGGTCCTGACCTCGGCCGCGCCGAGCTGCGGGAACAGTTCCGGCACGAAAACGGAGGTGTATACGGGGGCCTCGGGGTATATCTCGTGCAGCGCCAGGAGCACCCGCTCCGCGCCCGCGAGGTTCGTAAGCCAGTCGTGTACCAGGGCTACCCTCATCGCTCCTCTTGCATCCTTCACCGCCGCGGCGCAGACATGCCGTCTCGCCGTGGCCTCGTCGCCTCGTCCTTCACCAGGGCGACGGGGCCGTCCGATGGGGTGGGAGAGGACGGTGACCGGGTCAAGGTGTCTATCGTTGCGGCATGTAAAGATGATGGGAAACAGATGATCCGCCCGGGTGATTCTTCACCTTTTGTGCCCCAGTTTTTGTCCTCAAACATCCCCGATTCTTGTTCGCTCTGTCTGTGTTCTCCAATGTTTGTTACCTGCGACCATGCGCCTCACCCGCTGCTGCGCATCGTCTTAAGCATCATTATAGCTATATTTCTAACGTCAGTCATGCTCTATATCAAGGTACCCTCAAGTTGAGCGATTGAAACATGGCCTCGCCGCAGCAGGGTCGCAACCGGAGCGCGCCGGGTACCGCAGCGGAGGCGGGGAGGACTCAACTGGCGGCGGCGTTCCAGTGCCAGGGATAGCGCGAGAGCATGGGAAACCGGCCCAGGGCCTCGTCCACGGTTATGAGCGCCTTTTCCAGGGGGAACAGGCGCAGGTTGCGCCCCATCATCTGGGAAAGCTCGGTGGAGAGGAAAAAGAGGGCGGCGGACAGGTAGCCCGCCGGCTTGAGCTCCACCCGCTCGAAACCCGCCGCGCGCAGCAGGCCCTCCAGTTGGGAGCGCGAGAACCCCTCGGTCAACTTGTCGGCCTCGGAGACCTTGTCCGCCGGGACGACGGCTCTGCCGGCGATGCGATTCGCCGCGGCCAGCAGCAGCTTGCCCAGGGGGTAGATGGTGTGATTCTGCCAGCTGTTGGGCTCCGTGCCCAGGGCGAAGAGGCCGCCCGGGCGGAGCACTCGCCTTATCTCGGCCAGCGCGGCGAGCGGGTCGGGCAGGTGATGCAGGGAGGCGACGGTGAAAGCGCCGTCGAAGGAGGCGTCGGCGAAGGGGAGGTTTTCCGCGTCGGCGAGGAGATGTGCCGAGGAATGGGAGAAACCCTCCTCGCCGTGCAGGCGGCGGGCCTCCGCCAGCGAACCCGGGGCGATATCCGTCTCCACCACGCGGTAGCCCGAGCGCAGCAGTTCCAGCCCGTCGCGCCCCAGCCCGCAGCCCGTCTCCAGGATGAGCGACCCCGCGGGCAGCGCGCGCAGCTCGGCGAGGAAGGAGGCATGGTAGTGGCGGTAGAAAGGGCTCCCGCACCAGGTGGCATGCATGTCCTTGTAGTAGGCTATCTTCTCCGTGTAGTGTTCGCGCTCGGAGAGCTTGAGCCCGGAGGAGCCGTAGGGTATGAGGTCCCACATGCCGTTGAGCTTTCCGTAGGCGGTCGCGCAAGCCCGGCACATGAGCCCGGTGTCGCCGGCGCCCTGCAGGGGGCTCTTGCAGGCGGGGCAGCGCAGGATGCGTTCGGCTGCGTGCATCAACGCCCCCGCCCCCCCGCCTTCTTTGTCGCCAGCTCGCGGGCGCTGTCCCAGAAGCTCCACAGCCCGAACCAGCTCATCCACTGGCCGGGCGCCTCGCGTATCACGTCCTCGCCGTGCCCGGCAATCTCCTGCAAGGCACGCGCGACCTCGCTCCCGCGCTCCGCGGAGGTATCGCAGCGGACCACGCCGGAGAACTTGAGGAGGTTGTCGTAGGGCCCCTTGCCTCGCCGCAGGGAAAAGCAGGCGACGGGGGCGCCGGAGTCGTAGGCGAAATGGGCCACGCCGCTGGCGAGGGCGGCGGGCCTGCCGAAGAAGTCCACGATGCCGCTGCCCGCGACGTCGAAGGCCAGGCCGATGCGTTTCCCCGCCCGGAGGTGCTCCCGCACCCTGGGGATGATGTCCTCACCCAGGAAGAAAGCGGGCTCCTCCGGGTCGCAGCCCAGGATGCCGCCGCAGAACTCCAGGGTCTCGACGTAGCGGGGCATGGCCGTATCCCGGGGGTCGAGGGCGATGGGGGTGTAGGGTTTGCCCAGGCGCGCCATCACCGCGTGCATGATGGCGATGCCGCCGCTATGCACGGTGGTGAGGATGAGGCCCTTGCCCTCCGCTTCCGCCTCCTCCACCAGTTCCATCCCCTCCACCCTCAGTCCGCGCAGGTAGCGGTCCCCGTGCCGCGCCAGGGTGAAGATGTCGAAGAGGGGCATGAAGATGCTGCTGCAGGCCTCGCGGCCCAGGCGATTGAGGCGGCGCGCACCGGCGGCCTCCGGCATGGCGTCGCTTATCTTGCGCAGCAGCCTGCGGCGCATGCCGGGCCTGGCGTAGAAGAAAGCCGCGCCCATGGCCTTGGGTATGAGGTAGAGCACGGCGGGAGGCAAAACGCGGGACAGCGCCCTGGTGAGGTGGTACTGGAGCATGAAGGCGCCCTCCAGAAGGCGGAACAAGTGCCTGGGTCTCTCCTCGGCTACCGCTTGCATCGCTGACTCCTCGCGTTTTTTGGGCGCAGGCCGCCGCCCTTGCCCTGTCTTTCCTTTCCGGTATCGGCCCCCCGCCGTCGTCCTTGACCGGGAACAGCGGGGCGCGCCGGCGCCGCCGTGCGGGCGGGGGAAGGTCTGCTGTCTATTGGGGCGGCACGAGGCTCTGCAGCATCGCGCCCAGGTCCTGCACGATGGCGGTGGCTTCGTCGAAGGAGGCCTGGGCCTGGACGATATAGCCCTGGTCCGCGGTCTCCATGCCCTTGAGCACCATGTCGCATGCGTGGACGTACTTGGCGATGGCCGAGAGATAGCGTTGCTTGTATTGCTCGATCTCGGGGATCACCACGTATGCGGAGATGTCGTTGTAATGGGCCTGCAGGGTGGACCTCGTCTCGGCCAGCCTGTTGGCCATCTCCATGCCGCTGACGACGTTCTGGGACATGGAGTCCAGGTCCGCCTGCAGGGCGTTGAGGTCGTCTATGGTCGAGGCAGGCATGACCGCCTGCAGGGAGGTGTATCCCGGGGCGTCCTCCTGCCTCGCCTGCTCCTCGGCCAGCTGGCGTTGTTGCTCCGCGATCATGGCCTCGTGTTCGGGGCTGTACCTCACGATGCGCTCCACCCGGTAGTCGCTCGCCTGGGAGGCGTCCACCCACACGGTCTGGGTATTGTCCTCCCAGACGTGGCCGTCGAGGGGATCCCAGACGATGGTGCCGTAGCGCACCTCGACCTTGTCCGGGGTGAGGGCCATGATGAGGATGAGCGCCGCCACGGCCAGCGCCAGGGCCGCGCCCCCGGCGATGACCGCCGTCTTGCCGCCGCGGCCGAGCCTCACGTACCAGTCCGAGATCCTGCTCATCTTTCCAGCGTTCCTTCTTCTTCTTCTTCGCTTCCCCCTTTTTGACCCCCGGTATCCGCCCGGGGTTCCCCCGCAGGGATGTGCCCCGTCCCGCCTCGCGCGAGGTGCACGCCGCGGGGGGCGCGCATTTCAGTATGGCATAACCGCGCGGGCAAGGGAACACGCCTTCACCCTGTCGCGCCCCGCCTTTTCCCGCGGCATGGCCGCGCGGGCGGGAGGCAGAGCCGGGGCGGGGTGCGGCAGCGCCTCATGGCGGCACCCTTCCCGACCTCGCGGGTGAGCCGAATCATTGTCATCGGGCGCGGGAAGGGCTATATTCGGCTCGTTAAGTCGGCGCAACCGGGAGGTGAAGATGCCCATCTTCGAGTATCGATGCGAGGATTGCGGGAAACGGTTTGACGTTTTCTTCCGCTCGGCGGAGGCCGCGGAAGGGGAGCAGCTGGTGTGCGCAGAGTGCGGTTCGGGGCGGGTGAAGAAGATGTTTTCCGTCATCGGGATCGGGGGCGCGGGCGGTGAATACGACCCCGGCGGGTGCGGCACCCGTTCGACGTGACGCCCCTGGTAGGGGTCCGGTCCGGACCCGGGGAGAGGTGGAAGATGGAATGGTTGATCCTGGTCGCGGTGGTGGCGGTATGGATAGTGATGAGCGCTTTCGTGCTGCCCCGCCTGGGGGTTCCCACGTGAATCTCCGCGGCGTGCCGCGTGCGGCACGAGGATGAGGAGGAGGAGAACCCCGACTGAGGCGGCCGTTTTGGGAAAATCCACGGGGACCTCGCGGTCCCCGTTTTTTATGTTCATCTCATCGTGCGGCCGTCAGGACCTGAGGGCGGCCTCCGCGGCGTCGATGCCGCTGCGCAGGGAGCCGTCCACCGAAGGCATGTTCATGTATTCGCCCGCCAGGAAGAGCCCCTTCACGTCCCGGTAATGCTCGCGCCGCATGCCGTATATCTCGCGCAGCATGCCCGGGGGGGAGAGGCAGACCGCCTCGTCCCAGCGGTAGATCTCCGAGAAAAGCGGCGCGGTCGGCATGGTGGGCACGAAGCGCCTTATCTCCTCCTTGAGGCGGGAGAAGACCTCGGCGTCGGGCATGGCGTTGAGCTCGAAGGCGTGCCGCCCGAAGGTGAAGCAGTGCACCATGCCTCCGCCGGGCGGGGCGTACTGCGGGGACTTGATGGAATTGTCCGTGAACCCGGCCATGGAGGTGCCCGCCTTCCGCGTCAGTCCGACCGCGTACCAGCTCTCCGGCAACAGGCGTTTCTCCAGTCCGAACATGGTATGGCAGCAGGCGCTGTAGGTCACCTTGCTCATGGGCACGCGCAGGCCGTCCGGCAGGTCCGGCATGAGCTCGAGCGCCCTGGTGGCGGTGGTGGTGCAGAGCACCGCATCGGCCTGCATGAGGCCGTCCTCGGTCTCCACTCCCTTCACCGCATCCCCTTCGAGGACGATCCTCTTCACCGGCGTGGAGAGGCGCACGTCCTGCGCGCATTCCTCGTAGAGCCGCTCGGCCAGCGTGCCTATGCCCCGCTTGAGGGTGAGGAGCCCGTTGAGGGCGTACCACATCAGGGTGAGGCCGTAACCTGCCCCCACGTCCTCCGGCTCGCCCAGGGTCAGGCAGGAGGCGACGGGCTGGAAGAGGTATTCCAGGATGTCCTCGCCGCCGCGACGCAGCGCGAGGTCGGCGAAGCTCTCGTCGTCCAGGTCGAGCATATTGGCGTAGTCTATGAAGTGGAGGTCGTGGCGCCGCTTGAGCAGCAGCGGCGAGATGCGCAGGAACTGCAGCATCGCCTTCACGGACAGGCCGCGAAAGCGCACGAGGTCGCGGCGGTTGCGCCACAACACCTTGGGGTTGAAGCCGGCCACCACCGGATACAGCTTGCCTTTCCTGGTCAAGGCCACCTTGAAGGGAAAGGAGACGATATCGTCACCCAGGCCCAGCTCGCGGCATAAGCCGAAGGTGGTGTCGTAGAACTTGAAGAGGAACTGCGCGCCCAGATCCATGATGTACCCCTCGCGGCGCGCTCCGACGATACGGCCTCCCGCCGCTTCCCTGGCCTCCAGGACCACCACCTCGGCGCCCCTCTTGCGCAGGGTATAGGCGGCCGCCAGTCCGGAGGTGCCGGCTCCGACTACGATGACTTTCATGTCGTCCCTCCCGTATGTCGATCCTCTCCCCGTATGGGGTCAGAACATTATACCAGTGCTCCGCGGGAAGGTCTGAACCGGCGAGTCGGGAGCCGCCCGGGAGATCGTGGTGGAACGGACCCCCCTGCCTTAATATAAGGCCAACGATGCGGATATGAAAAGGATGTTCGTGACGGAGCCGTGAAAGGAGAAACGCATGGATCCCGCGTTCGTCATCAGGAACTGGAAGCTGACCCTTCTGAGCGGTCTGCTGGCGTTGTTGTTCGGTATCGTCATTCTGATATGGCCGGCGGCCACCACCCTCGTGCTCCTGGTCCTCTTCGGGGCGCTGGCCCTGGCAGGCGGCATCTTCCACGCCGTTCAGGCGATAACGGATGCCGGCAGGAAAGAGAAATGGGTTCTGACGCTGCTCTTCGGGCTACTGGAGACCATCGTGGGGATCATCGTCCTTGCCCGCCCCGGGGCCGGCCTCGCCGCACTGCTCGTTCTGGTCATCGTCTATCTCGTCGCGTACGGATTCGTGGAGCTATTCGCGGCGTTCGAGATGCAGGCGGCGAGCACGGGACTCAGGGTGCTGCTGGGGATAACCGGCCTGCTCTCCGTTGCCATTGGCTTCATCTTCATGTTCAGGCCGGGCCTGGGGATCTGGTCCGTCATCCTTTTCATCAGCATCTACTCCATCTTCGTGGGCATCCTGCGCGTCATCCTGGCCATGCTGATCAGGAGCATGCTCGGAGAGCAGCCTCCCGCCGGGGCCGCGGCCTGACCACGCGCGCGCCCCGAGGGAGCGGGCGGGAGCGGGGCCCCTTCCGGCGCTGCGCCCCCGGTGGGCAGCGGCGGGAGCGGAAGGACAGGTGCACGTCTTAGGCGAACGCGCAGCCCGGGGCGCCGGGCGGGCGCCGTGCCCGCGGGAGGCTCAGTGGTTCAGGGTGTGGTAGATAATCGTGCTCAGGTTGTGGATGAGCGCGTCGCGGTCCGCGGGCGAACCCCGGCTCAGCCACTGCAGGTTGGCATATTCGAGCATGGTCACGATGATCTGGGCGGTGACGGCGGGGTCGAGGCCGCGGCAGCGCCCCTCCTCCAGGTGCTCGACCACCTTCCTTTCCACGATGCGCAGGAAGGGCTGGTTCAGTTCCTCCAGCGCGTGGCGAAAATCGGCGCTTTCCAGGGAGGCCCGCACGACCAGGGGATGTATGGTCGCATAGCGGTCAAAGATGCCCATGACGCCGCGGATGACCTCCTCCACCTCCTGCGGCGTTTTCACCGACAGGCCTTCCGCGCCCCCCTCGCGGAACCACTCGAAGGCCTCGAACTCCCGGATCATATCCTGGAGCAGGTAGCGCAGGAGGTCGTCCTTGTTGTGGAAATAGAGCCAGAAGGTGCCGTGCCCGATGCGGGCGCGTGAGATGATCTCGGCCACGGTGGCTTTCTCGTACCCCTTCTCCGAGAAAACCTCCTGCGCGGCCTCCACGATGCGGCGCAGCGTCTCGCGCGAGCGTTCCTGCGCGAAGCGCACCCCCCTCACCGGCTTCTCCTGCTCGCCCTCCTTGCCCATTCACCACTTCCCGCGTCATTGTGACTGACAGTCACAAACTATCACCACCGCCGGGCGAGGTCAATTTCGCGGCCCTCGCCGCGGCGGCGTTCGCCCACCCGGGAAGGCATCCGCCGGGACATGCGGTTTTCCCTTCGCCCTCGACGGCCCCCCCCGCGGCCTTTCCCCGCCCCGCCGCCGCGCGCGAAACATAAGGCCGCTTGACATGCGCCGCCGCGGCGCTAGAATTGTTGTATTGTGAAAAATGTGAATAAGGCAATCAAAAAGCAAGGCAACGAAAGTGATGCCCGGGTCTTCGCGGAGATGGTGGAGACGGTCTTCCTCTTTATGCACGAGCATTACGCCGAGTTCGGCGGCATCCTCAAGGGCAACGAGATCAATTACACTCAGTACGTGGCCCTCATCACCATCTACATGAACGGGGCGTTGAACGAGGGCGACCTGGCGAAGATGCTCTTCCTCAATCCCTCCACCGTGAGCCGCATGGTTTACGCCCTGGAGGAGAAGGGATGGGTCAAGTCGGCCCGCGACAGAAGCGACCGCCGCAGGGTCATCGTGACCCTCGCGCCGGCGGGAAAGCGCAAGATGAACGCCATGCGGGACAAGCAGGCGGAGGTGGTGGCACGCCAGGTCGCCGACCTGGCGAGCGATGACCGCGAGTTCGTCCACCAGGTGGCCGCTTACGTGAACAGGGCGCTGCGGCTGATGATTTCCTCGGGCGGCGAGGAGAGGGGAGGGGCGGCGGGATGAAGCGGCTCCTGGAGTCCCTGTCCACGGCCGGGGCGAGGAAGCCGTGGCTGATAATAGCGGTCATCCTCGTCCTCAGCGCGGCCGCGGTCGTCGGTGCCCTGCGCGTGGAGATGGAGTTCAGCCAGAGGTCGCTGCTCCCCGAGGGATACGAGTCCATCGATGCCGTGCTGCAGGTGGAGGAGGATTTCGGGGGCATCGAATTCGACGGGATACTGCTCTCCGGGGAGGACCTCACCTCGCCCTCGGCCCTGCTCGCCCTCTACGGCTACGAGCTCGAGGTCAAGGAGGGGGAGAGCTGCGCCTCCTGGGGGGACTATGTGCTGGGGGTGGAGACCTTCATCAGCCAACTCGCGCGCAACCCGCAGGCCGCGCCTCTCTTCGCCCTCGCCTACGCCGTGGAGGCCTCCGCCGGGGCGGACGACTTCGCGTCCGCGGTGCGCGCCTTCCTCTCCGGCCCCGAGGGAGAGGCCCTGCGCGCACACGAGGGGGCGGCCCCCCTCTTCGAGATCCTGGAGAGGGCGGCTGAGCTCGAGGACCCCACGCCGCTGCGGGCGCTGGTGGGGACGGCGTTGGAATCGGCGCTGCGGGCGGCGACCGAAGGCCTGCTGGAGGATCCCACCGCGGCCGCCTTCATCCTGGGGAGGACGCTGAGCACCGATTTCCGCCACGCCCTGCTCAGGATACAGGTGAAGCCGGACATCCCCCAGACCCAGGCCATGGAATATGCGCGCCGCCTGAAGGATTTTACCACCGACTACTTCCAGCGCCACGGCATAACCGCCGAGCTCAGCGGGGAGACCTATATCATGATGGACATACAGGGGCTGGCCATGCGCGACGGCGTGATCCTGGGGCTGGCGGCGCTGGCCTTTATCGTGCTGGTGCTCTTCTTCACCTTTCGCAAGCTGCTCGACGTGCTCCTGGCCCTGGCCGTGGTGCTCATCTCCATCCTGTGGGTCTTTGGGCTCATGGGCTTCGCGGGCCTGAGGTTCACCATCGTGAGCATAGCCATCGTCCCCCTGCTGCTGGGGATAGACATCGCCTATTCCATTCATGTGCTCACGCGCTACTACGAGGAGCGCAGCAAGGGGGAGGGCGCGCGGGAAGCGGCGATGCTGGCGGTGAAGACGGTGGGGGTGGCCGTTTTCCTCGCCGCGGCCACCACCATGTTCGGGTTCGTGTCCTTCTCCATCTCCGACCTCCCTCCCATCCTGGAGTTCGGCCTGCTGTGCCTGGTGGGGGTCTTCTTCGGATATATCCTCTCGGTCTTTTTCCTGCCCGCGGCGCTGGTGATCAGGGATCGCCGCCGCGGCCGGGTGGAGAGCAAACGCACCGATGAACACCGCCTGCTCAACTGGGTGGACCGCGGCCTGGTCAGGCTCTCGCTGCTGGCGGAGCGGCGGCGCAAGGTGGTATGGGCGTTGACCCTGCTGCTGGTGGCGGGGTGCATGCTGCTCGCCTCCGGGCTTTCCACCTCGGCGGACATCCGCACCTTCGTGCCCCAGGACCTGCCCGCTTACGAGGTCTTCCTGCGCCTGGAGGAATATTTCGGCGGCCAGGACAGCGCCGTCGCCCTGGTGGAGGGGGAGGATCTGCTCTCCCCCGAGGCCTTGCTCTCCATGCAGGACTTCATCGCTAGCGTCCTCTCGCATCCGCGAAACCTCACCCCGCAAGGGGAGGAGAAGTACTTCAAGGCGGACCGGGTAGTCGGCCTGCCCACCATATTCACCGCCATCGAGGGGGGCATGCCCGCCTCCGTCGCTGAGGCCGAGGCGGCCCTGGAGAGGGCGGGCACCCTGTACGGGTTCGATACCTCGGCCCTCATCACCCCCGACGGCCGCAAGGCTCTGGTGGCCTTCGATGTCCCTTTTCTGGGCGAGGAGGAGGAGGAGGACATGGCCGCCATCCTCAAGGAGCGTGCCGCGGAGTCGGAGGCGGCATCGCCGGTGGCCCTGCGCTTCCGCGTGACCGGCATACCCCTCATCATCGCCGACACCATGGATACGCTCTTCACCACCCAGGTCAAAACCAGCGTCCTGGCCCTCATCCTCTGCGCCCTGCTGGTCATAATCGTGTTCCGCTCCTTTTTCTACGGCCTCGCCGCCACCTCCGTGGTTTTCCTGGCCATCGCCTTCGAGCTGGGCATCCTGCGCATCCTGGGCTGGCCGCTGGACATCATGACCGTCCTCATCGCCTCCCTGGTCATCGGCACGGGCATCGACTTCGGCGTGCACGTGACGCACCGTTTCCGGGAGGAGGTCTACGTCAACGGGGTGGGGGCGGAGGAGGCCATCAACTCGACCGTGCGCAACGTTGGCGCGGCCCTCCTCTCCGCCGCGGTTACCACCTGCGGGGCCTTCCTCATCCTTGCCATCTCCAGCCTCTCCGTGCTGCGCAGGTTCGGCATCATCACCGCCATCGCCCTGGCCTGCGCCTGCTTCGCCGCCCTGGTTCTCGCGCCCTCCTTCCTGGCCTCCATCGCCCTGCGCAAGGAAAAGAAACGCTCCTGACCCGGATGGGGTCAGGTCTTGTTCTTTGCCTGCTCCGCTATCTTGCCTGTTCGCACCTGGGGTTTTACCCCGGGTTCGCAAGACGTGGCCCCACAGGGGTGAGCGGCACATGTTCTTCCGGACGTGTCATCATAGGGGCCGGTTCGCATACGGAAGGTGAGACCCGGTACCGGTACGGGCTCTTCCGGGTAGCTGCACTTGTTGTCAGGTCCCGGCCTTTCACGCCTCCGGCTCATCGCCTGCGGCGCAAAAAGCGCGGGACCGGACCCCAGCGCTACGCGCCCTCCGCCGCGTTGCG
>CAZEAU010000013.1:0-62637 GCA_964510515.1 uncultured Actinomycetota bacterium | reverse complement strand
GTTCCCCGGCTATGGCGGTTACCTCGCCCAGCCTGGACTCCGTCTCCTTCTCTCCCTGCGTCTCCTTCTCGCTTCCAGCATCCGGCATCTTCCCACCTCCTTGGACATAAGGTTATCCTTACTCGGTGCCACAAGGAAATCGGGTCCGCTTTATGAACAAATAGGTTATGAACGGATCCGTATGATCAATTCAAAAGCACAGCGCCTTTCGGGGCTGTGAGCTTGGGAGATTTTCCATACTACGACCAGATGAAGAGGCGCTGAGCAAACGTTATTTGATCGATACATGCTTTGTTCCAGGACAATAGCAGAACCTCAGGTTCCCGTATCCTCCAGGATGGAGGAGATATTGGACCTGAGGGGGGGCAGATCTTTTTCCACGGTCGACCATACCTCGTCGATATCCACAGTGAACTAATCATGGACAAGGATATTTCGCATGGCGATGATCGCGGCCCATGGAATATCGTCATGCTCCGAACGGACCTTATCAGATAACTTCCTCACGGCTTCACCGATTATCTGGATATGATGCACTACCCAGTTCTGGATCAACTCACTCTCCACGAATTCCTCGCGGCCTTTTGCGGTGTAACGCTCGATTCTATCAATGGCCTCCAGGATGTCTTGAAAGGGTTCCCGGTCATCCCTCATATCGGGATTGCCTCCCTCAGCACGCGATCACGGATCCTGGGACGAAGCCCTTTTTCAGTGACCACATCGACTTCGCGACCAAGGAGTTGCTTGAGTTCAAGATACAGCGCCGCATGGTCCAAGAGGGTTCTTCCCGGCTCGAGCTCTATCAGGAAATCTACATCGCTCTCAGGGCCAGCCTCGGATCGGGAAACGGAACCAAAAACACGCACATTGAAAGCACCGTGCGCGGCTGCGATCTCCAGTATTTCTTTTCGCCTTGATCCCAATTCTTCGTTGATCTCCATTTGCTATTCCTCATAACTTCGACAACCAGCCACCTCAGCGTAATTATACCAACTCTAAGTGACGGTCTAATTCGCATTTTTGAACGTAGCAAACGGGCACATTTTGGACACAGCCGTCGATTCAACTGTTTTCCGCCAATCATTCTACGCGTTGTAATTGGCGAGAGAAGTACCATGTCAGGATACATGCTGGCCATGAGGGTGATATGCGATTCCACAGCACCTTCAATCAAAGCCCGGCGCCTTTCGAGACATGTGAGCTTCTCCTGGCGGTTGTTTTACTCAATACTTTGAGTAATAATACTCAATATGATGAGTAAAATACTGGAGGGCTACGAGCGACCACTCGCGAAGATCCTGGCAAAGCGCCTGCGGGAACCGCGGCGCTTTATCCAGGCGGTGGCTGGACCCCGCCAAGTGGGAAAGACGACGCTGGTTCATCAGGTGTTGGAGGGATGGGGGCCGCGTACTCACTATGCATCCGCCGATGAGCCCACCCTGAAAGATAGCGCCTGGATAGAGGCTCAATGGGAGACGGCGCGCTTTCTTGCCAGGGAAGGGAGCCGTGCGGGCGCGGTGCTGGCCCTGGACGAGATCCAGAAGATACCCGCGTGGTCGGAAACGGTAAAGCGACTCTGGGATTCCGACACCCGGGCGCGGCTGCCGCTGAAGGTGATCGTGCTCGGCTCGGCACCGCTGCTCATGCAGCACGGGCTGACGGAGAGCCTCACGGGGCGTTTCGAGGTCCTGCATCTCCCCCACTGGTCGTTTCCCGAGATGCGCACATGCTTCGGCTTCGGCCTCGAAGAATATATCTATTTCGGCGCCTATCCGGGGGCGGCCCCCCTGGTGAAGGAGCCAGCGCGCTGGGCACGATACATCAAGGACGCGCTCATCGAGACCACCATCGCCCGGGACGTGCTGCTCCTCACCCGCGTGGACAAGCCAGTCTTGTTGCGGCGCCTCTTCGAGCTCGGCTGCCGTTACTCGGGCCAGATTCTTTCATACAACAAGATGATGGGACAGCTGCAGGATGCGGGCAACACCACCACCCTGGCGCATTATCTGGACCTCCTGGCTGCCGCCGGCACGCTCACCGGACTGCAGAGATACTCGGGGGCTGCGGTGAGGCGGCGAGGATCAAGCCCCAAGCTCCAGGTGTTGAACACCGCGCTGATGACGGCCCAAATGAATATATCGCTGTCGGAGCTGAAGGGCGACCCGGAGTCCTGGGGGTGCCTGGTGGAATCCGCGGTGGGCGCATACCTCACAAATGAAGCCGCTGGCGGTCGGTTTGAGTTATTCTACTGGCGCGACCGCAACCGGGAGGTGGACTTCGTGGTGAAAGCCGGGCGGGAGCTGATCGCCATCGAGGTAAAAAGCGGTAGAAGAAGGGAAGCCCTGCCGGGCCTTAAGGCTTTCAAGGATTCCCAGCCCGTGGCAAGACTTTTGCTGATCGGCGGCGACGGCATCGCCATCGAGGATTTCCTTGCTATGCCAGCCGAGAAATGGATTTAAAAACCCTACCCGCCAGCCCACAAGAAATGGGCACATACCGGACACAGCTGAAAATATCGCGCTTTGGAGCATCGATTACTGCCCCTTCAATCCATATGCAA
Organism: uncultured Actinomycetota bacterium; assembly: GCA_964510515.1. GTDB lineage: Bacteria > Actinomycetota > Geothermincolia > Geothermincolales > RBG-13-55-18 > SURF-21. The sequence goes on along the minus strand of CAZEAU010000013.1, from coordinate 60,077 downwards.
GCTGGCAGTTCAGAAGTTGTCTTGGTGACGAGATCCTGGTGCGAGTCCATAAGGCTTCCGGAGAAGTCCGCCGCCTTTCGCGGCATGTGAGCTAACATAATCTTCCACATTATGTTCCTTGCCTGCTGCGTGGGCTTGTGACGGGCTGATGGACCCCTGCTCGCAATGCGGATATGCAGCTCGGCCTGTTAAGCATTTCATCGCCGGCCGCGATATATGCCAAAGCCTGCAGAAGGCCACCGCCTGCTTTCAGGCGACAGGAACGGATGCAGGCCGCGCTCACCCCTCGCGCGGAGGGGCAGGCGGCGCGCTCCCGGGGAGCCCGCCCGCGTATTTCTCGCTCACCATCTGCTTGAGCTCGCGGTAATGCACCTTGCCGGTGATGAGGCGGGGCAGCTCGTCCACGAAGATAACGTACTTGGGCGCCTTGTAGTCCGCGAGCCGCTCCTTGCAGAAGGCCTTGATGTCCTCCTCGCCCGCCGCCTCGCCCGCCTTGAGCTGGACGGCGGCGGTCACCGCCTCCCCCCAGCGCTCATGGGGAACGGAGGTGACGCCGGAGAGCTCCACCGCGGGATGCAGGTTGAGCACCTCCTCCACCTCCTCGGGGAACACCTTCTCGCCGCCGGTGTTGATGCACCCCGAGCCGCGCCCGATGAGGTGGATGTGGCCGCGCTCGTCCAGCATGCCCATGTCCCCGGTGAAGATATAGGTGCGGCCCCCCACCTTGCGGTAGGTGCGGGCGCTCTTCTCCGCGTCGCGGTAATAACCGGTCGAGCCCTGATGCTCGCGCGCCACCGCCACCTCGCCCACCTCTCCGGGGCGCGCCTCCCGCCCCTCCTCGTCCAGCAGCTTCACCGTCTCGCTCACCCTGAAGACCGTCTTGCCCAGCTCCTTGTCCGCCGCGGTGTAGGGGGTGACGGAGATGTAATGGCCCTCGGTGGAGGCCAGCACGTCCAGGATGACCAGCTTGGGGAGGTGGCGGAAGAGGCGCTGCTTGACATCGACGGAGAGGGCCATGCCGCTGGTGAGGATAAGCGCCAGCGAGCTGGGGTCGTAGCTGCGCCCCTCCGCCTGCGCGCGGTCGAGCTCGTCGGCCATGGGGCGGCACTGCCCGTCCCCCACCGCCACCAGCACGTTGGCGCGGGTGCTCTCTATGGTCCGCAGCATCTCCACCGCATCGAAGGCCTTGGAGGGGAGGAGGACGCTGGTGAAGCCGCCTATCATGCCGATGATGGCGTGATTGTAGGCCCAAGCGTGCATCATGGGGCTGGCCAGGAGCATGCGCACCTTGCCGCCGCTGAGACGCGCGGCCATGCCGAGGATGGCGCGGATGACGATATAGGGCGACCACGCGATGAAGGGGCCCGCCTTCCTGCCCAGCGCCGACACCGCCTTGCGCGTCCCGTCGCGGGAGAGCAGCCAGGGGAGGAAGCGCGCGGTGCCGGGCACCTTCACCGCCCCCTGTATCCCCGCGAATACGGAGGGGGGCGCCTTGGCCATGTCCTTGAGGCTCCCGGCGAGATTGCGGATCATGGCCTCCAGGGGCGCGCTCAGCACCTGGTCGTGGGTGTAGATGACCCCCTTGGGATAGCCGGTGGTCCCCCCGGTGTACATGAGCACCACGATGTCATCGCCGCGGAAGGTGTCCCAGGAGAGCTCGGGGTGGCTGGAGGGCCTGCCGGGGAAGAGCTCGGCGTAGTTGAGCATGCCCTCCACCTTGCGCTCCCCGATGATGACATAGTGCCTGACCCCGGGCAGCTGCGGGCGCAGGTTGAGCATGCGGTCGGCGAGGTCCTCGTGGAAGAAGACGGCGCTCATGCCCGCGTCCTCGATGACGTGCTTGAGCTCCCATTCCTTGAACCTGAAGTTGAGGGTGACGGCCCGCGCGGCCACCTTCCAGGCCGCCGCGGTCACCTCCAGGAAGGGCGGCGTGTTGTACTCGGCGATGCCGACGTTGTCGTCGCGTTTTATTCCCAGCTCCAGCAGGGCATGCGCCAGGCGGTTGGAGCGCTCGTCGAACTCGCGGTAGGTGATGGTGCGGTCCCCGTACATCATCACCGGATAGCGCGCGTAGCTCCTGAGCATGGCGGTGTAGAAGCCGTTGAAGTCGGTCATCCCCCATTCCCCCCTTCTCTCTCCAGCCCGCCGGGCACGCCGGGCCCCCCGCCTGCGCGAAAAGGCGGTCAGTGCGTCCGGGGGTATCCCCGCCCGGAACGGCGCGGCGCGCCCCGCGCCGCGCGCACATAAGAGGCCTCAGCACACGCTCGGCGCGGCCTCCATCTCCTCCGCGTCCTCCCCGCACAGGCGGGCGATGGCCAGGCGGACCTCCTCCATGAGGCCCTCCTTGTTCTCCAGGGTGTAGCGGGAGGCCTCGATGGGCGCCCCCAGCTCTATGGTCACCTCCTGGTCGAGGACGAAGTCCAGCGTCTTGGGCGGCAGTATCTGCCGCGTCCCTTTTATGCCCATGGGGATGATGGTGGCCCCGGACTCCACGGCCATGACGAAACCGCCCTTCTTGAAGGGGCCCATGCGCCCGCTGCGCGAGCGCGTGCCCTCGGGGGCGATCCAGAGCACGATGCCGTCCTCCATCTTGGCGCGGGCCGCGGCGAGGTCCTTTCTGGCCTGCTCGAAATCGCTGCGGTCGATGGAGATGAACTCCCCGGCCTCCATGCCCTTCCCCCACAGGGGGACGCGGAAGAGCTCCTTCTTGGTGAGCATGCGCACGCTGCCCGGTATGGCGAGCACGCTGAGGGGGATGTCGTAGTGGCTGCGATGGTTGCACATCACGATATAGCGCTTGCCCGGCTCGATCTTCGTGTTGTGGGGGTCGATGACCGTGTAGCGGATGCGCACGGCCCCGACCAGCTTGGCCGCCCACCACCTCAACCACTTGTCGCCGAACCAGCGCGGGTAGCCGCCGTGCACCCTCACCCGGTAGAGAACGATGAGCGTGATGCGCAGCGTGGCGTAGATGGTCATGACGAAGATACGGACTTTCTGCAATAACGAAGCTTTCATTGCCGCCCTCCTGTGTTCCGCAAGCCGTATGCCCATTCTGACCGGGCAGCGCGGGTGATTGCAATAGCCATTTAGCGCCCGCGTACGCGCGGCGGGTGGAGATGCCCCGCCGCACCGCGCCTTTTCTCTCCCCCTCACTCGCCTGCGGGCGGAGGCGGCACGGGGGCGGCGCGGCGAGAGAACACGGCGCCCTCTTTCCCATCACCTGAGCTGCGGGAAGATGCCCCCGCCGCGGCGCGCCTCCTACCCTTTCGCGCGCCCGCGCGCGGGAGCCCAGGCGAGAGAGAGCAGGGGCAGCGCGTCCAGGCGGCAGCCCTCCAGGACGCGGGCGGCGGAGCGGTTTAGTTCGTGGGGCAGGGAGAAAGAGAGGAAGGATATACGCCCCTTCTCCAGGACGGCGTGGCAACACACCTCCCCCTCCGGGCCCTCGCAGCGGCCGAAGCCCTCTCCGCGCCCGCCGCGGCCCCTCTTAACGAGCAGGGGAGCCGTCGGCGGGTCGCGCAGGATGCGCAGCGCCACCTCCAGGGAGGAGGATATTTCGGCGCATCTCACGGCCAGCAGGCGCCGCAGCATGCCGCGGCCGCCGGGGGGCGCGGCGGCCTCCCACCCCAAGAGCCCGTAAACGCCGGGCTCCTCGCTCCTCGCGTCCCGCGCCATGCCGGCGGCGCGCGCCATGGGCCCCACCCAGGCACCCCTCTCCTCCCCGCGCTCCAGGAGGCCAAGGCGCTTTTCCGCCCAGCGCGGCACGGGGAGCGAGGCGGCGCGTCGGTATAAGTCTTTCCAGGCCGCGGCCAGGATGGAGACCTTCGCGGCGAAGGACGCCGCTCCCGCGAGGGGAAAGTCCTCGCTCACGCCGCCGGGGACCGCCCACCCTCCCCGCGGCGACTCGCCCGGCCACTCCTCCATCCCGGCGCGGAGTCCGCGGCGGAGAGAGGCGCAGCGGGCGGCGGTGCGCCACCTCTCCAGGACGCGCGCCGCGGCCTCCAACCACTCCAGGTGCGCCTCCACCCGCGCCAGCTCCAGCAGCAGCGCCCGCAGGGCGACGGCGCCCGGGGGCGGGACCAGTCCCCGCGCCTCCTCCAGCGCCTGCAGGTAGGAGAGGGAGAGGGCCTTCCCCGCCGGGCCCGCGTCCCTCTCCAGGAGGAAGGAAGCCTGCCCCGCCCTGACCTTGTGCAGGACTCCCCGGGGGAAATCCCTGCCGGCCTCGCCCACGCCGCGCACCACTCCCCCCTCGACCATGAGCAGGAGGCCCTCGCGCACCAGAGCGTGCCCGCCGCCGCGCCCCTGCGCAGAGACGGCCTCGCCCCCGTAGATCAGTTCCCCCCACCTGTGCGCGGCTGGGAAATACCTCTCCGCCTCGGGCAGGAGGCGCCTCCCGCCCCCGGCGCGCAGGTGCAAGGTCTCGCCGTCCCCGGGATTGAAGAAATGCAGCGTCTCTCCCAGGAGGGGGGAGAGGTCCGCCATGACCAGGCGCAGCCCCTGTTCCGAGAGAAATTCCAGGCGGGCGCCGTGATCGCCTCGCATCTCCTCCAGCCATATACGCCGCACGGCCTGGAGGCGCGGCCAGTCGATACCCTCGCGGGGGAAGAGGTCCAGCTGCCCCCGCAAGAGCGGTCTATGCCCCCCCGCATCTCCGCGCCGGCCCTCCCGGCGCGCCCTGCCGTCCGGCGCCCGCCGCAACTAAGCCACCCCCAGATAGACCATGACCGCCAGCCAGGCCACGTACGCCAGCGCCTCGCCGCAGAGCGCCGCCGCCCTCAAGCCCTTCCCCCCGAGGGCCGCCGAGGGGAACTGCCGCCCGCCCGCTCTCAGCGGCAGGGGGCGTCCCGCACGCCCGCCGTCCGCACCCGCGGAGCCCCCCGCCCTCACCGCGCGGGCCCAGGAGACGGCCGCCGCCAGCCCCACGCAGGCCAGGGCCGCCCATCCCAGCGCGGCCCAGGAGGCGAAGGGCATCTCCACCGGGACGCCGTATTCGCGCATGAAAAGGTCCGCCACCGTCCCGGGATAGAGCCCCACCAGCACGCAGCACGCGGCCAGGAGCGCGGCGGCCGGTGCCGCCAGGCGGCAGCGCGCTTCCTCCTCCTCCTCTTCCCCAACGAAGAGAGACACCGCGCCGGCGATTGCCGCGGACGCGAAGAGGAGGGGGACGGCGGCTATGAAGATGACCGTATGGCCGCCCGTAAAAGCGGAGGCGAGCGAGCTGGCGCCCAGCCACAGGGCAGCGAAGCCGGCCAGCGGCGGCACCCCCAGGAGCGAGGCGCCGCCCAGCATCGCCGCCCAGCCGCCCCCGGGGGGGCGGGCCCTCCCCAGCTCCGCCAGCCACAGGGCGGGCAGGGCCGCCCACATGAGGAGGCGCGCGGCCGTGGCCGCCTCCTGTCCCCCGGGTGCGGCGACCATGGCGATGGCCGCCGCGCTGCATGCAGCCAGCAGCCCCCACGTCTCTCCCCCGCCGCGGGCATGGAGGAGCTCCCGCGCGACCTCGGCCGCGGCGGCGGCCGCCGCCCCCAGGCATATCCAGACCCAGGCGCCCTCCCAGACGAAGAGGAGACGGGTGACGGCGAAGAGGAGGTATGCCGCCAGCACGAGGTTGACCCCCAGCAGGTGCAGGCGCATATGCCTGCCCCCGCGGGACGCGCCTCCCATCCAGCGCTGGAAGGGAAAGCAGCCCAGGCGCAGCAGCGCCGCGGCCAGCATGAGGGCGCAGGAGGCCGCCGCCATCCCGGTGGGGTCGAGGGGGGCGGAGGGAAAAAAGAGTCCGCGGGCGGGGTCCGAGAGATAGAGGAAGAGCACGCCCAGGGCCAGGCAGAGGTCGGCCGCGCAGAGGGGGAAGAGGCAGGGCAGCAAGCGTGCGCCCTCTCTCCCCTTGAGAGCGGCCGCGGACCCCATGCACCAGGTGGCAAGGGCGAAGGCGGCCGCGGTGAGGAAGAGGTGGCGGCTGAGCACACCCGCGAGGGCGGCGCCGAAAGCGAAGCAGGCCAGGGCGGAGGCCGCGTTCTCCTTTCCCGCCGCCCCGCTCTCCTGCACGCTCCAGAGCAGGAGGGGGGAAAGCGCCGCCAGTGGAACCAGGAAGGAGAGCGCGGCGGGGTCGAGGGCGAGCTGCCAGGCCTGGAAGGCATCCGGCCCGACGTGACGGTCCCAGAGGCGACAGGCGAGCAGGGCCAGGCCGGGGACAGAGATGGTATAGAGCAGCAGCGCGGCCCAGCCCAGGCGGCGGCAGCGCGCCGCGGCGAGGTAGAGCAGGCCCGCCGCGGCGGCGGCGAGGGGAAGGGCGGGTAGCGCATGCGCCGCCTGCATGACCTCATCCGTCTCCGTGTGCCTGCGGCCAGACCATGCGCCTCACCCTCCTCATGACCCGGCGATGACGGCCGCCGCAAAGGCCAGGGCGAGGGAGAACAGCGAGGCGACCGCGGCCGCGGCCTGCAGCCTGACGACCACGAGGGGGCCGCGGCCCTCGACCCAGGCCCGTGCGGCGGCGAGCAGCACCACCGTTCCCAGGGCCGCCGCCGACCACAGCAGGGCCCCGCCGCCCCCCCGGGGATAGCCCAGGAAGAGCAGGACGAAGAGAAGCAGGCCCACCGACCGCTGCGGGCCCTCCAGGGCGGCGGCATATATGGCCGCCACCGCCCCCCGCGGGCGGCGCTCCGCCCCCGCGGGGCGCCCGAGCAGGATAAGGAGAAGGGCGATGCCCGCGCAGGCCATGGCCGCGCCTGCGAAGGCGAAGCCCGCCCCTTCCCAGCCGCGCACGGCGGCGAGCACCCCCTGCTCCCGCAGGCGCCCGATGCCGGGGCTGAACTCGCCCGGGAGGCGGAGGGATACGGCGAGGAGGAGGCAGGAAAGGGCGAGCGTCCTGCGCAGCGCGGTGCGGAAAAGAAGGGGGAGGTGGAGGGAGCGCTCCAGCCCCCGCGCGGCGAGGGGGGCGAGGGGGAGCATCTCCGCCGCCGGGAAGAGGAGCGCCAGCGCGAGGAGGTCCCCCCGCGCCCCCACGAGCATGACCGCCGCCGCGCCCATGGCCGCGGCCGCGGCCGCGGCCGCCGCCAGCTCGCCCGCAGGCCATGCCCGGCCGCCCAGCTCCACCCCGGCCAGGTCGCGCGGGCGCGGCCCGCCTCCGCCGTAGAGAGCGGCCCCCAGCCAGCCCTCCAGGAAAAGGGCCGCGGCGCCGCAAAAGGCCAGGGAGAGCACGCCGGGGAAGATGAGGAGCCCGAACATCTCTTTGCCCACGCGCCGCCTTACCCCCCTTCCGTCCTTCTGCATCGTCACTTATCATATTGCAAGCCGGAGGCGATTGCACCACGGAGCCCGCGCGCGCCTGTAATATAATCTGCGCATGAGGATAGCCTGTGAGAGCCCCTACGACTTCCGCCTCTCGTGGCGCATGCACGAGGAGTTCTCGGGCGGCAGCGCGTCGCCCGAGGGCTCGTTAGCGGCGTGGTGGGAGGACGAACCGGTCTCGATACGCCTGCGGCAGGCGGGCCGGGACCCCGCGGTCATAGAGGTTTCCGCCGAGCCCACGCCCCGGCGGGGGGCCGACTTCCGCCGCTTCATACGCGCCGTGCTCAACGCCGACCTCCGCCTCGAGCCCTTCTACCGCCGGCTGCGGCGGGAACGCTCCCTGCGCCCGCTGGCAAGCTCTCTTCACGGGCTGAAACCCCTGCGCCCCCCGGACATCTTCCAGATGATGCTCACCGCGGTGACCGAGCAGCAGATCTCCGTGCGGGCGGCACAGAGCATCAGGGACAGGCTGCTCCGCGCCTTCGGGACCCCGGCCGGCGACCTGATCGCTTTTCCCCGTCCCCGCGACATCGCGCCGCTCGACGTGGAGAAGCTGCGTGCCTGCGGGCTCTCGCGCCGCAAGTCCGAGTACCTCATCGAGCTGGCGGGAAAGATGGCTGCGGGAGAGATGGATACCGGCGCCTGGGAGGGCATGCCGGACCAGGAGCTGATGGACATGCTGCGCGGGCAGCGCGGCATAGGGGAATGGACGGCCGAGTACATCCTCATGCGAGGCCTGGGAAGGATGGACGTGCTGCCCGCCTCCGACCTCGGCTTGCGCCGGGCGGTGGGACACTACCTCGCGGGAGGAAGGGACCTTTCCGCGCGCGAGGTGAGGGGCATACTCGCGCCCTGGGCCCCCTGGCGCGGCCTCACCGCCTTTTACCTGCAGGCCCAATACCGCGCATGACCGGGAAGGGGGCTGGAGCGGGCGCGGCGGCCTTCCCCCCGCTCCGTGCGCGGGCAGCGGGAACCCTCCCCGCGCGGGCCGCCTACGCCTGGCGCATGATCCAGATGGGGCTGGACCAGGCGCAGTGGCCGTCCACCTGCTCCGTGCGCAGGTAATAGAAACCCTCCCCGCGCAGGTCATGGTCGCGGAAATCGAAGGACGCCTCCGCCGGCCCTTCCGCCGACCAGGCCACGCTATAGCCCCGGCGGTCGTGGCGCAACAGCTCCGCGCGCCTCAGGGGCGCGGTGCCGATGACCCCGCCGTGCAGGCGGGGCGGCCCCGGGCAGGCGTACTCGCTGCCCATGGGCAGCCCGTCCGCGTACAGCTCCACGATGATGCGCGCCCCGGTGGTGCCGTAAACGCGGCGGTTCCACAGCGACCTCCACAGGCTCTGCGGGGTGAGCTCGTCGGCGATGACGGCGGTGAGGCCGCCGGGATATATGTCCACGGGATGCCATCTCTCGTCCACGGCGTAATCGTGGCGGTCGCTGCCCGCGATCAACCCCAGGCGCAGCCCGGAGGCCAGGGCCTCGCTCACGTAGTTGCCGCGCCCGCCCCTGCTGCCGTCGTAGCGCAGGAAGCGGGGGAACCATCCGGGGGGGTCGCCATGGGTGATGGGGAAGGGGCCGCGGCGGCGCTCGGAGCTGCCGTGCATGCTGTAGATCTCCACCAGGCGCTGCTGCCCGTTCTCCGCGCCAGACCACGTATAGGAGGCGGGGACCTTCATGCGCAGAAACTTCAGCCAGTTGAGCAGGGGCAGGAAGATGCGTCGCCACGCGGTATGGTGGGGTATGAGCAGGGCCTCGTGCCCGCGCAGCTGCTCCTCCAGCTTGCGCACGCTGTCGCTCTCGCGGTCCACGAAGCTGTAGAGCTGCGGATGCGGTTCGTCGGGCGCGTAGAAGACGCCGCGGTGACCCTGCAGATGGTCCGACCACTCGTACCCCAGCATGGTCACGAAGCGCCCGGGCTCGTTGAACCTCGCCTGCAGGTCCCGCACCAGCGCCCATTCCTCCTCGCGTCCCGAGGGCTCGAAGAGGTCCATGGTGTCGTGGGGGGTGATGGCGGCGAAGTCCAGGCCGAGCGAGTCGCGCGCCTCCGGGTAGAAGCGCACGGGGTCGAGGCTGCCGTCGCACAGGGCGGTGTGCACGTGTATGTCCCCCCAGAAGAGCCGCGGCCCCTCGCCGCATATGACGGGGTTGCTCTCCCCCGCGATGCCCTCGCCCACCGCGCTCACGCGGTAGACCCCCGGCGACGATGCCCGGCAGGCGAGGCCCAGGACGCCGCCGTCGCCCGGGGCGAATACGGCGCGGTAGGGGACCTCCAGCCCCGGGGCGGGGGTGAGCTCCACCTCTCCCGTATAGGTGGGGTCGAGGTCTCCCCTCGCGTCCAACGCCCGCACGAGCAGGCGCGCCTCTCCCTCGGGGGAGAAAGAGGAGAGGACGAGCTGCAGGGATGCCGCCTCCCCGCCCACCGTCTCCAGGACGGGGCAGTCGGCGATGAGGCGGTAGATGCCGGTGGCCCTTTCGTCCACCTCCACAGCCACGTCCACGCGCGAGGGACGCGCGGGCGACGACCAGCCGCGGCTGCCGCCGCGCCCGTCGCCCAGGGTCACGGTTATCTCGTCCCCCTCCTGCAGGCGTCCGTCCCGCACCCGGATGTGGACCTTCCTCATGTCCAGGTAGAGATAGAAGATATCCAGCGGGTCGAGCTTGATCCCGCTGCGGCGCAGGAACTCCCGGCCCAGGAAGCGCAGCGCCCCCCGCAGGGGGAAAAAGCCCTGCGGCGCGACCTCGAGCCTGGCGACGCCTCCGCTCTTGAGCTCGCAGGAGAAGTAGTTGGGGAGGCGGGGGTACCGGTTCTGCCTCAGCCCCCAGCCGTCGGCGTAGAGGTAAGTCGGGCGCCTTCCCCTCTCCCCGAAATCGATGAGGCGGCAGAAGGCCAGCTTGATGCCTCCGTCCTCCGATATCCCGCCCGGCCCGCAGCGGAAGCGCACCCTCACCGCCAGGGGCCCCCCGCCCGCGCGCAGCAGCGGCGGGTCGACCTCGGCCTCGCCCGGCGCCACCCGGGGGGAGGGCGAGGGTTTTACGCCGCGGCGGAAGTACTCGGGCTCGTAGAGGTAGTCCATGATGCCGTAGAGCACCGCCCCCGCCGCCGCCGCCGCCGCGGCCAGCAGCGCGGCCAGCGTCCCCCTGGCGGCCTTGCGCAGGCGCGCGCCCCCGCCTCTGCCTGCCTCGCGCATACGCGCTCCTTTCTCGACAGGGGCCATTGTACCACGGGGCCGGGGGGCAAACGCATGGGCGAAGTGGGTGCGTGGTGCGCGTCAAAGGCTGATTGCGTCAGCGGGCCAGGTTCATCCCCGAGACGGAGAATTCCCCCAGGAGCGACGCCCTGGTCACCACCCCCTCGCCGTAGCGGTCCCGCAGCTCGTCCAGGGCGGCGGTGAGCTTCTCCTCGCGCGGGTCCAGGCACTCCCAGATGGTTATCTGCCTGCCCTCCCCGCGGCGCCGCAGCTGCGACACGGAGACGCCCAGCGTGGTCACCGGCTCCCTCCACAGCCCGGAGGCGGCCTCCCGGCGCAGCATCCCGCGCGCCGCCGCGTAGATAGGCGAGGGGAGGTCGCTGTATTCCTCCAGCGTCCTGGAGCGGGCGTAGCCCAGGCCGTAACCCACGCGCAGGCGCAGGCCGACCGTCCTGCCCGTATAGCCCTCGCGCCGCATGCGGCGGGTGACGGCGTCGACCAGCCCCAGCAGGGTGTTCTCCAGGTAGCGCGAATCGCCCGTGCCCCCGCGCATGGACAGGCTGTGCCCGAAGGACTTGACCTCGTGCGGGTCGCCGCCGCGCAACACCGGGCTGTCGTCCTCTCCCCGGGCCGCCCTCCAGAGCAGCCCGCCGACCACGCCGAACTTCCACTCCATGACCTCCCGCGGGGTGCGGGCCAGGTCGCCTATGGTCTCGATACCCATGGCCCGCAGGTTGCGGCGCATGCGCCTCCCCACCCCCACCAGCTTGTCCGCCCGCATGGGGGCGAGGATATGCGGCAGCTGTTCGGGCGTGACCAGGGACAGCCCATCCGGCTTGCGGAACTCGGAGGCCATCTTGGCCACCAGCTTGTTGGGGCCGACGCCCACGGAGGCGGTGAGACCCACCTCGCGCCGGATGTCCTCCTTGAGCCCCCTTCCCACCTCCAGGGCCGCCTGCCAGCGCTCCCGTCCCGGCGGGCGGGAGCGCAAGGGGACGGTGAGGTCCACGAAGGCCTCGTCTATGGAGAAGACCTCCACGCGATGGGAGCGCCGCTCGCATATGCGCACGATGCGCCGGGCGTTGGCCAGGTACTTGGGTATGTCGGCGTGGACGAAGCAGGCATGCGGGCAGCGCTTGCGCGCCTCCCATACCGACATCCCCGCCTTTATCCCCCACGGGCGCGCCTCGTAGGAGGCGGTGGCCACCACGCCGTGGGAACAGAAGTCGCTGGAGGTATGGCAGACGACGAGGGGGCGGCCGCGGTAGAGGGGGGCGTCTCTCTGCTCCACCGAGGCGAAATAGGCGTCCATATCCAGGTGCAGCACGCAACGCCCCTCCTCCGCCGGCCTCCCCTGGTCGGCGGAACGCAGCAGGCCGTGCATCACGTATTGGGTCGTCTCCCCCACCTCCCGCGCCGCGCGCTATCCCTCGCCGTGCACCCGCACCAGGCTCCAGGCCATGCCCTCGGTGGAGAAGCGCAGCTCGTAAACCTCGGGGTTGTCGCTCATCACCGAGTAATAGAGCTCCAGGTAGCGTCCCCTGGGAGCGCGGTAGGCGCCGAGCACGCGGCGGATATCGTACCTGCGGCCGCGCCACAGGAAAGCGGTGGGGCGCAGCTTCCCGCCGCGGAAAACCGCCGACACGTCCACCGGCTCCTCTATGGTGGTCACCATATCCCTTGCCTTTCCATCCCGCTCCCGCGCCGGGAGCTCTCGCCCTGCCCGCCTCCCGGTTCTTTCACCTCCCGGGCGCCGTGCGCACGCCTCCCCCTGAGGGCGGCGCGTATCAGACCCTGTGGCGCAGGAGGGATACCACCCTCCCGGCCAGCCTCACCTCGGCCTCCCCCTCCTCCACCCGCAGGGTCGGGTAAGCGGGGTTGGAGGCCTCGAGCTCCACCGCCCCGCCGCGGCGGCGCAGGCGCTTGACCGTGGCCTCGCCGTCCACCAGCGCCACCACCACCTCGCCGCTGCGCGCGGACGGGTCGGGGTCCACCACCACCAGGTCCCCGTCCCGGATGCCGTCGCCGACCATGCTGTCCCCGCGCACGCGCAGGAGGAAACGCCCTTCGCCGCCCCAGCGCGCGGGCACGGGCATCCACTCCTCCACCTCCTCCGAGGCGTAACGCAGGGGACCGGCGGGGACCTCGCCCACCAGGGGCAGGTAGGCGGCGGCGCCGCGCAGGGCGTCGCGCACCCGGATGGCCCGCGCCCCGGAGGAACGGCTGATGTAGCCCTTTCTCTCCAGGGCCTCCAGGTGGCGCAGGACGCCCCGGGTGGAGGACAGCCCGAGGGCGTCGCATATCTCCCGGATGCTGGGCGGATATCCCTTGCGCTGCAGCGCCTCCAGGACGAGGTCGAGCACCTCCTCCTGCCTCGGCGTCAGACTTTCCATGCCCTCACCTCCACGTCCCATTATAGTAAACATGCGTTGCATAGTAAACGCCCGTTTACTATCCGCTGCATGGGAGGGCGGGCGAAGGGCGGGGGCGGGAGGTTTTAAAGCTCCGCCCCGGGGGTAGATAATCCTTGGACCTCGTCGGGGCCCAAGGACGTTTTTGTTGCGGGAACTACCTGGAGGTGAAAAGATGGTTCGGGGACCGCACGGTCATGAAAGGACGGGGGTGGAGATACTGCGGGTGCTGTGCCCAAAATGCAGTAATCGCGTGACTATCGAGCCGGGGGAGGAGAAGGCGAAGTGCGGCAAGTGCGGGACGGTGGTCAGGCGCCCGGGCAAGCAGGCGTGAAGGTTCCCGGCATCATGGAGAATGAGTCTTTTTTACGGTAGGTCGATCATGGAAAACAGCGAGAGAGAGGGTGCGGACTTAGACGTCACCCTGGAGAGCGTGGGCGGTTTTTCCCTCATCGGGCTCTCCGGCGAGGTCGACGTCTACAGCGCCCCCAAGCTGCGCGAGACCATCAAGGACCTGGTCGACGAGGGGAAGTACAACATCGTCGTGGACCTGGAAAAGGTGGCCTTTCTGGACAGTACCGGCCTGGGCGTCCTGGTGGGCGGGCTGAAGAGGGTCAAGCACCACGGCGGCGAACTGGGGATAATCTGCGGGCAGGAAAAGATCCTGCGCATTTTCCGCATCACCGGGCTCACCAAGGTCTTCCCCATATACCTTTCCAGGGGCGAGCTGCCCGCGCAAGCCGAGGAGGCATAATCTTGCCGGCTGACGAAGGTGCCGCTTTCGAGTTGGAGATGCCCGCAAAGGCGCAGTATGTGGGGCTGGCCCGCCTGATGGCGGGCTCCATAGCGCGCCGCATGCGCTTCAACGAGGAGAGCATCGACGACCTCAAGATCGCCATCTCCGAGATGTGCACCAACGCCATCGTCCATACCGGGAACGGCGAGGGGGGGAGGGTGCCCATCCTCGTCCGCTTCCTGGCGGGCGACGGCTTCCTGACCGTGGAGGTCAAGGACGGCGGCCCGGGTTTCGATCCCGACCTGGTCATCGGCCGCGAGCGTCCCGACCTTTTGGGCAAGGGCTTCGGCATCCCCCTTATCAGGAGCCTGGTGGACGCCTTCGAGTGCGACTCCCACACCGGGGGCGGCACCACCATCAGCATCACCAAGTTCGTCAACGGCGAGAAAACGGAAACCTGACCCCGCCTTCCCCGGGCGGGCCGAAACGACAAGCACAGGCATGAACAAGAAACACTACAAGCGGTTGCGCAGCGATATGGTCAAGCGCCAGATAGCCGCGCGGGGGGTGAAAGACCCCCGCGTGCTGGAGGCCATGTCCCGCGTGCCCAGGCACCTTTTCGTGCCCGCGGAGCTCGCCAAGAGGGCCCACGACGATTCCCCCCTCCCCATCGGCGAGGGGCAGACCATCAGCCAGCCCTACATGGTGGCCTGGATGACCGAGCTGCTCGCGCCCGAGGAGAGCGACCGTGTGCTGGAGATCGGCACGGGGTCCGGATATCAGGCGGCCGTCCTCTGCGAACTCGTCGCCGCGGTGATCTCGCTGGAGCAATTCCCCGAACTGGCCCGCGAGGCGGAGGAGAGGCTGGCCTCGCTCGGGTACCGCAACTTCGTCATCCACGTGGGCGACGGCACCCTGGGCTGGCCCGCGGGGGCCCCCTACGACGGCATCATCGTCACCGCCGGCGCGCCCTCCGTCCCCCGGCCCCTCATGGAGCAGCTCCGCGACGGCGGCAGGCTGGTCATACCGGTGGGCCCGTCCGGCATGCAGACGCTGAACCTGATAAGGCGCCGCGGCGACGATTACCAGGTGAGCGAGGAGGGCTCCTGCGTCTTCGTCCCCCTGGTGGGCAAGCTCGGCTGGAAACGCTGATCCCATGCTATAATCTTCGCATGCCTGATCTAACCGTGGTATTGCCGACGTACAACGAGCGCGAGAACATCGAGCGCATGGTGGAGCGCATACTCGCACAGCCCCTCGACCTCGGCCTGCTCGTCGTGGACGACAACTCCCCGGACGGCACCGGCGAGATCGCCGACCGCCTGGCCGCCGCGGACGGGCGCATCGAGGTGCTGCACCGCCGGGGGAAAGAGGGCCTGGGCACCGCCTACCGGGCGGGGTTCCGCCACGCCCTCGAGCGCGGCGCGGAGTACTGCTTCGAGATCGACGCCGATTTCTCCCACAACCCCGACGACCTCCCCCGCCTCTACGAGGCGGCCTGCCGGGCCGACGCCGCCGTGGGCTCACGCTACGTCAAGGGCGGCGGGGCCCCCGACTGGAGCTTCTTCCGCCTGCTCATCAGCCGCGGCGGCAACCTCTACACCAGGGCGGTGGCGCGCACGAAGACGGCGGACACCACCTCGGGGTTCCGCTGCTATTCCCGCCGCGTGCTGGAGGCCATCCCCCTGGAGCGCGTCACCTCACAGGGGTACGCCTTTCAGATCGAGATGACTTTCGTGGCCGAGGCCCTCGGCTTCCGCATCGCCGAGGTGCCCATCACCTTCGTCGACCGCAAGGGCGGGGAGTCGAAGATGGACTCCGCCATCTTCTGGGAGGGCCTGCGCGTGGTCTGGGACCTGCGCCGCAAGTACAGGGACCTGCGCCGGGCCGGCTAGCCCGCAGCGGCGCCCGGCCCGCGACCTACCCGCCGAGCTTGTCGGAAAAAAGCCGCACCACGTTGGGGCCCTCGTTCCTTGCCGCGGTGAGGGCTGCCAGGGCCCTGTTCATGAGGTCCTGGTCGTTCTCGGCGTTGGCGGGAAAAGAGGATACGCCGACGCAGGCGGTGAGGTTTTCCACCTCTTTCCTCTCGCGCGAGGGGAAGGGATAGTCCTCGATGACCTTGCGGATGCGCTCCGCCAGCCGCATGGAGCCGAGACGCCGCGTCTCGGGCAGGAGCACGGCAAAGAGGTTCTCCCCGCAGCGGGCCGGCGTGTCCACCTCCCGCGTATTGCGCAGGACGATATTGCCGATGTCGGCGAGGATGAAGTCCCCCAGATAGCGCCCGTTGCGCTCGATGTAGCCGTCGTAGTCGTCTATCTCGAAGAAGAGCACGCCGACGTTGAGGCTGTAGCGGCATGCGCGGCTGACCTCCTGGCTCAACTGCTGCTGGAAGTAATGCAGGTTGAAGAGGCCGCTCGCCACGTCCCTGACCACGTTGGCCTCCAGCTCCGAATAGAGGCGGGAGATGAGCAGCGCCAGGCCCGACTGGTCGGCGAGCAGGGTGAGGAGGGGCAGCCGGCGCGGGTCGAAGGCCCCGCCCCCCCGCCCCAGGGCGAGGACCCCGATCACCCTCCCCTCCGCGCGCATGGGCAGGGCCATGAGCGTTGCGATGCCGCTTCCAGCCAGATAAGAGCGTTCCTCCCAGGCCCCGTCCAGCGCCGCCTGCTGCGCCACCGCCCGGTCGAAAGCGCTCCCGCACAGCGAGTTGGAGGCGCTGAGCCCCCTGCCCACGAGCTCCTGTGCCCCCCTGCCGCGGGCGAGGACCACGTCCAGCTCGTCCAGCACGTCCCCGGGCAGGAGGATCACGCCGAGCTCGGCTCCGCTCACGGCCATCGACCTGTCCAGGAGCTGGGCCAGCTTGGGCATGGGGTCGGAGCAGGCCTCGACCACGTTCATGCTCGCGCAGATGGCGGCGATCTCCTCCATCTCCCCCTCGTCCGGGGCATCGGCATGCGGCGGGGAGGGGAAGGCGCGCAGGAGCAGCTCCAGCGGAGAATCCTCCTGCACGCGGATGACCCGGCATGCGTTCGGGACCTCCCGGGGCTCGAGCGTCTCGTCCGCCACGAGCAGGAAATCGGGGCGGGCCGCAAGCAGCAGCTCCTCGCCCTCGGCGTAGAGGGGCGGCGCCGGCAGCGAGGGAGGCCATTGCGCCGGGACCTCCCCGCCCAGGAGGCCGGTGAACTCCACTTGCCGGGAATGCGACAGGGCCTGGAGCAGCCAGGCGCAGGAGGCGTTGAACCCTATGAGCGCGACGCGGTTGCCGGCATCCATCTTGACCTCACAAATCATGTCTGCGCAGGAAAATTCTCCCGACACCATTTTAAGCCATATGCGGGCGCCGGGGAAAGGAGCATGCCCTTCCCGCGTGCCTCACCCGCGGGAGCATGCCTCCCGGTGCTCCCGGTCCACCATGTCGATGGGGAAGGGCAGGTCCACGCCGTCCGGTATCTTGTGGATATACTTGCGGCGGAACTCGGGGTCCTGCATGCGGCAGGTCATGGTCTTGCGGTCGTATTCGGGGTGCACCTTCATGCGGTGCCATATATCCCACAGGGATTCCTCCTTGACGTTGCCGAAATGCAGGGGGCTGAAGTCGCAAGGGGTGACGAAACCGTTGTGGGTGATGTGTATCTGCCACTTCACGCCGAAGCAGCCCATGATATGCGGGTCGTTGACGTGGCACATCAGGCACACCCTCGGGCCCTTGAAGTCCTTCCACTGCTCCTCCTGGATGACGCGGAAGGCCTCGCGCTCGGAGTCGGCGAGGATGAGTTCGTCCTCCTTGATGCACCTGCCCGTGGGCACGAGGTCGAAGACGGTCAGCTCCCCCACCCCCAGTTCCCGGCACAGCTCCAGGAACTTGTGGTGGTAGTCCCTGGCGATGTTCTCCCGGTTCATATAGGTGGAGATGCCCACCGCCATGCCCCGGGACACCGCCCGCTCCACGCCCGCGATGACGCGATCGTAGAGGCCGGGCACCCCGCGCAGCCTGTCGTGCTCCTCGGCGAAGGGGCTGTCCAGGCTGACGAAGATGGTGTCGCAGCCGGCCCCGGAGAGCTTGTCCAGGTTCTCCTCCGAGAGCAGGGAACCGTTGGTGAAGATGTCGGCGACGCAGTCGTTTTCCACTATCCTGCGGATGAGCACGTCCAGGTCGGGACGCAGGAGCGGCTCGCCGCCGGTGATGATGATGTCGGTGATGCCCAGCTCCGCGCACTGGTCGATGACGCCGCACCACTGCCCCGTGGTCAGGGTGCCCTCGTGGCTGCGCCGGAAGGCGCTGCAGTGAACGCAGTGGGCATTACACTCGTGGGTGACGGCGATGGTCACGGCATGCGGGCCCCACTCTCTTCCCAGCCCGCGGTCGATGATGTTGCGGTAAAACCTCTCGTAGGGCCGCGACTTCACCGGGGGCAGGTGGTAGGAGAAGCGGTCCGGCCGCGCATACTTGAGAACGGGTATGTAGGGGCCGATGGTCTTCAGCAGCCAGCCGCCCCCGAGCATGAAGATGGGGAATGTCGGCGGCCCCAGCAACTGGTAGAGATTGCGCCTCGCTTTCCTGCTCAGCTTGGCCCCGCCCTTGTCGTCTCCATTACGCGACATCCCGGATCCCACCTCTCCCTGCTGCGAACGCTGCCTGGCGCGGCTTCCCGCCACCCGGGCCCAGCTCCCGTGCCTCGATCGGCATCGTCACCGGTCGGCAGCCGATGGCCTCATGCTCAATGGTCATATTACTTCTCCGTTCTCGGGCGTGTCCAACGCCGCGGCGAGGTTAACACCGCGGAGCCCGCGCGGGGAATGACATGGAACAATATGGAGCGCCGCCGCCGCGGGCGTGGAGCGCGCGGGCAAGCCGCCGTCAGCGCTCCCGCCTCTGCCCGCCCTCTGTCCCTTGCTCCTGCGCTTGCTCCTGCGCTTGCTCCGCGAGCGCCTCCGCCGCCCCCGCTTCCTCCTCGAGCTCCCTGCCGCCGCTCACGATACGCGGCAGGGTGGAGGCCAGGAAAACGAGAAAGCCCGCGGCCAGAAGCACGAGGGCCACCATCTTGGAGGCGACGAACTCGAGGGCCAGGGCGATGCCCGTGAGCACCGCCGTCCAGAGGTAGATTATGAGCACCGCCTGGCGCTGCGTGTGCCCGATGTAGAGCAGGCGGTGATGGATGTGCTCCTTGTCCGCGTAATGGAAGGGCCTCCCCTTCCTCGCCCGCCTGAATATGGCCAGGCCGGTGTCGATGATGGGGACGGCCAGGATGATGATGGGGGTGAAGAGGGTGGCGACCGCGGTGCGCTTAAGTATGCCCTGTATGCTGCTCGCGCCCAGGATGAAGCCCAGGAACTGCGCCCCCGAGTCCCCCATGAAGATGCTGGCAGGGTTGAAATTGTAGCGCAGAAAACCCAGGCACGCCCCGCCCACGGCGGCCGAGACGACCATGGCCTGCAGGGTGTTGGGGTCGCCGCCCACGCGCGAGCCGTAGAAGAAGAAGGCGACCGCGGAGATGAAGGCGATGCCCGCGGCCAGGCCGTCCAGGCCGTCGATGAGGTTGATGATGTTGGTGAAAGCCACCATCCAGACGATGGTCAGCAGGATGGAGAGGAGGGGGCTGGCGGTGAGGTCCAGGACGTTGCCCCGGGGCAGGGCGATGCTGCTTATCTCGACGCCGAAGGATACCAGCACCAGCGCCCCCATCACCTGGCCCGCCAGCTTCATCCACGGTGAGAGGTGGCGCATATCGTCCACCGCCCCCATCACCGCGATGAAGGTGGAGGCGAGGATGATGCCCAACAGCTGGTAAGAGGAGAGGGCGTCCACCACTCCCTGCGGCCCGGCCATGGTGCGGGAATAGCTCACCAGCAGCTTGCACGCCAGCAGGGAGAGCACCACCGCCAGCAGGATGGCCACCCCGCCCAGGGTCGGGGTCGGATTCTCATGCACCTTGCGGTCGTGCGGCATGTCGACCGCGCCCAGCCAGAGCGCGAGGCGCCGGGCGAAGGGGGTAAGGAGGAGGACGAGGACCAGGGAGATGGTAAAGGCCGTGAGGTAGATCAAGCCGAGCCCCCCCCGCCGCTCATCTGGATGAGCTGCAGCCCCGCCGCACCCGCCATCTCATCCGCCATCTCGTCCTCGTAGCCCTGGGCAAAATAGACGCGCCTGACGCCCGCGTTGATGAGCATCTTGGTGCACAGGACGCACGGCTTGTGGGTGCAGAAGACGCTGCCGCCCCGCACCGCGGTGCCGTGCATGGCCGCCTGGATGATGGCGTTCTGCTCGGCGTGCAGCCCCCGGCAGAGCTCATGCCTCTCCCCGGATGCCACCCCCCGCGTCTCGCGCACGCAGCCGACCTCCTCGCAGTGGGGAAGGCCGGAGGGGGCGCCGTTGTATCCGGTGGACACGATGCGCCTCCCGACGACGATGATGCAGCCCACCCGGCGGCGCAGGCAGGTCGAACGCATGGCCACCTGCTCGGCGATGGACATGAAATACGTCTCCCAACTGGGCCTGGTCATGTTCGTCTCCCCGCGCCGCGGCAGAAGGGGCGCCCCTAGAGGTCGGGGTAGAGGGGAAAGCCGGCCAGCAGTTCCTCCACCCTTCTCCGCACCTTGCCCATGACTTCCTGCGATTCCATGTTCCGCACCACCAGGGCTATGAGGTCGGCGATCTCGACCATCTCCGCCTCGCGCATCCCCCGCGTGGTCACCGCGGGCGTGCCGAAGCGGATGCCGCCGGCCACCGCGGGCGGCTTGTCGTCGAAGGGGATGCTGTTCTTGTTGGCGGTGATCTTCACCGCGTCCAGCGCTTTTTCCACCTCGTCGCCGGTGAGCCCGAGGGGGCGCAGGTCGAGGAGGAGGAGGTGGGTGTCCGTGCCCCCGGAAACGAGGCGCATGCCGCGTTCGCTCAAGGCCCCGGCCAGCGCAGCGGCGTTGCTCACTATCTGCCGCGCATACTGCGCGAACTCGGGGCGCGAGGCCTCCAGGAGGGCCACCGCCTTGGCGGCTACGATATGCATGAGCGGGCCCCCCTGGGTGCCGGGGAACACGGCGTGGTCCAGCTGCCGCGCGTAGCGCTCCCGGCAGAGTATCATCCCCCCGCGCGGCCCGCGCAGCGTCTTGTGGGTGGTGGAGGTCACGAACTCGGCGTGGGGCACGGGGTCGGAATGCACCTTTCCCGCCACCAGGCCCGCGAAATGGGCCATGTCCACCATGAGCACGGCCCCCACCTCGTCGGCGACCGCACGGAAGGCGGCGAAGTCGATGTCCCGGGGGTAGGAACTGCCCCCCGCGATGATCATCCTGGGGCGGCATTTCCTGGCCGCGGCGGCAATTTCCTCGTAGTCCAGCACCTCCGTCTCCCGGTTGGGGGCATAGAAATGCGCCTCGTAGAGGGCGCCGCTGATGTTGGCGGAGCTGCCGTGGGTGAGATGCCCCCCCGCGCTCTTCTCCATGGCCAGGATGGCATCGCCGGGCTCGAGGGCGCAGAAATAGACGGCCATGTTGGCCTGGGCCCCGGCGTGGGGCTGCACGTTGGCGTGCTCCGCGCCGAAGAGGGACCGGGCGCGGGCGATGGCCAATTCCTCGGCGCGGTCCACGTGTTCGCAGCCACCGTACCACCTGCGCCCCGGGTACCCCTCCGCGTACTTGTTGGTGAGCACCGTTCCCGCAGCCTCCAGCACGGCGCGGGAGGGAAAGTTCTCCGAGGCGATGAGCTCGATCTTGCAGCGCAGGCGGTTCAGTTCGTCCTCCACCACCCGCGCGATCTCCGGGTCCACCCTGGCTATCTCGTCCACACCTCTCATACCCTGTTTCCTCCGTGTCGCCTCTCGATCTCGGCCAACCTGTCCAGCCTGCGGGAATGGCGCCCCCCCGCGAAGGGCGTGTCCATCCAGGTGCGCACGATCTCCTCCGCCAGGCCGGGGCCGACGACCCGCGCCCCCATGGCCAGCACGTTGGCGTCGTTGTGCAGCCTGCTGTAGCGCGCGGTGAAAAGGTCGTTGCAGAGGGCCGCCCTCACCCCGGGGACCTTGTTGGCGGCGATGCTCATGCCGACCCCGGTGCCACAGAGGGCGATCCCCCTCTCCGCCTCCCCCGCGGCCACGCGGGCCGCGACCCGCGCGCCGAAATCCGGCCAGTCGCACGAGGTCCGCGAGCCGGTGCCCTCGTCCAGCACCTCGTGCCCCTCCCCCTCCAACGCCGCCGCGACCACCTGCTTGAGGAGGAAGCCGGCATGGTCACATCCCAGGGCTACTCTCATCTCGCTTATCCACTCCTATGCTTCCACGCGAAACGGTCTCCCCTCCCCCGGCCTTTCACCCCCGGCCGGAGGAGGGGGGGCGCCCGAAAAGGGCCCGCAGGACGTCGTCCAGCGAGCTCTCGATGTCCTCGGCCACTCCCAGGTACACCTGCAGGGAGCCTCCGATGGGGTCAATTATATCAGAGCCCCGCGAGTAGATATCGGCGGCGAATCCCTCGCCCGGCGACGCCTCCCTGAGCAGCTCGCAGACGTCGGCGATGCGGGAGCGCGCCTGCTCCTCTCCCCCCACCGGCTCGTCCCCCAGGCGGCTGACGACGAGGCCGCAGGCGGCGGCGAGGTGCTTGTAGGTCGTGCTCCAGCGCATTGCCCGGGGCTCCATGCGCTCCACGCCCACGAGGTGTTCCCGGGCCATGGCCAGCACCAGGTCGGCCTCGAGCAGCATGGCGGGGGTGAGCTCCGTGGCGCGGTGGGGCGCGAGGTCGACGCCCCACAGGTCCATGGCCTGCACGGCGGTGGAGGTGGCAGGGTTTCCGCCGATGGCGGAGGTCCCCGCCGAATGGACGACCGTCAGGGCGGAGAGCTCCGGGCGGGTGTCTGCCAGCCGGGAGCGGAAGAGCGCCTCCGCCATGGGGCTGCGGCATATGTTGCCCGTGCACAAGACGAGTATGTCCAGCAGTTCAACCCCTTCCTTTCGCCGTCATGGCCCGCCGCAGCTGGCGCTCCCCTATCTCCCCCGTCCTCAACACCCTCACCGTTTCCCCGCGCAGCTCCGCGACGGTGGAAGGCCTGCCCGAGCCGCGCATCCCCCCGTCCAGGGCCAGTTCCGCCGCCGCGAGCAGGGCCGCGTCTATCTCCCCGAAGGCGGAGGGCGCCCTCCCCCCCGCGGGGTTGGCGCTGGTCACCGCGAGCGGCCAGCGCAGCGCGAGCAGCGCGAGCAGGAAGGGGTCGTCCGGCACCCTGAGGCCCAGCGGCCCCGGGGCCGGAGCCACGAATCTCTTCCACCCGACGTCCGCCGTCTCGACCACCAGGGTAAGGGGGCCGGGCCAGAAAGGGGACAGGCGGCCCAGCGCCTCGCGCTGCGCGGGCAGGGCGAGGGCCGCCGCCTCGCGCGCGCCGGGCACCATGATCACCAGCGCCTTTTCGCCCTCCCTGCCCTTGGCGGAGAAGACCGCCCGCACGGCAGCCTCCAGGTCCGCGCGCGCCGCCAGGCCATAGACGGTATCGGTGGGAAGGACGAGGAGGCCCCCCGCGTCCAGGACCCGTGCGCAGCGGCGCAGCAGGGACGGCGCGTCCTCCTCATCCACTTTCGCTATCTCTACCATGACCTCATTATATCCTCATGGGGGGGCAGGTCTTGATTTTTGCATACTTCCCTACCTTGCCTGTTCGCGCTGGGGATTTTACCACGGGCTTGCAAGACGTGGCCCCAGGAGGGCACGCGGGGCGCACGCAGAAATTACCAACCCGGGCGGTAAATGCTCTAATGTGGGTTCCTCCCGTTGTCGATAATAGAAAGTCAGAGAGAGAAACGAGAGATCAGGAATGAAGCGAGGCATGGAAGAAGAGAAAGTTGCACGCCTGGATAACGGTGCCGGGGGAGAGGCGGGGGAGGAGGTCGCGCGCCGGGCGGTCGAGCTCCTGGTGGCCCTCAATGCCGCCACCATCAACATCCACATGTACCCTCCCACCAGCGACATGATCGCCTCCTCGGTGGCGGCCGCCTACGGCCACATGGCCCCGCTGCTCGCCCAGACCGGCAAGCTCACCCTGGGCGAGGCGGACAACCTCCTCCTGGTGAACGGGAAGAAGCTGCACGACCGCGACCAGGCCCGCCCCCCCGTGCTCTCCTTCCTCGACGCCCTGCGCCGCAGGGATGTCTACAGCATCACCTTCTCCGCGGGTATGGACGAGGAAGAGTTCCTCCGCTTCCTCTACGTCATGGCCAGGGAGGCGGAGGAATTGCGCCTGGCGGGCGGCCTGGCCGCGGAAATATCCCGGGGGGGCTGTTACCACATACTGGTCAACGAGAGGCGCTTCGTCTCCGTCTCCGAAGACGAGTTCGTAACCGCCGAGGCGCCCCAGGAGGGCGGGGGCGGGGAGGCGGCCTTCAAGGAAGAGGAGCTCCAGCGCCTGAACGAGAGGCTCAAGGACGAGAGGTTCGTGGGCTACGTCACCGGCAGAGAGAGCCGGGAGAAAACGGGCGAGGAGACCATCCGCGGCGTCATGGCAAACCCGCCGCGGCTGGGCTTGCTCCTGCGCCGGGCGGTGCGCGAGATCGTGGCGGAGGAAGAGGACCCCGAAGCCGCCCTGGACAGGATCTGCGACACCCTGGAGAGGACCCTCCTCCTGCTCGAGGAGGTCGGCGAGGCGGACCTGCGGGGGATGGACGCGGAGGAGATCGCCCGCGCCGCCGCCTTTCTCGAGCCGTCCGAACTCAAGGGTTTCCTGCTGCGGGGCGAGCCGGAATCGCTGCAGGACCCGCGGCTGCGCGAGAAGATACTGGATATGCTGCGCGAAAACAAGGTCTTCGACCTCCTGGAGAGCACCATCCGCGAGCATGAATCGCTGCAGAAGACGGCGAACGATCCCGAGGCCGGCCTCGCCCCCGGCCAGGAGCTGCGCTACGGCGCGCTCTCCGCGCTGGTGGACGAGATCTATCAGGCCTCGGTGGGGAAGCCCTGGGAATCCCGGGTCAGCGACCGCATCTTCCAGGCGGACATGTGGAAGAAAATCGTCGGCGGCGGCGGCGGCGAAAAGGGCGACGCCGGCTCCAGCACCCTCATCTACCAGATCAGCAACATGCTGGTCAACGAGGGCCTCGTCCTGGACATAGACGAGCTGACCGCGGACATGACCATCGACGAGAACATCCCGCGGCTGCTGCAGAAACTCTACCGCGCGCGCCGCCACGACGCCGTGCTCAGGCTGGTGGAGAACCTCCTGGACAACCTGGAGGACATGAGCCCGGAGATAAGGCTGAAGACGGCCGAGACCCTGCGCAACATCCCGGCGGCGCTGGAGATGAGCCGCCACCTGCAGGAGTTCCCGGTGGCCTACGAGATGAAGGACCGCCTGCTGGAGCGGCTGGAGCGGGAGAGGGAGCTCAACGAGGTTTATACCACCATTTCCGCCGGCCTGGCCAACCTGGCCTCCACCTTCATCCTCTCCCAGGACTACGACGCGGCGCTGGAGATAATAAACACCTTCTGGCGCCACAACAGCGCCGAGGACACGCGCAAGCCGGAGCAGAGGCGCATCGCCCTGGAGGCGGTGGCGACGGTGGCGGGCGACGAGGTGCTGGACAACCTGGCCGAGATCCTGAGCGAGGGGGACATACAGACCATCACCGAGGTGGCGGAGATCCTCATCAAGTTCGAGGACAAGTCGCTGCAGCCCCTCATACAGGTGCTCAAGGACAGCGATGACCTGCTGGTCAAGCGGGTGACCTTCGAGGCCCTGGAGAGCATCGGCAAAGACGCCATCCTCACCCTCATCAACGACCTCGAGAAGCATAACCCCTGGCACATGTACCGCAACATCATCTCCATCCTGGCGGAGATCGGAAACCGCTCCATCATCCAATCGCTGGCCCGCTTCATCAAGCACCAGAACCCGGAGGTGCGGCGCGAGACCATCAAGGCCCTGGCCAAGATCCGCACTCCCGAGACCACATCCCTGCTCATCGAGGCCCTCGACGACCGCGACGAACAGGTGCAGAAGGAGGCGTGCATCGGTCTCGGGCGCATGCGCGACGTCTCCACGGTGCCCGTGCTCATAGCCTTGGTCAAGCCCGCGCGCAGCTTCAAGAGGGCGCGTCACCGCTCCAACTCCGTGCGGGCCGCGGCGATATGGGCCCTGGGGGAGATCGGCGACCGCTCCGCCGACCCCTATTGCCGCAGCATATTGCGCAGGCGCGCGCGGCTTCCCTTCCTGGCCAGGAGGAGGAACGAGCTGCGGGCCGCGGCCGCCCTGGCCCTGGGCAGGATAGGCGGCGACGAATGCCGTGAGCTCCTGCGGCAATACACCGGCGACGGCAGCGAGGCGGTACGGCTGGCGGCCCTGGAGGCGCTGAGGAGCATACAGCGCAGGAAGGTCGCCGCTTCCATCGAGGATAGACGGGCGGAAGGGGCGCAGGTCAGCGGAGCGTGACGAGGAAGCGCTTCCTGGAAGCCCCGACGCCGGCGCTGAACCAACCGTCGCGCCTGGCGTCCATGGTGCCCTCCAGGTCGTTCCAGTAGCCCGGGGTGACCGCCGGGCCGCGCATATAGAGCTCTCCATCCTCGCCGCCCTTGCCGCGGCGCCCCCGCGCCCCCACCACCTTCATGCGGTTGGGCGGGAAGGGCAGCCCCGGGCAGCCCTCCGGCCAGGCGGCAAACGGCAGGGCCGGCTTGAGAGCTATGGCGGTTGCCCTGCCCCCCGCTCCGTAAACCTCGAGGAAACCCCGCAGGCAGGACGCCGGCCGCCCGCGCGGCGGGCGCAGGAGAGCGGCGGGCAGCATGCGCGGCAGCGGGTCACCCAAGGATACGCAGAGCCGCAGGCGGGATAGGATACCGCCCCCGCTCTCCCGCAGCAGCTCCCGGCACTCCTCGCTCCCGGCCATGAGGACCGCGGGTGAGTGCGCGCCCAGCTCCCGGGCAAGGCCCGCCGCCCCGACCGCGGGAAGGAAGCGCATGCGCAGCCCCATGCACAGCCCCAGCACGGCCGCATACATGCCCTGCGCGCCCTCCAGCCCCAGGGCGTGCAGGCAGAGGTCGCCGGGGCGCGAGGGCATGAACATCGCCGCCCGCAGCTGCGGGCCGAGCAGGCCCTGGTTGGTGACCATGACCGCCTTGAGCCCCCCCTCCCCCGCCTCGGCATGGAAGAGGAAGGCCACGTTTGCCGGCTTCAGGGTATAGGGGAGGAAGAAGCCCGAGGAGCTCTGCGCGGCCTCGTCCAGGCAGGGGACGCCGCGCGGGGCGGCTGCACGCGGCCCCAGCGCCATCACGCCCATGCTCCCCGCCATGCCCTCCAGGAGGTCCGGCCTGGCGGCGAGGAGCGCCCCGTCCACCAGGGCCAGCGACGCCCCGCAGCCGCGGGCTCGGCCCAGGAGCTCCCCCACCTCCAGTCCCGCGGCGGCGGGAACAGCGATGCCTCCCGCCTTGATCAGGGCCGCCGACGCAAGCAGGAGCTCTTCCCCCCGCGGCGTGACGACCAGCGCCCGCTGCCCCTTCTTGAGGTCCAGGTCGCGGATGAGGGCCTCCGCCGCCAGGTTGGTGAAGTGGAGGCAGTCGCGAAAGCTCGGCCGCGCCGCCGGGAAGAGGCGGTAGCCCAGCGGCTCCACCAGGCTCATGGCCTCGCGGCCGCCGTACACCTCCGCCAGGTTCTCGAAGAGGTTGGACATGGTCAGCAGGCTGCGCACGGCCAACCGGGTTTTTTTCAGCATAAACGTTATTCTGGTGTCCGCGGCGGCATCAGTCAACCTCGCGGGAGAAGGCTCCCCCCGGGGGCGCAGCGCGCCCAGTGCGCCCCGGGGGCCGCGGGGCGGGGCGGGCATCGAGCCCGCCGCCTCCGGGATGGAGGCAGGCGCCGCCGGCGAGGAGCGCAGCGCGGGGCGGCTTCACAGCGGCAGGCTGAAGCTGAAGGCGGAGCCCCCACCCTCGCGGGGACGGTACCAGATCCTCCCGCCGTGGGCCTCCACTATCCTTTTGGCGATGTAGAGGCCAAGCCCGATGCCCGGCAGGGAATGGTGCCTGACCTCCTCCACCTGGTAGAAACGCCAGAAAACCTTCTCGCGCTCTTCCTCCGGGACGCCCTTCCCGCGGTCGAGGACCGAGACCTCCACCTCCTCCCCCTTCACCTCCGCCCGCAGCCCGATGCGGCAATGAGAGGGCGAGAACTTGGCGGCGTTGTCCAGGAGCGCCTCCAGGAGCTGCGAGACCCTCCTGGGGTCCGCTTTCAAGACCACGGGCTCCCCGCCCAGGTCCACGTCGAAGGGCCTGTCCTCGTACCTGGCCCCGATGTCCCGCAATGCGGCGTCGATCAGGTGGTCCAAGCGGACCTCCTTCCTGGCGATGGGCAGCTCGCCCCGCTCGATGCGCGTGGTGTCCAGCAGGTTGCCGAGCAGGGCGACGAGGCGGTCGGCCCCCCTGTCGATGGCATCCAGGGCATTGGCGAGGGCCGCGCTGTCCATCCTGCAGCCCATCTCCCTTAAGGTGACGGCGTAACCTTTCATCACCGTGATGGGATGACGCAGCTCGTGGGATGCGACCTCGATAAAGTCGCGCAGCCCCATCTCGTCGGCCCATCTTTCCTCCTCGATGGAGATGGCCTTGGCGACCATGCCCGCGAGGTCGATACGCTCGCGGCTGAAACCTCCCTCCTCCCTGGCGAAGACGCACAGGCAGCCCACGATCTCCTCCTTGAGCATCACCGGGTGAGCCAGCAGGTTCGCGAGCCCATACCTGACGATGTCGGGGTCCGCCTCCCGCAGGGAGGAAGCGTCGACCCCCTCCCCGCTCGTGGGGCCCCTGTGCCACATGAACAGCCCCTCCATGGACTCCCGCTCCATCTTTCTTCGCGAGGCCTCATAGCCCTCGATCGACGCCTGCTCGACCTGCAGGGAGTATTCCGCTCCCGCCATGCGCCAGTACTTGACCACGTCTCCTTCCAGTATCTCCAGCGCCGTGGAGACGATGCTGTCGATATTGCGCGCCGGCTCCATGCCCAGGTTGAGAAGGCACAGGCTGAGCCTGGCCAGCCTCAACTCGGAGCGCCGGCGCTCCTTGCGCATCTCCACATCGCGCAGCTCCCTCTCTATGGAGGGGACGAGCCGGATGAGGTTGTCCTTCATGATGTAGTCGTGGGCGCCCTGCTTCACCGCCTGCGCGGCCACGTCCTCGCCCACCGTGCCGGAGATGATGATGATGGGGGTGTCGGGGTCCAGCTCGCGCATGACGGCAACCGCCGCCAGGCCATCGAAGCGGGGCATGCTGCAGTCGGAGATGACGATTTCCCATTCCCCGGCCCGCAGGGCTTCCCTCATGTCCCGGGCGTTGTCCACGCGCTCATACGCGACGTCGAAGCCGCCGCGCGACAGGTGGCGGACCACGAGCGCCGCATCGTCCTCCGAGTCCTCCACGATGAGCACGCGCAAGGGAACGCTCATGGCCCGCCTCCCCGCTGCGGGGGCGGCTCGCTTATGAGGGGCAGCTCAAAGCGCGGGCTCGAAAGCAGCCCCCGGCCGTCCTCCCGCATCCGTGTACTCACCGCCCGCCCCCTCGGACTGCGCCCATATCATACGGCGACCGGGGATGAAAGCCGGCCGCCTTCATATCCGCCCTCTTCCGCCGCATGCCTTCTCCTCCTGCAGATATAAAGAATTTCTCCCATATCGGCCTGAACTCCGGCTTCCCGCCGCCGCGCCGGACATGCCGCCTGTCCCCCGCGCACAGCCGACCAGTCCGCCCGCGCTCGCCATCGCCTGCGGTCTCCGTCGCCGCCCCCGCACGGTCATTGTTCCCCCGGGAAGCTCCATGCTCCCGGGTCCAGGAAGGAGCGTGCATGGGAAGTGAGCAGGTAGGCGATGAAATCCAGCGCGCCGTCCAGGTCGGTATCGGGGAAGACGAAGACGCTCACCGCCGCGGCGCTGTAATGATCGACGAGTGCCTCGCCAGCCTCGCACATCATCTCCAGCTCGAGTTCGCCCGCCAGACGCCGGTAAACGCTGCGCCCCGCCAGCGTGTAGGCCTTCTCCCGCGAGGCTTCCCGCAGCGCCCCCTCCGCGCCCGCCTCCGTGGGCAGGAGCCATTCCCCGGCCATGTCCACGTCCGCCATGACCAGCAGGGTGGCCTGCATGGCGGCGGTGCCGGAACCGTCGATGCGCAGGACGAAGGTCTGTGCGCTGTCGGCTATCCCCTTCACCGCCTCCGCCGCGCTCTTCCCGCCCTTGATGCCCGCGGGGTCTTGCGGCGGCCCCAGCAGCACGTAATCGCCGCGCATCACCTCCCGGCCCCCCTCTATGCGCCCCGTCTTCGCAAGCCTCGCTTCCTCCTCGGGGATGTGGGTGAGCATGATGTCGCACTCGCCGTACCTGGCCATGTCCAGCGCCTCCCCATCGGGGACCACCACCAGCTCGACCCGCCTGCCCGACTTCGCCCCGAAACCCGCTGCCCATGCCTCCAGGATACCGCTCCCCTCGAGGTCGTTCGTGGCCGCCAGGATCAGGGGCGCCTCCTCGCCGCCGCAGCCCCCCGCCAGCAGGGCCAGGAGGATGAACAGGGGCAGAACACGCTCCATCGCGCGATGTAAGCTCTTCATGGGCTCATTTTACACCAAGGGAACGCGGGCGGACGCCTCACCCCGCAGGCCCGATGTAGGGCATGACGTGGATGGCGGTGGCCTTGATGCCCACGGCCAGGCCGAGCCCCGGCTCGACCCCCATCTCCTCGCGGGATGCCAGGGTAATATGCGCCACGAGAGGGAAGCCGCAATCCAGGTCCACCCTCACCAGGGCGCCCAGCGCGCGCACGTCGGTGACGCGGGCAGGCAGGCGGTTGCGCATGGACCCGCCGGAGGCGGTATCGACAAACAGCGCCACCTCGTCGGGATGGATGAGCACCTTGACCGGAGTTCCCGGCGGCTCTTCGCACAGGGCCTCCAGGGAGATGCCCGCGATGTCGATCTCGGCCGCGCCGTCGCGGCAGGCTGCCACCACCCCCTCAAGCAGGTTCTCCGCGCCCAAAAACTCCGCTACCGCCTCGTTGACCGGCCGCCCGAAGACCTCCGTGGGCTTTCCCAGCTGTTCCAGCCTGCCCTCGATGAGGACGGCCAGCTTGTCCGCGATCTCCAGCACCTCGTGGTAATCGTGGGTCACGTAAACGGCGGTCACTCCCATCTCCTTGACCAGCCGGCTTATGTCCGACCGCGCCGACTTGCGGGCGGGGACGTCAAGCGAGGCCAAAGGCTCGTCCATGAGCAGCAGGCGCGGCTGCAGCACCATAGCCCTGCCCAGGGTGACCTTCTGGGCCTCCCCGCCGGAGAGGGTCATGGCGTCCTGCTCCGACAATTCGGCTATAGCCAGCCTCTCCAGCATCTCGCGCACCTTGCGTTCCCTCTCCTCCCGCGGGACGCGGTGCATCTTCAGGCCGTAGGCCACGTTGGCGCGCACGCTGCGCTTGAAGAGCAGCGGCTCCTGAAAGATCATGGCCATCTGCTTTGACAGCTCCCTCTTCTCCCGCCTGCCCATGGCGGAGAGGCGCGCCCCGTTCCAGAAGACGATATCGCCCGCATCGGGCCTCTCCAGCATGTTGATCATGCGCAGCAGGGTGCTCTTGCCGGAGCCGTTGGGGCCGACCACCGCCAGTATCTCCCCCTCCTGCAGGGCCAGTCCGTCCACGGCGAGGACCTGCCTGCCCTCGTAGGAATGCCGCAAGGCCTCCACGGTGAGAAAGGAGCTCACGGAGCGGCCTCCCCGCGCCAGCGCGACATCAGGCTGCGCGCCACCCGGGCCGGAAAATTAAGCAGCGTTCCCTGCTGGATGAGGGTCATCACCCATACCATGAGGATGGTGATGGAGAGGAGGATGATGCCCAGCGCGATGGCCGAGGTGAGGTTGCCCATGCTCACCTCGAGCACCGTCGCCGTGGTCAGGGTGCGGGTGTAGGGCTGGCCGCCCAGCAGGAGGTTGCCGCCCACCATCATCGCCGCGCCCACCTCGGAGATGATGCCGCCGAAGCCGGCGATGACCGCCGCCACCAGGGAGAGGCGGCTCTCCCGCAGCAGGGTCAGGGTGGAGCGCACCTCGCCCGCCCCCAGCGACTTCGACTGCAGGCGCAGCTTGGGGTTCACGTTCTGCATGGCGGCCATGGTGATGCCCGCTATAAGGGGCATGGCCAGAACCACCTCCGCCAGGATGATGGCCTTGGGGGTGTAGAGCCAGCTGAGAAACCCGAGGGGGCCCCTCCTCTTCAGGAAGAGGTAAACGAAGAGGCCGACGACCACGGGGGGAAGCCCCATGCCCGCATTGACCAGGGTGACCAGGAACTTGCGCCCGGGAAAACGGTAAAGGGCCAGCGCCGAGCCCAAAGGGATGCCGATGAGGGTGCCGAAAAAGGTGGCGATGGCGCAGATGTACAGGGTGAACAGGGTAATGCTCATCACGTATGGATCGAAACGCGCGATCAGCTTGAGGGCTTCGACGAAGCCCTGCCAGATGTCTCCCATCGCCCGCACTACCTTTCTTCAGGCGGGACCGTGAGCCCCGGATGCGGCCCCGGCGTCTCCGCCGGGGCCCGTCCATCTTGTCCCATGCCCGCTCAAAGGGCGTCGGCGTAGAAGAGCGGCTGCCCGAACTTCTCCACCCCGAACTCCTTGAGGAATTCCTGCGCCTCCCGGGAGATGCAGAAAGCGTTGAAGGCCTTGGCGCCCTCGAAATTGACGTCGGGCCACTTCTCCGGGTTCACGTTCATGACGTGGTAGTTGTTGAAGAGGATGGGGTCGCCCTCGAGGATTATGTCCAGGTCCAGCTCGCCCCTGAGGCTGAGGTAGGTGCCGCGGTCGGTGAGGACGTAGGCCTCCTCCTCCGAGCCGATGCGCAAGGTGTCTCCCATGCCCTTGCCGGCCTCCACGTACCACGCGCCCGCGGGGGTGATGTCCGCCGCTTTCCAGACCGCCAGCTCCTTGACGTGGGTGCCGGAGTCGTCCGCGCGGGAGATGAACTTGGATCCGGATTCCGCGATAGCCGTGAACGCCTCCCCGGCCGTTGACGAGTCCTTGAGGTCCGCGGGGTCGGAGGCGGGCCCGACGAGGATGAAGTCGTTATGCATGACCGCGTTGCGGTCGATGGCGTAGCCGTCGGCAACCAGCTGCTCCTCCGCTGCGGGGCTGTGCACCAGCAGGACGTCGGCCTCCCCGTTCTTGCCCATCTCCATGGCAGCGCCGCTCCCCACGGCGATGACCTTCACCGTGTAGGGGTTGTCCGCCTCGAACATGGGCACCCATTCGTCCAGCAGGCCCGTATCCTGGGTGCTGGTGGTGGTGGCCAGGATGAGGTCGGTCCTCTCTACCTCCTCCGCCTTTTTCTCCCCGCATCCCGACAAGGCCAGGACCAGGGCGACGACCAGGATCAGCCCGGTCAGGAATAGGGCTCTTTTCTTCATCTGCGCTATCTCCTTTCCACTCGCCTCGAACAATCATTCCGACTCTGGTCGCTGCGCTCCTTGCAGCCGGGGCAACGCCCTTGCCTCCAGTCGCAACGATAACGCCCACCCGGAGGCGGGCATAGCGCTTCGGCTGCCGTCACCCCCTTTCCAAACGCAGGAGGCACGGGGGCTCCCCCCGCACCCTCTCGGCTCATATCCGTAGCCCCGCCGGAGCGGCGCGGCCTCAGGGATGGAGCTCGGAGGTCCCGTTCATGTCCGCGGGCCTTTCCCCCCGGCGAGCGCGGCGCCTGGGCACAGGCCCGGCGCCCGCCGCGCGTGAGCATCGGCCGCTGCAATCATATCGCCTCCAGCGCTCACCGCCGCCTAGAAGCAGCCAAGGGAGCATTTGGATATCTTCAACTCCAGGGCGTTGGCGGCCTTTCCCACCTCCGCGGGAGAGACCCCGAGGTCCTCGGCCAGCTTGAGGGCGACGGGGCAGGATATACGCCCGTCCTCAGCCCTGCCCTTCACCGCC
Organism: uncultured Actinomycetota bacterium; assembly: GCA_964510515.1. Taxonomy (GTDB): domain Bacteria; phylum Actinomycetota; class Geothermincolia; order Geothermincolales; family RBG-13-55-18; genus SURF-21. The sequence continues at coordinate 26,564 of CAZEAU010000013.1, read as the reverse complement.
TCCAGCACATTCTCGCTCACTTCGCTCGCCATGTACTTACCTCCTATCCTGCCCGCCACGCGGGACAGCACTATCCGCCATGCCTCATCGCGCCCCCGCTCGGATACCGCCAACAGCTTCGCGCCGGGGTTCATGCCCTTTACCTCGCGCTCCAGGGCGAGGAGCTCCCCTCCCGAAAAGCCCGTTTCCCCGCTCACCAGCACCGTATGCGCTTTTTTTATGGCGGCGAAAGCGGAGGGCTTGAAGTCGTCGAAGCCGGAGCCCATGACGAAAACGGCGTAATCCGGCTCCAGGTGCTCGAGCACGCTGTTGCCCTCCACGATGACCACCGGCGCCTGCAGCAGGGGCGCGACCTTCTCCAGGTCCCCCGGCAGGTCCCGCACGGTGGTCCGCACCCAGAAGACGGGCGAGGCCCCCGCCTCCAGCATCCTCTCCGTATCCGTGCCCCGCCCCTGCGCGGGCCCTTTTTCCTCGATCACCGCCTCGCCGGGCACCCTCTCCTCGTGCACGGTCACCTTGACGGCTGCGCAGGAGGGGCAGTGGCTCGCGAGGTAGGCGACCAGGGAACTCTTGCCGATATCCTTGCTGGCTCCGGAAACGGTGATCACGCGGGGGGCCCCCGCCGCGCCAAAAAGCCCCCCGGGGGAGCCGGAGCGAGGCCTGTGCATCGATCACCTCTCTATTCCGGGCGCGGGATACGCAGGCCTTGCCGCCCGCATCCTCTCGGCCGCTCACCCGCGCATCCCTCCCGGCTCAGGCGAATCCGGCACGGGACATACGGGCTGCTCCACACGACGACGGTGAAATTGTACCCCCAAGCCTCCGCGCTTTCAAGAAAACCTGCCGCGCCGCAGGGCCAGGCGGCGGGCGGCGAGGATGGGACCCCGGCAACTTTTTACCGCCCGCGCCCCGCAGCGCTCGCGGGAGGCGGAGGGATGGGGTGTGCGCGCGGGCTGCCCGCACAAGCGCGCACCCGCGATGTCGGGGCCTTGCATGCGCGCGCAAAGGGCACGCACCCCGGCCGGGCGGCTGCATTCTCGGGCTCCCGGGGTTAAAATGGCTGAAAGGGGGCGGCGTGGCCAATGCCGGGGGCGGCCGGCCGCAACTCCGCAGGAAACCCCCGGCAGGAGCGAGGCCGGCCCGAGTGGAGCGGGCCACGGGCACAGGCATCCGCTCGAGCTGTTCCGGGCTGAAGGGATCCCGCACATTGGGGGGCTCCATGACCAACCACGACGATAAATCGGGGAGAGAGCTCGCAGAGGAGCTGGAGGGGCTGCGCCGCCGCGTTGCCAAGCTGGAGCGCTCGGAGAAAGAGCTGGAGCGGTTGAGGGCGGAGCTCGAACAAGGCGCGGAGGCCATGAACGTGCTGCTCGAAAACTCCCACGACATCATAGCCGTCATCAAGCCCGACGGCACCCTCAAATACATCTCTCCCTCCTTCGAGAGAACGTTCGGGTACGGCATGGAGGAGATGAAGGAAGAGAACGTCTTCGACCTCGTCCACCCCGACGACCTCGCGGAGGTCAAGGAAGCCATCGCCGCCACCTCACGGCTACCGATCCATGCCACCAGCCGCGAGTTCCGTTTCCGCCACCGCGACGGGTCCTGGCACATCGTGGAGGCGCAGGGGATAAACCTGACGCAGAACCCCGCCGTAGCGGGGCTGGTGATAACCGCGCGGGACATAACCGACCGCAAGGCCATGGAGGAACGCCTGCAGCGCAGCGAGAGCTATTACCGCTCCCTCATCCGCAACGCCGCGGACATGGTCTCCGTCCTCGACGCCGATCTCAACTTCCGCTGGGGCAGCCGCTCCTCGGGCCGCATCACCGGATACAGCCCCGAGGCCATTTACGGAAGGAACCTCATGGAGTTCATGCACCCGGACGAACACGAGGTGGTGAAGGAAGCCGCCGATTTCGTCATGGCCAACCCCGGCGTGCCCAGGGATACCGAGGGCTTCTTCCTGCATGCCGACGGCACCTATCACTACTACTCCATCATGGTCACCAGCCTGCTCGACGACCCCGCGGTGCGCGGCATCATCATCAACGCCCGCGACATCACCGAGCGGCGGCGGATGGAGGAGAAGCTGCTGGCCATCAACCGGGAGCTGGACTCCTTCGCCTCCACGGTATCCCACGACCTGCGCACTCCCCTGTCCCTCATCGAGGGCTACGCCCACCTCCTGCGCGCCGAGGGCATCTCGGGCGAGGAGAGGGAGGCCTACCTCAAGAGCATCACCTCCGCGGTGAGGCGCATGGACGAACTGACGCAATCGCTGCTCGAGTACGCACAGGCGGGACAGTCGGCGGGCGCGGCGGCCCCGGTCGAACCCCTGGACGTGCTCAGCGACATCCTTTACGAGCACGAAGCCGAGATCGAGGGCATGGGGGTAGAGGTCGTGCTGGGGGACGAATTCCCTTCCATCCTGGTCGATCGCCTGAAGCTGCGGCAGGTTTTCGACAACCTGGTCGGAAACGCCCTGAAGTCCCTCGCCGGCAGAGCCACTCCCCGCCTGGAGGCCTCCGTCCGGGTGGACGGGGATACGGCGCTCTTCTGCGTGCGCGACAACGGCCCGGGCCTCAAGCCCGGAGTGGGGGAAGCGGTCTTCCTGCCCTTCAAGCGCTTCGGCGCCTCCGGTGCCCCGGGGCTGGGGATCGGCCTCTCCACCGTGAAGAGGGCGGTGGAGGGCTGGGGCGGGGAGGTCTGGGTGGAATCGGAGCCGGGGGAGGGGGCGGCCTTCTTCTTCACCGCGCCCCTGGAATGAACCCGCGCCTGCGCCGGCCGCGAGGCGCGGAGGACGATCTCGCCTGCGGTCGCCCCGGCAGGCCGCAGAAGCAGGCACAGTGCCCCGCCACCCTCAACACCGCCGCCGCGCATCCTCCACAAGCCCGCGTCCCTTCCGGGGTCAACCCCGGGAAGTGCCATAACGGACCTTGCTCAACGCCTCCTCCTGGGGTAGGCCACAAGAACGCCATACCTTGCCGCTGCAATGTCCCTTTCGAGTGTCCCTTTCGAGGGTTGACCCCGGAAGTGCCATCACGGACCTTGCTCAACGCCCCCTCCTGGGGTAGGCCCCAAGGACGCCAGGATGATGCTGGGCACCATGGAGCCCGATTTCGTCGAGCAGATGGAGTCCGTGCTGGGAGAGGACTACATCGAGCTCCTGCAGGAGAACTTCTTCGCCTTCTTCCCGGACGATATCAGGTACAAAATCACCAAGATGGATACGAAAGTGGACGGGAACAAGGCCGTGGTGAGGATAATGGCGGCGACCATGTCCTATACCGACGAAGACGGAGAAAAGGTCAAGGAGGAGGCCTCCGGTTCAGACATGGACGACTTCGAGCTGGTCAAGCTGAAGGGGAAATGGTACCTCTCCCGGGCGACCCTCACCGCCATGGGCTTCGATCTCAGCGGCCTGGAGGAAGACCTCTTCGACCTGGAGGACGATTTGGACCTTCCCGTCGATTCCAGGGAACAGGCCGTCGACATCGTCCTGGACCTGGACGGGGTCTGGCGGTGGTATTTGTATACCGACACGGCCGATTACGAGGTCACGGACGAGGGCGGCAGATGGCTGGTCTTCCTCTTCGAGCTGGACGAAAACGGGGACCGCATACCCTTCGCGTGGTATGCGGTGAACAAGGATACGGGAGAGGCCTTCGAGGTGGTCGAGTAGGGCCGCGCGTTCAGGCCGATTCCCCCTGCAGGGAGCAGCGAGAGTGCAGTATGCCCACCGACTCGCGTATGATGCGGGAGACGTGCATCTGGGAGATCTTGAGCTCGCGCGCTATCCTCGTCTGCGTCCACGCCTCGTTGAGGCGCAGGTGCATGACCTGGCGGTGACGGGACGGCAGGCTGGCCAGGGCGCTCTCCATGTCCAGCTCCCTCTCCACCTCCTCGAAGGCGGGGTCGCATGAGCCGACGAAGAGGCTGAGCGGGGTCTCCTCCTGCCCGTCCCCATGGTTGCCGTCCAGGGAGAAGACACAGGTGTTCTGATGGGCCGTGAGGGCCTCCACGATGTTCTCCTCGCTCACCCCGAGGTTTCTCGCCAGCCTGGGCACGTCGGGCTCACGGCCCTCCTTGTCCATGACCCGGCGCGATTCCGCGTTGATGCGCTGGCGCAGGTCCCGCAGGGGGCGCGGCAGGCGAATTATCTCCAGGTGGTCGCGGTAATGCTTCTTGAGCTCTCCCTCGATGGTGGGGTAGGCGAAAGTGATGAAGGAAACGCCCCGGCCGGGATCGAACCTGCGCAAGGCCTTCATGAGCCCCAGCGCGGCCAGCTGATAGGCGTCCTCGTAGGGAAGGCGCTCCGAGTGGTACTTGTGGGCGAACCGGTGCAGCAGGTCCTGATAGCGCGCGAAGAAGCGCTCCTTGGCCTCCGCGTCGTCATCGCCGTTGATGCGCTCTAAAAGATCGACCTCGACGGCGCTCAAGCCCTTCTTTTTCATGCCGCATCCCCCCTTCAGCCGAGAGAATGTCCCGGCTCCGCCTTCTTCCGCACGGAGCCCCTCGCCTGGGCTCCCGTGCCCTTAAGAAGAGCATATGCACGGGACCGCGCGTGCGCTATCAGCGCTTTCCCCCGGGGGATGTAAGGATTGAGGACTTCGTTGTGTAGGCGTTTCCCTACCGCGGGCCGGAAGCCGCCCATCGCTTCACGTCGCGCCGCGACCCGCCGGGGGGGGCGCATGCGGCGCGACGACGCGGCGGAGGGGAGAGGAGCCCGCCGCGGGCGCGGCCCGCGGAGCGGCTCAAGCGATGAGGCCGTTCTTCACGGCATAATAGGTGAGCTCGGCGTTGTTGCTCATGCCCATCTTCTCCAGGACGCGCGCGCGGTAGGTACTCACCGTCTTAGCGCTGATGCACAGCTCCTCGCCCACCTCCTTGAGGCGCTTGCCGGAGGCGAGCATGCACATGACCTGATACTCGCGGTCGGAAAGGGTCTCGTGGGGGAGTCTCTCGTGGTCCTCTCCCACCAGGGCGGCCAGCCTCTCGGCCATGGTCGGGCTCACGTACCTCCCCCCGGCGACCACCTTTCTCACCGCGTTCACCAGCTCGTCCGAGGCGCTGTCCTTGTTCATGTACCCGGCGGCGCCGGCCTTGAGCACGCGCAGGGCATACTGGTCCTCGGGGTGCATGGAGAGGATGAGCACGGGCAGCTGCGGGCGCATGGCCTTGAGGTCCTTGAGGGCCTCCAGCCCGCTGCGGTCGGGCAGGGTGATGTCCAGCACCACTATGTCCCATTGTCCCTCCCCCACCATGCGCAGCATCTGGGCGGCGTTCTCGGCCTCCTCCGCCGCGCCTATATCCGGGTCCTCCGCCAGTATCTGCTGCAGCCCCTTCCTGACCACGGGGTGGTCGTCAACGATCAATACCCGGATCATGCGCCCACCTCCCCGGCGTCGCCCGCCTCAACGCCGCCTCGCGGCCGCGGCGGGATCCTCACCGTCAGGGAAGTGCCTTGCCCCCGGCGGCCGCTGACCTCCACCACGCCGCCGTAGATGCCCGCGCGTTCGCGTATGCCCAGCAGGCCCAGCGACCTCTGGCCCTCGATCTCCTCCGCGCTGATCCCCCTGCCGTCGTCTCTGACCTCGAGGGTGAGCCCCTCCGGGCCGCCCTCCAGGCGCACCTCCACACGAGCGGCATCGGCATGCCTGGCGACGTTGGTCAGCGCCTCCTGGGCGATGCGGAAGAGGGCGACGGCCAGGTCCTTATCCATGGAGTCGTCCTCGGCCTCGGAGACGAGAGTGCATTCGAGCCCGGACATCTCCCCGAAGCGCTTGAGCTGCCACTCCAGGGTAGCCGAGAGGCCCAAGTCGTCCAGCATCCCCGGCCGGAGGCTGGAGGATATCTCGCGCACCGATTGTATGGCCGTATCCGCCAGCTCGGACATGGCGGCGAGCCCCGTCTGCGCCTCCGCATCGCCGGCGAGCTTTTTCCCCATCATGGCCAGGCCCATCTTGAGCCCGGTGAGTATCTGACCCAGCGTGTCGTGTACCTCCCGGGAGACGTGCCGCCTCTCCTCCTCGCGCACCGACTCCAGGCGCGCGGAGAGGGCGCGCAGCTGTTCCGCCTTCGAGCGCAGCTCCTCCTGCCTGCGCCCGCGCTCGGCGATCTCCTCCTGCAGGAGGCGGTTGGCGTCCTCGAGCTCGAGGGTGCGCTGCCTGACCAGATCCTCAAGGTGCTCGCGGTATCCCTCCAGCTCCTCCTCCGACCACATGCGCAGCACGGCCATGGCGTAGAGGTCGGCGAGGCGGGTGATGACCTCGAGGTCCCGCTGCACATAATCGCGGTCGGCGTTGGCCAGGGCGATCTGGCCCACCAGCGCCCCGCCGAGTAGAGCGGGCACGGAGAGGAAACGCCGTATGGGGATATGCCCCGCGGGCACCCCCGTCGACCTGGGGTCCCCCTGCGGGTCGTTAGTGAGCAAGGGTTCACGGTTCAAGAGCACCCATCCCCACAGCCCCGAGAAACACGAGAACGCGGCGGCCTTGTCCTCTACCTCGCACTGCTTACAGGTATCCCTGCCCAGGGTGGGGGAGACGAGGCGGCCCGTTTCGCTGTCTATGTACCCCACGTAGCCGAAGCGGCTCCCGGTCAGGCGCCTGGCGTTCTCCAGCACCACGCAGGAGATGTCCTCGATGGAGAGCTGCGAGAGCAGCGCGGAGGAGAGCTCGGCCACCGCCCGGTTCACCTCCGCCTCGAAGGCGAGGGCGTCCTCCATCTGCACCCGCCTGGTTATGTCCCGGCTGATGGTGCCGATCATCATGCCCTCGCTGCAGCGCATGGGGAAGGACACCGCCTGGACCATGCGCCTTTCACCGTCCGGGGACTGCAGCTCGCTCTCGCTCGTCTCCCCGAACCAGGAGTCATAGCCCTTCTCCAGGGAGTCGAGTATCGAGCTCCGGCGAGCCTGATAAGCCTCGGGCGACCTCTTCTCCGGGAGCACGAGAAGGTGCTGCACATCCCAGATCTTCCTCCCCGCCGCCCTCTCCCGCCCCAGCCCGGTGATGCCCTCCTGCGCGCTGTTCCACTCCACGATCACACCCTCGTTGTCCACCAGCACGATGCCGTCGCCGGACTGCTCGACGATGCTGCGGAACTTCTCCTCGCTCTCGCGCAGTTCCTCCTCGATGCGCTTGCTCTCGCTGATATCCTGCAGCACGTGTACCCCGAACTCCATCTCCCCGCGGGCGTCGAAGACGGGCGAAAAGGACACCCACAGGTGCTTGTCCAGGGCGGGCTCGTAAAGCTCGGCGCGCACCTGTTTCCTGCACGCGATGGCCTCCCTGCATACGCAGAAAGCGGGCGGGGAGCCCTTGCCGTGCACGAGCTCGGGGCACTTGCGGCCGGTGAAATCCCCCTGCATGCCGAGCAGTTCGCAGAGGGCGGTGTTGTGCTGCAGTATGCGCAGGTCGCCGTCCAGTATGAGCATGGCGTCCCCCAGGGCATCGAAAGACCTCTGCCACCTCTCCCGCGACTCGATGAGCGACTGCTCCCTCTCCGCCAGGCGCTGCAGGTTCCTCTCGTGCAGCTCGAGGTTCCTGATCCTCGACTCCAGGGTGCTCTCGGGCAGCACCTTGCCGATGAACTCGTCGGGGGGGATGTAATAGAAGTTCTCGTAGATGTCCGACCCGATAACCACCAGGGGGTGGGTGGTGATGACGTCGAGGAGGATGTCGGGCCCGAAGAGCCTGCGGTCGTACTGGCAAACGGCCAGGCAGGCGCTTCCAGGGAAAAAGTGGTTGAGCATGGCCTCGTACTCCATGAGCCTCTCCGACCCGGGCAGACCCCGCAGGGCCCAGGACATCTCCCCGGTGACCCTCAGGCCCGCGTACCCCTCCGCCAGCGCCACCTGCGTCTCCTCGCGCAGCATGGCGATCATGCCCTCGGGGTCGAAGACCCCCCCCTTCATGTAGGCATCGCTCACGGTGAGCATGGACAGCTGCCCGCCCGCCAGCAGGGGTGCCGTCTCGATGCCCTCCTCCTCCAGGTAAAGGAGCACCTCCTCGGCGGTGTGGGTGTCCACGATGTACATGACCCTCTCCCCGCGCTCCAGGCCCTGCGCGAGATAGGGGGTGACGAGGGCGCGGTGTTCTTCCTCCGTCTCGTAGATGCAGCAGAGGTGGTCGCCGGGCCCCAGGTCCTCGACCCTGCGGATGCGGCCGTTTTGCTGCTCGTCCTCCATGTCGGCGGTTTCCTCTCCCGTGGGATAGCCGGGCAAGCTCAAGTAGCAAGCTCAACCAATATGATAATGCAAGCCCCCGGCGGTCGCCACTTGTGCCCCTCCGCCACCCCGGCGCGGCGCGCGGGCGGGCGCCGGGAAATCCGACTTGAAGTAAGCGGCGCTCATCATATATAAAAGGCTGAAAGGGTCGCAGAACTTCATCCAATCTTAATCCCGGCTCCATGCGCAGAATCGCGAGAGCGAGGCCGTCTTTTCTTTTTGAACAGGGGCTGCCGCCCACGGGTCCGTGTCGGGCGAGACGGAAGGGGGATGTCATGGAGGAGAGGCTGTGGCACAAGTCCTACGCCGAGGGAGTGCCTTGGAGCATCGATTACGAGGAGATGACCGTATCCGAGGGCCTGGCCCGCTCGGCGAGGGAGTTCCCCGACCAGGTGGCCCTGAACTACATGGGGAAGAAGTACACCTACCGGCAGCTGGACGCCATGGTCAACCGCTTCGCGCGGGCGCTGCAGGGCCTGGGGGTGAAGGAGGGGGACAAGGTGGCCGCCATCCTTCCCAACATCCCCCAGGTAGTCATCGCCAACATGGCCGCCTTCCGCATCGGCGCGGTGGTGGTGCTCAACAACCCCCTCTACACCGAGAGGGAGCTGCAGTATCAGCTCGATGACTCGGACTCCAGGATCGCCGTGACCCTTTCCGTCCTCGTCCCGCGCATCGAGAAGATCATGCCCCAGACCAAGCTGGAGAAGATCATCGGCTGCCAGATCAACACCTACCTGGGCTTTCCCAGAAAGCAGCTCTTCCCCATGGTGCGCAAGGAGATGTACAGAAAGCTCGAGCCCACGGAGACGGTGCTGCGCTTCGAGGACCTCATCAATGGATACCCCGCGGACCCCGTGGAGGACAAGGGCCGCTGGGAGGAGCTCTCCACCATCATCTACACCGGGGGCACCACCGGGCTGAGCAAGGGCGTGATGCTCAGCCACAAGGCCATCAGCAGCAACGTGCAGCAGTTCGTCGCCTGGTTCCCCGACCTGGAGCGCGGGGGAATATCGCTGGTGGGAACCTTCCCCATCTTCCACACCGCGGGCTTCACCGCCATCCAGAACTTCATCTGCTGGCAGGCATGGGAGCACTGCATGATACCGCGGCCCGACCCCGCGGGGGTCATCGAGATCCTCAAGCGGGACAAGCCCAACTACCTCCCCGGCGTGCCCACCATCTTCGTGGGACTGCTGGCCGACCCGCGCTTCCGCGCCATGGACCTCTCCTTCATCGACGGCTTCTTCTCCGGGGCCGCCCCCCTCGCCGTGGACACCATACGCGACCTCGAGGAGCTCACCGGAGCCACCATCCTGGAGGTCTACGGGCAGACGGAGACGACCCCCATCGCCACCGTCACCCCCTGGGGCGGCGTGATCAAGCCCGGCACCGTGGGCATCCCCGTCTCCGACACCGACGTCAGGATAGTCGACCTGGAGACGGGCGAGCGGGAACTCCCGCAAGGGGAGCTGGGCGAGATCATCGTCAGCGGCCCCCAAACCATGATGGGCTACTACAAGAAGCCGGAGGAGGCAGCCCGCGCCCTGAGGAACGGGTGGGTCTACACCGAGGACATCGGCTTCTTCGACGAGGACGGCTATCTCTCCGTGGTGGACCGCAAGAAGGACATGATCATCGCCGGAGGCTACAATATCTACCCCCTGGAGATAGACAACGTCCTCTTCGAGCACCCCAAGATACTGGAGGCCTGCGCGGTGGGGGTGCCCGACGGGTACCGCGGCGAGACGGTCAAGGCCTTCATCGTCACCAAGGAGGGGGAGAAGCTGAGCGAGGAGGAGGTCCTGGCCTACTGCCGCGAGACTCTGGCCCCCTACAAGATACCCAAGAGCATCGAGTTCGTGAGCGAGCTGCCCAAGAGCATGGTGGGCAAGATACTGCGCCGCGAGCTGCGCGAGCAGGAGCTCAAAAAACCCCAACCCTGAAAAGACTGAAATGACTGAAATGACGGGGTCAGGTCTTGTTTTTTGCTTGCCCCGCTTTCTCCATCCCTTTGAGCTGCGTTTTTGCTGCTGTTCAGGCCGCAAAGAACAAGACCTGACCCCATCTTGGGCATCTTCAGATGCGGATGCGGAGGTCGCTGAGCGGGAAGCTCATGCAGGGGTGGATGTAACCCGCGGGCCCGTCCACCTCGCGCTTGAGCACCCGGTCGGGCACGAAGACCTTGCCCTCCAGCAGGCGGGTGCGGCACACCGTGCATTCGCCGGCGCGGCATACCGCCTCCACCACGATGCCCGCCCGCTCCAGCGAGTTCATCAGCGGCTCGCCCGCGCACGCCTCTATGGTCCGCCCCGTGCGCTCCTCCAGGACCTTGAACACGGCGCCCGGATCCGCGCCCGGCCAGCCCGGCTCGGTGGCGATGTCCTGCGGCGGGCCGTAGGCCTCGCGGCGTATGCGCCGGCCCGGTACCCCCAGGGCCTGCAGCGCGCCCTCGCAGAGCACGTACATCCGGGCGGGCCCGCAGATGTAGAAGGTCTTGCCCTCGACGCTCCCCACCAGCCGCGAGATCATCTCCACGTCCAGCAGGCCGCAAGGGCCGTCCCAGCCCTCGGTGGCCTCGGAGATGACGTGATCCACCTTGAGGGCGGGCAGCTCCGCCTCCAGGCGCTTGAACTCCGCCGCGAAGATGATGTCCGCGGGGTCGCGGCTGCCGTAGATGAGGTGCATGCCCGGGCCTCCGCCCCGGGCCGCCGCCTCGCGGATGATGGAGGCAAAGGGGGTGATGCCGGACCCCCCGGCCAGGAAGACGAGGTCGCCGGAGTCCATGAGCGGCTCGTGGTAGAGGCTCCCGAAGGGGCCGGTGGACTCGAACCTGTCCCCCACCCTCACCTCATCCAGCAGGTAATCGGAGACGAAGCCGCCAGAGGTGCGGCGCACGGTGATGTCCCAGTGGCCCGCGCCGGGGACGGAGGCGATGGAATAAGGCCGGGAGGTGAGCACGCCGCCCACCTCGCAGAAGAGGTTGACGTATTGCCCGGCCCTGAACCAGGGCAGCTCGCCCTCGGCCGCCTTCATGCGCAGGGTCTTCGCGCTCGCCGTCTCCTCGACGATCTCGGCCACCTCCAGCGGGACGCGATCGGGGTGCAGCCCCGCCAGCGCCTGCTCCACGCGCGTGGCCGGGCTGTCCGGCAGCTCCATGCCCTCGACCTGCTTCTCCAGATCGGCGCGCAGCTTCTCCACCGTCTCCGGTTTCGCCCCCCCCTCCTCGAGGTCGCTCAGGACCCTGCGCGCGGTGAGAAAGCCGGAGTACAGGGAGGGCTCATATCCCCCGCCGATGTTCACCCAGGCCCCGGAGAAGTAGAGGCCCTGCAGGGGCCCGGCCGCGGGCATGCGCACCAGGCCGGTGCCGGTGAAGGTCTCGTCAAACCCGATGATGCTCCCCCCCACGTTGCGGGAGTAGCGGATGTTGGTGAGGGGCGTGGCCACCTCGATGACCTCGATGTGGTCGCGCAGCCCGTGGGCCACGTTCTCCGCCAGGTCCAGCACCCGCTCCGCCACGCGGTGCTTGGCGTCCACGTACTCGGAGGGCTTGAGCTTCATCCAGGGCTCGCTGAAGGCTATGAAGGTACACACCAGGGAGGAGGTGCCGGGGGGAGAGAAATCTGGATCCACGGCGTTGTAATTGGTGACCACGATGTCCGATGGGTCCAGGGAAACCCCCGCCTTCATCCTCTTCCAGTTGCCGTCCACGTCGTAGCCGTCGCTGTAGAAGGTCTCGTGATGCGCCAGTCCCAGCTCCTGATAGGGGCAGTCCACTCCCAGGTAGAGGTTGACGGTTGAGGCCCCGCCCGACCATGCCCCCAGGCGCCTGAGATACCAGTCGGGGGTGTCCTCCCGCCCGATGAGCTCCAGGCAGGTGGTGTAGGGGTTGGCGTTGCTGACCACCACGGGACAGAGTATCTCCGTTCCGTCCTCGGCCACCACGCCCCTGACCTTCCCCCCCTCGCTGAGGATGCGCCGGGCCCCGTTGCGCAACCACACATCGCCGCCCATGTCCTCGATGGAATCCACGAAGGCCTGCGAGAGGGCCTGGCTCTTGCCCTTGACATGCCAGGGGCCGAAGCGCAGGTAGCTCACCGTGCCCAGGGCATAGGTCAGGAAGGAGATCGCGGAGGGGGGGTTGCAGTAATACCCACAGATGACGTTGAGCACCGTGCGCGCCCTCTCGTCCTTGATGAACTGGCCCATGACCTCCTGCAGGCTCTTGCCGAAATAGGCGAGGAGGGTGGGGAACTCCTCCTGATGGTCCATGACCATCTTCATGCCCACGCGGTTGGCGCGCAGCGCCTCCTGCGCGAACTTGAACATGACGTCGGTGAAGTCCCTGATGCCCTCGGCGTCGGCGGGGAAGTACTCGGCCATGCCGTTCTCGAAGTCCTCCCTGCCGATGGGGACCACGAAGTCCGCGTCGGGGAGCACGCAGCGGTAGAACTCGGGGATGCGCAGGAACTCCGCCCGGCCGGTGACGCCCAGGTTGGAGAGCATCCTCCACAGCGGGCCGGGATTGTCCTCGTCCCCCAGCCCGGAGAGCTCGTGCAGGGATATCTCGAACTCGAAGCGTCCCCGCAGAAAAGTGGAGGCATAGCCTCCGGGCACGTAATGGCGCTCCAGCAGCAGCACCTTCTTGCCCTCCCTGGCCAGGTTGGCCGCCGACGAGAGGCCCCCCAACCCGGCCCCGATGACCACGACATCGTAATCTCTCATGGCTACGCTCCCTCCTGTTAAATGCTTAAGCCATATCCGCGCAGGCCAAGCCCCTGGCGATCGCCTCCGCCTCCGCGACCATCTCCGCAACGACCTCCCTCACCGTCTTCACATCGTGGATGGCCCCGACGCTCTGGCCGCAGGCCAGCACCCCCTGGTCCACTTCTCCCCCCTCCAGCATTCCGCGGGTACGCGACCCGGCGACGATGGCCAGTATTTCCTGAAAATCGGCGCCCGCGGTCTCCAGCTCCGCCGCCTTTTCGGCGGCGCGGTTCCTGATGACACGGATGGTGTTATGCACGGAGCCCAGCAGCGGCATGGTGTCCGTTTCCGCCGCAGCGAGCAGGCTGCCCTTGACCTCATCGCTGATGGGGCACTCCTCCGTCAGCAGAAGCCTGGTGCCCAGCAGCACGGCCTCCGCGCCCAGGCTGAAAGCGGCGAGCATGCCCCGGCCGTCGATGATGCCTCCTGCGGCGATGACCGGAATATCCAGGGCGTCAACGCCGCAGGTGACAAGCGAGAGGGTGGCGATGTCCCCGATGTGGCCTCCCCCCTCGTGGCCGAAGAGGGTCACGGCATCCACGCCCGCCTCCTGCGCGCTCAGGGCATGCCTCACGCTCACGCACTTGTGCAGGAGCTTGAGGCCCCCGCCTTGCAGAAGCTCGATGAGGTCATCCGGGGGGCGGTGGCCGCTCGTCTCCACGGCGGCGACCCCACCCTCCTCCAGGATGACCTCGGCGTAGAGGCGGTTGTCTATGGGGCGCAGGGCCGGGAAGAGGTTGAGGTTCACCGCGAAAGGTTTATCCGTAAGTCCCTTCAGGCGGCGCAGCGCCGCCCGGAACTCCTCCTGGGTGGGGAACATGGCCGAGGACATTATGCCCAGAGCGCCGGCATTGCTCACCGCCGCCGTGAATTCCGGCCCGGTAATCCACTGCATACACCCGCCGAGAACGGGGTGCTCTACGCCCAGGAGTTCGCTCACGCGCGTCTTCCGCAACCTGCCTCCCGCGTTGCCGTCTTTCCCATCCTTCAATGCCATCTCGACTTTCAGGTCCCGAATTCATCCTTGATTAGGTGCTTGAGCACCTTCCCGCTGGGATTCCTCGGCAGTATATCCACGAAATAGACCTTCTTGGGGCGCTTGAACCCGGGCAGGTTTTCTCTGCATCGGTATGTTGCCGATATTCATACTCAGTGACCCCCCCCTCAAGACTCCAAGGTGTTCCGGGCGCATACGCCCTTCCCGACTCATTTCTTTTCTTTCCGCCACGCCTTATCGAAGAAGCGTTTCACGTCCTCACGGTGCTCGGGGGTGATGACGGCCAGGGCCTGGGCCCATGGGGGTAGGGCCCCTTCTTTGCCCGCCCTGATTTTTCCAGGCCCTGAGCTGCGCTTATGCTTTCCATCTGGCGGCATTGAGCAAGACCTGGCCCCCCGTCCGGGGGCAGCCCTCGACGGCGATGCGGTGCGGCGGGCGAAGCACAGGCAGATATCATCCCCGGGGCCAGGTCTTGCTTTTCGGGTGCACCATGTTTTGCTCGTTCCACTGTAACCCCCATCAACAGTGACTAAATCGCCTATCGTTTTTCAAACTTACCGGAGCAGGCAAAAAACAAGACCTGACCCCATCTTGTGGGCTCTGGTGCCTACTGTTTGCCTCCGCCGCGCTTGGAGAAGAAATCGTCTATGGCCTCCTTGTGCTCGGGGGTGATGACGGCCAGGGCCTGCGCGTGGGCCTCGAGGTCGAGGAAGGTCTGTAAATCCACCTGATGGCCGGTGTTGAGCCAGCGCTTGGTCAGCCCGAGGATGTTGGCAGGGCGGCGCGCCAGCTTGCGGGCCAGCTTCACGACCGCGTCCGATATCTCCTCGTGCGGGACCACGCGGTTGATGAGGCCCATGCGCAGTGCGTCCTCGGCCTCGATGATGGCCGCGGTGAGGGCCAGCTCCTTGGCGAGGGAGAGCCCGATGCGCCGGGTGAGGAAATAGGCGGAGCCGAAATCGGGCAGGATGGAGAGCCGCGTCCAACTGAGGAAGAAGCGCGCCCTCTCCGTGGCGTAGGTGATGTCGGCGGCCATAGCGATGCCGAAGCCTCCCCCCACCGCCCAGCCGTCAACCTCGGCGATGACCGGCTTGGGGCCCTGATGTATCTCGTAGATGTAGTCTCCCATGGCGCGCATGCCCGCACAGAGCATGGCGGGGTCCATCTTGTCGCCCATGGTGGTGAGGTCGGCCCCGGTGCAGAAGTTCCCCTCGTCGCCCCGCAGGATGATGACCTTGACCTCCTCATTGTCGAAGACGGAGCGCAGCCCCTGCATGAGGGCGGGGAGCATCACGTTGCTGAGGGAGTTCATGTTCGGCCCCTTCATGGTGCAGCGCGCCACCCCATCCTCGATCTCGATCCTGAAATTCTCGCTCTCCATGCCTACCTCCGCTCTCTCTGGACGGCCGTTACCATGCGCGCGCGGGTGCCTGCGCGAAGCCACCGCGCCTGCCCGCGCCCGCAAACACATTGTAGCGCGATGCAGCGCGCGCGGGCACGGCTTCCGCTGCGCCACCTTCCGCGCGGGCGGCTGGCTCCACGCCGGGACGGGCCTTCCGCCGCGGCGCAGTCACAGCAGCTCGAAATGCCTGATATCCAGCAGGCTGCCCGTGCGCTCCTCCTCGAAGACCGCCTTCACCCGCGCCCCTATCTCTATCTTCTCGGGGTCGGTCTCGTCCACGTAATGCAGCAGCACGGTGTCCGACCCGTCCAGCATGATGGCTGCATAGCAGTAGGGGACGGGCTTCTGCACCCCGGTGGCGGGGTCCACGAAGCCGAAGCTGACCACGGTCCAGGTGACTATCTCCCCCTCGTCCGAGACCGGCACCAGCTCCGTCATCTCCGCGAAACAGGGCCCGCACACGCGGCGCGGCGGCACATATACCTTGCCGCAGCTCGGGCATCTCGCCCCCACGAACCGCTTGTTGTCGCGCAGCTCGGTGAGGAAGCGGGAGCCGTGTATGCCCGCCGACCAGCGAAAGGGCTGCGCCATCTCGCCGCTCTCCAGCGTGATGAGGTCTCTTTTTCCCTCGCCCATATCTCTCACCTCCCGGCCTTTTGCGGTTTCTCCCTGCCCAGCACGAGCACGTCCGACCAGAAGCATCCCCCGAAGCCGGTGGCCAGGGCCAGTTCCACGTCGGGAACCTGCCGCCCGCCCGCCCGCCCCTGTATCTGCCAGACGCATTCCGCCACCCGGATGAGGCCGGTGGCGCCGATGGCGTTGGAGGACATCACCCCGCCCGAGGGATTGACCGGGCACTTGCCGCCCATGTCGAAGGTGCCGGCGCGGGTAAGGGCGGGAGCCTCCCCCCTGGCGCAGAACCCCAGGGACTCCATGTAGCGCAGGCCGGCGAAGGAGTAGGGCAGGTAGAGCTCGGCCACGTCGAAGTCCTGCAGGGGGTCGGTGACGCCCACGCGCTCGTAGACGTCCCGCGAGGATTTCTGCATGGCCGGGAACCAGCCCTCCCCGGTCTTGAAGTCCAGGTAGGGGTCGCTGGTATAGGCCCAGAGGTGGCGGTCGGCGACGCCGTGTATCCAGGCCGGCTTCTGGGGGGAATCGTACGCGAGGTCCTCGCCGGCGAAGACGAGGGCACAGGCCCCGTCGGTGCGCGGGCACATGTCCCCCATCTTCACCGGCCAGGAGAGATAGGGGGAGTTCATGACGTCGGCGATGGTCATCTGGAGATGCAGGTGGGCGTAGGGGTTGTTGAGAGCGTGGGTGCGCTCGCGCACCGCCACGTAAGCCGCGTCCTCCTCCGTCGCGCCGGTCTCCTTCATGTAGGCGGTGGCCTCCATGGCCAGGCCCGCCACCGCGCCGGCGAATATGGGGCGATCCCAGAAGGGGTCGAAGGCGGTGATGATGGCGCCGGTGGTGTCGGACTCGGAGTTCTTCTCCCAGCCGATGGCCAGCACGCGGTCGAAGAGTCCGGAGGCCACGTGATAGTAGGCGGCCATGGCCACGGTGGAGCCGGTGGTGCCGCCGGTGGTCAGCTTCATGACCGGCTTCATGAGGGCGCCGCTGCCGTCAACCGACCAGGTATCCACGTAGTTGATGCCCTCGAAGTGGTCCATGTTCCCGATGACCACGGCGTCGATGTCCCGGCGGGTCATGCCCGCGTCCTCCAGGGCCATGCGCACGGCTTCGTTGATCAGCTCCTGCCCGGTGACGTCGGGGCGGGCGGAGCGCTGCCGGGTCATGCCCACGCCGGTCACGGCGACTCGCTTGCCCATCACCTCTCACCTCCCAACACCCACACGCAGTGGGATTGCCCGCAGGGGCCGTTGATACCGTGGGCCAGCGCGGTCCTCACCCCGTCCACCTGATGCCCGCCCGCGTCGCCCCTTATCTGCAGCACGCACTCGATGATGCGGTTGAGCCCGGCGACCAGCACCGGGTTCCCGGCCAGACATCCCCCCGAGGCGTTCACCGGCAGCTCTCCGCCCATGGCCGTCTTGCCCGTTTGCGTAAGCTCGCCTCCCCCGCCGCGCTCGCAGAACCCCAGCCCCTCCAGCCACAGGGGCTCCATGTAGGTGAAGGCGTCGTAGAGCTCGACCAGGTCTATCTCCCCGGCGGGATCCGCGATGCCCGCCATGGAATATGCCTTCCTCGCCGCCTCCTCCAGGGCGCGAACGCAGGAGAGGTCGCGGTCCCCGAGGTGATAGGCGGCACTGCAGTGGGCCACCCCCTTCGCCCATACCGGCCTCTGTGTCAGCTCCCGGGCCCCCTCCTCTCCCGCCAGGATGAGGGCGGAGGCGCCGTCGGAGATGGGGCAGCAGTCGAGCAACTTGATGGGGTCCGCGATATAGGGCGAGGACATGACCTCGTCCACCGTCAGCTCCAGGGGGAGCTGGGCCGTGGGGTTGGCGAAGGCGTTGCCGTGGTTCTTCACCGCGACCATGGCGCACTGCTCCTCCGTTATGCCGTATTTATCCATGTAGGCGCGGGCCTGCAGCGCGGAGGAGGTGACCGCCTCGATGCCCAGCATCCTCGCGTAGATGGGGTCGAACATGGCGTTGGTGATGAGGGGCATATCGCCCTCCGAGCCCTTGTGATGCGCGCATACCAGGGTGGTGCCGTAGCTCCCGGAGAGCACCCGCATGAGCCCGAAGAAAGCCGCGAAGGTGCCGTCCCCCTCCACGGTGGTGACGTTCTTGTCGTAGGACCCGCAGGCGTCCATGACGGCCATGGAGGAGATGGTGCGCCCGTCGAAGAAATCGTTGGACGCGGTAACCACGTTGTCCACCTGCGCGATGGACATGCCCGCGTCGTCCAGGGCCGCGCGCACGGCCTCGTAGACCAGGTCGGGGTAGCCGTCCGCCACCCTCTCCCGCTCGATGCGCGTCATGCCCACGCCGACCACGGCCACGGGCTCCATCTACTCCACCCCCCGCACGGGGCGGAAGTACCTGACGTCGAGGATATTGCCCTCGCGCTCAGCGGAAAAAACCGCCTCCACCTCGCCCCCGACCTCGAGCTCACCCTCCGCGAACTCCGCCAGCAGGTGCAGGAAGCCGGTGTCCGCCCCCGTCAGCTTGACGATGCAGTACCCGAAGGGCAGGGGCAGCGGGGAGAGCTGGGGGTGATGCTTTCTCACCACGGTGTACGACTCCAGGGTGCCGGAGGAGGCCAGCTCCACCCACTGCGAGCACTCCGCGAAACACTCCGGGCAGTTGCGCCGCGGCGGGTGATAGACCTTCGCACACGCGGGGCAGCGGGTGCCCAGGAACACGCCCTGGTCGCGCAGCGATTCCAGGTAGCGCGTGCCCACCTCCCCCGCGAACCAGCGGTAGGGCACCTTGATACGCCCCTCCATGACCAGCAGTTCCTGGCCCTGCATCCAGTCCTCCATAGCGCTCACCCTCCCCTTTTTGCGCGCTCCCGCGCTCCGCCTCCCCTCGGCCGCAGCGGCGGACATGCCGAGCGGCCCCGCCGCTGACGGCTCCCGCCCGGCTCCGCGCACGCTCACCTCTTCTCGCAGCCCTTGACGATGAGGTCGTAGAAGACCTCCGCTATATCGTCGGCGCTGGCCTGCCCCTCCGGGCGGTACCAGCCGAAAAGCCAGTTGCACATGCCGGCTATGCCGCGCACGACCATGGGCACGTCCAGGTCGCGAAAACGCCCCTCCGCTATCTCCCGCTGCAGAAGTTCGCGGTAGGAGGACTCGAACTCGCGGCTGAGGGAGCGGATGAAGGCCCTCTTGTCCTCCTGCAGTTCGCCCTCCTCGGCCAGGTAGACGGTGGTGACGTCGCCGTGCTCGGAGAACATGTTCACGTGCCAGAAGATGAGGCGGCGCAGTTTTTCCCCGCTCTCCCCCGGCCCGGACATGATCTCCCGCACCCCCTCCATGAGCCTTTCGATGGCCGACACGCAGATAGCGTAGAGCAGGTCGTGCTTGTTCTCGATGTAATAGTAAAGGGCGGGCTTGGTCACGTTGAGCTCGCCCGCGATATCGTCCATGGTCGTGGCGCGGTAGCCTTTGCTGCGGAAAAGCCGGGCGGCCACCGTGAGAATCTCGTCCCAGCGCGACTTGTTCATCTCTCTCCCCCCCGTTGCCGGCCCAGGGCGGCGGCGATGGGCCCGGGCACGATCTCCCCGCCGTCGCCGGCGCGCGCCATGCGCGTGCCCCGCCGGGCCTTGCGCGCCGGGTACTCCATCAAGCGTTCGCAGGCGGCCACGCTCTCCCCCTCAGTAGAGGCCCAGGGCGGTGGCGATGATCTCGCGCATGATCTCGTCGCTGCCCCCGCCGATGCGCGCGATGCGCATGTCCCGCCAGGCCTTCTGCGCCGGGTACTCCATCATGTAGCCGTAACCGCCCATGACCTGCATGGCCTCGTCCGCGACGCGGAAGGCGGCGCGGGTGCTCATGAGCTTGGCCATGGAGATCTCCTTCACCGGATACTCGCCCCGGTCATACCTGCGCGCGGTGAGATAGGTGAGCGCTTTCACCGCTTCCAGCTCGCAGGCGAGGTCGGCGACGCGGTGCGCCAAAGCCTGGTTCTTGATCACGGGCGCGCCGAACTGCACCCTCTCCCGCCCGTAGTCGATGGCCTGCTGCAGGGTTACCTCGGCGATGGCGATGACCGCGACGGCGACGATGAGGCGTTCTCCCTGCAGTTCCCACATGATGTTATAGAAGCCGCGCCCCTCCTCCCCCAGCATGGCCCCCTCGGGTATGAACATATCCTCGAAGAATATCTCCGCGGTGTCGCTGGACCACTGTCCCGCCTTATCCAGCTTGCGGGACTTGACGAAGCCCGGGGTGGCGCAGTCCACGAGGAAGATGCTCATGCCCCGGTAGCCCGTCTGCTCCCTGTCCGTGCGGGCGAGCAGGGTCATGAAGTCGGCGCGCCAGCCGTTGGTGATGAATGTCTTGTTGCCGTTGACCCTCCAGCCGCCGTCCACCCTTTCGGCGAAGGTCTTGAGGCCCGCGACGTCAGAGCCGGCGCCGGGCTCGGTTATGCCCAGGCAGGATATCCTCTCCCCGCGGATGGCGGGCACCAGGTAGGCCTGTTTCTGCTCCTCGCTGCCGAACTTGAGGATGGGCGGCGTGGCCATGCCGATCTGCACCGCCACCCCGGTGTTCACGCCGAAGGATCCACACTTGGCAAGCTCCTCCATAAGCACGATATTGGTGAAGTAGTCCCCCCCTCCGCCCCCGTACTGCTCGGGAAAATGCAGGCCCAGGTATCCTAACTCGCCCAGGCGCCGGAACACGGAGTCGGGGAAGAACCTCGCCTCCTCCCAGGCCTCGGCGTCGGGCATCAGTTCGCGGCCCACGAATTCGCGCACGCTCTGCCTCAGCATGTCGTGTTCCGGGGTGAAAAAGAGGCTCTCGGCCATGTTACCTTCCCCCCCGCTTTAAGGCTCCGCCGTCCGTTAAATGGGCTCCCCTGAATGGAGTCGGGCATCTCGAAATACGCGGGCCGGACAATTGCCGGAATATTGTTTACTTAACGTTCAGTAAGATAATAATATAACGCATCCCTGAAGCTGTCAATCGCGATTTTTAAGGGACAGCGGCTATGCTATGGGCTTGCGGCTTTCTCCCGCGAGCGGCTTCCCCGCCCGGCACCAACCTTGCGGATCTGCCGGGAAAGAGGTCCATATTTTCCGCCTTCCCCATGCCCCACCTCTGTGGCGCGGGGGACGGGCGCCGCTCCGCCGATTACCTCGCCGCCGGGTCGGGGGACGGGGTTTTCCTCAGCCCTTCCGCGAGGGGGACGCGCCCTCCTCCATCCAGCCACGCAAGGCCTCGACTATCTTCCTCGCCTGGTCCTCGCTGGAGATGTTGAACCTCGCCTGCTGGCGGTATTCCTCGTTTATCTTGCGGTAGCGGCGTATGGTGAAGCGCACGGGCCCGTAGTCCTCCTTGGCCTGCTCCCACTGCCGGTAGCGGAAAATGATAGTCGTCCAGGCCCCCCGGGAGAGGACCGCCTTGTCGAGCTCCTTGACCAACAGGACGCCGTCCTCCTCGTAGTCGATTGTGATGTCGTCGATATGGCTGAACATCCCTGCCTCCTTAGCGTTCCCGGGCGCGAGCCCGCCATGCGGCGGGCCATGGTCTTCTCACAGCGCGAGCTCGATGCACAGCGGGCAGTGGTCCGACCCCAATATCTCGCTCATTATATACGAGGACTTCACCTTGCCCCGCAGGTCGTCGCTGACGAAGAAATAGTCTATCCGCCAGCCCACGTTCCTCTCCCGCGCCCGCGTCTTCATGTCCCACCAGGTGTATTGGCCGGGCTCGGCGTTGAACATGCGGAAGGTATCCACGTAGCCGTGCTCCACGAACTTGTCCAGCCAGGCCCTCTCCACGGGGAGGAAGCCGGAGACCTTGCTGTTCTCCCGGGGACGGGCGAGGTCTATCTCCTTGTGAGCGGTGTTGAAGTCGCCGCAGGCCACTATCCCCTTGCCCTGCGCCCTCAACTCCTGCGCGTAATCCAGAAAGGCGTCGTAGAAGTCAAGCTTGTAGCGCAGCCTCTCCCTTGACTGTTTGCCGTTGGGGAAGTAGACGTTGAAGAGCACGAAGCTCCCGTAGTCGGCGACGAGGGCCCGCCCCTCGGCGTCGAAGCGGGGTATGCCGAAGCCGCTGCGTACCTCGCGGGGCGGCCTCCTGGTGTGGAGGGCGACGCCGCTGTACCCCTTGCGCTCCGCCGCCGCGAAGAAAGAGTCGTACCCCTCCACCTCCCTGAACTCCCGGGGGACCTGCTCCTCGCGGGCCTTCGTCTCCTGCAGGCAGAGGACATCCGGCCGCCGCTGCATGAACCAGTCGAGGGAGCCGCGGGAAAAAGCGGCCCTGACGCCGTTCACGTTCCAGGAGCAGATGGTAAGCTTGCTCACGCCCACCTCCTATCTCTCCGCCCTTGGGCTGCCCTCAATCTACCACAGTGCGCCGCTACATGACCCCGGTCAAGCCGCTAAAAGGCTGGGCTGCTATTATATATGCAGTAGTATGCGCGCCTGCTCGGGCTTCCCTTTCCCTTCTGCGCGCGGACGGCGCAGGGGGGCGCGCTTCGCACCCTCGAAAGGAGGAAGGATGAAAGGCGTATCCGGCGCGAACCTCCTCGGCGGCGCCGCCCTCCGGCTGATGGCCGCCAACTTCAACCACCGCTCCGCCCTCAGGGAATACCTGCGCGGAAACGGCTCCTGGCTGGACTTCAAGGTGGGCTTCCGCACCGAGAGCGGCAGCGTCAAGCAGGCCTTGATAATGCGGGACGGCAAGATGAAGGTGAGCGGCACCATCCCCGATGACGTGGACGCCACCATGGTCCTCGCCTCGGACGACGTGGTCATGGACATCCTCAGCGCCCCCCCCAACGAGCTGCTCAACATGCTGCTCAAGAACCGCTACCGCGTCGAGGGCAACCTCTCCTATCTCACGCTTTTCAATTTCTACATCTCCCTGGTCACGGAGAAGATGGGCCGCAAGCGGCTGGAGAAGCAGAAGGCGCGGGAGGCCGAGGAGCGGCGGCAGCAATGCCCTGACCCCGACCCCTCCCTGCGGTCGGAGATGTCCCGCCGGGCCGCGCAGCGCCTGCGGGGCGAGAGGACCGACCCGGGGGTGCGATTCCTGGAAGACCCCTATCTCTCCCACCTCAGCCTGGAGGACTTCCCCCGCCTGCGGGGCTTCCTGGACATCCATTTCACGGCCAAGCCGGAGATATGCCACGAGCGGCCCGCCCTGCTCACGCGGTGGTTCGAGGCCAACGGCTTCGAGACGGACCCAAGCGGCGAACCCTGGCTTCCCGAGCTGCGGCAGGGGCACGCCTACAAATACCTCATGGAGAACCGCGAGCCCATCATCCGGGAGCGCGACCTCCTTGCCGGCACCACCTCCAGCAAGGAGATAGGGGTGATGATATACCCGGACACCCACGGCACCCTCATCTGGTCGGAGCTGACCTCCTGCCCGGACCGCCCCCTCTTCCCCTACGACATCTCGCCGCAGACGGTGCATGCGCTGCACCACGACGTCTTCCCCTTCTGGCTGAAGCGCAACACGCGCGAGTGGGTGAGGGAGAAGTACGGCGAGCCGCTTTCCCAG
This sequence comes from uncultured Actinomycetota bacterium, assembly GCA_964510515.1. Lineage (GTDB taxonomy): Bacteria > Actinomycetota > Geothermincolia > Geothermincolales > RBG-13-55-18 > SURF-21. The sequence continues at coordinate 3,022 of CAZEAU010000013.1, read as the reverse complement.
AAACTGGACGAGCGCTTCGCGGTGTATTTCATGTGGAAGACAGCCTCCCTCTCGCACACCATCGCCGACTTCCCCAAGCTGCTGCGCCTGGGCACCAGCGGCATCATGGCCGAGATCGAGGCGGAGCTGGAGCGCGACCCGGCGGCCCCGGCGGAGAAAAGGGGTGCCCTGCGGGGGATGGCCCTCTGTTTGGAGGGGCTGGCCGCCTACGCCGCGAACCTCAGCCGGCAGGCGGCGAGGGAGGCGGAGGCGGAGCGGGACCCCGTGCGCAAGGCCGAGCTGGAGGAGCTCTCGCGCATCTGCGCCAAGGTGCCGGAGCGCCCCGCCGAGACCCTGCACGAGGCCCTCAACGCCATCTGGATAGGCTGGGTGGGCCTGCACATGGAGAGCACCAACGCCGGCCTCTCCATCGGGCGCATGGACCAGTGGCTGCAGCCCTTCCTCGCGGCGGACATGGCGGGGCTGAACGACGCGGAGGAGCGCGAGGCATACATCAGGCGCGCCGTGGAGCTGGCGGGATGCTTCTTCATGCGCTGCACCGACCACCTGCCGCTCATCCCGGACATCGGGAATTACCTCTTCGGGGGCAGCTCGTCCGACCAGGCCATCACCCTGGGAGGGGTCACCCCGCAGGGGGAGGACGCGGTCAACGACATGACCTACATACTGCTCAAGGTAACCGAGATGCTGGGCATACGCGATCCCAACGTCAACGCCCGCTATCACCCGGAGCTGAACTCCGGCACCTACCTCAGGCGCCTGTGCGAAGTCAACCTCGTCACCGCCGCCACCCCCTCCATGCACAACGACGCGGCGGTCATGGAGTCGCTGGCAGAATTCGCCTACCCGCCCGAGGACCTGCGGGACTGGGCGGCCACGGGATGCGTGGAGCCCACCCTCTCGGGCAAGCACATGGGGCACACCAACTGCATGATGATGAACATGGTGGCGGCGCTGGAGATGGCGTTGAACGGCGGCAAGCACCCCCTCATGAACTGGGAAGTGGGGCCGAAGACGGGGAGCGTGGAGAAGGGGGACTTCCGCAGCTTCGAGGACTTCTACGCCGCCTTCGCGGCCCAGTTCAAGTTCCTCATCGACAACGCGGTGGAGTACAACAACCTGCTGGGCGAGGCCCATGCCGTGCTGCGCCCCACCCCCCTGCTCTCCTCCCTCATCAGCGACTCCATCCGCGAGGGCAGGGACGTGACCAGGGGGGGCGCACGCCACAACTCCTCCGGGGCCGCCTGCATCGGGCTGGCCGACGTCACCGACTCCCTCATGGCCATCAAGAAGCTGGTCTTCGAGGAAGGCCGGGTGAGCTTCACCGCGCTCAAGCAGGCCATCGACAGCAATTTCGAGAGCGACCCCGCCCTGCAGGCCCTGGTCACCAAAAAGGTCCCCCTCTTCGGCTCCGGCTCGGAGGAGGCGGTGGAGATGGCCACACGCGTGGCCGCCTTCGCCCACGACACCTACGGGGCCCACCGCAACTACCGGGGGGGACCCTATACCGCCGGCTTCTGGTCCATGTCCAACCACGTGGCCTTCGGGACGCTCTCCGGCGCCCTGCCCTCGGGCCGCCTGGCGGGCAAGGCCTTCACGCCGGGGCTCACCCCCCAGCCCATCGCCTCCGCCAACCTGCTCGACAACATCCGCGACGTGGCCTCGCTCGACCCCCACAACATGAACAACAACATCGCCTTCAACGTCAAGGTGGTGCCGGGAGCCGCCGACAGCCACGAGAGGGTGGTGGACAACATGTACTCCTACGTCAAGACCTACTTCGACCTGGGGGGCATGCAGATGCAAATGAACGTGGTGACCTCGGACATGCTCAGGGACGCCATGGCCCATCCCGAGAACTACCGCAACCTGCTGGTGCGCATCTCGGGGTACAACGCCTATTTCGTCACCCTCAACCTGGACATGCAGATGGAGCTCATCGAGAGGGCGGAGTACGGCATGTGAGCTCCCGCTCCGCGGGCCCCCGAGGCAAGGAGACATGGGTTTGAAGGACGAGAGGGAACGGGTAAAGGGGCGGCCGCGGGGGGAGGCCAGGCGCCCCCTCATACTCGAGATCAAGGGAAACTCCCTGGACGACGGGCCGGGCATCCGCAGCGTGGTCTTCTTCAAGGGCTGCCCCCTCTCCTGCGCGTGGTGCCACAACCCCGAGAGCAAGCGCTCCGGCCAGGAGATATCCTTCGACGCGGGGGAGTGCACGGGCTGCGATGCCTGCCTGGAGGCCTGCGAGGAGGGGGCGCTCGACCGCTCCCGTCCCGGCTTCGTGGACCGCGAGAGATGCACCCTGTGCTTCCGCTGCGCCGACGCCTGCCCCTCGGGAGCGCTCTCCCCCGTGGGCAGGCACATGGAGGTCGGGGAGGTGCTGCGGGAGGTGGAGAGGGACCTTCCCTTCTTCCGCACCTCCGGAGGCGGGGTCACCCTCTCCGGCGGGGAGCCCACCCTGTACATGGATTACGCCCGCGACCTGCTGCGCGGGCTTGGGGACATGGGCGTGCATACCATCGTGGAAACCTGCGGGTATTTCGATGCGGGCGAGTTCGCGGAGAAGATGCTCCCCTGGACGGACGCGGTATATTTCGACCTCAAGCTCTTCGACCCCGAGGAGCACCGCAGACATTGCGGCGCCCCCAACGGCATCATCCTGGAGAACTTCGCCCGCCTGCAGCGCGCCGCCGCTGAGGGCGGCTTCTCCCTGCTGCCGCGCATCCCCCTCGTCCCCGGCATCACCGCCGGGGAGGGCAACCTCTCCGCGCTGGCCTCTTTTCTGCGGGAAAGCGGCGCCGAGGAGGTGGCGCTGCTGCCCTACAACCCCCTGTGGTTCGATAAGGGACGCCAGATAGGCAGAGAGAGCCCCCTGCAGGAGCAGGCCGCCACCTCCACCTGGATGAAGCCCTCCGAGGTGGAGCGCTGCCGCTCCTTTTTCGCCGGGTTCAGCCTGCACTGAGCGCGGGCCGCCCGCTCGCCCGGCACCCACGCATGCGAGAGGGCCTCCCGCGATGGGAGG
>CAZEAU010000012.1:18773-64505 GCA_964510515.1 uncultured Actinomycetota bacterium | reverse complement strand
AAAGCAAGCCCGTTTGGGCTTCAGGGGAATTTACAGAACTTCGAGGGCTCAGCCTCCAGCCCCTCTATATCCTCTATTCCATGAACGATGAAATCATCTATAGCTTCCCAGATAGGGAGAAGAAGCAGCGTATCGACCCCTCGTGGTTGAAGGAGAGCCCAGGCTGGTGCCTCTGTTGCCCAGATAGCCAAGGATGCTGGCACAGGGGGGACAAGCTATTTACGACTGCATCAAGCGGTACAAGTTAAGCATCCCTAAACGAACTGATATCGATCCAAGCTGGGTAAGAGAGCAGGCTCCGCGCCCTGGGCGCCGAGGGGACCGGCGCCACCCTCGTCTTCGACAAGGGGAACGTCTCAGACGCAGCCATGGAGGAGCCGGCCATGCGGGGCGTCCACTTTGTGACCGTGCTCTCCGCATCCCGGTCACCGGAGCTCCTTGCCACCCCCCTGGAGTCCTCCCGTGTTCTGGAGGAGGTGCCGGGAACGCGGGCTCTCGCCTGTGAGGTCCCTCTTGTGGGGAAGGGAGCTGCGCACGCTCTCAGACAAAAGGCTGGGCAGAACCCTGCTCATAACCAACCGAGATGGTTGGAGCGCCCGCGAGGTGATCGGTGCTTACCGCGCCCTCTCCAGCGTCGAGGAGACCTTCCGCAACATGAAGAACACGCGCTTCCTCTCCTCCCGGCCCGCGCCTGGCACTGGACCGACCGGAAGCTCCGGGTGCACGCCTTCTACTGCATGCTCGCCCTCACCCTGGCCACCCTCGCCCACAAGGTGGTCACCGAGGCGGGGATCGACCTCTCGCTTCCCGCCGTGCTCAAGGAGCTTTCGGCTATACGCGAAGTGGCGATCATCTATCACACATGTTCTTCTCGGCCTCTTCCCGAGCCGATCCAGTGCCCATACAACCTGACAAATCCGGTGAGTATGATGAATATCCGCCTTATGTTTTCTCCATTAGCACCAGGAACTTATGCATTCTTCCCTTTCTCCCCTGGTTGGGCCTGCTTCAGTATGCCGTTCAATGTTCCTGGGGCCAGATCATCACTACCATGTCCGGCTGTCGTTACCCTTCCGTTTGGCATAAAGATGTCCGGGCACCCGCCTCAGCTGGGCCCGGTATCCTTGATCTCCATCTCCCGCAGGTACCTCTTGTTCACCTTCTCCATCTCGGTGAGGGGCATCTCCTCCAGGAAGACCACCTTCTTGGGAATAGCATATTTTGCCACCTTGCTGGAGAGGTAGTCGATGATCTCCTGCTCCGCCATCTTGCCCGCAGCCTCCGGCTTGGGCTGGATGAAGACCATCACGCGCTCGCTGCCCAGCCGCTCCGGGTCCGGCGTCCCTACGGTGGCCGCCATGGCCACCGCGGGATGGTCGTAGAGGATGTCGTCCACCTCTTTGGAGTAAACCTTCATGCCGGAGACGTTGATCATGTCCTTGGCGCGGTCGACGATGGAAAAATAGCCCTTCTCGTCTATCCTCACCACGTCCCCGGTGTGGACATACCCCTCCGCGTCGATGCCCTTGCCCTCATCGGGCCAGTATCCGAACATCCTCTGGGGGCCCTTCACCAGCATCTCGCCCACCCGGTCCTGCTCGATCATCTCCTGCAGAGATATCTCCGCGCCGGTGTCCATATCCAGTATCTTGATCTCCGTATCCGGCAAGGGCACGCCTATGGTGGCCCGCTTTTCCTCCCCTTTCAGCTTGGGCCTTCCGGCCGAGAACCTGGAGAGCGCGTGGGTGGCCTTCTCGAACAGCGTGCCCAGGATTTTGTAGCCGATGGGGTGCAGCGACTTTTTCAGAAGCTCCAAGCCGCGAGGCCACCTGGAGAGCACGCCGGAGATTATGGTCACCACCCTGCGCCCCCCGAAGATGCGGATGACGGCCGAGGCGTTGAAGTGCGATGAACAGGTCATCTCGGAGAGGCCGTAGGCCTCCATGAGCTGCCCCCCCGCCTCCTTCTCGTACTGCTCCTGGACCTCCGGGGGCACCGCCGCCGACCCCGCGAGCCCGAGCAGGCCGCTTCCCTTGATCTCCTCTTCGATCACTTTCATGAACTGGGTGGGCACGCCTATGAGCAGCGCCGGCTTGTGCTCCTTTATCATCCGGGCCATGGTTTGCACATCCCGGGCGTCGGTGATGAGCAGCTGCATGAGCCCTGCGTAGGTCATGGCGTGCATGGAGACATGGCCCATGCTGTGGAAGAATGGGGGTCCCTGGACGATGGACAGGTTCCCGAAAAACGGCCTGGTGACGATCCCCAGTCCCCATAAGGTCTGAAGCGCGTTGATAACCACGTTGCTGTGGGTGTGCATGCACCCCTTGGGAACCCCGGTGGTGCCCCCGGTGAAGATGAGGGTCTCGAGATCGCGCTCCGGGTCGAAGGCGATATCCGGCGCTTGCGCGCTGTGCGTGCGGATGAGGTCCTCAAGCCAGTACATCCCCTGCGGGAGCGCCTCATGCTGCGGTGGGGCATCGGAGTAGTCGGCGATCTTACTCACGATGACGTACTCGATATCGAACCTTTCCTTGAGCTGCTCGACCAGGTCCAGGGAGGTGTCGAGGGTGAAGAGCATGCGCGAGCCCGCCTCCTTGAACTTATGCTCCAGATAATCGGGCGGCTCCAGAAAGCTCGAGGGGACCTGGACGCCGCCCGCCTTGGAGATGGCGTGGTCCGCGAGCACAAACTGCATGGAGGTGGGCAGCATGTTGGCCACGCGGTCACCCTTCTTCAGCCCCATCTCGTGCAGGGCGTTGGACAGGCGGTCCGCTCTCTCCTTAGCCTCCGGATAGAGCATGGTGTACCCCAGCTGGATGTAACCCGTTTTCGGATATCTCAATGCGGATTCGTCCAGGATGGCGTGAGACGGCTGCGAGGGATAGGGCTTGAGCGTCCTGGGGATGCCGTGGACTTTGTATTCGCCATACCACGGTTTTTCGTACTCCGACATGTCAACCTCCTTGAGAAAGCCGCTAGCATTTTCCTGTGTGCACGCCCGATGCAACCATTCTAACAAACCTAGACATTTATTAAAATTCTATTCATTACCATGCCGTCGTGTGAAGAACGGGAAGGGGGATGGTAGGATACGGGCATGGGGACTCCCGGGGGAAACGATTTAGGAGGGCACATGGATTACCGCACTATCCTGTATGAGACCGGGGATGACCACGCCGTCATCACCCTGAGCCGCCCCAAGCTTAAGAACGCCATCTCCCTCGAGCTCAGCGAGGAGCTGGGGCTGGCCGTCGACCGTGCGGTTGCGGATGGGGACATACGCTTCATCGTCCTCACCGGTGGAGGCGGCATCTTCTCCTCCGGGGCCGATTTCAGCGACCCGGTCAAGGCCATCGCCATGATCAGGCAGGAACTGGATGAAGAGTCGGGCACGTCGCTCCCCATCAAACTCATCGACTGCCCGAAGCCGGTCATCGCCGCCGTGAACGGCCATGCCCTGGGACACGGCGCCGAGCTCGCGCTGATGTGCGACCTCATCATCGCCGCCGAGGAGGCCGAGTTCGGCTTCATCGGGCCCATCCGCGGGGTCACCTGCCCTTATGCCATGATACGTTTGGCGGACGAGGTGGGACGGGCCAAGGCCAAAGAGCTCATCATGACCTGCGAGCGCATATCCGCCCGCGAGGCCCTGCGCATCGGGCTGGTCAATCAGGTGGTGCCGCGGGCGGAACTCATGTCGGCGGTGGAGATCATGCTGGGCAAGATGCGCAAGGCGGCCCCCCTGGCGGTCAGCTTCAGCAAGGAGGCCATCAACCGGGGCTTGGGCGGTTACGCCTACAGCGCCGAGAAGTTCGAGCAGATCATCGCCAGCAAGGATGCCGTCGAGGGGGCTTTGGCCTTCATGGAGAGGCGAGAGCCGGAATGGAGCGGGGAGTAGGGTTCGCCGCCGCCAAGCGCGAGGATGAGGAGTGGAGCCGAAAGTCATCTCTTGATGACGGCCTCGAAGTTGGCGCGGAACATCTTCTCGCGCCCGCCGGGCGGAAGGGTTAAGCTTCCACCCGGCCCTTGATGGGGCCGCAGCCGTAGTCCTCCCCCGCGCCCTGATGGCCGCAGGGGCCGTCGTTGCCGTAGCGGCACTTCTCCGCGCCGAGCATCCTCGGCAGCTGAAAACATGCGCGGGTCGTAATGGATATGGCAGTCGGCGACCATCGCCCCACCCCCCCTTCGGTTTACTCACGGGGCCCCGTGTCTGCCCCCCTGAACCTTCCTCACCGCGCGGTCCATGACGAAATCCACCAGGCGGGGGAAATGGCGCTTGAGCACGTAGATCATCCGCGCCGAGCCCGGGGTGATGACGAACCTGCCCTTCTCCATCCCCCTGACCAGTGCCTGCGCCACCTCGTCGGGCCCCAGGAGGCCTCCGCCCTCGCTCACCGCCGCGGTCTCCGGGGGCTTTTTGCGGTTCTCCACCTTAAATCCGGGGGTGTCGGTATCGGGCGGGCAGAGGATGGAGACCCCCACTCCGCACGGCTTGAGCTCGCTCTTCAGCGCCTCGCTCAGGCCCATGAGGGCGAACTTGGAGGCGGCGTAGTCGGTATAGCCGAAGGGGGCCACGAAGCCGACCACGGAAGACACGTTGACGATGTATCCGCGGCGCTCCTTGAGGTGGGGCAACAGCGCCTTGATGGTGTTCCAGTTGCCGTAGAGGTGGAGTTTCATGGATTCGTCCAGTTGCTCGTAACTGATGTTCTCGAAGTAGTCGGGGAGGGCCCTCCCCGCAGAGTTGATGAGGATGTCGGGGGCGCCGAACTCCTCCGCCGCCTCGGCCATGACCCCCTCCACCTCTCGGTGGTCGCTTATGTCCAGCTGGCGGAGGGCGAAGCGCTGCTCGGTGTTCCTTCTCTCCGCGCTCACCTTCGCGAGCGCCGCCTCGAGGCGTTCCCTGCCGCGCGCGAAGATGATGACGTTGCAGCCGCGCCGCGCCAGGACCTGGGCGGTGGAGAGGCCGATGCCGCTGGAGCCGCCCACGACATAGGCGTTCTTTCCCTCGAAATCCCTTGCCTTCATGCCGCCCTCCCCTCCATATGCACTCGTGGCACTTCCGTGGCACTTCCGGGGTCAACCCCGCCTCGTGCCATCGCGAAAACCGCTCGCGGGCGTTGACTCCGGCCGCGCCACCAGGGCCCACAGCCGGGCCCGACCGCCTGGCTTGGTTATAATATATTGGAAACGACGCGGCAGGCGATACGGGGGGTGAGATGGACGGCCCGCAGAGCATACTGGACACCGACCTCTACAAGCTGACCATGCAGCAGGCGGTATGCCGCCACTACCCGCGGGCGAGGGCGCGCTACGTCTTCATCAACCGCGGGGAAACGCCCTTTCCGCCGGGCTTCGCCGCGGAGCTGGCGGAACGAGTGCGCGGCATGGGAGAGCTGCGCCTCAGCGCGGACGAAAGGGCGTGGCTTGACGGCAAGTGTCGTTACTTCCATCCCGTCTACCTCGACCTGCTGGAAGGGTACCGCTTCAACCCCGACGAGGTGCGCATCGAGCAGAGGGACGGGGAGCTCTCCATCGCCATCGAGGGCTACTGGTACACCAGCATACTCTGGGAAGTGCCCCTCATGTCCCTCATCAGCGAGCTTTTCTTCGCCATGACCGGAGAGGGCGAGAAGGCCTATGCGGAGGAGAAAGTGCACGCCCTCAACCGCGAGAAGGCACGCTTTTTCGCCGAGAACGGCATCTATTTCGTGGACTTCGGCACCCGCCGCCGCTTTTCCTACCGCAACCACCGCATGCTCATCCCCGACCTCATGCAGGCGGGCGAATACCTGCAGGGGACCAGCAACGTACACCTGGCCCACCTCTACGACCTCACCCCCATCGGGACGCAGGCGCACGAATGGTATCAGTTCCACTCCGCCAAGTACGGCTTTCGCGTGGCCAATCAGTTCGCCCTGCAGAGGTGGCTGGAGGTTTACCGCGGGGAGCTGGGCATCGCTCTCACCGACACCTTCGGGACGGAGAACTTTTACCACGCCTTCGACGCCCTCTTCGCCAGGGTCTTCGACGGCATCAGGCAGGACTCCGGCGACCCCTTCTCCTTCCTGGAGAGCGCCATCGCGCATTACCGGAGCCTGGGCATCGACCCCGCGAGCAAGGTCGTGGTCTTCTCCGACGCGCTCGACCTGGAGCTGGCGAAATCCATCCACGAGGCCTGCGCCGGCAGGGTGCGGGACAGCTACGGCATCGGCACCTTCCTCACCAACGACGTGGGGGTCACCCCCCTGAACATGGTGATCAAGATGGTGGCCTGCCAGCCCTTCCGCGACTCGCAGCGCTGGGTGGACGCGATCAAGATATCCGACGCCGAGGGCAAGCATGCCGGGGACCCGGAGGCCATACGCATGGCTCGCCACCTGCTCTTCCTGGACGGCTGAGCGCGGGGCCGATGCCTCGCCCCGTGAAGCCCCTTCGCGCAGCGGACTCCATCCCGGCGCGCACAGCCCCGGTTCCCCATCTTCATCTCCACCGTGGCATCGCCGTCCCCGCCCGCAACCATTTCGGGCTCCTGCCGGGGCCCTGCCGCATACGGGTCAGAAATTACATCCCTCGGCGGCGAGGCAGAGTTCCGTCTCCAGCTCCAGGGTGGCGTGCAGTACCTTGTGCTCATCGCGCAGCATGTCCTTCATCCCGCGCAATAGCGCCCCGTACTCGCTGAGCATGGCGTCCTCCACGATGATGTGGGCGCTGAGCGAATAGAGGCGCGAGCCTATCTCCCAGATGTGCAGGTCGTGCACCTCCCTGACCCCGGGCATGGCCGCCATGGCCGCGACGATGTCCCCGTAGCAGACGCCGCGCGGCACCGACTCCATGAGGATATGCACCGACTCGCGCATGATCTGAAAGGCGCTCACCAGTATGAACACGCCGATGACCATGGTGATGAGGGGGTCGGCATAGGTCCATCCCGTGGCCACGACTACCGCCCCGGAGACCACCACGCCGAGGGAGACCAGCGCGTCGGTTAGCATATGCAGAAAAGCGCTGCGCAGGTTGAGGTCGGACCTCCCCCGCCGCAGCAGCATGGCCACGCTGCCGTTGACCACGAAGCCTATTCCCGCCACGAGCATGACCGTCCCCCCGCTCACCTCCACCGGCTCGATGAGCCTGAGCACCGCCCCGTAGAAGAGGAAAAAGCCGATGAGCGTGATGACGAGGGAATTTATGAAGGCCACCACTATGCCCATGCGGTGATACCCGAAGGTCCTCTTCTCCGTGGGCGACCTGGTCATCACGCGCACGGCGATGAGCGACAGCACCAGGGCGAAGGAGTCGGAGAAGTTGTGCCCCGCGTCCCCCAGCAGGGCCATGCTGTCCGCCATGACGCCGAACACGACCTCGAAGACGAGAAAGGCGGTGTTGGCGGCGATGGCGACGACAAGGCGCCTGGTCGCCTCAAACCCGTCCAGCTCTCCTGCCATTCCTCCTCCTCACCCGCCGGCCTTTCCCGCCCCGGAAGGCCCGATCCCGGCACGGGATCCGGCCTTCTTCTCCTCTCGCCCTGCGCCATGAGGGCCTTCGCTCTCATGGGAGATGATAGCATGACGGAAAGGGGGCGCAACGCCCGGACGCTGTCAACCGCGGACGCAGCGCGGCTGAGCTGTGCCTCCTGGGCTATCCCGCCGCGCCCCACGTCAGGAGCCCCCTGCCCAAGCTGACGCGGGAGCAGGCGAAGCTGGTGCGCGAGCCCCCTGGAGAGCGCCGGCTTGATCTGAGCGGTCCCGGGGCGCGGAGCGGCGGGCCCCCGCAAAGCCCGGGGCGACGCATGGGAGCCGCCGGCAGCCCCGGGGGCGGACGTGAAGGTCGAGCCCCCGAGCCTGGCCCCGAGGGTGTTAATATGGGCCTGTGCGCAGCTGGAGGGCCCGCACCCGGCCCGCGCATAGATGCCCGCATCGCGCCGCTATCGGACATGGAGGTCGCCGTGGCGAGAACTTGGGGCCTCTCCTTCGGGGAGGCGGAGCGCATGGAACTGGAGCGCGTCGTCATGGACGGGGACGGGGACGCCGCCCTGGACTTCGTGCGCAAGGTCATCTATCCCAAGGTCAAGGAGAGCGAGAAACCGGGAGGCTGCTTTCACGACACGGACAAGCCGGTGGAGCGGCTGGGACGGCCCGTGGACAGGCATAAGAAGCTGGGCGATTTTCGCTGAGCCCTGCCCCCCGAGAAAGGCATGTCCGCGATCACCCCGCCCTTCCCGGCCTCACCCCCACCCCGTGGGGGGGGATCCGCAGCGACGCCCGGGCGCCCGCTGGGACATCTCCGATGCCTTGCGGGAGGTACGCACCTCGGCCGACGGCGCCTCGCTGGAGGAGATAAAGGGAGCCGTAGAGAAGATGAAGGTCTGAGCTCCCGGCCGCGGCGCGAAGCGGCGGACGGGTTGCCGGAAGCGCTTCATGTCGCCGCTCGTCAGGCGCCTTTTTTGCCCTTTGCCAAATCGCCTGCTTTTCATTACAATGTTAGCGATGCCCGCACGGGGGCATACTCTCTGCGCTTTATACCGGTTTTGCAGGGAGAGGCTGAGAAAGGAGCTGAGAGGGCGCAAGATGAACATCTACATTGGCAACCTGAGCTACGGATCGACGGAGGAAACCTTACGAGGCCTGTTCGAGGGGTATGGTACGGTCGACTCGGTGAGTATCATCATGGACCGCAACACCGGACGTTCCCGCGGTTTCGGCTTTGTGGAAATGCCGAACGACGACGAGGCCAAAGCCGCGATCGGAGAGTTGGACAACAAGGAGTTCGAGGGTCGCCAGCTCAGGGTGAACGAAGCCCGGCCGAAGCCGGAGCGCAAGTCGGGCTACGAGAGCTGGTAAGCCGGCCCATCCAGGAATAGACAGTCAACGGGGCGCGCATGCCGCGCCCCGCGCGTTTCCGCCCCCGCGTCCATCCCGGGGGCTTGGCCGCGGGTTCCGGCCCGGATGAGAGGGCCGGGCCGCAGCGCGTCGGCCCCCCGGGGTCAGCCGTCAGCGGACCGCATGGCCCACGGCGCCGTGGCCGCCCTGCACGCCGTCGGCATCGAAATACATGGGCCTTTCCACCACCACCGGCCGGTCGGAGAGCACGCGAGCCGAGAGCTGATACCCGGCACCGGCGTGGTCGTTGACGAAGAGCGTATGGCGGCTGCCCGCCGCCAGGTCCAGGAGGCGCGGCGGCAACATGCCCTCCTCCTGGCTGTAGTAGGTGATCGAGACCGCCGCATCTTCCATCCCCGGGTTCTGCAGGCACAGCCAGGTATGGTAACCTTCCCCGCTATAGCCCTCGGCCAGGAACCACTCCGCGGCGGCACGTTTGGCCCCGACAACGCAGTCTCCGCCCGCCCACTGCGCCCCGAAGCCGCCGTAAAGATAGTACATGGGGCGCTCGGCGAGGAAGAAGTGCGTGGATGCTAGCACCACGCTCACGTCCTTTCCCGTCCCCGCCTCGGTGGGGACGAACACCGTCTGCCTGCCCCCCGCCCGCACCGCGTACGACCTCTGCACCGCGTCCCCCTGGCCGGGGCCCACCTGGTAGGAGGCGCTCACGCTTATGGTGTGAGGGTTGGGGTTCTGCAGGGTCAGCCATTCCTCGAATCCCGGGCGGGTCGTCCCCTCGGCGAAGAAGAAGACCTGGGACAGGGCGGTCTCCCCCATCACGCAGTGCCCGCCCTGCCAGTGATGCCCGTGCGGGCCGAGATAATCGAAGTACATGGGGCGCTCCGCCACCACCGCCGCCGAGGCCTCCAGTTTGAGCGAGTTCTGCAGGTCGGGCCCCAGGATGTCGTTGACCCTGAAGCTCCGCCGCGAGCGGGCGGGGACCGCAAAGCCGCCCCTCGTCTGCTCCCCCTTCTCCTGGGTGTGGAAACGAAAAGTGAGCTCGGCCGGTTCATGGCCGGGATTGAGCACGCATACCCATTGCTCGAAGCCCGCCCCCGTATATCCCTCGGCGAAATACCATGCGCGGGCCGGCGACGGTGCGGCCACGGCGTTGTGGCCTCCCGCCCATACGCCGTTATAGGTAAAATACACGGGCCTTTCGGCCACGATGGCGGGGTCGCATTCCAGCACGGCGGAGACCTCCCTGCCCTCGCCCACGTCGGCGTTGACGAAGATGGTCAGGCGGGACTCCGCCGGGACCACCACCCTCTTCGCCAGGGTCGCGGAGTCGGGGAAGAGATAGGTGAGCGCCACCTCGGCGTCGCGGCTCCCGGGGTTGCCCAGGCAAAGATACTCGCGAAAGCCGCCGCCGGTATATCCCTCCGCGAAATAGAGCGGCGTGAACGCCTGCGCCGACCACACCTGAGAACCCCGCTCACACTGCGTTCCCGCGTAAAGCTCGGGCCCCGAGAGCAGCAGGGCCGTGGCCGCGACATTGCCGGCATCCCCGAAACCGCCGCAGCTCTCCCGGCGCCAGTCCGCGCCGTCGAAGCGCCACAGCTCGCATCCGCGCTCCTCGTTATAGGTGCCCGCGAAGAGGTACAGGGCGCTCGCGACCATGCCCGAGGCGGCGAGGTTGCGGGGGTCCGCGAAGCCGCCGTCCGCGCTCCTGGTCCAGTTGGCGCCGTCGAAAGCCCACACCTGGCAGCCGGAGCCCCCCGACGAGTCGTAGGTGCCGACGTAGAGGAGAGAGTCATAAACGGCCATGGATGCGGCCCGGCGGTTATTGTCGTCCCCGAAGCCGGGCCCGGTCGGGGTGCCCGCCGCGCCCTGCCCCACCTCCTGCCTCCAGGCGACGCCGTCCCAGGCCCACACCTGGCAGCCGGAGGCGTAGTCGACGTTGAAGGTCCCGACGTAGAGGGAGTCGAAATATGCGGCCATCGCCGCGGCGCCGCAGTTGTCGGCGTCGGCGAAGCCGCCGTGCGCAACGCGCCTCCAGGCATCGCCGTCATATGACCACACCTGGCAGCCGCGCGCGTTGTAGGTGCCGACATAGAGGAGCCCGCCCGCCGCCACCATGCTCATAGCCTCGTTGTTGCCCGCCTCCCCGAAGCCAGGCCCGGTCGGGGCGCCCGCCTCGCCCTGCCCCACCTCCTGCCTCCAGGCGATGCCGTCCGTGGACCATACCTGGCAGCCGCGCGCGGGGTTGCGCGTGCCCGCGTAAAGGCGCGGCCCGTAGGCGGCCATGCAAGAGACATTGTTGTTGCCCGCCTCCCCGAAGCCGGGCCCGGTCGGGGTGCCCGCCGCGCCCTGCCCCACCTCCTGCCTCCAGGCGATGCCGTCCGTGGACCATACCTGGCAGCCCTCTGCGTTATAGGTGCCAGCGTATATGCGCGAGCCCGAACACGCCAGGGAGGAAACGGTGGTGTTGCCCGCGGCGCCGAAGCCCCCCCGGCCGCTGCGCGCCCAGCCGAAAGTGGCCGCGGTGGACGCCGCGGCGGCGGGCAGCAGCATCAAGGCGAGAAGGAACACGGCCACGCAGGCGGCCGGGGCTTTTCTCAAGCGGCCGGCGGACATGGCGCAACCTCCCTCATCCCTCCGATCGTGGCGTACCGTGTAAGTATTCCAGGGCCCGGCAGGCAATACCTTCGCACGCCCGCCGCCCGCCCCGAGAGTGAGGCCGGCGCCGCTTCTGCTATGATAAGCGCACGGGAGCGGGGCCGGGGGCGGCACCTTACGGGCTTTTGCGCCCCGTTGCGGGGAGCCGGGGCGCAAGCGGACGATGCGGGAGGGGGACATGCGCAGGGAAGAGCTCGCCGAGATACTGGGCAAGGTGCAGCGGGGCGAGATGGAGGTCGCAGAGGCGGCCTCGCGTATCGCCATCGAGCCCGTGACCGACCTGGGCTTCGCCCTCCTCGACCACCACCGCGAACTGCGCAAGGGCATCCCGGAGGTCGTGTACTGCGAAGGCAAGCACGTGGACACCATCCGCCCCATCGTCGCCGCCCTGCTGGAGAAGAACCAGGGCAACATCCTGCTCACCCGCGCCTCGCAAGAGGTCTACGAGGAAGTGTGCGAGGTCTACCCCGAGGCGGAATATCACCGGCAGGCCCGCTTCATCCTTATCCGCAGGGAGGAGATGGAGCCGGCGGGCAAGGTCGTGGTAGTCACCGCCGGCACGGCGGACATAGCGGTGGCGGAGGAGGCAGCCATGGTGGCCGAGCTCACCGGGAACGCGGTGGAAAAACTGTACGACGTGGGCATCTCCGGCATGCACCGCATCCTGGCCCGAACCGACACGCTCATCGGGGCCAATGTCATCGTGGTGGTGGCGGGCATGGAGGGGGCCCTGCCCAGCATCGTGGGGGGACTGGTGGATTGCCCGGTGATAGCCGTGCCCACCTCTGTCGGATACGGGGCCAGCCTGGGAGGAATGGCCGCCCTCCTGGCCATGCTCAACTCCTGCGCCCTGGGGGTCGCGGTGGTGAACATCGACAACGGCTTCGGCGCGGGGTATTTCGCGGGCCTCGTCAACCAGGCGGCGGTCAGGGGGGGCGGCGGGTAGGGGATCGGACAGGGCGCGGACATCACCGCTCCGCGCCATCTCCTGCCGCGGAGGACAGAGTCGCGAGGACCTCCCCGGCCCTCGCCAGCGCGCCGCGCTCCAGCGCATCCAGGTCGCGGCCGCGCAGGCGGGAGACGAAGGCCTCGAGCTCCCGCGCCGCCTGCTCCTCCCTCAGGGCGCGTATGTCCCGGTTGAGCGGCCGGGTGGCCTGCAGTTTCATCCCGCCCTCCATCCAGCCCTCGGGAAAGTACCAGTCCTTGAACCAGCGCATGCCGCTCCTCCACAGGTAATATCCCAGGGGAGTGGCCGCGGGGGGAAAGCTCCGCTTCAGGCCCCTCTCCGTGTCCGCGGAGACGGCGTGGGCCTCCGCGCCGTAGATGGCCATCATGGAGCCGCCGGGGGGGATCAACGTGGCGAGCAGGGAGAACATCTCGGCGCTGTGCCCGCTCTCCTCGAGGTCCAGGGCGGCGCCGGACGCGAACTCGGCGCGGGGGTCATACCTGAACTCTATCCAGGCCTTGATATAGTCCCCCCTCCCGGAGAAAAAGAGCCCCTGCACGATGGGCGCGCGGGAGCGCTCGCCTTCGCAGAGCAGGAAGAGGTTGAAATACGATTCCCGCTCCGTCCTCCCCTTCTTTAAGTCCCGCGGCTCGAGCGTGCAGCGGCCGAGCCGCGCTCCCGCCACCGCCTCGTTCAACACTTCCGCCGGTCCCGTGATCATCTGCATCGATCTCCGCTGTCTGTGCGGCCGCCATGCCCTTTCCCCGCCGCGGGCACGCCGCGCCGCGTGCGCTATACGCCTATCAATACTATAACGCCTTCGCGGCCGGGGGGTGGCCTTTCCGCCCCCGGCCCGGATTCGCGCCTTCAGGGTTATTTCGGCCATGCGCGGGGAAACATAGCCTTGCCGGAGGAAAGCGAGAAAGGAGGTCGAGCACAGATGAGAGAGATGACGGAGCGCTTCCTGGACGACGCCTTCGCGGGTGAGAGCATGGCCCACATGAAATACCTGCTCTTCGCGGACAAAGCCGAGGGGGAGGGGCTCACGGAGATGGCCAGGATGTTCAGGGCCATCGCCTACGCCGAGCTGGTGCACGCCGCCAATCACCTCGAGGTGCTGGGAAAACTCAGGTCGACGTCGGAAAACATCCAGTCCTGCATCGAGGGCGAGAAGTTCGAGATCGAGGAGATGTACCCCGTCTACAACGCCGCCGCCAAACTGCAGGATGAGGCCGGCGCGGTGCGCAGCACCTATTACGCGCTGGAGGCGGAGAAGATCCACGAGGAGTGGTACTTGAAATCCAAGCAGGCGGTGGATGGGGGAGAGGACGTGAAGGTGGGCGCGATCCAGATATGCAGCGTGTGCGGGCACACGCGCGAAGGAGAGGCCCCGGAGAGGTGCCCCATATGCGGCGCCTCCAGAGACAAGTTCCGCGAGTTCTGAAAATAAAGGAGGTATGAACTTGGCTGAGAGGATGGAGGTCTATAAGTGTGAGATCTGCGGCAACATCGTCGAGGTCCTCCACGGCGGCAAAGGTACCCTGGTTTGCTGCGGTGAGGACATGGTGCTGCAGCCGGAAAACACCGTCGACGCCGCCTACGAGAAACACATCCCGGTAGTGGAGGTGCTCGATGACGGGGTCCTGGTCAAGGTCGGCGCCCAGGCCCACCCCATGCAGGACGACCACTACATCGAGTGGGTGCAGATCGTCGTCGGCGACAGGTATTCGCGCATCTTCCTCAAGCCCGGCATGGCCCCGGAGGGGAAGTTCACCCCGCCCAAGGAGGGCATCGTGGCGCGCGGATATTGCAACCTGCACGGACTCTGGAAATCAAGCTGAGGCCCGGGGCCGAGAGGCCGCGCGCCGCGGCCGCGGAAACCCGGATAAAAAGGGGCGCCCATGCGGGCGCCCCTTTGCGCGGTCTGCGACGCATCAGAAGGCGTCTTCGGGCTTCCACTCCTTCCACACCTTGCCCGCCAGGTCCGGCCCCGGCTTGAGGGTGGGTTTCCCCGGCTGCCAGCCCGAGGGCATGACCTCGCCGGTCTTCGCCGTGTGCTGGAACGCCTTGATCTGCCTGATAAGCTCCGATACGTTACGCCCCACCGACGGCGTCATCACCTCCATGGCCTGGACTATCCCCTCCGGGTCGATGATGAAGCGCCCGCGGATATCCACGCCGGCTTCCTCGTCGTACACGCCGTAGACGCGGCCTATGCGCCCGCCGGCATCGGTGAGCATGGGGAAGGGGACGCCTCCCTCGACCATCTTGGAGAGTTCCTCCTCCTGCCATATCTTGTGCGTGAACCTGCTGTCCACGCTCAAGGAGAGGACCTCCACTCCCAGCTTCTTCAGTTCCTTGTACTTGACGGCAACTGCCGACAGCTCGGTGGGTCATACATAGGTGAAGTCACCGGGGTAGAAGCACAACACCACCCACTTTCCCTTGTAGTCCGACAGCTTCACGTTCTTGAAGCCCCCGGAAACGAAAGCGCTCGCCTCGAAATCGGGCGCGGGCTTGCCCACCTTTGCGATCACCTCTGCACCTCCCTCCTGCACTGCGGCCTTTGCCGCCTTCCCGCCGGCGGCTTGCGGCTCCAGAATCGGCCCCTTCGCCGCCTGCACGCACTGGTCCTTGGGCTCAGCCTTGGCTGCGGCCACTCCATCACCTCCTCTGTTCTCTCGGGCTTTCTCCCGGGACTCACGCCCGGCCCGCGCGGCGCGGCCCCGTTCCCGGTGTGCCGCCACGGGTCCGGCGCACCCTCAGCCCTTTATCTCCTCCACTTCTTCCTTGCCTTCCTTCAACTCCTTGACCTGCTCCACGTCCTCCATGAGCAGCAGGGTCTGGAACTCACCCACGTGGGTCTTCTCCTCCCTGGCGATGTCCATGAGGACGCTCTTGAGAAGCTGGTTGTCGGTCATGGCCGCCATCTGCTCGTAGAGGTTGATCGCATCCAGTTCGGCGATGAGACCCGCCCGGCATATCTCCCGGTCCAGTTCCTTTTTGCTCAGCCTGGACAGGTCCCTGGGAATGCCTGAAAGCATCGCTTGACCTCCCTTCCTCCCTCCCGCCCTTCGCGGGCCGGGTACGCGTTCCAACCCGGCGGCACCCCTTGCGCCGCGCTCGCCCGGGAGGCGCGGGCGCGGTCGATTACATTCTTCCCCGCCGTGCGGGGCGAATAACCCCTTCCAGGTGTTTATCTTACTAATGCCCATAATATAACGCGGACGGGGCGGGAAGAGAAGGTCATTGACTCCTGTTCCCCATTACAGTAATATGGTACCATAATACCTATTTACCGAAGCGGGAGGCGCTGCGTTGAAGAGCATCATAAACATCAGCGAGGCCTATTCCCTTGCCCTGCACGCCATGTCCATGATCGCCGGAGCCGAGAAGGAGACGCCGATAACCGCGAAGGCCATCGCCACCAGGCTGGGGGCCTCGGAAGCCCACCTGGCCAAGGTATTGCAGCGCCTCGTGCACGCCGGCATACTCGGGTCTGCCCGGGGGCCCTCGGGCGGTTTCTTCCTTGACCGCCCGGCCGAGGGAATAACCCTGCGCGACGCATACGAGGCGGTGGAGGGCCCGCTGAGACTGGACAATTGCCTCATCGGCACCCGGATATGCGGCGGCAAGAGCTGCGTCTTCGACGACCTCATCCACAAGGTGAACACCGACTTCGAGCGCTACCTGGACAGCACCTCGGTGGAGAGGATCAAGGAGGTCCTCAAGAAAGGATGACCGCGATGATAAGGCAGATAATCCACATAGACGAAGAGAAGTGCGACGGCTGCGGGCTGTGCGTTTCCGCCTGCGCCGAGGGGGCCATCCGCATCGTGGACGGAAAGGCCAGGCTGGTGAGCGACAACTACTGCGACGGCCTGGGAGCCTGCATCGGCGAATGCCCGCAGGACGCCATCACCATCGTGGAAAGGGAGGCGGAGGCCTTCGACGAGGAAGCGGTCAAGCGCTATCTCGCCTGCGGCGGCGCGGCGGGGGAGGCCGGGGGGCGGGGCGCGCAGGTGGGCGAGCCGGCGCGCGCATGCCCGGGATCCATGCTGCGGGAGCCGGGCGTCGAGGCGCAGGCGGAACCAGATCCCGGGGGGCCCTCCCCCTCGCAACTGCGCAACTGGCCGGTGCAGATGCACCTCATCCCCCCCACCGCTCCCTTTCTGCGCGGGGCGAGCCTCCTGCTCGCGGCGGACTGCGTCGGGTTCTCTCATCCCGACTTCCACCGCGGCCTCCTGCGCGGGAGGAAACTCATCGTGGGGTGCCCCAAGCTGGACGACGCCGCCCGCTATCGCGAGAAGTTGGCCGCCATCCTGCGCGCCAACGACGTGCGCGACATCACCGTGGCCTTCATGGAGGTGCCCTGCTGCCTGGGGATGGTCAGGCTGGCCAGGGAGGCCGTGGCCGACTCCGGCAGGGATATCCCGGTGTTCACGGTGAAGGTGGGCATCACGGGAGAGGTGCTGGAGGACGAGAGCCCGCATCCCGCCGCGGTCTGAGCACACGAGGGGCGGAGCGCCTTGCGGGTATAATGGGCTTATGGAAGAGATGAAAAAACGAAGGGTCTGGCTGTACGTGGTGTACGGCCTCATAGCCTTGGCCATAATCCTCGGCATGCAGTTCGCCAACCCCTTTACCCCCGCGCCGATCAGCTACAGTGAGTTCCTGGCGCGGCTGGAGAGGGGCGAGCTCACCAAGGTGACGGTCACCGAGACGCGCATCGAGGGTAAATGGTTGCGGGAGGGGGAGGAGAGCAGCTTCGCCACCAACCGCATCCCCAACACCGACGAGCAGGAGCTCATCAACCTGCTCTCGGAGCAGGGGGTGGAGTTCTCGGGCAAGATCGAGAATACCTTCTGGCGCGACCTCCTCGTCACCTGGATGCTCCCCCTGGGGCTCATCCTCTTCATCTGGTTCTTCGTCTTCCGACGGCTCTCGCGGCGCATCGGCGGCGCGAGCCCCATGTCCTTCGGGCAGTCCAAGGTAAAACTCTACGACCGCAGCGTCGAGCGGGTCACTTTCAACGACGTCGCCGGGCTCGACGAGGCCAAGGAGGAGCTGCGGGAGATCATCGATTTCCTGCGCAACCCGGGCAAGTACCGCAGCATCGGCGCGCTCATTCCCAAGGGAGTGCTCCTGGTGGGGGCCCCGGGTACGGGCAAGACGCTCATGGCCCGTGCCGTCGCGGGCGAGGCGGACGTGCCCTTCTTCTCCATCAGCGGCTCGCAGTTCATGGAGATGTTCGTGGGGGTGGGCGCGGCGCGCGTGCGCGACCTCTTCGAGCAGGCCAAGGCCAAGGCGCCATGCATCGTGTTCATCGACGAGATCGAGTCCATCGGCAAGGTGCGGGGCGGCATCATGGCCAGCGGCGGCACGGAGGAGAGGGAGCAGACCTTGAACCAGCTCCTCTCGGAGATGGACGGCTTCGACCCCCAGACGGGAGTGATCATCCTCTCCGCCACCAACCGCCCCGAGGTGCTGGACAGCGCCATCCTGCGGCCCGGGCGTTTCGACCGCCAGATCATGATCGACCGCCCGGACATCAAGGGCCGGGAGGAGGTACTCAGGGTGCATGTGAGGCGGGTCAAGCTGGCCGACGACGTCGACCTGAGGAAGATAGCCGCGCGCACCCCGGGCTTCGCGGGGGCCGAGCTCGCCAACGTGGTCAACGAGGCCGCCCTGCTCGCGGCGCGCAAGGACAAGAAGCGGGTCTTCGAGGAGGACTTCGAACAGGCCATCGACCGCGTCATCGGGGGGCTGGAGCTCAAGAGCCGGGTGATGAGCGACAAGGAACGCCGGGTGGTGGCCTTCCACGAGGTGGGCCACGCGCTGGCCGCTTCGCTGCTCGAGCACGCCGACCCCGTCCACCGCATCACCGTCATCCCCCGCGGCATAGGGTCGCTGGGCATGACCATGCAACTCCCCGAGGAGGACCGCTACATCATGACCCGCCCCGAGCTGGAAGACCGCCTGGCCGTGCTCCTCGGGGGGCGCGCCGCCGAAGAAATAATCCTGGGGGAGATATCCACCGGGGCCCAGAACGACCTGGAGAAAGCCACCATCCTGGCGCGAAAGATGGTGGAGGACTACGGCATGAGCGACCGCGTGGGGCCGGTGTCTTTGGGGATGGAGAGGGGGGCGCGCCTGCTCATGGGAGAATACTCCTACGGCAAGGAGTCCAACTACAGCGAGGCCACCGCCGAACTCATCGACCAGGAAGTGAAGAACATCATCACCTCCAACTACGGGCGGATAAAGGGGGCGCTGGAGGAAAACACCGCGGCCCTCAAGGCCATCGCGCTGGTGCTCCTGGAGGAGGAGACCCTGGAGGGGGACGCCTTCCGCGAGCTCATGGACAGGTACCGCCCCGGCAGGAGTGCGGCGCCATAGGGGGAGACATGCACGACGTGCTGGTCGTCGGGGCCGGACCGGCCGGCCTCTCGGCGGGAGTTTACTGCGCGCGCAAGATGATGGACACCCTGGTGGTCTCGTCCAACGTGGGCGGGCAGGCCACCTGGTCCTGGGAGGTGGAGAACTACCTGGGCTATCAGCTCATCAGCGGGGTCGAGCTGGTGGAGCGTTTCCGCGAGCACCTGGACCTCTTCAAGGTCGCCCTGTGGGAGGGAAGGGACATCGTGTCCCTGGCGGCGGCGGAGGACGCTTTCACGGCGGTGACGGACACGGACGGGGAGCTGCGCGCGCGCTCGGTCATCGTGGCCTCGGGCAAGGTCCCGCGCCTTCTCAGCGTGCCCGGGGAGGACGCCTACCGCGGCCGCGGCGTCGCCTACTGCTCCACCTGCGACGGCCCCCTCTTCCGCGGCAAAAAAGTGGTGGTGGTGGGCGGGGGGAACTCCGCGCTCGACGCCGCCCTGCAGCTCAGCCAGATCGCCGAGAGGGTCTATCTCATCGCCGCCGAGGATGCGCTGGGGGGAGACGAGATAAGGCGCAACCAGGTGATGGCGACCGCCGGCGTGGAGGTGCTCCTCTCCTCCCGGGTGACGGCTATCCGCGGGGAGCAACTGGTCAAGGCGGTCGATATCGACCGTGGCGGCAAGCTCTCTTCCCTGGAGGTCTCCGGGCTGTTCATCGAGATAGGCAGCATACCCAGCACGGGCTTCCTCCCGCCCGAGGTCGAGCTCAACGAGCTGGGGGAGATCGTCGTCGATGCCAATAACCGCAGCAGCGTCCCCGGTCTCTTCGCGGCGGGAGACGTGACCAACGTGGTGGAGAAGCAGATCATCATCGCCGCGGGCGAGGGGGCCAAGGCCGCGCTTTCCGCCTATGCCTGGCTGGTGGAGGGCGGACAGGCGGCGGCAAGGCGAGCCGGTCGACGGGCAGGCGGGGATACGCCGCCGCAGGCGGCATCCCGGTGAGGATGAAAAGAGGGAGTGAGATGAAGAACTGCTCGATGTGCGCAGCCGAGAACCCCGATGAAGCCGTCTTCTGTTCCACTTGCGGGAGCGCCTTCGCGCCCGCGGGAGCGGAGGAGGGGGGCGCGCCGCCACCTCCTCCCCCCTACGCAACGCCCCATACGCAATACCCGCCCGGGGGCCATCAGCCGGGAGCCCCCTCCCCCTCGAACCAATACCATTACGTTTCCCAGGTCACCAACGGCAAGGCCACGGCCTCCCTGGTGCTGGGGATAATCGGGCTCATCGCCTGCCCCATCATATGCTCGGTGCTGGCCATAATCCTCGGCTCCACCGCCAGAAACGAGATCGCGGCCAGCGGCGGCTGGCAGACGGGGGAATCCAGCGCCACGGCGGGCATAGTCCTGGGCTGGATAGGCATCGCCTTTGTCGTGCTTGGCGTCATTGTATGGGCCATAATCGCCGCCATCGCCGTATCGGCGTTTTGAGCCGCCGCGCCGCCCGTCCCCGCATGAGTCCTCCTCTTTCAGGCAGGCATGCCTCAGCGCATCCTCTCACACGCAGCGTCCTTTCCCCCGGCCGGGAAGGGAGGAGGCGGGCGGCGGCGAAGGGATATGCGGACCGCATGCCGACACGACGGCGCGACGCGAGAGAGGAGAAGCGATGAAAGGGTTGCGGTGGGCATTTCTCCCGGCGTGCATCCTCATGGCGGCGTTGCTGCTGCTCGCCGCGGGCTGTAGCGGTTCGCGTCCGGCGCGGCAGGACGCGGGCGAGAGCGGCGCGCGGGAGGGCGAAGCTGCGGAGGAGGAAGCGCGGGGGCAGGAGCCCCCACCGCCGCCGTTCGCCACCGGGGTGGTTACGGGCCTCTCCCCCGTCACCACCCTGCACGTGGAAGCGGGCCCCAAGTCGGTGGAGCTGATGCCCGGCGGCGAGCGCCTCTTCGTCAACGACCTCTATGCCCACAAGAACTTCATCTTCGACGCTCGCACCTACGAGTTGCTCAAGGTCATTCCCCTCCCCGACGAGCCGGTGGAGGCCGATTTCTCCCCCGACGGGCGCTTCGCCTGGGTCTCGCTCTACAACTCCGCCAGGGTGGTGGTGGTCGATTGCGAGGCGGGGGAGATAACCGCACAGGTGCAGGTGGGGAGCATCCCCAAGGAGATCGCGATCAGCCCGGATGGAAAATGGGCCTACGTCGCCAACTGGGATTCGAACACGGTTTCCGTGATAGACGCGGGCTCCTTCGCCAGGGTCAAAGACATCCCCATGTACGGCACGCCCCGCGGCATGGTCTTCTCCCCCGACGGGGGCAGGGCCTACGTATGCGTGATGGGCGGGAACACGCTGGCCGAGGTGGACGTATCCGCGGGACATGTCGTCTCGCGCCAGATATACTGCGGCGAGAACCCGCGCCATGCCGTGCTCTCCCCCGACGGCGCCACCCTCTACGTGAGCAACAACATACCCGGCACCATCACCTACGTGGACCGCATCGCCGGCACGGTGACGGCTACGGTGAAGGTGGGAAGCAAGGCGCGCACCATCGCCATCACCCCGGACGGCGCCTGCCTCTTCGTATGCAACTACGACGACGGCACGGTGGGGTGCGTGGACATCGCCGCGCGCGAACAGGCATTCACCTACCCCACCTCGAGGCCCATCGGCATGACCGTGGACGCGCGCGGCGAGCGCCTCTTCGTCTCCAACTACGCCCCGCCCCAGATCACCGTGCTCACCATCTCCCGCAACTGATCCGGATGGGGTCAGGTCTTGTTCTTTGCCTGCTTCGCTATCTTCCCAGTTGGCACCAGGGGTTTTGCCTCGATCCGGATGGGGTCAGGTCTTGTTCTTTGCCTGCTTCGCTATCTTCCCAGTTGGCACCAGGGGTTTTGCCTCGGGTTCGCAAGACGTGGCCCCGCGGCCCCACAAGGAGCGGAGCCGCAAATGCGCTTCCCGCCGCCGCGCCCAGCCTCGGCCTTATTCCAGGTAGTCGCGCAGCTTGGCGGAGCGGGTGGGGTGGCGCAGCTTGGCCAGGGTCTTGGACTCGATCTGGCGGATGCGCTCGCGGGTGACGCCGAACTCCCTGCCCACTTCCTCCAGGGTGCGCGGGTGGCCGTCGGTGAGGCCGAAGCGCAGCCGAATCACCTCTTTTTCCCTCTCGTTGAGGGAATTGAGCACGTCCTCGAGCTGCTCCTGCAGGAGGATGAAGGAGGCGGCGTCGATGGGCACCACCGCGTCGGCGTCCTCGATGAAGTCCCCGAGATGGGAGTCCTCCTCCTCGCCGATGGGGGTCTCCAGGGACACGGGCTCCTGCGAGACCTTGATTATCTCCCGCACCTTCTCGGGGGTCAGCTCCATCTGCTCCGCTATCTCCTCCGGCGTGGGCTCGCGGCCCAACTCCTGCAACAGGGAGCGCTGCACCCGGATGAGCTTGTTGATGGTCTCCACCATGTGCACGGGTATGCGTATGGTGCGCGCCTGGTCCGCGATGGCCCGGGTGATGGCCTGCCTTATCCACCAGGTGGCATAGGTAGAGAACTTGTATCCCTTGCGGTAGTCGAATTTCTCCACCGCGCGGATGAGGCCCAGGTTGCCCTCCTGGATGAGGTCGAGGAAGAGCATGCCTCTGCCCACGTAGCGCTTGGCGATGGAGACCACCAGCCTCAGGTTGGCCTCCACCAGCTTCCTCTTGGCCTCATGGCCGGTGCGTTCCTGGCGCCGTAAAGCCCTGGCCTCTTCGCGCGAGAGCTTATCGCCCTCCTCGCGCAGCCTCTCGGAGGCCTTCTCCCCGTCCTCGATCTTCTGGGCCAGGTCCACTTCCTCCCTCGCGGTGAGCAGCGGGACCTTTCCGATCTCCTTGAGATACATGCGCACGGGGTCATTGGTGGGAGTCTTGCCGGCCTTTTCCATATTCTTATCCAGACCCTCTTCCTTCTCCTCCTCGGCCTCCTCCGCCTCCTCCATCTCGCGCAGGTTCTCGGCGGACGGACCCTCTACCACCTCTATGCTCAATTCCTCCAGCAGGGAGTAGAAGTGGTCCACCTGCTCCGGGCTCAGGCGCAAGCCCTGCAGCGATTCGCCTATCTCTTCCTGTGTGAGTACGCCTCTGCCCTGTCCGCGCGAGAGCAGTTCCTTTATCTCTTCGTAATCGAGATCTTTCCAGTCTTCCACTTCTGTCCACCTGAGAGAGGATTTCCTAATGGATAATCGAGCGAACAATCCATTTGCTTTAGCGCCCCTGTCTCAACTCCCGCTTCAGGCGTTCGAGAGCGTAGATCTCCTCGGTGAGTTCCTGTTCGCGCCCGTGGTCTCTCCGGGGAGCAGATGCGTGGCCTTCCAGCTCTTTCTTCAATCTCCTTATTTGACGCTCAAAATAGAATTCCTTCAGGGATTGGAGAAGGTCGCCGTACATCCCCAGAACGCCCTCGCGGCTTACCTTATCAACATTCCCTTTTTTGTCGAAAACTAACGAGGTGACGATGCCGACGGCCTGCTCGGACTCCAGCTCCTCGATGAGCTCCGACACCATCCCGTCCGCTCCCCGGGACTCCATGAACGAATCCCCGGCCTTATCGATGAGGGCCTGAAGGATTATACGGCACCCCGGGTCTTCAAACAACCCCATATCCAGGTCGTCCCGCACCCTCTCGAGCAGAAAAGGCCGATGCAGAGTGAGGCGCAGGAGTTCCCGCTCCACCCTGGCCTGGGGGGGGAGGGTTATGGCCTCCTCCGGGGAAAGGCCCTCCCCGGCGCTCGCCGCGCCGCGCTCACGCCTGTAAAGGTCGTGTACAGCCTGATACCCGGAGCCCGCCCAGTCGGCGATCTCCTTGATATACCGCTCCGCGTCGATCTCCCTCCCCAGCCCCCCCAGCAGGTGGACGGCCTTGCGCACGCCGCGCAGGCGCGAGTTGGTGTCCTCTGGGTCGTGCTCCCCCAAGGCCTTGTCCAGACAGAAATCAACCAGGGGCACGCTCTGCTCCATGCGGCGGCGGAATTCGTCCGGCCCGCGCGAGGCGACGAAGTCCGCCGGGTCCATCCCCTCCTCGAAGGTCACCACCCGCAGGTCGAGGTCGAAATTACCGTAGAGGCCCAGTCCCCTCTCGCTGGCGCTCATGCCGGCCGCATCCGCGTCGAAGGCCAGGATCACCCGCTCGGTGAGGCGGGAGAGCAGCCTCAGATGCCCCTCCCCCAGCGCCGTGCCCAGGGTCGCGGCCGCGTTGCGGATTCCCGCCCGCCACAGGGCGATGACGTCCGTATAGCCCTCCACCAGCACCGCGGTCCCCTCGCGCACTATCTCCCGCCGGGCCAGGTTGAGGGCGTAAAGGTGCCTGCTCTTGACGTAGATGGGCGTCTCGGGCGAGTTGAGATACTTGGGCTGCCCCTCCCCGACCACCCTCCCCCCGAAGGCGATAACGCGGTCCTGCGGGTCCTGTATGGGGAAGACGAGGCGGCCGCGGAAGCGGTCGTATATGCCCCTCTCTCCCTGCAGGCCCAGGCCCACGGCCAGGAAATCCTGCGCCGAGAAGCCCTTGCGCGTGGCCTCGCGGTAAAGGAAATCCCATGAGCCGGGCGCGAAGCCGAGCTTGAAGACCTGTGCGGCTTCCTTGTCGATACCGCGGGAGACGAGGTAGTCGCGCGCCAGCTTTCCCGCCTCGCGCTTGAGCAGGACGTCCTGGTAGAGGTCCGCCGCCCACTGATTGAGGCGGTAGAGCCTGCCGCGCCGGCTCTCCGCCTCCGCGGCTTCCTTGCTCACCCCCTCGTAGCGGAGGGTGAACCCCGTGCGCGCGGCCAGCCTCTCGGCGGCCTCGCGGAAGCCCAGCCCCTCCTTTTTCTCAAGGAAGGTGAAGACATTCCCCCCTTCGCCGCAGCCGAAGCAATGGTAGAGCTGCTTGGCCGGGTCGACCATGAAGGAGGGGGTCTTCTCGTCGTGGAAAGGGCAGAGCCCCTTGAGGTAGCGACCCGCCTTCTTGAGCTGCACGTAATCGGAGACCACCTCGATGATGCTCGCCTGTTCGCGCAGCCTGTCGATATCCTCATCCCTTATCCTTCCCCTGCCCATATCCCTTCTCTCTGTTCCGGCGGCGGGGCGGGCGCACGTGCGGCCGCCCTCAGCCTCCCCACTCGCGGGGGACGAAGTGCTGGTCGTATTTGCTCTTGGCGTAGCGGTCGGTCATCCCGGCTATATAGTCGCACACCCTCACGCTCAAGTCCTCCCCCCCGCCCCGGAACTCCTCGGGCATCTCCTCCGGGTGCTCCAGGTAGAAGGCGAAAAGGTTGCGCAGCAGCAGGCCCGCCTTGCCCTCTTCCACCTTGGCCACCGAGCCCACGTAAACCCGCTCGAGCAGGAAAGCGCGCAGCTCATCCAGCGCCGCGGCGACCTCCGGGCTTAGGACGATGTCGCCCACCTCGCGGCTGCGCTCCACCACGTCCCTCACCAGGGTGTTGATGCGCAGGCTGTGATGCCGCCCCAGCACCTCCAGGGTCGAGGCGGGAAGGTCCGCCTCCTCCAGTATACCGGCCCTTATGGCGTCGTCGATGTCGTGGTTGACGTAGGCGATGCGGTCCGCGATGCGCACTATCCTCCCCTCCAGGGTCGCCGGGGGCTCGCTGGCGCCGGTGTGGCCCCGGATGCCGTCCCGGACCTCCCAGGTGAGGTTGAGCCCCTTGCCGCCGTATTCCAGCTTCTCCACCACGCGCAGGCTCTGCTGATTATGGCGGAAGGGGGTGGGGGTCAAATCGCGCAGGGCTTCCTCCCCCATGTGGCCGAAGGGGGTATGGCCGAGGTCATGCCCCAGCGCCACCGCCTCGGTGAGGTCCTCGTTGAGATGCAGGGCGCGGGCGACGGTGCGCGAGATCTGGCTCACCTCCAGGGTATGGGTGAGGCGGGTGCGGTAATGGTCGCCCTCCGGGGCCAGGAAGACCTGTGTCTTGTGCTTGAGGCGGCGAAAGGACTTGCAGTGTATGATGCGGTCGCGGTCGCGCATGAAGCAGGTTCGCAGCGGGTCGGGGGCCTCCTCCCGCTCCCGCCCCCTGCTGTCGCGGCTGCGCACCGCGCGGGGGGACAGCCAGGTGTCCTCCCAGGCCTCTATCTCCTCGCGCGCGTTCATGAAGCGGTCTTCTTCGCCTCCTTCGCCAGGCGTTTCCCGAGGGTACGCGCCCTCTCCAGGGCGTAAGCGTCATCCGCGGCCGGTTTCTGGGCGCATACGCCCTGGTGGCCCGCGTCGCTGTCCTCGCTCCCCCCTCCCACCACGCTCATGCCCTGGACGAGGAGCATGTCGTGCAGGGCCTTGAGCGTGGTCTCCTGGCCGCCGAAGCGCGCCGTGCCCACGCTCACCGCGCCCGCGGGCTTCCCCAGCAGGGACTTGCGGGCGCGCACGGCCCTCGTCTTGTCCCACAGGGCTTTCAGCTGCGCGGAAACGGTGCCGAAATAGACCGGGCTGCCCAGGACCAGCGCCGCCGCCCCCTCCAGGGCCTCGCAGGCCTCCCTGAGCCCGGCGTCTTTGGCGTGGCATGCCTCCCTGCAGGGGCTGGAGCAGGCGACGCAGAAGGGCATCTTCTGGCCCTTGACCGCGTCCATGGCCTGGATGAGGCGCCCCTCGACCCCCTCCTCGGCCGCCGCCTCCAGCACCGCCTGCAGCAGAAGAGCGGTGTTGCCGTCGCGATTGGGACTGCCATTGACCGCAAGTATGTACATGTCATCTCCTCCTCTATTTAGTCGCATCCGACGCTCCCCCCATGGCCGCGTGCGCGGCGGCCAGCCTCGCCAGCGGCACGCGGAAGGGGGAGCAACTGACGTAGTCAAGCCCCACCTCGTGGCAGAAGTGGATACTGCGCGGGTCGCCTCCATGCTCGCCGCATATCCCCAGCTTTAGGGAGGGGTTGGCCTTGCGCCCGGCCTCGCTGGCCATGCGCACCAGCTTGCCCACCCCCTCGACGTCGAGGGTCTGGAAGGGGTTGTCCGCGATGATGCCCTGCTCCATGTAGAGGGGGAGGAACTTGGACTCCGCGTCGTCGCGGCTGAACCCCAGCGTGGTCTGGGTGAGGTCGTTGGTGCCGAAGGAGAAGAACTCCGCCACCTCGGCGATCTGGTCGGCGGTGAGCGCCGCGCGGGGCAGTTCGATCATGGTTCCGACCAGGTAATCCAAGCCAGTCTGCATGGCCTCTATGACCGCGTCCGCTATCTCCTCGACCTTAGCCTTCTCTATCTCCAGCTCCCGGCGGAAGGCCACCAGGGGGACCATGATCTCCACCCGGGGGTCCCTGCCCCTTTTCTTGAGGTTGCAGGCGGCCTTGGCGATCGCCCCCACCTGCATCTCCGTGAGCCCGGCCATGGCACAGCCGACGCGGCATCCGCGCAGGCCCAGCATGGGGTTGATCTCCGCCTCGGCGGTCACCCGGTTCAGCAGCTTCTCCTTGGCCTCGAGCTCGTCTCTCTCCCCCGGCGTATGCTTCAGCCGCTCCAGCTCCACGCGCAGGTCGGCGGGGTTGGGGAGGAATTCGTGCAGGGGCGGGTCGAGGAGGCGTACGGTCACCGGCAGGCCGTCCATGACCTCCAGGATGTCCTCGAAATCCTTGCGCAGCAGCGGCTCCAGCTCCAGATAGGCCTGCTCGCGCCCCTCGGCGTTCTCGGCCAGAATCATGCGCCGCACGATGGGCAGGCGGTCCTCAGCGATGAGCATGTGCTCGATGCGGCAGAGCCCGATTCCCTCCGCCCCGAACTCGCGCGCGCGGCGGGCGTCATCGGGGGTGTCGGCGTTGGTGCGCACGCTGAGCCGCCGCAGCTTGTCCGCCCACACCAGCACCTTCTCCAGGTTCTCATCCACCTGGGGCTCCATGAGCTTGGCCTCGCCCAGGATTACCGTGCCCGAGGCGCCGTCGATGGTTATGGTCTCTCCCTCGCGCACCACCAGGCCGTTGACCTCCAATATCCTCTCGGCCTGATTTATCTTGATGGCCTCGGCGCCGCTGATGCAGGGCTTGCCCATGCCCCTCGCCACCACCGCGGCGTGGCTGGTCATGCCGCCATGGCTGGTGAGCACGCCCTGCGCCTCGATGATGCCGTGGATGTCGTCGGGGGTGGTCTCCCAGCGCACCAGGATAACCTTGTCCCCACGCGAGCCACGCATCTCCGCCGTGTCCGCATCGAAGACCACTTCGCCCACGGCGGCTCCGGGCGAGGCGGGCAGCCCCTTGGCGATGACCTCGTACTCCACGTCGGGGTCGAGGCGCGGGTGCAGGAGCTGGTCCAGCTGCTCCGGCTGCACCCGCGCGACCGCCTCCCTCTCGTCGATGAGGCCCTCCGCTACCATGTCAACCGCTATCTTCAGGGCGGCGGCGGCGGTGCGCTTGCCCGTCCTCGTCTGCAGCATGAAGAGCTCGCCCTTCTCGATGGTGAACTCGATGTCCTGCATGTCGCGGTAGTGCTTTTCCAGCCTGTCCATGAGCCCGGTGAGCTGTGCGTACGGCCCAGGCATCTCCTCGCCCAACTTCTCCAGAGTGTTGGGGGTACGGATACCCGCCACCACGTCCTCGCCCTGGGCGTTGATGAGGTATTCCCCGAAGCGCCGCGCCTCGCCGGTCGAAGGATCGCGGGTGAAGCACACCCCGGTGGCGCAGTCCTCGCCCATGTTGCCGAAGACCATGCTCTGCACGCTCACCGCCGTGCCCAGGTCGTCCGGGATGTCGTACTGCTTGCGATAGGTCCTGGCGCGGTCGCTCTCCCAGCTCTTGAACACGGCGCGGATGGCCAGGTCGAGCTGCTCGCGCGGGTCCGCGGGAAAATCGCGCCCGGTGTCCGCGCGGGTTATGCGTTTGAATTCCTCCGCCAGCTCTTTCCAGGCATCGGCGTCCAGCTCCACGTCCAGCTTCACGCCCAGAGCCTCCTTCTTATGCGTCAGCTCCCGCTCGAAGAGCCCGCGCTCCACCCCCATGACGATATCCGAGAACATGGTGATGAAACGGCGGTAGGCGTCGTAGGCGAAGCGCTCGTCGCCGGTCAGCGCGGCGAGGCCGCGCACCGAATCGTCGTTGAGGCCCAGGTTGAGCACCGTGTCCATCATCCCCGGCATGGAGATGGCCGCCCCCGAGCGCACCGATACCAGCAGGGGGTCGCCGGGGTCGCCCAGCTTCTTCCCCATCTTCTCCTCCAGGCGGCGCAGGTGCTCCTCGATCTCCTCCCGCAAGCCCTCGGGATAAACTCCGTGACGGTAGTAATGGTTGCACGCCTCGGTGGTGATGGTGAACCCCGGTGGGACGGGAAGCCCCAGCCTGGTCATCTCGGCCAGGTTGGCCCCCTTGCCGCCGAGCAGCTTCTTCGTGCCCCTCTCGCCCTCGTTGAAATCGTAAACATACTTTGCAGGTGCCATCATGTCTTCCTCCTAAGCGGTTCCCAACGCGCTGGCATCCCCTTGCAGCCATCGGCCTTGCGGGAAATAACAAAACAGTGAAATTATAATATGTTTTTACCCCCAAGACACGCCCCTCAACCACCCGCCCGCGCCAAGAGAGGCGCGAGGCGCATAGCGCCGGGGTCAGCCGCCCGCCCTCCCCCGTTCTCTCTTTTCTTTCTTCATGCCGTGGCTTCTGCGTCCTCAGCTCTCTTTGCTTTCTTCATTTGCTTTCCTCAGACCTCAGCGTCTGGGCTTCTCCGCTCCCTCTTAACTCTCTTCATATCTCAGCGTCTGCCCACCTGGCCTTTTACATCATTCGCAACGTCTGCCCACCTGACCCTTCCCACCATCCGCAACGTCTGCCCGCCCCGGCTCTCTTGTCCAGCCCGCCGCATGGGCTCGCGTTTTGCCTCCGAGCCGAG
This sequence comes from uncultured Actinomycetota bacterium, assembly GCA_964510515.1. Lineage (GTDB taxonomy): Bacteria > Actinomycetota > Geothermincolia > Geothermincolales > RBG-13-55-18 > SURF-21. Next base: position 34,868 of record CAZEAU010000012.1, on the reverse strand, counting down.
AGGCGAGGATGCCAAGACCGAGCCCTCTCTCGCGCATCGCGGCGGAGGGCGCGAAGCGCTGGGGTCCGGTCCCGCGCTTTTTGCGCCGCAGGCGATAAGCCGGAGGCGTGAAAGGCCGGGACCTGACAACAAGTGCTGCTACCCGGAATCATCCGTATCGATACCGGGCCTCACCTTCCGTATGCGAACCGGCCCCTAAGATGACACGTCCGGAAGAACATGTGCCGCTCACCCCTGTGGGGCCACGTCTTGCAAGCCCGGGGTAAAGCCCCAGGTGCGAACTGGGAAGATAGCGAAGCAGGCAAAGAACAAGACCTGACCCCATCCGGGGGGATTTACTCCGTTACGATCTGGGTGAAGTCGGCGAACTCCAGGAAGAGAGAGGCGACCATGGAGAGCAGGGCAAGGCGGTTGTCGCGCAGGCGCTCGTCCTCGCCCATGACGAAGACACTCTCGAAGAAGCCGTCCACCTCCGGGGCCATCTCCAGCAACACCCCCAGGGCGGCGTCGTATTCGTCCGCGCCGAGGTGCTCACGCAAGGGCTGCTGCGCCCACACCAGGCGCGAATACAGCTTCCTCTCCGCGTCCTCGGCGAGGAGCGCCTCTTCCAGGTCCGCTCCCCCGGCCTTGCGCGAGAGGTTGTAGCAGCGCTCGAACCCCGTGTAGGCCTTCTGCAGCAGCCCGCCCGCCCGCGCCGCCTGCATGGCCTCCAGGCGCTGGCGCGCATCGTAGGGGTCCGCTGCGGCGGCGCCCAGGGCCGCGGCCACCAGGTCGTAGTCGAAGCCCTCGCTTATCAGCGCCTGTCTCCAGCGCTGAGAGCAGAACTCCGCCACCTCCGCGGCCACCCCCGCGGGCTCCGAGAGGCCGAGCCTGCCCGCGGCCGTCTCCAGCACCGAGAAAAAGTCCAGGTGCATGCGGGCCCGCAGCAGGGTCGGCATCACCGCCTGTGCCTGGCGGCGCAGCGCATAGGGGTCCTCGGACCCGGTGGGGGCCACCCCGGCGCCGAAGCCGCCCGCCAGGTTGTCGGCCTTCTCGGCCAGGGAGAGCACGGTGCCGGGGAGGGTGGAGGGAGGAGCATCTCCCGCGAAGCGGGGCCGGTAATGTTCCTCGATGGCCCAAGCCGTCTCCTCGCTTTCCCCGCCCGCCAGGGCGTAGATGCGCCCCATAACCCCCTGCAGGGAGGGAAACTCCGCGACCATGGAGGTCATGAGGTCCACCTTGCACAGCAGGGCGGCGCGCGCGGCCGCCTCCTCCACCTCGGGAGCGAGGTGCGCCCGGGCACAGATGTCGGCGCATATCTCACGCAGGCGTTGGCTCTTTTCGTACATGGACCCGAAGCGCGCCTGCCAGACTACCGCACGCAGGCCGTCCACCCGCTCCAGCAATGGTATCTCCATGTCCTCGCGGTAGAAGAAGGAGGCGTCCTCCAGCCTCGCGCGCAGCACGCGTTCGTTGCCGCGCCGGATGACCTCCTCCTGGGCCGGGTCGCCGTTGTGCACCACCAGGAAGGACGCCGCCAGCTCCCCCCGCCCGTCCTGGAGGGGAAAATAACGCTGATGTTCCCGCATGGCCGTCTCCAGCACCTCGCGGGGCAGCTGCAGGAAACGCGGCTCGAAGCTCCCCGCCATGACCTGCGGGCACTCCACAAGGTCCACGACCTCGTCCAGGGTGTCCGCGCCCGGCACCGCCTGCAACCCCCCGGCGGAGACGACCCGCTCCATGCCGTCGAGCACGGCGCGCCGTCGTTCCTCCTCGTCCGCGAGGACGAAGGCGCCGCGCAGCTTGTCCAGGTAGGCGCCGGGGGAGGTTATCTCCACCTCTCCCGGGGAGAGAAAACGGTGGCCCCGGCTCGTCCTGCCCGCCCGCAGTCCCTGCAGCGAAACGGGCAGCACCTCCTCCCCGAAGAGGGCCACTATCCAGCGTACGGGGCGCGCGAAGCGGAACTCGCCCCCGCCCCAGCGCATGGACTTGCGGAAGGAAAGGGACCTTATGAGCGCATCCAGCAGCCCGGGCAACACCTCGCGGGCCGGCTTTCCCTCCTCCCTCACCGTGGCGAAGACGAAGTCGCCCTTATCGGTGCCCCGCACCTCCAGGTCCTCCACCGCGAGGCCGCGGGAGCGGGCGAAGCCCTCGGCCGCCCTGGTCGGCTTGCCTTCCGCGTCATAGGCGGCCGCGCGCGAGGGGCCCTTCACCCGCGAGGCCACGTCCTCCTGCCTCTCCTCCACGCCCTCGGCGAGCAGGGCGAGGCGCCGCGGGGTGGAATAGACGTGCAGCCCGCCGTGTTTCAACCTCTCCTTGTCCAGCAGGGACGCGGCCTTCTCCGCGAGCTGGGCGCGCCCGTCCTGCACGGCTCCCCAGGGCAGTTCCTCGGTGCCTATCTCCAGGAGCAGGTCCCGGGCCATCCTCATCCCCTCCCCAGCATGGGGAAGCCCATGTCCTCGCGTTGCGCCAGGTAGGCGGAGGCCGTCCCGCGGGCGATGTCCCTGACCCGCGCGATGTAGCCGGTGCGCTCGGTGACGCTGATCACCCCGCGGGCGTCGAGGATGTTGAAGAGATGGGAGCACTTGAGCACGCAGTCGTACGCCGGCAGCACCAGGCCCCTCTCCAGCAGGCGCCTGGCCTCGGCCTCGTTGCGGTCGAAGAGGTCGAAGGTCATATCGGTGTCCGCCTCGTCGAAGCAGTAGGCGCTCCATTCCACCTCGGCGCGGCGCTGCACTTCTCCATAGCTGAGCGCCTCGTTCCAGCGCAGGTCGAAGACGTTGTCCACCTCCTGCACGTACATGGCCAGCCTCTCCATGCCGTAGGTCAGCTCCACGGAGACGGGGCGGCAGTCGAGGGACCCGACCTGCTGGAAATAAGTGAACTGGGTGATCTCCATGCCGTCCAGCCATACCTCCCAGCCCAGGCCCCAGGCTCCCAGGGTGGGGGACTCCCAGTCGTCCTCGACGAACCTCACGTCATGGAGGTGGATGTCGATGTCGATGGCCCGCAGCGATTCCAGGTAGATGTCCTGCACATCCTCGGGCGAGGGTTTGAGGATGACCTGGAACTGGGTGTGCTGGTGCAGGCGGTTGGGGTTCTCGGCGTAGCGCCCGTCGGTGGGCCGCCGCGAGGGCTCCACGTAGGCCACCCTCCAGGGCTCCGGCCCCAGGGCGCGCAGGAAGGTGGCGGGGTTGAAGGTGCCCGCCCCCACCTCCACGTCATGGGGCTGCGCCAGGATGCAGCCGCGGCCCGTCCAATATGACTGCAGGGCCATGATCATATCCTGAAAGTACATGCTTACCTCCGCTCCTCGAATACGGCTATGATATCAAATACCGGGAGGCAGGTAGTAGGCGGCGGACGCGCGGGGCCGATACGGCCGGGCGGCCCCGCACCGCCGACATGCGCGCCGGCCCTCGCCAGGCGCGGAGACCGCTCAAGTCGCCGGGCCCGGCATGGGAACGCAACGTCGCTCCCCACATGCGGGAGAGAGAGTTAAAAGAAATACGCATCATCCTCGACGATCCACGTCGCTCTCCACGTGCGTGGGAGAGGCGCCCTGACCGCTTCCATCACGGCATCTTCATCGCATCGCTCCCCACGTGCGTGGGAGAGGCGAGAGCGTCCTCTCCCACCGCCAGGGATACGACCGTCTCCCCCCACGTGCAAGGGAGAGGCACGCCCCGCCCCGCGGCGGGAGATGCTCATGACGTCGCTCCCCACGTGCGAGGGGGAGGGAGGGGGAGAGGTGGAGGCCATCATCAGGGAGGCACGGCGGGAGGATTTCGAGTCCGTCCTCGCGCTGGTGCTGAAGCTGCGAGAGCATTCCGGCAGCGAGGGCGGCGTGGACAGAGACGGCGTGCGCGCCTCTATCCGGCGCCGCCTCGCGAGCACCTGCGGGCGGCCGGGCTCAAAGCCCCGCGAAGGGGACGGCGCCGGCCGGAGCCCGCACCTCCACCTCCACGCCGTACTGCGCGAAGTACAGGGTCATCTCCAGGCGCGCCCTGCGCGGAAGCAGGGGCAGGCCCACCAACTCGTCCAGCGAGGGCAGCTCCACGCTCGCGGCCAGCGACACCTGCCGCAGGACGGATTCACCCTTCTGCACGTAGGCCTGCAGGGAGAGGTCCGCGCCCTCGAGGTATTCCCGCACCTCTTCCTCGCTCATGCCCAGTTCACGCGCCAGCTCGCGCACGGCGCGCGCGGAGGAGACCGCCTGCAGGTCGGGAACCACCTCCAGGACCGCGCAATCGCAGCCGCTCACCTCCCTGTCCTCCAGGTGCTCGACCTCGCGGGCCGAGGACAGGAGCTCGGGGAGGGAGGGCAGAACCTCAAAGGCGGCGCCAACGGCCGAGGCGCCGATGCCCCCGGCTATCTCTCCCTCAAGCGCATACCAGGTGCCCCCGATCTGCAGGAAAGCCTCCCCCTCCACGTAGCGCAGGGAGGCTTCCATGCCCATGACCATGAAGCGCGCCTCGACGGCGTCCCCCTCCAAGTCCACCCAGACGTCGCCCTCCAGGTCCAGGCTCATGCCCTTTCCCTCCTCCAGGGGGGACACGCTCACCATCAGGCTGGCCTGGGCGCTCCCCGCGTCGCGGGCGGCGCGCACGGCCGCGTCCAGCGTCTCCCGGGGATCCTTCGCCGCGTTCCCGCAGCTGGCGAAGAGAAGCGCCGCTGTCAGAAGGGCGAGCAAGGAGAATGCGGCGCGCCGCTTCCCGGCCGTCAATTCCCCCGCCCCTTCCGCGGCTGTGCCTCCTGCGGCTTGGATATCTCCACCTCGTGGTTGTAGGCGGGGAAGTCGATCTCCATGATCATCTTCACCGTATAGGAGAGGTTCTCTTCGCCGCCCGCCTGCACCATCTCTATGTTATAGACGGTACGCCGCAACACCAGGTACTCCTTGTCGAACCAGTACTCGTAGTTGACGCTAGCCTCCTTGAGCGACTCCTTGATCTCCTCCAGCCGGGAAAGGGCGTCCTCCGCCAACTGCTCCTGGTCCCCCTTGATCATGTCCAGAAACTCCTGGTTCTCCATGATGGCGCCGAAGTTGGGCACCATGGCGATATGGTAGCAGTCGCGCCCGTTGACCACTTCGTCCTCGCGCCGGGTTATCTTCTGGAAGTTGTCCATGTACTCCGCCGTGTTGCGGGTGATCTCCGAGACGCTGGGGATGCTCAGAGACGAACCCGCGGGAAGTTCGTACCAGGGCCCGTCCACGTCGCTGCGGTAGTATTGCACCCCGTCGTAGAGAGTGTAGTCGAACTCGATGTCGAAGGAAGGCCACACCATGTGCGCCCTGGAGTTGCGGCTCGCGGAGTCGAAGTCCCCCTCGCCGTTGAGGGCCACCTCGCTGGTGTATGCCTGCATGCCGCTGGGAGGGATGATGAAGGCGTAATCAAAGACGTAATGCAGGGTTTTGGCGGCGTCGGTCGCGTTCAGGCCGTCGAGCATTATCTTCTCCGGCGTGGCGTTTTCGGGAAGCTCCCTCCGCAGCAAACCCTCCGCATTGCCGCCGCCGCACGCGGCCGCCAAAAGGGATGTCGCCACCGCCAGGCAGACCAGCAAAGCCAGGGTTCCGGCCGTCTGTTTACGCATTTTTCCTCGCTTTCATCGGCATGGTCTCCGAGCCGCCGGCAAGACCATCATAACCGTTCCCGCGACCGGGAGCATGCCCGTTTGCGTGGCGTCCGCCGCTCTTGCATGGGACGAGCGCGCTCCTCGCGCAGTTCCCTCCCGCCCGCGGCCTCGAGGAGAGGCGAAGAGGCCCTCCCGCGCGCCCGCGGCACCGGGCTCAAGGCGATTCGGTGAAGAGCCCGTCTTGAGGCGGCTGCGCCTCCCTGGGCTTCCAGTCCCGCGCCAGGTCGAGCACGTGCACCACCTCCCAGCCCCTCTCCTCCAGGGCCCGAGCGATATAGCGGCGGTGGCACCTCCAGGGCAGGACCTCCGCGCACACCACCGCCGTGGCTTCCTCGGCCGCAAGGCGCTGCAGTTCATCCAGGCCGCGCGCGAATTCCGGGGTCGACATGTGGGCTTCGTAACCGCCCTTGCGGTAGCCGCCCAGCTCCTCTCCCAACCACACGTAATCGATCCCCGCCGCCCGCAGGGAGGCGGAGAACGGCTCGCGGGAGAAATGCGGATACCTCCTGCTGCCGGGGTAATGGCGTACGTCGCAGACCCTGGTGATGCCCCGCGCCTCGAGTATGGCGATGAACTCCTCCATGCTCCGGGTGCTCGTGCCCAAGGTGAAGATAAGGCGTCGGGGTTCCATCACCCGGGGCCGAGCTCCGCGCCGATAAGGGCGGGGTGCGGAAAGGTGTCCGCACGCGGCCCCCGATACCTGCCGCCAGCGCTCATGCCTTCCTCCCTGTCGTCCCGGGCGAGATGCCGGGCGTCCGCCGCACAAGGTCGATTCTATCACCATCGCGGGGTCCCCCGGCCGCCCACGCCCTCGCGCCGCGCGGCCGGCGGCGCCGGGTCGCTAGCGGCGGAAACGCACCGCGAGGTGGGGCCAGAGCACCTTGAAGCCCAGTTCGCGGTAGAGGGAAAGGGCGGCGGTGTTGTCGCGCTGCGTCTCCAGGCGCACCGCCCTGCCACGCTCCAGGCTGGCCCCGCACAGCAGGGAGCAGGCCGCGGCGGCGTGACCGCGGCGCCGGTGCTCCGGCATCGTATATACCCCGCCCAGTTCGTCCGCCCGCGGCGTTGCCGCCTCTATCTCCGCCTTGGCCACAGCTTTTCCTCCGTGGCGCACCACCGCCGCCGCGCCCCCCTCGAGGGAGCGCCGCATCTGCAGGCGCACGGCCCAGGCCTGCGGGCAACTGCCCAGGAGATCGCGGTACAGCATCCTCTCCAGGTCCACCAGCTGCTCCAGGTCGTCCTCGCATGCCGGCTCGGCCCCTCCAGCGCGGGGGACGAAATCCTGCGCCGAGAGCGCCATGCTCACCTCCTCCTCGCGGTGCTCCACCGCCTTCGCAAGCTCCCGCACCGCGCCGAGGACCTCCTCCACCTCCTCCTCGGGCCCGGCCAGCACCTGGGGCATCCCCCAGGAGGAAAGCGCTTTTTCCACCAGCGCGACCGCGACGCCGCCTCGCGCGGCGATCCTCATCATGCCCTGATTGTTGAGGAAGAGCAGCCCCCGCATGCCGCCGCCGTCCCACGCCGCGAGGTAACCTCCCTGTTCCGCGAGGCCGAGGTTGAAGGGGCCCCAGCGGCGCAGGGCCCAGAGCGGGCGCAGGTTGCGCACGGGGTCGCGTTCGAGGAAGGAGAGCGCCTCCCGCACCTGCCCCACCCGCAGCTCCTCGCAGCGCAGGGGAGTCCCCTCCCGCGCCGACGCGTGCGCGCGCCGGCGCGCCGCACCCCCGCCGCCCGCTCCTCCCCCCTTGCGCTCATCCCTCGCCGCCATCGCCCTCCTCTCCTCCTCCGCCCGCCAGGGCAATCCTAATCCATTCCCGGCGGGCGTGAAAACGGGGCGGACCGTAAATGGTCACCCTCACATGGCGCGGCATCTGCTACAATGGTTACGTGAACGCTGAGAACAAGGGAATCGATACGAAGGAATTCGAGTCGCGATACGCCTTCCCCCTCGACCGCTTCCAGCAAGAAGCCATCGAGCACCTGTCCAGGGGGCGTTCCGTCCTCGTGGCCGCCCCCACCGGCTCCGGAAAGACGGTGGTGGCCGAGTATGCCGTCTGGGCGGCGGAGAAGACGGGGGACAAGACCTTCTACACCACGCCCCTCAAGGCGCTGAGCAACCAGAAGTACCGCGACTTCTGCTCCATTTACGGCGCCGATAACGTCGGCCTCCTCACCGGGGACAACAGCATCAACGCCGAGGCCCCGGTGGTGGTCATGACCACCGAGGTTCTGCGCAATATGATCTACGAGCGCTCCGATGCGCTTTACGGCCTGCGCTTCGTAGTGCTGGACGAATGCCACTACCTCATGGACCCCTTTCGCGGCCCGGTGTGGGAGGAGATCATCATCCACCTTCCGGTGGAGGTGAAGATCATCGGCCTCTCCGCCACGGTGTCGAACTACCGTGAGTTCGGGGACTGGCTGAACGACCTGCGCGGGGACGTGGAGACCGTCTTCCACGACGTGCGCCCGGTGCCGCTGCGCCACTATTACATGGTCGGCGGCATCATGGTCAACCTGCTCTCGGCGCGCTCGCCCCAGGTGGTGGCCGAATACGAGAAGAGCATGGCCAGGCGCGGCGGCGGCGGCGGCGGCAGGAGGCCCCGCACCAGGCAGCTCATCCCGCGCCGCGTGGACGTGGTCACGCGCCTGCACAAGTCGGGCATGCTCCCCGCCATCTATTTCATCTTCAGCCGGGCGGGCTGCGACGCCGGGGTCACCCACTGCATGGAGGCCGGGGCCGACCTCACCTCCCCGCAAGAAAAGAAGATCATCGAGGAGCAGGTGCTGGCGCGCATGGCCTGGCTGCCCGAGGAGGACCTCAAGGTGTTCGGCTTCGAGTCGTGGCTGGAGGCCCTGAAGATGGGGATCTCCTCCCATCACGCCGGGCGCCTCCCCATCTTCAAGGAGGTGGTGGAGGACCTTTTCGTGCAGGGCCTGGTGAAGGTGGTCTTCGCGACGGAGACCCTGTCCCTGGGCATCAACATGCCGGCGAAGACGGTGGTCATAGAGTCCCTTTACAAGTTCAGCGGCGAGAGCCACGCCTTCCTCACCTCCACCGAGTACACCCAGTTCACCGGGCGCGCCGGGCGCAGGGGCATCGACAAGGTGGGCAACTCCGTCACCCTCTACAACCCCATGGTGCAGTTCTCGCAGGTGCAGAAGCTGGCGGAGATGGAGAGTCTCCCCATCCGCTCCAGCTTCACCCCCTCCTACAACATGGCCGTCAACCTGCTGCGCCATCACGCCATGGAGGACGCGGTGCACCTGCTCAACTCCAGCTTCGCCCAGTTCCACGCCGACCGCGACGTGGTCAGGCTGGAACGCTCCCGGGCGAGGATGAGCAAACGCATGCGCGGGCAGGAAAAGAAGGTGGTGTGTGAACGCGGCAAGGCATGGGAATATTTCGTGCTGCGCAACGAGGTCTCGCGCATGGAGAAGGAGGTGGCGGAAGAGCGCAGGCGCCGCAGGAAAGAGCTGGTGAATCGCGAGCTGGGCGAGCTGGTGGAGGGAGACGTCATCGTGCTGCACCGCAAGGGCTCCCGGCGCCCGGCGGTGGTGCTGGGCATCTCCGAGGACAAGCACGGCAACCCGCGCGTGTCCACCATGGACGACCGCGCTCATTTCCTCAAGGTCTCCTACGGCCAGTTCCCGCTGCCCCCCCAGGCCATAGGGCATCTGGGGGCATCCTTTTTGCCCGCCGACACCAGGGCCAAGGAGAAGAAGCTGCGCCAGGCCCTGGCCGCTTTCAGCATCCCGCCCTCCGCGGAGTGGGAGGGAGAGCACACCCTCCCGTATCGGACGAAGCTGGCGGCCTCGCGCGAGAAGATGACGGGCAAGGCCTGCAACGGCTGCAAGAACCGCGAGCAGTGCATGGACGCATGCCGCCAGATGCGCAACCTCAAGGAAGAGATCGCGCGCATAGAGGGGCAGATGAAGGCCCGCAGCGACGTCTCCTCGCGCAGGCTCTCGGACATCATGAAGGTCCTGGCCCGCCTCGATTACCTGGAGGAGGGCCGGCCCAACCGCAAGGGCCTCATCCTCAGCCGCGTGTACAACGAATGCGACCTGCTGGTGGTGGAGTGCCTGGAGGCCGGGCTCCTGCACCCTCTGGACGCGGCGGAGACGGCCGCCTTCGCCTCCATATTCGTATTCGAATCGAGGGAACGCCCCGCTTCCCGCAGGGGAGGCGGACGCGAGCGATGGCGCCAAAAAAAGCCCGCGGTGCCCTCGCTCCCCACCCCCGCCCTGGAGGAGGCCGTGGCCCAGGCCCGCTCCATAGAGGGACGGGTCAAGAGCGCGGAGGCAAAGGAACGGCTGGACCTGCTGCGCCAGCTGGATGCGGGCTTTGTGCGCGTGGTCCACGAATGGGCCAGCGGCGAGGGCCTGGAGTTCATGGCATCCAACTATCCGCAATATTCCGCCGGCGATTTCGTGCGCTCCATGAAACAGGTGCTGGACATCCTGCGGCAGATAAAGGAGGCCGCGGAGGACCCCCTGGTATCCCGCAAGGTGTCCGCCGCCATGGACCTGGTCAACCGCAGCATCGTGGCCTATACCAGCGTGGTCGACGCCCTGGAGGAAGAGCTGGTCTGAGGCCCGGGCGCGCCCCCCTGCCGCGGCGGCGCGACCCGTCCGCGGCGGCGGCTCGGTCCCCGCTCCCCGCCGCTCCCCTTTTCGCCTCCGCCATCAACGAAATGCCGCGGCGCGCCGAATCAACCTATTAGCGGAGGCGCAGGAAGACGCGGATAAGCCGCAAGCGAGGTCAGGGTATGGAACTTGAGCGCCGCCTGGCGGGGATACTCACCATGGTCGCGGTGGCGGCCATTCCGGCCACCGCCGTCATCATCCATCTCCCGCACGGCCAGGAAGTGGACCTATCCGCCCTCTACCTCTCCCTGGCCGCCATTACCGTGCTCGTCATCGTGCAGTACGTGGTCATCTTCTACCCCAGCAGGCACGGTCGCCTCTTCCCGCGCATCCCCCCCTTCTTCCTCGGCGTCACGGCCTTTCAGGCCATCATGGGCGTGGCGCTCTTTTTCAGCGGCGGCCTGGACAGCCCGCTCTACTATGCAGCGCTCCTGGGCCCCATCATGTCCGGCATATATTTCGAGCTGCGCCTGGCCCTGGCGAGCACCTCCGTCATGGCCCTGCTCTATGCCCTTCCCGTCCTCGCGGGCGGCGGTTTCCGCCTGCAGCAGCTGCAGCCGCTCGCCTTCGGCCTCTTCTTCCTCTATCTCGCCTGTCTTCTCGCCCACCGCCTCGCCCTCGAGCTGCGCCGCCAGGTGCAGTCCAAAAACGAGGTGTCCAACCTGGGAGACTTCATCCGCAAGCTGGAGAAGGCGAAGTCGGAATTCGTGTCCATGGTCTCGCACGAGCTGCGCACCCCCCTGACCTCCATCCACGGCTTCAGCGAGATGCTCGCCAGCAAGGACATGGAGCCGGAGAAGAGGCAGGAGTTCTACCGCATCATCGTCAACGAATCCGAGCGCCTCTCGCGCCTCATCACCAACCTGCTCAACCTCTCCAGGATAGAGGCGGGCATCGAGCTCAACCGCGAGATGATCGTCCTGCCCGACCTCATCGAGGAGGACCTCGAGTTTTTCCGCTCCCAGACGGACGCCCACCGGCTGGAATACCGGGAGAAGAAAACGCCCCCCGCGCTCTACGGGGACAGAGACCGCATCCGCCAGGTGATCGGCAACCTGCTCTCCAACGCCATCAAGTATTCGCCCCAGGGGGGGACGGTGGAGGTGGAAACGGGAGTGGAGGGCAGGTACGTGACCATCTCCGTTACCGACCACGGCATGGGCATCCCGGCCGAGGAGCTCCCCCACATCTTCGAGCGCTTCCGCCGCGTGGAGGACAAGGAACTCTCCGGGATCACGGGCACCGGCCTGGGCCTGGCCATAGTCAAGCACCTGGTGGAACTGCACGGCGGAAAGATCACCGTGCGCAGCGAACCGGGGGTGGGCAGCACCTTCACCGTCCACATCCCGGCCAGGGGGGTGTGACGGGCATGTACAGGCAGAACCTCATGCGCATGCTGGGGGGCCTGATCTGGTTCGCGGTCCCCGCCCTCGCTCTCATGCTCTTCCTGCCCCACGAGACGGCGCTCGACCGCGGGATGACCCTCCTCTTTCTGTGCCTCATCCTCCTCGTCAACGCCCTCACCCTGCTGCTGCCCCTGGGGGAGAAAGAGCCCGGCAGGCGCCTCGGCGCGTTCGCCGCCCTCTATTCCCTCGCCATCATCGGGATCACCTGCGCGGCCATCGCCTTCAGCGGGGGGATGAGGAGCCCGCTCTTCGCCTTTCTGCTCTTGGCCACGGCCTTCAGCACCGGCCTCTTCCCCTCCTTCAGGGCCGCGGCGCTGGTCGCTTGCACCTCCACCGCCGCTTACCTGGCCACGGCGCTGCTGCGCAGCGGCATCAGCGGCGATGATGCCCAGTTGCTCTGCATGCAGGCTTTCTTCATCCTGCTCACCTCCTTCTTCGTCAACCGCCTGGGGGTCGAGAGCCGCGAACAGGCCCGCGAGCATGCGGCGGCTATGCAGGAGCTGAGCGCGCTCTCCCAGATGGACCGCGCCGCCTCCGGCTTCGTCTCCGCCGTGAGCTTCGAGATGCGCACTCCCCTGACCTCCATCCTGGGCTTCGGCGAGATGCTCGCCTCCATGCAGCTGGAGCCGGATAAGGAACGGGAGTATGTCGTGATCATCAGCCGCGAGGCCGACAACCTCTCCAGGCTGGTGGCCGACCTGCTGGACATCTCGCGCCTGGAGTCGGGGAGGCTGCGCTTGAACCGGGAGCTCACCAGCCTCACCCACCTCCTGGAGATGAGCCTCCCCGTGCTCGGCGAGGCACGCGACCCCGCCCGGGTGGTGGTCAAGGCTCCCGCGGACCTCCCCGGGGTCATGGTTGACCCGCAGCGCATGAAGCGCGTCTTCGATTCCATCTTCGGCTATGTCGTGAAGAGCTCGGGCCCCGATGCCGAGGTGAGGGCCTCGGCCAAGACGGAGGGGAGCGAGGTGGTGATAACCCTGAACATCCGCGAACGCAAAGCCGTGCCCCCCGTGCGCTCCAGCGGCCGCATCTTTCCTCCCCTGGGATCCCCGGAGGAGGACGACCTGGAGCTGACCATGGCGCGGCGCATAGTCATGGCGCACGGCGGGTGCATCAACCTCATCCAGACCTCGGGAGGATGGTTCACCATCGTCCTGCGCATGCCGCGGACGGCGGCGCAAGGCTCCACCGCCGCCATTCCGGAGCACCATTCCTCCTGAAGGGGAAGGCGCGCCCCGGGCGGGAGCAAACGCGGGTCGCGCGGGGCAGAACCTGATATCTTATTGACATGAGCGAACGCAGTATCGACATCGTCGAGGGCCGCTGCCGCATCTGTGGTGATTCCACGCGCGTCCTGCGCCTGACCGAGTTCAACCTCAAGACCTGTGAGCCTTGCTTTCTGCGTTTCTTCGAGCGCCGCGTCCGCCGCGCCGTGGAGAAGCACGACATGATGGTGGAGGGCGACCGCGCGGTGGTCGCCCTCTCCGGCGGCAAGGACTCCGCCGCGCTGCTCTTCGCCCTGTGCCGCCTGGGCACGGTTATGGGCTTCGACGTCTCCGCCCTCCATTTCCACCTCGCCATGGGGGATTATTCGGAGCGCAACCTGCGCGTGGTGGAGGGGCAGGCTCGCGCGGCGGGAGTGCCCCTCGCGGTCACCCGCATCGGCGACCTCGGGCTGCAGGTGCAGCGGGTGAAGGGCTGGCACCCGTGCGCCGTATGCGGCGTCATCAAGCGCTCCCTCATGAACCGCGAAGCCGTGAGGCTGGGCGCCAGCGTGGTGGCCACCGCCCACACCCTGGAGGACATCCTCCTCTTTACCTTTAAGAACCTCTTTTCGCGCAAGTACCACGTCCCTCCCCCCGTCCTGCCCGCGGCGGGAGACCTGCCGCGCAAGGTGAAGCCTCTCTTCTACACCCACGAGAGGATGAACCTCGCCTACTGCGACCTCAGGGGCCTGCCCGTCTGCGACGAGAAATGCCCACAGTGGACGCCGCGCGGACACTCCCTGAAAGAGGTCTTCACGCGCATGGAGGCGGCGATGCCCTCGAGTAAGCTGCGCCTCCTGCTCTCCCTGCAGGAAGCCGTCGGCGGCGGCCGGGACGCGGAGGTGGGGGAACGCAACGCCTGCGAGAGATGCGGCGAGCCCACCTCCCAGGGCCTGTGCGCTCTGTGCCGGCTCTCGGAGTGGTTCGCCCGCCCCGGCCCGTGAAGGCCGCCCTCCGCGGCGCCGATGCGGGGGCCGCCGGACGGCGCGCGGCCACCCTTGCGGGCCTCCCGAGGCGGGGCATGCGTTCCCGAAACGCGGCCGACAGGCGCGGGAAGGGGGCGGCAAACCCCCCACTCGGGCTACAATAGTATGCGCACCGATAATACAAGCGCTCGCCAGCGGCCAGGAGGTGACGACATGGAGATCATCGACACCCATGCACAACTGTGGACGGAGGAAGCCATCATGGCCATGCCCGAGGCCATGCGCGACGGACACCTGCGCATCTTCGGAGACAACCTGCCCAAGATCGGCGATACCCTGGAGGACATGGATGCGGCCGGGGTGGCGAAGTCGGTGATCGTGGCCATCGATGCGGAGACGCGTTGGGGTTACCGGGTCGGCAACGACCTGGTCGCGCAAACCGTGGCCGCGAACCCCGACCGCCTCATCGGCTTCGCCAGCGTCGATCCTCATAAAGGGGTCCTGGCCCGTCGGGAACTGCGCCGCGCGGTGGAGGAACTGGGGATGCGCGGCCTCAAGCTGCTCCCCCACCTCCTCGAGCTCAGGCCCAACGACCCGGAGATGTACCCCGTATACGAGGAGGCCCGCGATCTGGGCATCCCCGTGCTCTTCCATGCCGGAACGCAGTTCCATACCGGCACCAAGCTCAAGTACTGCCGTCCCGTGGACATGGACGAGGTGGCGGTGGACTTCCCCGACCTCAAGATCGTCATCGCCCACTTCGGCTGGCCGTGGTACGAGGAGACCATGACCATCTGTCAGCGCAACGTCAACGTCTGGTTCAACATCGCGGGTTGGGCGCCGCGCCATATCCCGGAATTCGTGGTGCGCTACATGGACCGCGTCCTCCCCCACAAAGTGCTCTTCGGCAGCGACTACCCCCTGGTCTCGCGCCAGAGGATAGTCAAGGAACTGGAGGGGCTGGGGCTGCAGGAGGAAACGAAGCGGAGGCTGCTGCACGACAACGCCGCGGCCCTGCTGGGCCTGTAGTGCATGCGCGCCGCCGGCGCATCCGGGCGAGGAAGGGGGCGCCTTCTTGAGCGGGCGCTCCCGGCGCCGCGGCGCACGGTGAAGGGGAGGGCGCGTCCCGGAGGGCAGCGCCGCCGCCCGCACTCCCCGCCGCCATTCACGCCGGAGGGTCCCCGCCTCCCCCCGGCGCAGCCCTCAATGCCGGCGCCCCGCCCCCAGGTGGAAGGCGACCCTTTCGATCAGCGCTTCCATGCCGGCTCCCTTGGAGACGAAGTCGCTGGCCCCCATTTTTTTCAGCTGCTCGATGCTCTGCCTGCGCGTGAGCACCGAGTTCACGATGACCGGGATGGCGCGCGTCGCCTCGTCCTGCTGCAGGCGCTTCAGGATGCTCATGCCGCTGCGCCGCGGCATGTGGATATCCAGTATGACTAGATCGGGGAGGACCCTTCGCACCATTTGCACGGCATTGGCGGCGTCCAGGCAGAGGTGCGTCTTGAAACCCTTTGCGTTGAGTACTATTTCGGCTAACCTGGCTATCGAACGATCGTCCTCGATGACCAAAACCGTTTTCTCATCCATTGTATAAATTATAGCGAGGCGGGCCGGAGAAGGTCAAAAGGGGCGGAGACATTACGCCTCGCCCCTCTTGAATCAAAAAGCGTCCGACCGCTCCCCGCTTGTCCCTGCGGCCACCGCCCTCCCGCTCGCGGGCGAGGCGCCGAGGTGCCGCCGCCGCGCAGCCGCCACCATCCGGGGCGATGCCGCCCTTGCGGCGCCCGTGCCCTTTCTCCCTTTCCGGGGGACCCGGCCTTCACGCATGTCCCCGGCGAGGCGGAGCCCCGATACGGTGAGCCCGCGGATCCGAGCGCCTTAAGAAACCCTATTTCCTGGCCGGCTTCTTAGCCGCCGCCTTCTTCGCCGGCTTCTTGGCGGGCTTCTTAGCCGCCGTCTTCTTAGCTGCCGTCTTCTTGGCGGGCTTCTTGACTGCCGTTTTCTTCGCTGCCGTCTTCTTCGCCGCGGTCTTCTTGGCCGCCGCCTTCTTGGCCACCGCCTTCTTCGCCGCGGTCTTCTTCGCCATCGCCTTCTTAGCCGGCTTCTTGGCGGCGGTCTTCTTAGCCGCGGTCTTCTTAGCGGGCTTCTTGGCCGCGGGCTTCTTGGCCGCGGTCTTCTTAGCCGCGGTCTTCTTCGCCATCGCCTTCTTAGCCGGCTTCTTGGCGGCGGTCTTCT
>CAZEAU010000012.1:6552-18673 GCA_964510515.1 uncultured Actinomycetota bacterium | reverse complement strand
TAGCCGCCGCCTTCTTCGCCGCCGGTTTCTTTGCTAATTTCGTTGCCATCTTTTCACTCCTTTCCTAGGTTTTCTCTATGTGTTTTCTCCTTCTCCCCCCATATTCCTTCCGGCGTATTTTCCCCCGCTCACCCGCGGACGGAAAGGATGGAGGGGGGAGGAGAAAAACGCCCCCGGCGATAGTATGGGATTATATGGCATATCACTCGAGGTCGCCGCCGCCCCTGCGTTTGCGCCGCCGGTACTCCCGCAAGGCCCCCTCCAGATGCCGGCGCTCGACATCCGGCCACATTTCGGGGATGACCACGATCTCCGCCGCCGCGATGTGCCAGAGCATGAAGTTGGAGACACGCATCTCCCCCGCGGTGCGGATGAGCAGTTCGATGCGCCGCAGGCCCGGCGCATAGGTGCATTGCGCGAACAGCGTCTCGTCTATGTCGCGCGCTTCCAGCCCGCGTTCCCTCGCCGTGGCGGCCGCGGCGAGGGCGGCATCCACGACCTCCTGCCGCCCGCCGTAATCGAAGTTGATGTTGAGATTCAAGCCGGCGTTTTCCGCCGTCGCCTGCGCGGCGAGGTCGAACCAGGCGAGGATCTCCGGCGGCAGCCTGTCTCTGCGCCCGACGTGGCGCATGCGCACCCCGAGGCGCATGAATTCCTCCAGGCGCTTGCGCAGAACGTCGCGGCTCATGCCGACGAGGAAGCCCACCTCCTCCTCCGGCCTCTCCCAGTTCTCCGTCGAGAAGGCGAAGAGGGAGAGGGCCCCCGTCCCCCACGATGCGCATGCCCTCACCGCCTCCATGATGGATTCCTCGCCCCGGCGGTGCCCCTCTATGCGCGGCAGCCCCCGCCGCTGCGCCCAGCGCCCGTTGCCATCCATGATTATCCCGATGTGCGCGGGATGTGGTTCTGCCATCCTCTATCCTCTCAGCCGGGCTTTACACGATAAGATTATAGCGGATTGCGGGGCCCGCGCCGCGGCGCAGGGGCTACGCGCTTGCGGCGCGATCATATCCCCTTCAAGAAAGGCGCCCGCCCTCCGATATAGATAGGGTCGGCAAGGAGAGGAAAAGCAGCAGCACCGGCAGCTGAGTCATGGCAAGGGCAGGAGAATGGACGCGCGAAGACCGGGTGGGAACAAGCAGGAGACGGCGGGGAGAAGGAGGGTATCCCGCAGCTTCTTCACCAGGAAGCTCGAGCGCAGGCTCGCGGAGAAGAAAAGCGATGTGCCCCAGCGGCTCCTCAACCTCATGGACGTGCCCTTCGAGGACTTCACGCCCGAGGAAGGGGAGCTTTACGAAGTAGAGCTCAAGCCCCTGACCCCCGTCTTCGTCGAACACCTCATGCATACCTACGCCGTCATGGGGAGCCCCCGCCAGGGCTGGGAAGAGATGTTGGAGCGCGTGCCCTCCTCCCCCATCAAGGTCCTGGCTTCGCTGGTCATCCGCGAGGACGACGCTACCCGGCGGCGGGCGCAGCGCGAGCCCGATGCGGCCGCAGCCGCCCCCGCGATGCCGCCGCGCAGCGAGAAGATCAACGTGCGCGCATATGCCCGGGGGAGGGAAGCGCAGGGCAAGGGGCGCTGGTGGGAGAGAAAGGTCTTCTGAGCCCCGCTCGCTGCCGCTTCCAGCGCCTTCCTCCGGATGTCTTCCGGCTTCCTTTGTTCCCGAGTGCCGCGAACGCGCCGACCCCCGCCCCGGGTCTCGCCCGCAGGAGCTGCTCGTGCCCCGCGCCCTTCACCTCGCCCGCGGGGAAGCGCTTATAATATCCACGGGTATGTCCAGCCTGGAAGCGCACGCCGCCGGGGGGCTCGAAGCCCCCGTGGAGAGGGAGGTAAGCCGATATGCGGGAGGAAAGCGCGCTGCGCGAGCTCATGTGCGAGATAGGAAGACGGGTCTGGCAGAGGGGGATGGCCTCGGCCAATTCCGGCAACATCTCTCTGCGCCTGGGGCCGGGGGAGGTCTTGATCACCCCCACCCTGGTGAGCAAGGGCTTCATGCGCCCGGAGCAGCTCCTGGTCATGGACCTGGAGGGGGAGGTTCTGCGCGGCGAGGGCCACCCCACCAGCGAGACGCCCATGCACCTGCGCCTCTTCCGCGAGCGCGAAGATATCGGGGGCATAGTGCACGCCCACCCCCCCTTCTCCACCTCCTTCGCCGTCGCCGGCAAACCCCTCGACCTGCACCTCGTCCCCGAGGCGGTCATCTTCCTGGGCGAGGTACCGCTGGTGCCCTTTCAGCTTCCCGGAAGCGCGGAGCTGGCGGAATCCATGCTGCCCTTCCTCAACGATTACGACGCCGTGCTCATGCAGAACCACGGCGTGCTGTGCTGGGGAAGCGACGTCGAACAAGCCTATCACCGCCTGGAGACGGTGGAGTTCTGCGCGCAGGTGACCTTCACGGCTCAGCTGCTGGGAGGGGCCAGGGAACTCCCGCCGGAGGCCCTGGACAACCTCCTCGCCATAAGGAGGATGATGAAGGGAAAGCCGGGGAAATAGGCGCCTGCCGCGGCCTCGCCGCGCGTTGCCGGCGGATGGCGGATGAGGCCCGCCCGAGGCCGCGATGCGCCGCGGTCCGGGCGCATCGGCGCCGCGCGCGCCCCCGCGGAACGAACGCTATTCGTCGCCGCCCCACTCGCTTCATCTCCTCCCGGCGATACGCGTGAAGGGCGGAGCGCACCGGCGCTAAACAAATGGCGCCCGCTTCCCGAATAGTACAGGGAAGGGGTACGGGCCCAGGTGTTGAATCTACCCTTGAGGGTATATATAGAGTGGCGGTCGCGCAGGAGGCGAAGGGAACCGGCTCAAAGCGTATATTTCGAGCTGGTGATGTTGCTTAACAAGCGGGCGATGTAGGATAATCACCTTAACGGCTCGGGTCGGCTGAAAGGGGTGATGCCAGGGGGCTTCACGTTTGCGGGCAGCGGATCCCATCGCCGGAGGCGGACCGCCTTCGGCTTCATCGCAGGCAATGTCGGCTTCATCGTGATGGATTCTAAGGGGGGATGGGCATGAACAAGTTCGGGCGCAATGCCATCCTGGCGGTAGCCCTCGCCGTGGTGGCCTTTTTCTGGATGTGGTTCTTCGACTACCTGGGGGCCAAGGCTTACTGGGTGATGCTGGTCACCTTCGGGGTATGCATGGCCTACGGCCCCGCCCTCGTGCGCTCCCTGCCCTGGATGACCCTGGGGGGAGTGGTGGGAGTGCTGCTGGGCATGCTCAGCTTCTACCTCTTCATGCTGGTCCTCCCGCTTTACTACGGCCTCTCGGTGGCCATCGCGGGGGCCATCTTCATCCTCGTGGCCGGGCTCATCTCCATCCCCAGGATAAGGGAGATGCTGCCCATGCTCCTGGTGGGATGGGGGTGCTTCCTGGGGGCGGTGGCCCGCTTCGACTACCTGCTGGCGGAAAAGCCCGTGGAGGCCATGCACCGCGCCATCACCACCCTCATCGGGGTGGTCCTCTCCCTGCTCATCGGGCTGCTTGTGGCCGCCCTGCTGGACGCCGCCCTCTCCCCCGGGCGTACCGAGGCCGAGGCCGAGATCCCGGCCGCGCTGGAGCAATAGGAGGTGCTGGATATGAAGAGGATGAAAAGAGCCTCCATAGTCCTGCTCGCCGTGGCGCTGGTCGTCTCGCTGACCATGGTCATCCCCGCCAGCGCGCAGCGGGAGAGCAGCGATGTCGAGGTCATGAACTCCGAGTTCGTGCTGGCCACCATGGCCTCCACGGGCCAGATCGAGGAGGTCCAGGTCTTCAACTGGCTCTCCCTCGACGGCAACGGCGCCGTGAACGTGAAGAAGGAGAAGACCTTCGAGGACATCGGCGGGTTCCAGGGCGTGAAGGGCTTCGCCAAGCCCCGCGTGGAGGGGGACTACATCGTTTGGCCGGAGATCAAGGTGGACGGCCCCAAAAACGTCATCGCCAACACCGTGCTCTCGGAGCCCTCGGTCGAGGAAGCGCGCACGCGCATCCCCCTCGATGTGCGTTTCAAGTACTGGTTCGACGGCGAGCCGGTCACCGACCTGGAGACCATCACCGGGAAGAGCGGCCGCTTCAAGGTGGAGCTTACCCTCACCAACACGAGCAAAGAGAAGACGGAGCTGGAGTACGTGGACCCGGCTACGGGAGAGAAGGTCAGCGAGGAGGTGGAGACCTACCTGCCCCTGGTCATCCTCCCCTACGACTGGTACTTCGACAACTCCATCTTCTTCAACCTGGAGGCGGACCCCACCGGTACGGTGATATGGATGCCCGACTTCTACAACATCGGGTGGTCCATACCCCTCTTCCCTCCGGCCACGGAGGAGAGCCACACCATCTGGGTGGAGGCGGACGCCAAGGACTTCGCCATGCCGCCGCTGACCCTGGCCGCCGTCTTCCATTTCCCGCACACCAATCAGAAGGACATCACCGCCACCCTGGCCCCCTTCGTCAAGCTCTTCTACGAGGGCATGGTGACCGTCAATGAGGGCATCGGCAGCCCGAGCACCGATGCCTCGCTCCTCTACGGCATCAACGCCATCTTCGGCGGCCTGGAGCAGCTGGGGGCGGGGCTTCCCGAGGCCCCTGAGGCCATCACCGGCAAGCTGATACCGGGGCTGAACAGCGCCATCGCGGGCATCGGCTCCGAGGCCGCGGACGGCACCCTGCTCTACGCCGTGCAGGCGGTGCAGGGCGGGCTGCAGGGGATGACTGCGGGCATCGGCGCCCCGGGCAGCGACCCCTCCCTGCTCTACGCCATGGCGCAGATGGCCGCGGGCCTCGAGCAGACCAAGGCCGGTATCGGCACCTCCACCACCGACGAGACCCTGCTCTTCGCGGTGAACAAAATACAGGGAGGGCTGGGCGAGATCGCGGCAGGCATCGGCTCGGACGCGGATGACGGCACCCTGCTCTATGCCGTCAATGCGGTGCAGGGCGGGCTGAACGGCATCCTCTCCGGGGTGCAGGATTTGATAGCCGCCATAGGCGACACCGCCACCGCCGGCACCCTTCTCAACGGCCTGGCTCAGATCCTGGGCGGCGCGCAACTCCTGAGCGAAGCGCTCGGAGAGGCGGGCGAGGCCGGGACCGTCATCGACGGCCTGACGGGCATGGCCACGGGCTTGGGCGCGACCATACCTGGCCTTACGGGTATAAAGAATTCCCTGAGCCCGGGCGGAGGCCCGACGACGCTCTACGACTATACCCTGAACGTCGTCAAGCCCCTCACCGATTCCTCGGACCCGTCCATCTGGCCAAACCTGCAGGCGATGATGGACGCCTACGCCGCGGGGCTGGGCACTGCCGTGACGGGCCTTACCGGCATGCAGAGCGGCCTCGACAACGATATCATACCGGGGCTGACGATGATCAAAACCCTCACCGATGCCCAGATGGTGCCCGGCATCCAGCAGATGATCGGCGGCGTGAGCGGCCTCATGCTGCCGGGCCTGCAGGCCATAACCACGGGCATAGGCAGCCCGACCACAGACGGCACCCTGCTCTACGCCATGGCCGCCATGCAGGCGGGGTTGGGAAAAATGAAGGATGAAGCCATCGGGGATGCCAGCACCGACGGCACCCTGCTCTACGGCATGGCCGCCCTGCAGGGCGGGCTGATGCAGATAGCCAACGGCATCGGCTCGCAGGCCGACGACGGCACCCTGCTCTACGCCGTGCAGGCGGTGGAGGAGGGTCTCAACACCATGAAGGCGGGCATCGGCGACGCGGGCGTGAGCGACACCCTGCTCTTCGCCATGGCGGCCATACAGGGCGGGCTGCACACCCTGAAGAGCGGCCTGCGCTCCGGCGACCCCAACGACCCCGCCCTGGTGGAAGGGCTCCTGCAGGTCACCGCGGGCATAGACAAGGCGGTCGCGGGCATAGGCAGCCCGACCGCGGACGGCACCCTGCTCTACGCCGCCGACCAGGTATCGGGCGGCCTCTCCCGCCTCAAGGACGAGGGCACCACCAAGCTCGAGGAGGGCCTCCTCGCCGTCCTCACCCAGTTCAGCATGACCGGCGCGGAGCTGGAGGCCATCGCCCAGCGCGGCGAGGAGTTCGACCACTTCCTGGGGCGCGCCGACGGCGCGGAGAACAACGTGCGCTTCATTTTACAGAGCAAGCCCACCTACAATTACACCGCGGGGTCGAGCACGAGCTGGGTCGTGGCCATCGTGCTCTCCGTGATCATCGCCATCGCTTTGGTGGCGGGGGGCATACTGCTCTCGCGCAGGTCGACCGCGTAAGCACGATCCGGAGTCCTGGAAGGGCGCCCCGCGGGGCGCCCTTCTTCCTTTGCGCATCGCGCATGGCGTGAAGCTCACCCCAGCCCCTCCAGGTCGGTGATGACCAGGAGAGCGCCCGCGGGCGGCACGGGCCTCCGCGCGCCCAGGTAGAGGAGATGCCCCCGGCAGCGGCAGTCGCTGGAGCCGAACCCGCGCAGGCCGTCCCGGCGGCCTCCCCCCCGCTCCAGCTCATCGGCCAGCTCGCATTCCCCGCGCGAGAGGGGAAAGACCCATATCTCCGAGAGGCGCGCCGACGCGAGCAGGTGATCCACGTGCCAGAAGAGGCGCTTCCCCTCCCGGCGCGCATGGCGGCGCAGCCTGGCCGCAAGGCCCCTGCTCGCCCTCCCCACGTAAGCGTAATAGCCGCGGCGCAGCTCCACGCTGCCCAGCGCTCCCGCCTCCAGAGTCCGCCTCGCCCCCACGCGGATGAGCAGCGCGTAGATGCCCGCGTCCCCGTCCCCCGCGCTATCGTCCGCCTCTCCCGCCGCCCGCGCCATGAAGCTCGCCTCCTTCTCGCCATGCATGGTGGAGCCCGGCTTTCCCGTACCCGCCCTTTCTCGCCGCCTCCCGGATACGGAGGCGACGGAGCCAGCTCAGCTCCACATGAAGGATATACACTCGCCGCCTCCCGGGCGCGGGGGGCCCCGCGGCGCGCCGCGATGAGGCCCGCGGCCATGCCGCCCGCCGCGCAGCCGCGATGAGAAGGTGGCCGGGCGCGCGGCCCGGCCACCTTGGCTTTGTTACGCCGGGCTGCCGCTTACGGAGCTTCCCCCCGCCGCCGCAGCCCTCTTTCCCGCCCCCTCCCCCTAGGGGCCGCTGTATCCGATGGAGCCGTGCGCCCAGGCGCGCCCGTCGCCGTACATGGCCCGCTCCACGATCACCTGCCCCTCCGTCGCCACCACCATGGTGGAGACGTCGTAGGTGGTAACCCAGTCGTTGACCTTGAAGGTGCGGCGCGAATAGGCGGGTATGCTCGCGCCCTGCAGTTCGGGGGGAGCGACCGCCCCCGCGCCGGTCTGAAGGACGATGTCCACCTTGGCCACGGTCGCGCCGGGGTTCTGCACCAGCACCCAGGTCTCCATGCCGCCGCCGGTGGAGCCCTCCGCCAGGAAGCAGATGTCGGCGGGAGAGGTCGCCCCGATGGAGCCGTGCGCCCAGGTGCGGCCCGCCCCGTACATGGCGCGCTCCGCCACCACGATGCCGTCGATGCATTTCACGTGGCTTGAGACGTTGTAGTTCGTCACCCAGTCGTTGACCTTGAAGGTGCGGCGGGAGTTGGCGGGCACGAGCACCCCCTGCAGGTCCAGCGGCGCGATGTCGCCGGCGTCGGTGTTGAAGGTCAGGTTGATATGGACGTCGTCGCCGCCGGGGTTCTGCACCAGCACGAAGGTCTCCATGCCGCCGTCGGTGGAGCCCTCCGCCAGGTACCAGTCGGCGGAGAGCACCGAGGTGCCGATGGAGCCGTGCGCCCAGGTGCGGCCGCCGCCGTACATGGCGCGCTCGCAGACGACGCGGCCTTCCCGCGCCTCCACCAAGGTGGACACGTCGTAGTTGTCGGGCATCCACGACCCCACGCTGAAGGTGGCGCGCGACTCGGCGGGTATGGTCACCCCCTGCAGGTCGGCGGGGGCTACCTCGCCCGCGCCGGTCTGGAAAGCGATGTCGACGTGCACGTCCGACTTGTAGGGGTTCTGCACCAGCACGTATGTTTCCATGCCGCCGCCGGTGGAGCCCTCCGCCAGGTACCACTCCTGCGCGGGCTCGGGAGCCGTCGCCCCGATGGAGTCGTGCGCCCAGGCGCGCCCCGCGCCGTACGTGGAGCGCTCGCAGACCACGCGCCCGTCGACGGGCTCGACCAGGGTGGAGACATCGTAGCTGTCCACCCAGTCGTTGGCCTTTATGGTGCGGCGCGACCCCGCGGGTATGGTCAGCCCCTTGAGCTCGGCGGGAGCCACCTTCCCCTCGCCGGTCTGGAAGACGATGTTCACGTGCGCGTCGGCGGCGGGGTCGGGGTTCTGCACCAGCACGAAGGTCTCCATGCCTCCCCGCGTGGAGCCCTCCGCCAGGTACCAGTCGGTATTGGCTATCCTTTGCTGCGGATACTTATAGCCGGGCGCGATGTTGGGGATGCCGTCGCCGTCCAGGTCGGGCATGCCCTGCACCATCGCGGCCAGCGCCTGCCAGCACTTCACCTGCTTGCCGCCTCCGTCGAGGATGATGCAGGCGTCCACCGTGGTCTTGACCCCGCTCTCCTCCCGCGGCTCCAGCCCGAAGGCGCTGAGGAAATAGGCGTCGTACTGGCTGGTGGCCACGCGGTAGAGCGCGGCCGGGTTGACCGGCTCCCAGCCCCCGGCCAGGTCGTCCATCTCGAAGCTCACTATCTTGCCGCCCGCGGGGCCGCCCGCATTATAGGTATAGCGGGCCCCGGACAGCTGCAGGAAGTAGGTGTTGCTGCCGATCTCCAGTATGGCCTCCAGGGCCCCCTTGAGCTCCGCCCCGAAGAGATAGAAGTTGACGATGGGGTAGCCCAGGGGCGCGGGCTGGGCCCCCGAGAGGTCCACGCCCAGGGGGAAGGAGCGGTGCAGGTCGTAGAAGTTGAATACCCCCGCAGCCCCGCGCGGGATGCTGGACCTGATCACGCCGTTGCCCTCGACGGCGATGCGCGTCGGCTTGGCGGGGTTAATCGCGGTGGAGGCCTGACGCAGGGCGTCGGTGATGAGGTCTCCCAGGTTGCACTCCGCCAGGGGCGGGGCATCGGTGATGTCGAAGCCCCCGTCCCCGCCGACGTCCGTCTCCGCGAAAGGGGCCATGATGTCGAAGCCCAGATGGGCGTTGAGCGCCCCCGTGTAGGCGGCTATGGCCGCATCGATGCCGGGGTCGGTGGGGATGCTCTCATCCATGGGGATGGCGGTGGCGGCGCGCACCGACACCTTGCCGCCTGTATGCTCCAGCTCCAGCACGCCCAGGTAGCGCCCGTAGGAGCCCGCCTGCACGATGGTGGTGCCGCCCACGCTGATGGGGGGATAGTTGAGGTCGTGGCTGTGCCCGCCCACGATGACATCGATGCCGTTCACGAACTGGGCCAGCATCTTCTCCTCGCCGGTGCCGCAGTGGGTGAGGGCCACCACCACGTCGCAGTCTTTGTCCGTGCGCAGGGTATTGACCATGTCCTGGGCCACGTTGACGCGGTTGATGAAGCCCACGGGGTCGGTGGGATTGCCGATGACGTTTCCGAAAGTGACCCCGGTAAGCCCCGCCGCGGGCGCGTCCACCTCCGCCTCCACCCCCAGCAGCCCGAAGATGCCCACCTTGAGGCCGTTGGAGAGGGTCTTCACCGTGTAGGGCTGTATGGCCAGCTCGGTGCCCCCCTTATCATCGCTGGAATAAAGGTCCTCGAGGGCCGCGGCCTGGGGATCGGTCAGGTCGAATTTCATGTTCGCGCACAGCAGGGGCAGCTTTATGCCGTCCGCCTTGGCCTGCGCGTACACCTGCGCCCGGTACCCCGAGCCCATGTCGAAATCGTGGTTGCCGACGGCGACCGCGTCATACCCCATGGCCTGCAGGAGCGAGAGCTCGACATGGCCGCCCGGCTGGGCCTCCAGCCAGCTGAAGAGCGTGCCCTGGGATACGTCCCCGGCGGAGAGGGTCAGCACCGGCTCGCTCGCCGCCGCCTTCTCCGCCTTGATGCGCCCCATCTCGGCGGCGATGCGCGAAAGCCCGCCCGTGGTGGGGTGGTCGGGGAAGTCGATGGACGGTCCGTACGGTATGACCTCGCCGTGCTCGTCGTTGGTGTGCAGGATGGTGAAGGGCCTGGCATCCTGCGCCTGCGCGGTGCTCGCCGCGGGGATGACCACCAGCATCCCGCAGAGCAGGGCGAGGCAGGCGAGCAACCCCGCCGCCTTCCTCCAGTCATGATTCCTCAAACGGACCACCTCCCGGATCCCTCGTGCCCGATACCTCTTTTACCTGATGTCTTCTCTATGCCGATATCGCTGCCCTTTTTCGGGCCGCTGCCCTCCGCCGCCGCGCCCCCCCCCGAGCCATGCCGACGCCATATGTACCAGCACTATATATACCCCCGTGAGCGCGACGCCTAACGTCTTCCCCGCAAAAGATGGGGTCAGGTCTTGTTCTTTGCCTGCATCGCTTAATATTCCTTATAATACCATAATTGAAGGCATTGACCTGGTATTATGCACCTTACTCCGCTTGCATGAAATCTCCCCTCGCAAGACCTGACCCCGCCCGCGTATGCCCCCGGCGGCCGCAGGGTGCATAATGATCCTGGAGGTGAGGGATATGGGTTTCTACAAGGGGAAGACGGCGGTGGTCACCGGGGCGGGCTCCGGCATAGGCAGGGCGCTGGCGCTGGCGCTGGCGGGCGCGGCTGCATCCTGCTCACCGCGAGCGACGCCGGCCTGGCAGCCATGCCCTGCATGGCCCCCTACACCGCCAGCAAGTACGCCGTGGTCGGGATGGGCGAGACCCTGCGCATGGAGCTCAGCGCGCACGGCATAGGGGTCAGCCTGCTCTGCCCCGGCGATATCGACACCAATATCATCCGGGACGGCAGGGTGCTCCTTTACGATAAGGAGGGGCGCAGCTCCAAGCCGGAGATAGAGAGATTCTATGCCACCAAGGGGGTGCCCCCGGGAGTCGTGGCCGATGCGGCGCTGCGCGGTCTGCGGCGCGACCGGGCCATTATCCTTGTCCCCTGGAAACATCACGGCCCCCTGGTCCTGCTGCGCCGCATCTCGCCCCAGCTCTACCATGCGGTGATGCGCTTCGCCCTGCGCAAGGGCATCGTGCACAAGACCTTCGGCCTCCAGCCCTGATGGGGGCCTGACCCCTTCAGGGAAGGACGGCGAGGACGCCGGCGGCGATGCTCTCCGCCACTTCCTGGCGGTGGGCATCGGCGAAGCCGAGGCCGTTCTCCAGGGTGAAGGTAGGTACCTTGCTCCAGATGTCGTAGCTGAAGACGGGGCCGTAATTGCCGGTGCCCGTGGTGCCGCGGTTCTCCACCACCAGGCCGCCGTCCCGCAAGCCAGTGGCCTGCAGGATATGCGCCGCCATCGCCGCGTGAAACCTCCTTGCGGCGGCCTCGCTGCGCTCGCGCACCACCGGGTCCATATAGACGATGCGGCCGCTCTCGGTATTGGCCTTCCAGTCGTAGGGGGCGGGGCCGGGGTAGTAGGTGGTGGGCCTGCTCAGGCCGGGGTCGGCATGGATGTGCACTATCATGCGCGCCCCGGCCTCGTTGGCTATCTGGGCGCGCCGCTTGAGGTTGACGGGGTCGTCGACGGAGCTCTTGGTCATCACCACCCTGATGCCCCGCGCCTCCAGGAGCGCCTTGGCCCGCAGGGAGATGTCGTAGACGATGCTCATCTCCGGCTCGTTCACCCAGTCCTGGGTGTTGATGCCGGTCTCGGGGTCTATCTCCGAGGGCGTGGCGGCGTGGCCGGGGTCCAGGCAGACCACCACGCGCCCGTACATCGCTCTTTCGCAGACCACACCGGAGCTGGCGGTGACCGCGGCGGAGACGTCGTAGGAGACGGCATAGGCGCCGAGGTTAAAGGAGCGGCGGCTGCGCGCGGGGATGGTACCAGTAGGTCCCGGCACCTCGCCGCCTGCGGTGTGCAGCTTCACGTCTATGGAGGCGGGGGTATCCCCGGGGTTCTGCACCAGAAGCCAGGTCTCGAAGTCGCCCGCGGTGGCCCCCTCCGCCAGGTACCAGGAGGTTGCGGGGGAGGTTGCGCCCACCGAGTCGTGGGCCCAGGCGCGGCCCGCGCCGTACATGGCGCGTTCGCAGACCACACCGGAGCTGGCGGTGACCGCGGCGGAGACGTCGTAGGAGACG
>CAZEAU010000012.1:0-6452 GCA_964510515.1 uncultured Actinomycetota bacterium | reverse complement strand
GTACCAGGAGGTTGCGGGGGAGGTTGCGCCCACCGAGTCGTGGGCCCAGGCGCGGTAAAAGCCCGCCGAGGCCGCGCCGAATATGCCCTCCCCCGGCAGCGCGGCGGCCTCCTGCTCATGCGCCGGGGCGGCGGAGGTGGGCTCCTGCTCATGCAGGGCGGTTGCGGTCATGCCTTGCTGCGGCCGCACGGCGTCGCCGGCCCCCTGCCCCGGCGGCACGGCGGCGGTAACGGTGCTCTGCAGAGCCAAGGGCGCCAGCGAGAGCAGCGCGGCCAAGGCGAGCAAGGCCGCCAGCGCGCTTCTTCTCATCTTCTCCTGTTCTCCTCCTCTGTGCTCAGACCCCCATTTTCTATTCTAGCGCAGGAGCCGCTCCGCCCCTAAGCCCCGGCGGCATGGTCCCTCAATGGCCATCGCCCGCGGTCCCTTTCTCTTTTTAAGAAGCGAAACAGGCACCGGCACCGCCGGGGGCATGCGGAAAGGCGCGAGGCTGGGGCCGCCTGCACCTCGCATCGCTCGCGGCGTATGGAAAACGGCGGCCGCTCTCGAGCCCTCGCCGCATGCGCATGGGAGGCTGAGCAACAGGCCTGTTCATCCAGGCTGCGCGCGGATAAACCGTGTTAAGATATGCGAACGCATGAGGAACAGGCCCCCTTTTGCGGGAGGTGGAGGAGATGGCGGAGGGAATAGGCGACAGGTATCAGCGCGAGAGCAAGTATCACCCGGATAAGATGCTCGGCCGCGACCTGGACTGGGGGGGCAAGCCCGCCCCCTACAAGGAGTACCCGCAGGCACGCAGGGTTGAGCTGCCGCGCCCGCAGCCCTCGCGGGAGATGGGCCTCGACGACGCCCTGCGCAATCGGGCCAGCGTGCGCGACTTCTCGGCCGAGCCCCTCTCCGCGGCCGACCTCTCCTACCTCCTGTGGGCATGCGCGGGCATCCGAAGCGTGCAGCGCGGGCACGAGTTCCGCACCGCGCCCTCGGCGGGAGGGCTTTACCCCATCGAGACCTACGCGGTGGTCAACCGCGTCGAGGGCGTGGAGCCGGGCCTTTACCATTACGCCGTCAGGGCGCATGCGCTCGAACAGCTGCGCCCGGGGAGCCTGGGCATGGAGGCGGCCAAGGCCGCCCTCCATCAAGGGGTCTGTTACAAGGCCGCGGCCGTCCTGGTGTGGACCGCCGTCTTTGCGCGCTCCAAGTGGAAGTACGAGCAGCGCGCCTACCGCTACATCTATATGGATGCGGGCCACATGTGCGAGAACCTCTACCTCGCCGCCACCGGCCGGGGGCTCGGCGCCTGCGCGCTGGCCGCCCTCTTCGACGACGAGGTCAACGCCCTGCTCGGCGTGGACGGGGTGGAGGAGAGCGCCATCTACATGGCCGCCGTCGGCCGCCCGCTGTAGGGAACCCGCGCGCGCAGGGGGCGCAGGGTGGGGCAAGCCCGCAAAGGACGCGCCCTCCAGGAAACCCGCGCGCAGGGGACGCAGGATCAATACCGGAATCGCTACGCCAGAAGAACAGGGAACCCGCGCGCGCAGGGGACGAAGGGCGGGGCCCCCGCGTCCCGGACGGCGCGAGCGGCCCCGCGTACAGCTTTTCCGTCAGCTGCCGGCCATCATGGCCGCTACGTCCTCCTGCACCTCGCCGATGGGCTTGATGTCGAACTTGTCCACCAGCACCTGCGCCACGTTCGGGGAGAGGAAGCCGGGCAGGGTGGGCCCGAGGCGTATCCCCTTCACCCCCAGGTGCAGCAGCGCCAGCAGCACCGCCACCGCCTTCTGCTCGTACCAGGCGATGTCGTAGGAGATGGGGAGCTCGTTGATGTCCTGCATCCCAAAGGCCTCCTTGAGCTTGAGGGCGATGACGGCCAGGGAATAGCTGTCGTTGCACTGCCCCGCGTCGAGCACGCGCGGTATGCCGCCGATATCGCCCAGGTCCAGCTTGTTGTAGCGGTACTTGGCACAGCCGGCGGTAAGGATAACCGTGTCCGGCGGCAGGCTCTCGGCCACCTCGGTGTAGTAGGCGCGGGACTTCTGACGGCCGTCGCAGCCGGCCATGACCACGAAGCGCCGGATGGCGCCTGACTTCACCGCCTCCACCACCTTGTCCGCGAGGGCCAGCACCTGATTGTGGGCGAAGCCGCCGACGATCGTGCCCGTCTCGAGCTCGTCGGGCGGCGCGCAATCCCGGGCCCTGGCGATGACCGCGCTGAAATCCTTGCTGCCGCCCACGGGGCGGTCGGGGATGTGCCGCGCGCCCTCGTACCCCACCACGCCGGTGGTGAAGAGGCGGTCCAGGTAGGTGTTATCCTTCCTCAGGGGAACCAGGCAGTTGGTGGTCATGAGTATGGGGCCGTTGAAGGACTCGAACTCCCGGTTCTGATGCCACCAGGAGCCGCCGTAATTGCCCACGAAGTGACCGTATTTCTTAAAAGCGGGGTAAAAGTTGGCGGGCAGCATCTCCCCGTGGGTATAGACGTCGATACCCGTGCCCGCGGTCTGCGCGAGCAATTCCTCCATGTCCTTGAGGTCGTGGCCGCTGATGAGGATGCCGGGGTTATCGCCGACGCCGATGTTCACCTCGCTCATCTCCGGGTGGCCGTAGGTCGCGGTGTTGGCCTCGTCGAGCAGGGCCATGGTCTCCACCGCCACCTCTCCGGCCCTCAGCACCATGCCGACCATCTCGTCCACCGAGAGCTCCCGGGTGGTGGATTCGAGCGCCTCCATGAGGAAGTCCTGGACCTCGCCCTTGCGGAAGCCCAGCACGGCGGCATGCTCGGCGTAGGCGGCGATGCCCTTGAGGCCTATGATGAGCAGTTCCCGCAGGGAGCGCGCGTCCTCGTCCTGCGTGGACAGCACGCCCACGCTCGGGGCCTTCTGCGCGAAGGCCGCGGCGCCATCCCCGCTCCAGGCGGCGGCGTCGGGGAGCGGGCCGTCGTAGTCCCGACCGTTCGCCTTCCTGTAGGCCTCGAGGAACCTGGCACGGAGCTCGTCGCGCCTCTCCAGGGCCTCCTCGATGTAGGCGGTGATGCGCCCGTCGTCCCAGTTGGCGTTGGTGATGGTCACGAACAGCCCTTCGGCGATGAAGTCCGCCTGGCCGCGGTCCGGCTCACCGAGCTCCTTGAGCCTCACGCCGTAAAAGGACAGCCCCTTGAGCGCGAAGATGAGCAGGTCCTGCAGGTTGGCCGTCTCCTCCGGCTTGCCGCATACCCCCCGGGTGGTGCAGCCGGTGTTTTTCGCCGTCTCCTGACACTGGTAGCAGAACAATGTGCCTCTCCTTTCCCTTCCGCCTTCCTCCGTCTCCGGCGCGCCTGCGGCCCGAGGCCTGGCGCCGCGCCGACCCTGGGGGAGGCCCCCCAAGCTAGCCGCGGTCTTCCCGGGTCTCCCGGACGGCGGCGTGGATGTCGCCGCGCAAAGCGTCCAGGCTGCACCCGTACAGGCGGGAGGCGTCCTCGAGAGTGTGATAGGCCTCGGTGGGACAGCCCACGCAGAGCATCCTGCGCTTGATGAAAACGCCTGCCGCCTCCGGGTAGAGCTCCAGGAGCTCGCCGATGGTCATCGCCGGGTCCACTTCCTTCATGGCCAGATGATAGAGGGCGGCCGCGGGGATGTCTTTGCGCCGGCGCAATGTTCGCGGGAATCGCCCCTTGCGTTTTCCCGCCGCCCTCCCCGCTCAATCCCCCTCGGCGAAGAGGACCAGGGAATGGGGGTCGCACACGGTGATGCGCTCGCGCCCGGATTTTATCCAGCCCCTCTTCTTCCAGGCGCTCAGGGTGCGGCTGACGGTGTAGAGGGTGGTGCCGGTGTAGTCGGCGAGGTCCTGGCGGCTCAGGCGGAAGTCGATGGCGATGTCGCCGCCCTGCCGGCGCCCGGACTGCCGCATGATGCGCAGCAGCGAGCGCGCTATGCGCCGCTCGACCTGCTCCGCGCGCAGCTCCAGGTAGCGGTCCTGCAGCTCGTCCAGGCGCGCGACGACGACCCGCAGGACGTTTATCGCCAGCCGGGGGTGCTCGAGCAGCATCTCCGCGGCCGCCCGCCGCCTCCAGGCGACCACCTCCGTCGCGGCCAGGGCCTGCGCGGTGGCCGGGAAGCCCTTTTCCGCGAGGGCGGCGGTGGCCGCCGTTATCTCGCCCGGGCCGACATAGCGGATGATGGACTCTTTTCCCTGCTCGTGCAGCTTGGAGAGCTTGAGGCGGCCGCTCAGCACCAGAAAAAATGCCTGGGCCGGGTCTCCCTCGCGGAAGAGGAGCGCCCCCGCCTCGAGGCGCCGCCTTTCGCCGCGGCCCATGATGTCGCGGTAATGGGCCTGCTCTATGCCGGAGAACAGCTCCGCCGCCTGCAGCGCCTCCGCCCCGGTGCCGCCCATGTCCATGCCTCCGCCTCCGCCGTCTGCCGCGCTTGCTACGCCCTATATTGTATCCCTTCGGCGCCCGGGCCCGCCCGGAATCCTTCGCGGCCCGCAAGGCATATCGGGAGCGACCCCACGATCACGACCAAGGCAATATCAACTGAGCGGAGAATTTTCTTTTCCACCTGACGGTGCTCCCATTCCGCGCATCTCATCCCAGCCCCACCGCGCGGTGGTGCGCTTTGCCCTCGATAAGGAGGCCGCGCATAAGGCATTCGGCTTCCAATCCTGCTGTTTGCCGGGCATGGCGACGGCCCGCCGTTGCGCGGCGGCCACGGGCCCGGCCCGCATCAACCGCGCTTGAGCGCTCAGGGGGTGATGCTCAGCCTCACCCTTTGAGCTTCGTCGAAGATGTCCAGGGTGCCTGGACGCCCTTCGACCGCCTCGTATATGGCGAGCAGTTCGCCCGCCAGCAGGTAGGCGCTGTAGGGGTTCTCAACGGTGACGGCCAGGGCGCCGTCCGCCATGTCCGCCACCACGGGGTTTCCCTTGCCGTAAAGGGGCAGCAGGTCGAGGAACTCCGCATAGACTTCCTCGCGCTTCCTCCCACTGTCCAGCAGCCCCGTCTCCCTGATGCTGCACAGGGTATATTCGCTCGAAGCCTCGACGATGATGGGGACTATCACCTCACCCAACTCCTCCACCAGCTCGCGGAATACCGCCGAGAATGAATACCCGTCCACGAAGCTCAGGCGCACGCCCCTGCGCGTATCGGTGATCGTCGCCTCCGCAAGGTCCCAGCGCAGGTGGTCCAGCGCGCGGGGGAATCCGCAGCGCGGGCAGGAGCTGTGGCTGAGCTGCCCGGGCAGGGGGGCGGCGATCTCGGGCCTCATCCTGTGGGCGATCTCCGGCTTGCCCGCGGCGGGGACGAGGATGAGGAACAGCTCCTCGCCTATCTCCACCCAGGCATGATCGTAAATCACGCCCTCCATGCTCTCGAAAGCCCCCACCACGTTGGCGGCGAAAAGCTCCCGGTTGAACTCGTTCCTCACCCGCGCCATACTGCCGCGGAACGCGTGGTAGAAGACGGTGTGCACGTCCGCCATACCCGCCGTTCGTGCCAGGAGCTGCAGAAAACGGCTGGCCGGATGCATGACCAGGCGGTTGCGCAGCACCCGCTTGATGAGCCAGTCCGGCAACAGGTTATCGACGGTGGTCGCCGCCGCGGCGCGTTCCGCCTCGAATATGGCCTCCCTTATGGAAAGGCCCAGCACGGCCTCGATGCGCTGATAGATGTCCTCGAGCAGCGCCGACTCCACCAGGACCACGCGGAAAGCGGGGTTGATCCGCGCCACGATGGTCCCGTTGTCTCCCCATTTGACGAAGAAGTTGAACAGCCTCGGTTTTCCACAAGCCGAGCAAGCGATGATTCCCATGGGCCATATCCTCCAAGATGCTCCGTGTGCCCAACCGGTTTTCCAGGCCGGCGAGCGATACCGTCCTGGGAACATTCTACCTGATACCGCGCCTGTCGTTCCTCCCTTGTGACGGGACAGCCCAAGGCCGAGCACGCGGCCATGGATCCGATGCCTTCCCCGTATCAACCTTTCGGAGAGGATGGGGTCAGGTCTTGTTCTTTGCCTGCTCCGCTAATTTTCCATATATTGCTATAATTGAAGTCGCTTAACAGGCATTATATGTCTTGGTCTGCTTGAAGAAAACAGCCGCCGCAAGACCTGACCCCACCCGGGTAAGCGACCCCATCTGCCCTCACCGGCTCTCTTGTCCCACCCGCCGCATGGGCTCGCGTTTTGCCTCCGAGCCGCGAGGCGAGGATGCCAAGACCTGACAGCAGGTGCTGCATGTGGAACGGGACCCGGGGGCGCGGCCCTCGCTCCGCACTCGCAGGTCTTAAAGGGCCGGCGCCTTCCCTACTTGCCCTTCCCAACATCCGCAACGTCTGCCCTCCCCGGTTCTCTCTATAGACCTCAGCGTCTGCCCAACTTGCCCCTTTCACCATCTGCAACGTCTGCCCACTCTGGCTCTCCTGTCTAGCCCGCCGCATGGGCTCGCGTTTTGCCTCCGAGCCGCGAGGCGAGGATGCCAAG